>NZ_JBJQIK030000002.1:0-768066 GCF_045984285.3 Pseudoduganella rhizocola
CCATGGGGTCAGGCACCGAGGTGTCAGGTTTCCGGAGATTACTGCTTGGTGTCCGAGGCGTGGAGCAGGGCTTCGGCCGGGGCGTCGCTGGCGAAGAGCTGGGCGCAGTCGACGGCGTCGTAGTCGTAGTGCTTGCCGCAGAAGTCGCAGTTGATGCCGAGGCGGCCCTGTTCTTCGAGCGCGGCTTCCACTTCTTCCTGGCCCAGCATCTTCAGCATATTGCCCACTTTTTCGCGCGTGCAGGTGCAGTGGAAGGCCGGATGCACCGGGTCGAACACGCGGATGGTCTCTTCCCAGAACAGACGCTTCATCAGTACGTCGATCGTCGTCTCCAGCAGCTCGTCGCGCTTCAGCGTGGTGCCCAGCACCACGGCGCGGTTCCAGGTTTCCAGCGCTTCTTCATGCGTGATCGGCGCGGCTTCCGCTTTGCCGCCGTGCAGCGGCAGCTTTTGCAGCAGCAGGCCGCGCGATACATTGTCGTCGGCGGCCAGCCACAGGCGCGTGTCCAGCTGCTCGGAACGCAGCATGTAGTGCTCGATCACCGTCGCCACGTCTTCGCCGTCCAGCGGCACAATGCCTTGATACGGCTGCTGGCCCGGCACTTTTTCGGCCGGGTCGAGCGTGATGATGAAGCGGCCCTTGCCATGCTGGTTCAGCAGCGTGGTCAGGGTGGCGTCGTCGGCGATCGCCTCGTCATTCAGCTTGGCCGTGGCGCGCAGCTTGAGGTCGGAGTCGCATTCCACCACCAGCAGGCGCACCGGCCCGTCGCCGTGGATCTGCATGATGATGGAGCCGTTGAATTTCAGGTTCGCCGACAGCAGCGCCGCGGCCGCCACCATCTCGCCCAGCAGGCGTTTGACGGGAGCAGGGTAGCTGTGGCGGGCCTGCACTTCGCGCCAGGTGGCGGAAATATCGACCAGCTCACCGCGCACGGCAGCATTTTCGAAGATGAATTTTTGCAGCGTATCCTGGGTCATTTTTATCCAATCTTTTTGAGTTGCGACTTGAACAGCTGGCCGCGTTTCACGTAGCTGTCGGCGCTGGCCTTGAGCCGCGCCACGTCGTCCGCCGAGAGTTCGCGCGCCACCTTGGCGGGCGAGCCGATGATCAGCGAGTTGTCCGGGAATTCCTTACCCTCCGTTACCAGCGCGCCGGCGCCCACCAGGCAGCCCTTGCCGATCTTCGCGCCATTCAAAATCACGGCCTGGATGCCGATCAGCGAACCGTCGCCCACCGTGCAGCCATGCAGCATGGCCTGGTGGCCGATGGTCACGTCCTTGCCGATGGTGAGGGGGTAGCCCATATCGGTGTGCATCACCGTGCCTTCCTGCACATTACTGTTTTCGCCGATGGTGATGCGCTCGTTATCGCCGCGTATCGTGGCGCCGAACCACACCGAGCTGTTGGGCTCCAGCGTGACCTTGCCGATCAGCGTGGCCGTGTCGGCCACGAATGCGGATGCGTCGATCTCGGGCGCGTGTTCGCCCAGCTGATAGATGGTCATGGTGGCCTTGTGTTGGAGGGGGAAATGCCCGTATTTTACGCCCTGAGGGGCGCAAGCCAGAAATTGGAACGGTCGTGCTATTATCTGGTTTTCCCGGCGCTAAGCGGCGCATATGGCTCCGGACTCCGGCATTTCAAGGCAGACCATGATGAAACCTTCCCGTTCCGACTTCCTCACCATCCGCGGCCTGCGCACCCATGTGCGGCACTGGGGCCGCGAGGGCGCGCCCAAGATCTTCATGCTGCATGGCTGGATGGATGTGGGCGCCTCCTTCCAGTTCGTGGTCGATTGCCTGCAGGGCGACTGGCACGTGATCGCGCCGGACTGGCGCGGCTTCGGCCTCACCCAGCGCGCAGGCACCGATACTTACTGGTTCCCCGACTACGTGGCGGACCTGGACGCCATCGTGCGCCACTACCAGCCTGAAGGCGCCATCAACCTGCTGGGACACAGCATGGGCGGCAACGTGGCGGGTATTTACGCGGGTGCACGGCCGGAACGCATCCGCCGTTTCATCAACCTGGAAGGTTTCGGCCTGAAAGCCGCCACGCCGGACCAGGCGCCCATCAAGTACCGCAAATGGCTGGATGAATTGCTGGCGCCGCCGGAAATGCGCGCCTATCCGGACCGCGCCGCCGTCGCCGCGCGCCTGCAGAAAACCAATCCGCGCCTGAGCGACGAGCGCGCCGCCTTCCTGGCCGAACACTGGTCGGCGCCGAACGCGGCCGGTGAATTCGAGATCCTCGGCGACCCTGTGCATAAACTGCCCAGCCCGCTGCTCTACCACGTGGACGACTTCATGGCCTGCTGGAAGGCCATTACGGCGCCCGTGCTATGGGTGGAGGCCGACGACACCAATATGTGGCTGTGGATGGGCCCGAAAGAAGAGGCGCGCCACGAGGTGGACCGCCGCCTCAGCCATATTGCGAACGTCACGCCGAAAATGATGCCGGATGCCGGCCACATGCTGCACCACGACCAGCCGGAACTGCTGGCGCGGATGGTCGAGGACTTCCTGGCCGGGGACTAAGCTCTCGGCGTACAATGAAGGCTTCGTCAAAGGATGCAAGTTCTGTATGTTGAAAGTCGATCTGCACTGCCATTCCAATGTTTCCGACGGCGTGCTGCCGCCCGCCGAGGTAGCGGCGTGCGCGCGCCAGGGCGGCGTCGAGGTGTGGGCGCTGACCGACCACGATGAAGTCGGCGGCACTGCCGCGGCCCGTGCCGCGGCGCAAGAGCAGGGCATGCGCTTCGTGGCAGGCGTGGAAATTTCCATCACCTGGGCCGGGGAAACGGTACACATCGTCGGCCTGCAGATCGATGAAAACAACGAAGCGCTGGTCAAGGGCCTGGAAGCCACGCGCTCCGGCCGCGATGCGCGCGGCCAGGAAATCGGCAACCAGCTGGCCAAGGTCGGCATACATGGCGCCTATGAAGGGGCACTGGAATATGTCGATAACCCGGCCCTGATGTCGCGCACCCATTTCGCGCGCTTCCTGGTCGACAAGGGCTATTGCAAGGATGTGCCCGAGGTCTTCAAGAAATACCTGTCGCCGGGCCAGCCTGGCTATGTGGAGCACCGCTGGGCCACGCTGCAGGATGCCGTGGGCTGGATCAAGGGGGCAGGCGGCATCGCCGTCATCGCCCACCCGGGCCGCTACAAGTTCACGGACATGCAGGAAGGCGTGCTGTTCGACGAGTTCAAGCAGCTGGGCGGCACGGCGATCGAGGTGGTCACCGGCAGCCACACACCGGACCAGTACCCGGAATACGCGAAACTGGCGAACGCCTATGGCTTCCTCGCTTCGCGCGGCACCGATTTCCACGCGCCGGGTGAGGCGCGGGTGGATTTCGGCCTGCTGCCGCCCCTGCCCGGCAGTGTGAAGCCGGTCTGGCACGACTGGTTCTGATGCACTCTTGTAATTTTGGCGGATACCCCTATCTACATGTCGGTTAATACCCGGAGACCTCACCCATGAAACGTATCATCCTGTTTATTGCCACCAACCTCGCCGTGATGTTGGTGCTGTCCATCGTGCTGTCCCTGCTCGGCATCGGCCGTCCCGGCGCGGGCGGACAGCTGCAAATGGGCAGCTTGCTGGCGTTTTCGCTGGTGGTGGGCTTCACCGGCGCCATCATCTCCCTGCTGATGTCCAAGCCGATGGCCAAATGGTCTACCGGCGCGCGCGTGATCGATGCGCCGCAGAACTCCACGGAGCAGTGGCTGGTGAGCACCGTGCAGGGACTGGCGCAGCGCGCCGGCATCGGCATGCCGGAAGTGGCCGTGTATGAGGGCGAACCGAACGCCTTCGCCACCGGCGCCTTCAAGAATTCCGCCCTGGTGGCCGTGTCCACCGGCCTGCTGCAGTCGATGAACCGCGAGGAAGTGGAAGCCGTGCTGGGCCACGAAGTGGCGCACATCGCCAATGGCGACATGGTGACGATGACCCTGATACAGGGCGTGGTCAACACCTTCGTGGTCTTCCTGGCGCGCGTGGTCGGTTTCTTCGTCGATAAGGTGCTCCTGAAGGGCAATAACGAAGACCGCGGCCCCGGCATCGGCTATATGGTAACGGTGTTCGTCTGCGAAATCGTGTTTGGCCTGCTGGCTTCCATCATCGTGGCCTGGTTCTCGCGCCAGCGCGAATTCCGCGCCGACGCCGGTTCCGCCAAGCTGCTGGGCAGCACGGTGCCGATGCAGAACGCGCTGGCCCGCCTCAGCGGTGTGGAGCCCGGCACGCTGCCGCAGAACATGGCCGCGTCCGGCATCGCCAATGGCGGCGGCTGGGGTGCGCTGTTCTCCACCCACCCACCGTTCGAGCAGCGCATTGCCGCGCTGCAGGCACTGCGCTAAGGTATGAGTCAATACTTCCAGGTCCACCCGGTCAATCCGCAGCCGCGCCTGATCAAGCAGGCGGCGCAGATCATCCACGGCGGCGGCATCGTCGCCGTGCCGACCGACTCCTGCTATGCGCTGGTGTGCCACCTGGATGACAAAGCGGCCGTGGAGCGCCTGCGGCGCATCCGCGGCATCGACGAGAAGCACCACCTGACCCTGCTGTGCCGCGACCTGAGCGAGCTGGCCGTCTACGCCCGCGTGGACAACCGCCAGTTCCGCCTGCTCAAGAACGCCACGCCGGGCCCCTTTACCTTCATCCTGGAAGCCACGCGCTGCGTGCCGCGCCGCCTCAGCCATCCTTCGCGCAAGACCATCGGCCTGCGCGTGCCGGAAAACTGCATCGTCGACATGCTGCTGGCCGAGCTGGACCAGCCGCTGCTGGGCACCACCCTGACCCTGCCGGGCGACGATGAGCCGCTCAACGATCCGGAAGCGATCCGCGACCGCATCGGCAAGCAGATCGACCTGATCATCGACGGCGGCGCCTGCAGTTTCGAAATGACTACCGTGGTGGACCTGAGCGGCGACGACGCCGAGCTGGTGCGCCAGGGCCGCGGCGATGCCGCACTGCTGGGCCTGTAACGCCGGCCATCCCCAACCCCCACGATCCGGCCGGGGCAACCCGGTCTGGTAAAATTTTGCCCATGAGTGATATTTCCCAAGCCATTCAGACGATCGCGGTGTACGCGATTCCCGTGCTGTTTGCGATCTCGCTGCACGAGGCGGCCCACGGCTATGTGGCCCGCTATTTCGGCGATACCACCGCCGCCCAGCAGGGCCGCCTGACGCCGAATCCGATGAAGCACATCGACCCTTTCGGCACCGTGATCCTGCCGCTGCTGCTCTATCTCACCATCCATATGCCCTTCGGCTACGCCAAGCCGGTGCCGGTGGATTACAGCCGCCTGCGCAATCCGAAGAAGCAGATGGGCTTCGTGGCGGCCGCCGGTCCGGCCGCCAACTTCGCGATGGCGCTGGGCTGGGCCATCATGCTGGTGCTGCTGCGCGGCGCCGGCGTCACCGAACCCTTCCTGGTCGGCATGGCGGTCGCGGGCATCAATGTGAATGCCGTGATGTGCGTGTTTAACCTGCTGCCGATTCCGCCGCTGGACGGCGGCCGCATCGTCACCGCGCTGCTGCCGATGGAGCTGGCGCGGCCCTATGCCAGCATCGAGCGCTACACGCCGTATATCTTCATCGGCCTGATCGTGCTGATGTACACCGGCATCCTGAGTTCGCTGCTTGGCGGCATGGTGAACCTGTTCGTGTCGCTGATCGGCTTCCTGGTGCTCCCGCTGAATCTTCTCCTGAACTGAAGCCATGTATCCAGACCGCGTTGTCTCCGGCATGCGTCCCACCGGCACCATGCACCTGGGCCACTACCACGGGGCCCTGAAGAACTGGATCAGCATGCAGGCCGAACAGCCTTGCCTGTTCTTCGTGGCCGACTGGCATGCGCTGACCACGCATTACGACGATCCGGCCATCATCGAAAAAAGTACCTGGGACATGCTGGTGGACTGGCTGGCGGCCGGCGTGGATCCCACCCAGGCCACGCTGTTCATCCAGTCACGGGTGCCGGAGCACGCCGAGCTGCACCTGCTGCTGTCCATGTCCACCCCGCTGGGCTGGCTGGAGCGGGTGCCGACCTACAAGGATCAGATCGAGAACCTGGCGCACCGCGACCTGGCCACCTACGGCTTCCTCGGTTACCCGCTGCTGCAGGCGGCCGATGTGCTGATCTACCGTGCCAGCGAAGTACCGGTGGGCGAAGACCAGGTGCCCCATATCGAGATGATGCGCGAAATTGCGCGCCGTTTTAATCATTTGTACGGCAAGGAGCCCGGCTTCGAGCAGAAGGCGCAGGAGGCGGTGAAGAAGCTGGGCAGCAAGCGCGCCAAGCTGTACAACGAGCTGCGCACCGAATACCAGCAGGAAGGCAAGGACGAGGCGCTGGAGCAGGCCAAGGCCATGCTGGACGACGCGCAGAGCCTGTCCATGATCGACCGCGAGCGCCTGTTCGGCTACCTGGAAGGCAGCCGCAAGATCATCCTGGTGGAACCGCAGGCCAAGCTGACGGCCGCTTCGCGCCTGCCGGGACTGGATGGCCGCAAGATGTCCAAGAGCTACGGCAACGCCATCGCCCTGCGCGAGGACAAGGATGTGCTGAGCAAGAAGATCCGCACCATGCCCACCGACCCGGCGCGCGTGCGCCGCACCGATGCGGGCGAGCCGGAGCGCTGCCCGGTATGGCAGTTCCACGTCGTATATTCGGACCAGCCCACGCAGGAATGGGTGCAAAAGGGCTGCCGCTCGGCGGGCATTGGCTGCATCGAGTGCAAACAGCCGGTAATTGACGCCATCATCCGCGAACAGGAGCCTATGCACGAGCGCGCCCAGCCTTATCTGGACGACCCCTCGCTGGTGCGCGCCATCGTTGCCGATGGCAATGAGACGGCGCGCAAGCTGGCGCAGGAAACCATGCGCGATGTGCGCGAGGCCATGGGCCTGGACTACGGTTGATGGCCATGCATACGAGCGATACGGTTTCACCCTGGATTGAACGCTTTGCCGCGCTGGTGCCCGGCGGCGAAGTGCTGGACCTGGCTTGCGGCAGCGGCCGCCACGCGCGCCATATGGTCAAGCTGGGCCATGCCGTGGTCGCCGTGGATGCAGACCCGGAAGCGCTGGCTGCGGCCGCCGGCGACGGCATCCAGACCAGCCAGATCGACCTGGAAGAGGAGGGCGCCGCCTGGCCCTTCGGCGCGGGCCGGTTTGCCGGCATCGTCGTCACCAACTACCTGCACCGGCCGCTGCTGGACGCCATGGTGGGCAGCCTGGCGGCGAATGGGATGCTGCTGTACGAGACCTTCGCCGACGGCAATGCCGCCTTCGGCAAGCCATCGCGCCCGGCTTTCCTGCTGCAGCCGGGCGAACTGCTTGAACTGGCAAATAAGCATGGTTTGCGTGTCATCGCATATGAGGATGGGGTCGTTAACCACCCAAAACCGGCGATGGTGCAGCGAATTTGCGCCGTCAGGGCCGATTTTCCCCGGGAAGCAGCGCTTCTCGCCGCCTTCGAGGGTTGATTCCAGGCCGAAATGCACCACTGGCGCAGGCTATCGACTACAATCCTTGTTTTGAATAATACTTAACGCTATTGGTTCCTATGATTAAGGGCAGTATTGTTGCAATCGTCACCCCCATGCACCCGGACGGCAGTCTGGACTATGCGGGCCTGAACCAGCTGATCGACTGGCACATCGCGGAAGGCACGGACGGCATTGTGATCGTCGGCACCACCGGCGAATCGGCCACCGTCAGCGTCGAAGAGCACTGCGCGCTGATCAAGGCGACCGTGGACCGCGTGGCGGGCCGCATTCCCGTGATCGCCGGCAGCGGCGGCAACTCCACGGCGGAAGCCATCGTGCTGACCCGCTTTGCCAAGGAAGCCGGCGCCGATGCCACCCTGCAGGTGGTGCCTTACTACAACCGTCCTACCCAGGAAGGCATGTACCAGCACTTCAAGGCCATCGCCGAAGCGGTGGACCTGCCGGTTATCCTGTACAACGTGCCGGGCCGTACCGTGGCCGACATGTCGAACGAGACCATCCTGCGCCTGGCGGCCATCAAGAACATCGTGGGCGTGAAAGACGCCACCGGCAATATCGGCCGCGGCATCGACCTGCTGCGCCTGGCGCCGGCCGATTTCGCCGTCTATTCCGGCGACGACCCGACCGCCATGGCCCTGATGCTGGCCGGCGGCAAGGGCAATATTTCGGTCACGGCCAATGTGGCGCCGCGCGCCATGGCCGAGCTGTGCAAGGCCGCCATGGCCGGCGACCTGAAAACCGCCATCGCCATCAATAACAAGGTATTCCCTCTGCACCAGAAACTGTTTGTGGAGCCGAACCCGGTTCCGGTCAAATGGGCGCTGGCAGAGATGGGCAAGATGCCGGCCGGCATCCGCCTGCCGCTGGTGCCGCTGGCAGCGGAATACCACGAGACCGTTCGCGCCGCCCTGCGCGAAGCGGGTGTGTTGAACTAAGCTCCGTAGCTTCTACTTTTTAAGCACATGACTATTCGCAAGAACGCTTCTCTCGCCCCGCAAAGCGGCCTGGCGCTCGCCCTGGTTCTCAGCCTGTCCGGCTGCGGCATGATCGAATCCGTGGTCGGCAAGAATTCGGTGGACTACAAATCGGCCAAGAAGGCAGCCACGCTGGACGTGCCGCCCGACCTGACCCAGCTGTCGAAGGATTCGCGCTATGCGCTGCCCGATTCCGGCATTGGCGTGGCCACCGCGTCCGGCTATGCGGCGCAGCGCGCGGCCATGGGCGGCGTGCAGGCCGGTCCGGCCGCTGCCGCGAACGAAGTGGCAAGCATCGGCAACGCCAAGGTGAGCGTGGTGCGTTCGGGCGACCAGCGCTGGCTGATCGTCAAGCAGCCGCCGGAAGTGCTGTGGCCGCAGCTCAAGTCCTTCTGGGAAGAGTCGGGCTTTGTGCTGGCCGTGGACAATGCCACCGCCGGCGTGATGGAAACCGAATGGAACGAGAACCGCGCGAACATCCCGCAGGACATCATCCGCCGCACCATCGGCAAGGTTTTCGATTCGGCTTACTCGAGCGGCCTGCGCGACAAATACCGCACCCGCCTGGAGCGCCAGCCTGACGGTTCGACCGAGATCTTCATCAGCCACCGCGGCGCGGAAGAAGTGCTGACCGGCCCGCAGAAGGAAATCGCGCAGTGGACCATGCGTCCGACCGATCCGAACCTGGAAGCGATCTTCCTGGCCAAGCTGATGACCAAGCTGGGCGGCACCGAGCCGACCGAATCGCGCCTGGCCGTGGACAACGCCGCCGTGCAGCCGCTGCACGCCTTCCTGAAGGGCGAGGGCGCCGGCCGCTATGTGGAGACCGACGAAGGCTACGACCGCTCCTGGCGCCGCGTAGGCCTGGCGCTGGACCGCGCCGGCTTCACCGTGGAAGACCGCGACCGCGTGCAGGGCATCTACTTCGTGCGCTACGTGCCGGATACGGCCGAAGTGAAGGGCTGGTTCTCGCGCATCTTCAGCTGGAATTCGGACAAGGACAAGGAAGCCCAGCGCTACCGCATCCACGTCAAGTCGGCCGACGATGGCAAGAGCAGCCAGGTTACGGTGCAGGACAACCAGGGCAAGCCGGATGCAACGCCGGTGGGCGAGAAGATCCTGCAGCTGCTGCAGGAACAGCTCAAGTAAGAGAGCCCACGCTCCGACGAAAAACCGGCCTTCGGGCCGGTTTTTTCATGCGCGCTTCCCGTCTCTCCCATCTGCCGCGGAATGTACAGGCGAAAAAAAACCGGCCCGAAGGCCGGTCTTTTTCCCTGCGCGCTGAATTACTTAGCAGCGGAAGCGGCGTCAGCAGCAGCGGAAGCAGCGGATGCAGCAGCGGAAGCAGCAGCAGCAGCGTCGGAAGCAGCAGCAGCAGCAGCGTCAGCGGCTGGAGCAGCAGCAGGAGCAGCAGCGTCAGCGGCTGGAGCAGCAGCAGGAGCAGCAGCTTCTGGGGTAGCTACTGGAGCAGCTGGGGTTTCTTCTTTTTTCGAGCAAGCAGCCAGAGCAACAGCCAGCAGGGAGGCGATCAGCAGGGATTTTTTCATTTGTTTTCCTTAATTAATTCACAAAAATTAATAACAATGTTGCGATGAATAATTACCGGTAATTATCGCTCATTAGGGCGTCTCGTATGCTTTCGTACCGAATGGTGCCTCAGTCATCGGAAACTTCCTAACGGGATATTATAGCCATTTTTGGTGCGTCGCAATAGCAAAACGAGCCAGTTTCATAACTATTTTGCGTTCCCGCAATATTTTTCTTCCAGCGCGAACTCCCGGTATCTCCCGGCAACATCAGCCTACCGGGCGAACACGCGCATTGTACATATTTTTTTGTCACAATCCAGTGGTGTTCGCTTGCAGTCCAGGCAAAGTTTCCAGCCACATACCATCAAAACGTTCGGCGCTGATTTTGGTTGACTCGGGATCGTCAAAACAGGCCTCGCCGCGGAAGTGGTCGGAATGGAAACGCCGCACGATGTCGCGGCCGTCGGCGATGCAGAAGGAATCGCTCAGGTGGCGCAGCTGGCGCTGGGTGACGCGGCACTCCATCTGCGGTCCGAAGTCGGCCAGCAGCTTCACGAAACGGGGCGCATCCTTCTGCAGGAATTCCTTGCTGTGCGCGGCCAGCAGCAGGCGGCCGCCGCCGCGCAGGAACTCGCGCAGCACCGCTTCCGTCGCCGAACTTCCCAATTGCCACCAGGCAAAGTCCGGATCGAACATCTGCAAGGTAAGCCGGGCCCGGCCGAGGCAGAGCGCCAGCTTTGCTTCAAAGCCGCTGCGGCTGTCGAACAGCTGGCGGTCCATGGCGCGGCCTCAGGCAGCCAGTTCCAGCCAGCCGTCCGTGTACCACGCGAACAGCGCTTCCATCACATCTTCGGAGGCCTCGGCCACTTCGGCGCCGCCCAGCGCGCGCTCATTGGCCAGCGCCTCCAGCGTGGCCTTGTCGGCCTTGCCCACGGCGAAGGACTCGCCATTGATGAAGACGTTCTTGCCGCGGTAAAGCATCTGCGTCTTGCGCGACAGCTTCACGCCCTTCTTCACGGCAGCCTTGGTGAAGGCGCCGGCCGTCAGCGGCTGCTCCGGGCCATTGAAGAACACATTGAACTTCGGTTCCGACAGGTATTCGCCGAGGAAGATCGTAATGTCCTCTTCGGTGAAGCGCATCTTGTTCAGCTCATCGGCGATGGTGGACAGCATGTGTTTCGGAATCTCGGCCGGTTTCTTGCTGTGCTCCAGGTCCGGATCGGCGTAGCGGCCGGGCAGGTCGATCGAGTCCGCCATGAACTGCAGGAAGTTCTCGCCCAGTTCCTGGTAGGACGGCGAACGGAAACCGATCGAATAGGTCTGGCAATCGCCGATGGCCACGCCGTCGTGCGCGTAATGCGGCGGCAGGTAAAGCATATCGCCCGGCTCCAGGATGAACTCCTGCTCCGCCTTGAACTTGCTGAGGATCTTCAGCGGCAGGCCTTCCACCAGGCTCAGGTCCTTCTGCGCGCTGATGCGCCAGCGGCGCTGGCCCTCGGCTTGCAGCAGGAACACATCATAGGAATCGAAGTGCGGGCCCACGCCGCCGCCATCGGTGGCGAAACTCACCATCAGGTCGTCGAGGCGGGCATCGGGCACGAAGCGGAACTGGCGCAGCAGCTGGTCGGCCGCATCGTCGTGCAGGTTGATGCCCTGCACCAGCATGCTCCATGCGCGCTGGCTGCGCGGCGGCAGGCCGGTGAGCGGGCCGTGCTGCATATCCCATTCGCCATCGGTCAGCGTAACCAGGCGCGATTCCACATAGTCCCTGGTGGCCAGTTCGGCCAGTTTGTCGAAGGGGAGCAGTGGCTTGAAGCCGGGGATGGCCTGGCGGATCAGCAGCGGTTTCTTGTGCCAATAGTCGCGCAGGAATTGCGCAGGCGACATATCGCCCAGAAGTGGTAGTTTTTTCATGCCCCATTATAACAATGAGGGCGGCGATGGTCCCGCCGCGCAGGGGGTATAATCGCGGCTAGCCAAATTGAAAGGAAGCCTTATGAAGATCGCCAAGAATACAGTCGTGACCGTGCAGTACAAGCTGTCCGACGCCCAGAACAATCTGATCGAAGATGGCAGCCAGCCCATGGTCTACCTGCACGGCGGTTACGAAAACACGCTGCCGAAGATCGAGGAAGAGCTCGACGGCAAGGAAACCGGCTACGCCACCACGCTGCAGATTGAACCGGAAGATGCCTTTGGCGATTACGACGCCAGCCTGGTCAAGGTCGAGCCGCGCAACCGCCTGCCTGAGCCGCTGGAAGTCGGCATGCAATTCGAAGGCATGCCGGACGGCGACGATGGCGACGAAGAAGCCATGATCTTCACCGTGACCGACATCGCCGACGACAAGGTTGTACTGGACGGCAACCACCCGCTGGCCGGCATGGCGCTGCGCTTCGAACTGAAGGTAACGGACGTGCGTCCCGCCACCGAAGAAGAAATCGCCCACGAGCACGTGCACGGCGCCCACGGCCACCACCACGGTGACGAGGACGACGAAGGCGAAGAAGGCGACCACTTCCGCACGCACCCGATCCACTAACGCGTCATTCTTGCGCAGGCGGGAATCCATGGGTTTCCGCCTGCGCGGAAATGACGACCAGGCAGCCCGAGGGCTGCCTTTTACTTTTCTGGGCCGTGGAGGGAGAACAGGTGTCTGGTGCCGGGTTCGACTTCGATTTCGGACCACTCGCCGGTAAGGCTCACGTGGCCGAGGTTGTCGCGCCAGCTGAGCGTGCCGGGTTTTACGTCGTCCGCCGGCCGCTCCTTGCTGGTATCGACCAGCAGCACCTTGCCCGGATATTTTTCCGCCAGCGTGCGGATGATGCGGCGCGTGTCGCTGAAGCCGTCCTGCTTGCTGGAGAAGCTGGGCAGCAGCGAGAAACCCTGCTCACGGTGCGCGCCCACATCGCCATCGGAAAACAGCACCACGCCCTCCAGCTTGCGCCGCTTGGCCAGCGCAAACAGCCGCTGCAGCCAGGAGCGGTTGGCGACGAAGCGGTCCTCATACTCGCTGTTGCGCCCCGCTTCGGCCAGGAAGTGGTTGTTGTTCGACGGCAGGTTGACCGTGGCAAACAGCACGCCGCCTTGCTCCCAGTGCGCATTCTCCGCATAGCTGCGGAACTTCGCGATGTTCGACTGGCGGCTCAGTTCCAGCTTGCGCTCGCCCAGCGAATCGGCGCCTTCAAAGTAAATTTCGCGGATGCGGTTCAGGCGTTCGATGGCATTCGAGCGGCCCGCCGAATTGCGGCAGCCGGTCCAGTCGCTGCCCGCCAGCAGCAGGATCAGCGGGCGGTCCGAGGTGTTCAGCACGTTGCGCCGCTGCGTATAGAGTTTATCGCTGCAAGGCTCGGCGGCCGACTTGATGCCGCTCGCGAGCACGAAGGCGGGTTTCGATTCGTTGGCTTTGGCGATGGCGCGCTTCAGGTCCGCATCGCCCTGTTCGGAAGGGAAGGTGTGCCCGATCACGCTGAAGTGAAAGGGTTTCTGCGCCGGCGCCGCGTGCAGCGGCACAGCGCCCAGCAGGGCGCACAGCAGCACATAAGACGCCAGCCGCTTCGTCATCCCAGGGCAGGCTGCGCCAGGCGCTTGAGCTGATACAGGCGTTCCAGCGCTTCGCGCGGCGTGAGCGCATCGGGATCGATGTCGTCCATCGCCGCCAGCAGCGCTGCCAACGCCGGATTCTCTTCCGCCTGCGCGGCCGGCGCTTCGATCTCCTCGTCGTCGGCGCGCGGTGCGGCGAACAGGTCCAGCTGCGGCGTGGCGTCCAGCGCCTGCGATTCCAGCCGCGCCAGGTGCTTGCGCGCGGCCTTGATCACGCCCTGCGGCACGCCGGCCAGCTGCGCCACCTGCAGGCCGTAGCTCTGCGAGGCGGGACCGGCCTGCACGGCGTGCAGGAACACGATGCTGTCCTTGTGCTCCACCGCCGACAGGTGCACATTGGCCGCCGTCGGATGGCTCTCCGGCAGCTGCGTCAGTTCGAAGTAGTGGGTGGCGAACAGCGTGAAGCTGCGGCTCGTATCGATCAGGTGGCGCGCAATCGCCCACGCCAGCGCCAGGCCGTCGAAGGTGGAGGTGCCGCGCCCGATTTCGTCCATCAGCACCAGCGAGTGCTCGGTGGCGCCGTTCAGGATGGTGGCGGCCTCCGTCATCTCCACCATGAAGGTGGAGCGGCCGCCGGCCAGGTCGTCGGTGGCGCCGATGCGGGTGAAGATGCGGTCGATCGGGCCGATGGTGGCGCTGGTGGCCGGCACATAGCTGCCGATATAGGCCAGCAGCGTGATCAGCGCAACCTGGCGCATGAAGGTCGACTTACCGCCCATGTTCGGGCCAGTGATCAGCAGCAGGCGGCGTTCGTTCTGCAGCTTGCAGTCGTTGGCGATGAAGCGCTCGATCTGGCCTTCCACCACCGGGTGGCGGCCTTCCGTGATATCGATGCAGGGCTCGGCCACCAGCTGCGGCGCGCACCAGTTGTGGCGCAGCGCGTGTTCGGCCAGCGCGGTCAGGGTGTCCAGCTGCGACACGGCTTGCGCGATCGACTGCAGCGTGCCGATATGCGGCGCCAGGTCGGCCAGCAACTGCTCGTACAGCTCCTTTTCGCGCGCCAGCGCCTTGTCCTGCGCCGACAGCGCCTTGTCCTCGAAAGCCTTCAGCTCCGGCGTGATATAGCGCTCGCAGTTCTTCAGCGTCTGGCGGCGGCGGTAATCGTCAGGCACCTTGTCTGCCTGGCCGTTGGTGACTTCGATATAGAAGCCATGCACCTTGTTGTATTCAACGCGCAGGTTGGCGATGCCGGTGCGCGCACGTTCGCGCGTTTCGAGATCGACCAGGTACTGGCCTGCGTTCTCCGAAAGGCCGCGCAATTCGTCCAGCTCCGCATCGAAGCCGCGCGCAATCACGCCGCCATCGCGCACCATGTTCGCCGGTTCCGGCATCACGGCGCGCACCAGCAGGTCCACGCAGGAATCCGGCGTGGCCAGCGCATCATGGATGTTGTGCAGCAGGCTGCCCGCATTATCGTGCTGCAGGCTGCGCGCCAGCGCATGCTGCAGCTTGGGCAGCTGCTGCAGGCCATCGCGCAGGCTGGCCAGGTCGCGCGGACGCGCCGTCAGCAGCGCCACGCGGGTGGTAATGCGCTCGATATCCGGCACATGGCCCAGGTGATAGGCCAGCGATCCGGTGGTATCGTTCTGCATCAGCGCCGAGATGGCGTCATGCCGCGCGCGCGCCACCTTCTGGTCGCGCCGCGCATGGTGCAGCCAGTAGCGCAGCAGGCGCGAACCCATCGGCGTGCGGCAGTGGTCAAGCAGCGAGAACAGCGTCGGCGATTCCTGGCCGCGGATGGTCTCCGTCAGCTCCAGGTTGCGGCGCGTGGCCGAATCGAGGCCGATGAATTCGGATTCCGTTTCGCAGGTGAGGCTGCGCACGTGCTGCAGGCCGCGGCCTTGCGTGGAATGCGCATAGCGCAGCAGGGCGCCTGCGGCGCCGAATGCCGGGCCAAGGCCATCGGCGCCAAAGCCGGTCAGCGTGGCCACCGCCAGCTGGTCCAGCAGCGACTTATGGCCATGCACCACATCGAAATGCCACTCCGGCACGTTGTTCACGTGGCAGATGGTGATCTCTTCAAACAGCTCGCCCGCATCGGGGCGCAGGATTTCGGCCGGCGCAATGCGCTCCAGCTCCTGCATCAGGCGCGTCTGCACCGAACGCTGGTCGCCCGAGAACTCCATCAGGCGCAACGCGCCGCTGGCCAGCGACAGCCAGGCCAGGCCGGCCGTTGTGTGCTTGCGCTGGTTCATCAGGTACATCGCCAGCAGGGGACGTTCCGATTTCTCCGGCAGCAGGTCGGCATCGGTCAGCGTGCCCGGGGTGACGATGCGCACCACCTTGCGCTCCACCGGGCCCTTGCTCAGTGCCGGGTCGCCGATCTGTTCACAGATCGCGCAGGATTCGCCCAGTTTGACCAGCTTGGCCAGGTAGCCGTCCAGCGAGTGGAAGGGCACGCCGGCCATCTTGATCGGCACGCCATTGTTGCTGCCGCGTGCCGTCAGCGTAATGCCCAGGATGCGCGAAGCCTTCTCCGCGTCGTCGTAGAACAATTCATAGAAGTCGCCCATACGGTAGAACACCAGCATCGTCGGATGCTCGCTCTTGATGCGCAGGTACTGCTGCATCATGGGCGTGACTTTGCTGTCTTTTCCGAGGTTAACTTCTTGATTTGAAACGATATTCATTCTGTTCTTCGATTGTGCAACGATAAAGAGCCGCCAGCGCGCCGCCGGGCAGGCCAACACTTTACCATTTCCGGGTGGGGTAAGTCTGTGATGGAGGCTTACTTCTCAAGGATAGCGAACAATGCGAAGCATCCTGCAACAGCAAGGCTTATTCTGCTGGCGTCCAGCAAACTCCTGACAATGGACGAGGATGCGACTGAGCACACCATGAGGATCAAAGGGAATAGCGCAGAACCGTTGGCAAAGTACATGCCAGTTTGCTTGCTGAGAAACCGTCTGTCGGTCATCGGTGAAGTGAAGTGGCGGTAAAGCATGTACAGGCCACCGGTAAGAACGGAGCCGATATCCACCCAATTGCCGTCAATGGCGATATCGGGCAGCACGGCGGTTCAGGCGGCGTGAAACAGGGTGAACGCGCCTGCGAGAGCGCCAATACCTGCGCCAACAACCCTCAAGTCGAACGGCACAGGCACCCAAGCGAGGAAAGCGCCGGTCAGCACCGAGCCAATCAATGCGCACCCGGTCACAAAGCGAAGCTTGTGGAGGGTTTGGGCTGATTTCCGGCTCATATTGACCTCGCAATCAATATTTCAGCATAAATGCGGTGATTTCCATTGTAACTTAAGCAGTTTGCGCCGGGCGCCGGCAGAGGCTTGATTGAGCTCAATGCTGCACATGCTGTACACTTTACATCTTTGACCTAGTTAACTCGCGGCCACAAGCTGCACAGATTGGAATGACCATGGCAGACAAGATTATCTACACGCTGACCGACGAAGCACCGCTGCTGGCGACCTATTCGCTGCTGCCGATTGTTGAAAAATTCACGGCCCCGGCCGGCGTTGAAGTGGTGTCGAGCGACATTTCCGTCGCCGCCCGCGTGCTCGGCGAATTCCCGGAGTACCTGAGCGACGACCAGAAAGTCCCGAACAACCTGGCCGAGCTGGGCGCGCTGACCCAGAAGCCGGACACCAATATCATCAAGCTGCCGAACATTTCCGCCTCCGTGGCACAGCTGATCGCCTGCGTACGCGAGCTGCAAAGCCGCGGCTACAAGCTGCCGGACTATCCGGAAGACGCGAAAACCGAAGAAGAAAAGGCACTGAAGGCCCGCTACGGCAAGTGCATCGGCAGCGCCGTGAACCCGGTCCTGCGCGAAGGTAACTCGGACCGCCGCGCGCCGAAGGCCGTGAAGGAATACGCACGCAAGAACCCGCACTCGATGGGCGAATGGAGCCCGGCCTCCCGCACCCACGTCTCGCACATGCACCACGGCGACTTCTACCACGGCGAAAAGTCCATGACCCTGGACAAGGCCCGCGAAGTGAAGATGGAGCTGATCACCAAGTCCGGCAAGACCGTAGTGCTGAAGCCGAAGGTCGCACTGCAGGCCGGCGAGATCATCGACAGCATGTTCATGAGCAAAAAGGCCCTGCTGGAGTTCTACGAACAGCAGATCGACGACGCGCACAAGACCGGCGTGATGTTCTCGCTGCACGTGAAGGCGACCATGATGAAGGTGTCGCACCCGATCGTGTTCGGCCACTGCGTGCGCGTGTTCTACAAGGACGCCTTCGAGAAGCACGGCAAGACCTTCGATGAGCTGGGCGTGAACGTGAACAACGGCATGGCCAACCTGTACGAGAAGATCGAGAAGCTGCCTGCTTCGCAGCGCGACGAGATCATGAAGGACCTGCACGCCTGCCACGAACACCGTCCGGAACTGGCGATGGTGGATTCGGCCAAGGGCATCACCAATTTCCACTCGCCCAACGACATCATCGTGGACGCATCGATGCCGGCCATGATCCGTATCGGCGGCAAGATGTGGGGCGCCGACGGCCGTCCGAAGGACGTGAAGGCCGTGATGCCGGAATCGACCTTCGCCCGTATCTACCAGGAGATGATCAACTTCTGCAAATGGCATGGCAACTTCGACCCGCGCACCATGGGCACCGTGCCGAACGTGGGCCTGATGGCCCAGCAGGCCGAGGAATACGGCTCGCACGACAAGACCTTTGAAGTGCCGGAAGCCGGCGTGGCCAACATCACCGACCTCGCCACCGGCGAAGTGCTGCTGACGCAGAACGTGGAAGAGGGCGATATCTGGCGCATGTGCCAGGTGAAGGACGCGCCGATCCGCGACTGGGTCAAGCTGGCCGTTACCCGTGCCCGCAACTCCGGCATGCCTGCCGTGTTCTGGCTGGACCCATACCGTCCGCACGAAGCGGAAGTGATCAAGAAGGTGCAGACCTACCTGAAGGACCACGATACCAGCGGCCTGGATATCCAGATCATGTCCCAGGTGCGCGCAATGCGCTACACCCTGGAGCGCGTGTCGCGCGGCCTGGACACCATCTCGGTGACCGGCAACATCCTGCGCGACTACCTGACCGACCTGTTCCCGATTCTGGAACTGGGCACCAGCGCCAAGATGCTGTCCATCGTGCCGCTGATGGCCGGTGGCGGCATGTACGAAACGGGCGCCGGCGGTTCCGCGCCGAAGCACGTGAAGCAGCTGGTGGAAGAAAACCACCTGCGCTGGGATTCGCTGGGCGAGTTCCTGGCGCTGGCGGTGTCGCTGGAAGACCTGGGCATCAAGTCCGGCAACGCCAAGGCGAAGCTGCTGGCCAAGACCCTGGACGAAGCCACCGGCAAGCTGCTGGACAATAACAAGTCGCCGTCGGCCCGCACCGGTGAGCTGGACAACCGCGGCAGCCACTTCTACCTTGCCCTGTACTGGGCCCAGGCGCTGGCGGCCCAGACCGAAGACGCGGAACTGAAGGCGCACTTCACGCCGCTGGCCAAGTCGCTGGCGGAGAACGAGTCGAAGATCGTCGAAGAGCTGATCAAGGTGCAGGGCGCCCCGATGGATATCGGCGGCTACTACTACCCTGATCCGGCCAAGACCAGCGCCGTGATGCGTCCAAGCGCCACCTTCAACAAGGCGCTGGAAGCCCTGTAACAGCATAATGGGACGCTTCGGCGTCCCGTTCGCCGGGCGGATGCCGACAATTTTTGTCGGAATTGTGTAGAACCCATTCGTGCGCGCCGGAAAATGGCAGGCGAACTAGTATTATGTTGTTATGGAAAAACTTCGAGACTTTGCGGCCGTCGTCGCCGAGGCACAGCGTGGGGAACTGGTGTTCCCCACCAGTGTGAATGCAGCGCTTGCGCTGCAGCTCTGCCTTGCCGACCCGGATTGTCATGATGAAGATGTGATCCGCAAGGTGCTGGCCGAGCCTATCCTGGCGGCCCGCGCAGTGGCGCTGGCCAATTCGGCGGTGTTCCGTTCCAACGGGGCGGCACTTGTCACCAGTGTGCGGGGCGCCGTCATGCGTCTTGGCTACCGCAATCTTTATACCCTGGCGGCAGCAATGGTCGTGCGCCAGTTTGGTGCACGCATCAGCGATGCAGGCCTGCGCGCTCAGGCGGAGCAGCTGTGGCGCTATTCGGCCCATGTGGCCTCCCTTGCTTACCTCATCGGCAGCCGCATTACGCGGGTGGATGCCGATACCGCGCTGTTCGCGGGCATCATGCACGAGGTGGGCGGCTTCTACTTGCTGGGGCGGGCCGACGCCATGCCCGGCCTGCTGGAAGATCCGGAGGAGTGGATGGGCGCAGCGCAGGAGATCATTGCGCGCGAGCTGATGAAGAAGCTGAAGGTGCCGGAGCCGGTGGCCAATGCCGTGGTGTCGCTGCGCGGCGCCGCCGTCAGCATTCCGCCCGTGGGCCTGCGCGATACGCTGCTGCTGGCGCGCTACCTCAGCCCCGTTGAATGCCCGCTGCCGCGCCGCGAAGACGCCTACCTCACCCAGACCGGCACGCTGGCCCGCTACCTCGACGAACACCCCGAAATCCTGGCCTGCCTGGACGATGCGGCGGAAGACGCCAAGTCCATGAGCACGGCGCTGCTGGTCTAGGCCTCGCCCAGGATCTCTTCCACCGTCCATGGACATTCGGCCGGAAACTGGTCCGCTGCTTCGATCACCGCATGCGGGTAGGCATAGACCACCACCTCCGGTAGTGTGCGGCGCAAGCTCGGGCTCTGTTGAGCAGCATGGCTATTTCTCACCGCTCCCTGCGAATACCAGCTGGCTAATGCAGGGCAGAGGCATTATGCGCGCTCACGTCGGTTCCAGAATTTCTGCAAGTGAATATGGGCAATCTTTGGCGAAATTGCCCCGCGGAATGCCGGTCTGGGCCGCAGCCATGTTTGCGGCATGCTGATAAGCTCTTGGAAGCACTTCGCTCAAATGCGTGCGCAGGCTAGGGCTGTCTGTGAGGATGTCAGCGATCCGTTCACGCTGCTCGATGATTGTGCTGTCCCAGCTGCGCGTATGGCGTTCTGGCTGGTGCTCGCATTTCAGCAGGTGAGCGAGCAAGATTTCCAGGCGGTGCTTCAGGGCACGCCGTTCGTGTCTGACCATGCTCGCGATCTCCTCGGTGAGATTGGCAATGTCCAGAGCGTTAAATTGCCGCCGTCGCAGCAAGGCGGCCTGCGTTTCAGCCCAGAGGACGAAATCGTCCTCATAGCGGGGGACTGCTTCGGATATGTCAGCGAGTGTCATGGCGCACCTCCAAGCTTCAACTTAGCACCGCGCGCGGCGATGTCCAGCTGAGGCGTGGCAGGTGCTGAGGAGGATCAGGCGAGCGTCTGTTCCAGGATGCGCACGAGGGACTGGATGCCTTCGGAGTCCGTTTCGTCGAAGCGGTTCGGCAGCGGGCTGTCGAGATCGAACACGCCGATGATGGCGCCATCCTTGCCGAATACCGGCACCACCAGCTCGGAACGCGAATTCACGTCGCAGGCGATATGGCCAGGGAAGGCATGCACGTCCGCCACCACGATGGGCGCGCCTTTCTCCACGGTCGAACCGCAAACGCCGCGGCCGCGTTTGATGCGGATGCAGGCCGGTTTGCCCTGGAAGGGGCCGAGCACCAGCTCGTCTTCCGTTTTCAGGAAATAGAAGCCCGCCCAGTTCAGGCCCGGCATCGTATTGAATACCAGCGAGCTGAAATTGGCGGTGTTGGCGATCCAGTCGCTTTCGCCGTGCACCAGGCCTTGCAGCTGCGAGCGCAGGTCGGCGTACATGGCCTGCTTGGCTTCGGGAGTGTCGGTGGAGTAGCTGGTGTCGCTGATGGTGAAGGTCATGATCGTCCTGCGCAGGAAAAGCGGAAAGCGCGAAGTTTACCGGGATTTGACCGCTCGCGTGAACTTGTTTTATTGCTAACGCGCACGATTGAAACACATGCTGTCGTTCTGGCAAAAGCTGATAGCATATTGTTGCCTTAAGAAATGCCTCCTTCGAAGCCTGCCGTGACTGCCCCTATCAATATTCTCGTCGTCGATGACATTCAGCAGAACCTGATCGCCGTGGAGGCCTTGCTGGCCCGGCCCGGCGTCGCGCTGCTCAAGGCTTCGTCCGGCGCGGAGGCGCTGGAACTGCTGCTGGAGCATGAGGTGGCGCTGGCCCTGATCGATGTGCAGATGCCGAATATGGACGGCTTCGAGCTGGCCGAGCTGATACGCGGCAGCGAGCGCACCCGCACCATTCCCCTGATCTTCCTGACCGCCGCCGCGCGCGAAGCGAGCTACAGCTTCCGCGGCTACGAGGCGGGCGCCGTCGATTTTCTCTACAAGCCATTGGACGCCAAGGCGCTGGTCAGCAAGGTCAATGTCTTCGTTGAGCTCTACCAGCAGAAGAAGCAGATGTCGCAGCAGCTGGAAGAGCTGAAGCGCGCCCTGCGCCTGAACGAGATGTTTACCGCCGTGCTGGGGCATGACCTGCGCACGCCGCTGTCGGTGGTGATGAATGGCGCCATGCTGCTGCCGATGATGACGGACCACCCGAAAGTGGCGGTGACGGCGCAGCGCATCCAGAGCAGCGCGCGGCGCATGGCGCAGATGGTGGACCAGCTGCTGGACCTGGCGCGCATCCGCAGTGGCGAACTGCAGCTGCGCCTTGCCGACCAGGACCTGGAAGCGATCTGCCGCGCCATCGCCGATGAATTCCATGGCGGCGACAAGCCTCAGCGCGTGGCCGTGGAGGCCGAGGGCAATACCGTGGCCCATGTGGATGCGGGCATCCTGTCGCAGGTGCTCTCCAACCTGCTGTCCAACGCCTTGCAGCACGGCGCGCCGGACCACGCGGTCATGCTCCGGATCGATGGCAGTGCGCCGGACCATATCGTGCTCGGCGTGAGCAACCGCGGCGTGATCCCGCAGGCGCAGCTGGCAGGGCTGTTCGAACCCTTCCAGCATGGCAGCGAAGCGCGCAAATCCGGGCAGGGCCTGGGCCTTGGCCTGTATACGGCCAGCATGTTCGTCAAGGCCCACGGCGGCCAGGTGGACGTAGCCTCGGATGAAGCGCTGGACACCACCGTGTTCAGCGTCCTGCTGCCACGGCGCGCAGTGGAGGCCCGGGCCGCATGACCGCAGTCGACCTTCCGCTTCGCGACGCAAGCGATTGCTATATGCCCCACGGCGGGGGGGCGGCCGGTGATCTGGTGCGCGCGCTGGACTGGTCGCGCACCAGCCTCGGCGCCATCGGCAGCTGGACACCCGCGCTGCGCACCTCGGTCGATATCGTCCTCAATTCGCCCATCGCCATGGTGCTGATGTGGGGAGCAGACCACGTCATGATTTACAACGACGGCTATGCCGAGATTGCGGGCAAGCGCCATCCCGAGGCACTCGGCGGCACGGTGCCGGGCATCTGGCCCGAGATCTGGGACTGGAACCGCGACATCCTGGAAAGCGGCTTCCGCGGCGAAGTGCGGCAGCACCTGGGCATGCACATGCGCCTGCTGCGCAACGGCACGCCGGAGGACGTGTGGTTCGACCTGTTCTACACGCCGGTCTACGACAGCTGCGGGGATGTGGGCGGCGTACTGTGCACCGTGGTCGATGTGACGAAGCGCCTGCATCACGAACGCGCGCTGGACCAGCAGAATACGCGGCTGCAGGAGGAAACCAGGCTGCTGCGGCAGCTGTTCGAACAGGCGCCGGGCTTCATGGCGGTGCTGCGCGGCCCGCAGCATGTATTCGAACTGGCCAACGACCCCTATATGCGGCTGGTGCGCCAGCGCGACCTGATCGGCCGCACGGTGGCGGAGGCCTTGCCCGAGGTGCGGGAGCAGGGCTTCGTCGAACTGCTGGACCAGGTCTACAGCAGCGGCAAGCCCTTTGTCGGCAAGCAGATGAAGGTGGACCTGGTGGATGCGGACGGCAGCGTCCATCCGCGCTATCTCGACTTCGTCTACCAGCCGCTGCGCGCCGACGACGGCACGGTGAGCGGCGTTTTCGTCGAGGGCTCGGACGTGACGGACCTGATCATCACCGAGGAGCGGCTGCGCATGGCGCAGCAGGCGGGCGGCATCGGCAGCTTCGAGTGGTTCCCGTCCACCGGCAAGATGGTGGTGTCGCAGACCTACCGCCAGATCTGGGGCCTGGACGAACACGTTGAAGTGACGGCCGACCTGCTGATTTCAATGATCGACCAGCGCGACCGCGGCCGTCTCGGCCCGGCGCGCCTGAAAGACGGCCTGAATCCCCTCGAATACACCGAGTACCGCATCCTGCGCCCGGACAACGGGCAGGTGCGCTGGGTGGCGCGGCAGGGCGAAGTGGTGGAAGGCGCCACGCCTGCGCAGCGGCGCTATGTCGGCGTGTCCTTCGACGTTACCGAGCGCAAGCAGATCGAACAGGCGCTGCGCACCAGCCAGGACCGGCTTGCCGCCATTTTCGGCCAGGCCTCGGTGGGGCTGTCGGAGCTCAGCCTGGACGGGCGCTTCCAGCGGGTGAACGGCGCGCTGTGCTCGATGCTGGGCCGCAGCCAGCAGCAGCTGCTCAGCCTCCATATGGACGACCTGATCCACCCGGACGACAAGGCGGAAAACACGGCGCTGGTGGAGCGGCTGAAAGCTTCCGGCCAGCCCTTCACGCTGGAAAAACGCTACCAGAAACCGGACGGTTCCTGGGTCTGGATATCGGGCAGCATGAGCCGCCTCGATGATGAAATGGGCCATCCGGTGGCCCTGATCGCGGTGAAGACCGACATCACGGAACGGCGCCGCATCGAGGTGGCGCTGCGCGACCTGAACGACACGCTGGAGCAGCGCGTGGGCCGCGAGATCGCGGAGCGCGACAAGGCCGAGGAAGCGCTGCGCCAGTCGCAGAAAATGGAAGCCGTGGGCCAGCTCACGGGCGGAGTGGCGCATGACTTCAACAATGTGCTGCAGATCATTTCCGGCAACCTGCACCTGCTGAACCAGCACCTGAACGGCGATGAAACGGCGCGCAGGCGGCTCGACATGGCGATTGGCGCCGTGGAGCGCGGCGCCAAGCTGTCCTCGCAGCTGCTGGCCTTCGCGCGCCGCCAGCCCTTACAGCCGGTGGTGTCCGACCTGGGCCGCCTGGTGGGCAATATGGACGAGCTGCTGCGCCGCGCGCTGGGCGAAGCGGTGGAACTCATCACGGTGATCGGCAGCGGCCTGTGGAACACGCTGGTCGACCCGGGCCAGATCGAAAACGTGATCCTGAACCTGGCCATCAATGCGCGCGACGCGATGAAGGGCGAAGGGCGCCTCACCATCGAACTCGGTAACGCAGTGCTGGATGAGTACTACGTCAATAACCTGATCGACGTGCCCTCCGGCCAGTACGTCATGCTGTCCGTCACCGACACCGGCTGCGGCATGCCGCAGGAAGTGCTGCAGCGCGCCTTCGAACCCTTCTTCACCACCAAGCCGGAAGGCGAGGGCACGGGCCTCGGCCTGTCGATGGCCTACGGCTTCGTCAAGCAGAGCCGGGGCCATATCAAGATCTACAGCGAAGTGGGGCAGGGCACCAGCGTCAAGATCTACCTGCCGCGCTCCATGCAGGCCGAAGCCGCGGAGCAGGCGCCGGAAACGGGGCCGATCCGCGGCGGCGATGAAACCATCCTGGTGGTGGAAGACGACGACGGCGTGCGTCAGGTGGTGCTCGACATGCTGTCCGCACTGGGCTACACGGTGCTGTCGGCGGAAAACGGGGAGAAGGCGCTGCGCATGATTGAAGGCGGCGCGAAGCCCGACCTGCTGTTCACCGACGTGGTGATGCCCGGTTCCCTGCGCAGCCCCGAACTGGCGCGTATCGCGCAGCAGATGGTGCCGGACCTGGTGGTGCTGTTCACCTCCGGATACCCGCAGGGCGGCATCGTGCACGGAGGACGCCTCGACCCGGGCCTGGAACTGCTGAGCAAGCCCTATCGGCGCGAAGAACTGGCGCGCAAGCTGCGCCATGTGCTGAATAACCGCCAGCAGGCCATGCAGGCCCGCCAGCGGCGCAGCGCGGGGGCCAACGGCCTGCTTCCGCCCATGCCGTCCATCGAACAGAATACCTCGCTGCGGGTGCTGGTGGTGGAGGATAACCTGGACTCGCAGCAGATGGTGTGCGAACTGGTTGGCATGCTGGGGCATACCGTCAGCGGCGTGTCGGACGGCGAAGCGGCATGGGAGCTGATGCAGTCGCAGGACTTCGATATCCTGTTCACCGATGTCAGCCTGCCCGGCATGTCGGGCATCGAACTCGCGCGCAAGGCACTGAAAGTGAAACCGGTGCGTATCATCTTCTCCACCGGCTACGGCAAGGAAGCGCTGGACAGCCTGGAATTCAAGGCGCGCCTGCTGCGCAAGCCCTACGACCTGCTGGAGCTGCAGGCCGCGCTGGACAGCGCGCTTTCCTGAGCTCCTACGGGCTGAGTAGGTCCCGTCCTATGGCATCACCGGCTAGCCACGCCTACAGTGGAGCAGTGATGACTCGGAACGAACGGCCATGGTGACAAGGAAACTCAATACGCGCGAGCAGCGTGGCGTGCAGCGCAGCGGCGCTGCGCGGGCGCGCCTGATCCGCAGCCTTCTGCGCAATGTGTTCGGGGTGGACAAGCTGCGCGCCGGCCAGCAGGCCGTGATCGACAGCGTGCTCGAAGGCCGCGACACACTGGCCATCATGCCGACCGGCAGCGGCAAGTCCCTGTGCTACCAGATACCCGCTTCCCTCCTGCCGGGCGCCACGGTCGTGGTATCGCCGCTGATATCGCTGATGAAAGACCAGCTGGAGAGTCTGGAGGAAATCGGCATCGGCGCGGCCCAGCTCAACAGCAGCCTGTCGCGCGAGGAGGAGCTGGAGGCGCTCGGCAGCATCCGCTCCAGCCACAGCCGCATCGTGTTCTGCACGCCCGAACGGCTGGCAACCGCGGAATTCCTCGATGTGCTCAAGGCCACCGAGATCTCGCTGCTGGTGGTGGACGAGGCCCACTGCATTTCGCAGTGGGGCCACGACTTCCGCCCGGCCTACCTGGAAATCGGCGCCGCCATCGCCGCGCTGGGCAAGCCGCCCGTGCTGGCGCTGACGGCCACCGCCACCGAGGACGTGGTCGAGGATATCGCACGCCAGCTGGGCGCCCCGCGCATCAAGGTGATCAACACCGGCATCTACCGGCCCAACCTGCACTACCGCGTGCAGCAGGTCACGAATCCGCAGGAGAAAACGGAGCAGGCGCTGCGCCTGGTGCGCGAGACGCAGGGCGTGGGCATCATCTACACGGCGACGGTGAAGGCGGCCGAAGAACTGCATGCCCTGCTGGAAGAAGCCGGGGAGAGCGTGGCCCTGTATCACGGCAAGCTCGGTGCGAAGGAGCGCAAGGAGAACCAGGACCTCTTCATGAACGGCGAGCGCCGCGTGATGGTCGCCACCAATGCTTTCGGCATGGGCATCGACAAGCCGGATACGCGCTTCGTCATCCACCTGCAGGTGCCGGCCAACCTCGAAGCCTACTACCAGGAGTCGGGCCGCGCAGGCCGCGATGGCGGGGACGCTGAATGCACGCTGCTCTACTTCCAGGACGACAAACGCGTGCAGCAGTTCTTCCTCGTGAAGCACTATCCCGGGGCGGAGGAGCTGCGCGCGGTCTACGAAGCGGCTGCCGGCATCGCACCCTTCCGCTATGCCGACCTGAAGGCGCAGCTGGACGATATGCCGGACAGTAAGCTCAAGGTCTGCCTCAAGCTGCTCAAGGACGGCAAGCTGCTGCGGCAGAACCGCAAGCTGGATTACCTGGTGACAGCGCAGGAGGCGAAGGCGAAGCATTTCGACCAACTCTCCGCCATCTACGAGCAAAAGCAGGAGCGCGACAAGGAAGCGCTGGAGCAGATGGTGGCCTATGCGCAAAGCGGCTATTGCCGCTGGAAGGTGCTGCTCGATTACTTTGGCAACGACTCGGTCGACATGGAGCACTGCGGATGCTGCGACAACTGCCTGTCGCCGCCGGTGCTGGCGGAAGATGTGGCGGCCGATATCGTGCTGCCGCCGCTGCCCGCTGCGGAACCGGAGCCTGCAGGCTTCGCGGTCGGCAGCAAGGTCAAGGTGCCCAGGTTCGACATCGGCACCGTGCTCTCCGTGGCGGGAGACCAGATCACCATCGAGTTCCCTGAGCACATCACGAAAACCTTTATGGCGGAATTCGTGCAGCCGGCCTGAGTGCGCTGGCGGACAGAGGCAGCCCGGCGGCTTGGCTACAATGGTGGCAAACCTTGCTGAGAGCCCGCCAATGTCCGATATGGTTGTTGTCCGCCGAGAAGGCCTGTACTGCGTGCCGGGGGATTTCTACATCGATCCCTGGCGCCCGGTGGAGCGCGCCATCATCACCCACGGCCACGGTGATCATGCCCGCTACGGCCATGGCCACTACCTGGCGGCGGCGCCCGGCGTCGGCATCCTCAAATCACGGCTGGGCGACATCACCGTGCAGGGACTCGAATACGGCGAGCAGATAGTCCACAACGGCGTGCGCATCTCGCTGCATCCGGCCGGCCATGTGCTGGGTTCCGCGCAGATCCGCATGGAATGCGGCGGTGAGATCTGGGTCGCATCCGGCGACTACAAGGTGGAGGCGGATGCCACCTGCACTCCTTTCGAGCCGGTACGCTGCCACACCTTCATCACCGAGTCCACTTTCGGCCTGCCGATCTACCGCTGGGAGCCGCAGCAGCAGGTCTTCGACGATATGAATGCCTGGTGGCGCAAGAACGCAGCCGAAGGCCGCGCCAGCCTGATGCTGTGCTACTCCTTCGGCAAGGCGCAGCGCATCCTGAGCGGGCTCGATCCATCGATAGGCCCCATCCTCGCGCACGGATCGGTGGAGCCGCTGAACCGCGTCTACCGCGAAGCGGGCGTGCCGCTGCCGATGACGCAGCTGGTGACGGAAGTCGACAAGGCCGATATCCGCCGCTCCATCGTGATTGCACCGCCATCGGCGGCGGGCTCGCCATGGGTGCGCCGCTTCGGCGATTTCAGCGACGCCTTCGCCAGCGGCTGGATGCTGCTGCGCGGCGCGCGCCGGCGCCGCGGTGTGGACCGTGGCTTCGTACTGTCCGACCACGCAGACTGGCCTGGCCTGATGCAGGCCATCAAGGCCACCGGCGCGCAGCAGGTCATCGTCACGCACGGCTCGATTCCCACCATGGTGCGCTGGCTGTGCCAGAACGGCCTCGATGCCAAAGGTTTCGAAACCGAATACGGCGACGACGAAGCGCAGGATGCCGCTGCTGCGGGCGCCGCTGCCGAAGGCGTGACGGCGGAGCCGGATCCGATAGCGGCGCGCTGGGCCGTCACCGAAGCGGCGGATGCTGCCCGCGCGGCAGGCAAGGCCGATGCAGGCGGGGAGGGCGGCAATGCGTGAATTCGCCCGCCTGTTCGCCGAACTGGACGAAACCACCGCCACCAACCGCAAGCTCGATGCGCTGAAGACCTATTTCAGCAGCGCCGCGCCGGAGAATGCGGCGTGGGCCGTGTATTTCCTTGCGGGCGGCAAGCCGCGCCAGGCAGTGCCCGTCAAGCTGTTGCGCCAGTATGCGACCGAATATGCAGGCCTGGACGACTGGCTGTTCGACGAGTGCTATGACGCCGTGGGCGACCTGGCCGAAACCATCGCCCACATCTTGCCTGAACCGAAACATCGCAGCGACATCGGCCTCGCAGAATGGGTGGAGCAGCGGATTGCGCCGCTGCGCGGCGCGCAGCCTGAAGTGATCCGCGAAGCCCTGTTCAGCTACTGGGACCAGCTCGAAACGCGCGAGCGCTTCCTGCTGGTCAAGTTGATCGGCGGCGGCTTCCGTGTCGGCGTCTCGAAGCTGCTGGTAACACGTGCGCTGAGCGCCATCGCCGCCGTGGACAGCAAGCTGATTGCGCAGCGCCTGATGGGCTGGACCGACGGCAGCGTGAGCCCCACCGCGAAAGGCTTCCTGCAGCTGATCGCCGCGCAATCGGACCAGGAGCATGCGATGCGCGGCGGCCAGCCCTATCCCTTTTTCCTCGCGCACCAGCTGCAGGCGGCGCCGGAAACGCTGGGCGAGCTCACGGACTGGCAGGTGGAGTGGAAATACGACGGCATGCGCGCGCAACTGGTGTGCCGCAACGGCGGCAACTGGCTGTGGTCGCGCGGCGAAGACCTGATTACCGAACGCTTCCCCGAACTTGCGGCCATCCGCCTGCCCGACGGCACGGTGGTGGATGGTGAAATCCTGATCTGGCAAGCGGGCGACGCGCCGTCGCCGTTCGCCGACCTGCAGAAACGCATCGGGCGCAAAACCCTGTCGGCAAAGCTGCTGGCCGAATTGCCTGCCGCCCTGGTGGCCTACGACCTGCTGGAACGCGACGGCGTGGATCTGCGCCAGCTGCCGCAATGCGAGCGCCGCACCCTGCTGGAACAGCTGGTGGCGGAAGTGAGCGTGCCGCAGCTGCGCATCTCCCCGCTGGTGCATGCCGAAAGCTGGGAACAGCTGGCGGAGATCCGCGAAGAATCGCGCATGCGGGGCGTGGAAGGCATGATGCTGAAGGCGAAGCCGGCGCAGTATGGCGTGGGCCGCACCAAGGACGTGGGCACCTGGTGGAAGTGGAAGATCGATCCCTACAGCGTGGATGCAGTGCTGATCTACGCCCAGGCGGGCCACGGCCGCCGCGCCTCGCTGTACACCGACTACACCTTCGCGGTCTGGGACAGCGACGGCGAGGGCGAGCGCAAGCTGGTGCCCTTTGCAAAAGCCTATTCCGGCCTGACGGATGCGGAGATCGCGCAGGTCGATAACGCCATCCGCCGCACCACGATAGAAAAATTCGGGCCGGTGCGCAGCGTGCGGCCGACCATGGTGTTCGAGATCGGCTTCGAAGGCATTGCGCTGTCGCCGCGCCACAAATCCGGCATTGCCGTGCGCTTCCCGCGCATCCTGCGCAAGCGCGACGACAAGACGGTGGAGGATGCGGACACGCTCGATATCCTGAAAGGGCTGCTGGCCCAGGCAGGTTCATGAGCAAGGCCGCTGCCGCGCAGCAGGTTGACGACTGGTTCGCCCGCCGTGGCTGGAAAGTGTTTCCCTTTCAGCGCGCCGTGTGGAAGGCCGCCATGGCGGGCGAATCGGGCCTGCTGCACGCCACCACCGGCTCGGGCAAGACCTTTGCCGTCTGGTTCGCCGCCCTGCTGCGCTCCATGCGCGCGCAGAAAGGCCGCCGCAAGGCAGGCCTGCGGGTGCTCTGGATTACGCCGATGCGCGCCCTGGCTGCCGATACGCTGCGCGCGCTGCAGGAATCCGCGTCGGAGCTGATGCCCGGCTGGACCATCGATGCCCGCACCGGCGACACCTCGTCCGCAGCCCGCGCCCGGCAGGCGCGGCACCTGCCGGACACGCTGATCACGACGCCGGAAAGCCTCACCCTCATGCTGAGCAAGGCCGACGCGCGCGGGCAGTTCGATATGCTCGACATGGTCATCATCGACGAATGGCATGAGCTGATGGGGAACAAGCGCGGCGTGCAGACGCAGCTGGCGCTGGCGCGGCTGCGGCAATGGAATCCCGCGCTGGTGGTGTGGGGACTGTCCGCCACCCTGGGCAATCTGGAACGCGCGAAGCATGTGCTGCTCGGTGCGGAAGCCGGCGGCGTGATCGTGGAGGGCGCCATCCGCAAGTCGCTGCTGGTGGATACGCTGATCCCGGACAACCCCTCGCGCTTTCCATGGGCCGGCCATCTCGGCATCCAGATGCTGCAGCCGGTGATCGAGGAGATCGAGCAGCATGCGACCACGCTGGTGTTCTGCAACACGCGCTCGCAGGCGGAGCTGTGGTACCAGCACCTGCTGGATGCGCGGCCCGACTGGGCCGGCATCATCGCCCTGCATCACGGCTCGCTGGACAAGGAAGTGCGCGACTGGGTGGAGCTGGGGCTGAAGAAGGGCCAGCTGAAAGCCGTGGTCTGCACATCGAGCCTCGACCTCGGCGTCGATTTCCTGCCCGTGGAGCGCGTGCTGCAGATCGGCAGCGCGAAGGGCATTGCCCGCCTGCTGCAGCGTGCGGGCCGTTCCGGCCACGCGCCGGGCCGCGTATCGCGCGTAACGCTGGTGCCCACGCACACGCTGGAACTGCTGGAGGCGGCCGGCGCCATCCAGGCCGTGAAGGACCGCGACATTGAAGCGCGACCGGTGGCCGAGAAGCCGCTGGACGTGCTGGTGCAGCACCTCGTCACCATGGCGCTGGGGGGCGGCTTCCGTTCCGAAGCGCTGCTGGCCGAAGTGCGCACCGCCTGGTCTTACCGCAACCTGACGGAAGATGAATGGCAATGGGCGCTGGACTTCGTGGCGCGCGGCGGCCAGAGCCTCACCGTCTATCCCGAATACCGGCGTGTGCTGCCGGACGAGGAGGGCGTGTACCGTGTGCCGGATGCCGCCATCGGCCGCCGCCACCGCATGGGCATCGGCACCATCGTGTCGGAGGCCATGATCCAGGTGAAGTATATGAGCGGCGGCCGCCTTGGCACGGTCGAGGAGGGCTTTATCTCGCGCCTCAACAAGGGCGACCACTTCCTGTTCGGCGGCCGGATTCTGGAATTCGTGCGCGTGCATGAGATGACGGCCTATGTGCGGCGCGCCACAGGCGCCAGGGGCGCGGTGCCGCGCTGGCAGGGCGGCAAGATGCCCTTGTCATCGGAACTCGCCCACGCGGCGCTGGAGCAGATGCGCCTTGCCACCGAAGGCATCTACAAAGGCCCGGAGATGCGCGCCATCCGCCCGCTGCTGGAAGTGCAGCAGCGCTGGTCCGCGCTGCCCACGCCCGTCAGCACGGTGGTGGAAAGCCTGCACAGCCGCGAAGGCCACCACCTGTTCCTCTATCCCTTCGCCGGCCGCGCCGTGCACATCGGCCTTGCCTCGCTGTTCGCCTACCGCGTTGGCCGTGCCCGGCCCACCACCTTTTCGATAGCGGTGAACGACTATGGCTTCGAACTGCTGGCGCCGGAGAACGTCGACTGGCCCGATGTGTTCAGCGCGCTGGAGGGCAGGGACGTCGGCCTGTTCTCCACCGAACACCTGCTGGAAGACGTGCTGGCCAGCCTGAACGCGACCGAGCTGTCGCAGCGGCGCTTCCGCGAGATTGCACGCATTGCCGGGCTGATTTTCCAGGGCTACCCCGGCCAACCGAAAAGCAACCGCCAGTTGCAGGCATCGTCTTCGCTGTTCTTTGAAGTCTTCCGCAAGCACGATGCGGGCAACCTGCTGCTGACGCAGGCCCAGCGCGAAGTGCTGGAGCAGGAACTGGAGCTGAATCGCCTGCGTGCCACGCTCACGGAACTTCAGTCGCGCCGCGTCAGCTATCATGAAACGGGGCGCGCTACGCCTTTCGGCTTCGCGCTGATGGTGGAGCGCTTCCGCGAAAAGCTGACGACGGAAAAACTGTCCGACCGCGTGGCCCGCGTGCTGCGCGAGCTGGAGAAAGCGGCGGGACCATGAGTGCGCTCGATATCGAAGTGGCGGGCGAGCGCGTGCTGCTGCTGCCGCAGAAGGCACTGTTCTGGCCGCGCGAGAAGATGCTGCTGGTTGCCGATATCCACTTCGGCAAGGCCGCGTCCTTCCGCGCGCTGGGCATTCCCGTGCCGCGTGGCACCACGACGGAAAATCTCGCCAGGCTCGACGCGCTGATCGATGCTTACGGGGTGCAGCACATCTTGTTCCTCGGCGACTTCCTGCATGCGAAAGCCGCCCACGCATCCTCCACGCTGCGCGCCATGCTGGCCTGGCGCGCGCGCCACCCGCAGCTGCGGCTGACGCTGGTGCGCGGCAACCACGACCGCCATGCCGGCGATCCCTCCGAACAACTGCGCATCGACATGGTGGACGAGCCTTTCACCATCGCGCCTTTCAGCTTCTGCCATCACCCCGACCTGCAGGCGCCGGGCTTTGTGCTGGCGGGGCATGTGCATCCGGTTTATCGCTTGCGTTCGGGATGGGAGTCGCTGCGCCTGCCCTGTTTTGTGTTCGGCGCACGGCGCGCGATCCTGCCATCGTTCGGCGCTTTTACCGGCGGCCACCCCATCGCGCCGCTGCCCGGCGAGAGAATTTTTGTGACTGCAGAGGAATTAATTTTCCCAATTGAAATTCGGTAGGCGATATCCTACATTGATACCTGCGCGTGTCCTATATTGCCTCTACGGTGCTTGCCCTACTATGAGGACTCCTGAAGCCCGATCGTTACAAACAAGATCGTCGCTGGTCGGTGAGAGCGATCGGGCTGCGGGATCCCCCCAAAGTACACCTCCCGCCATAACACCTATCCCTTATGACCCACTTCAGGAGAAACCACCATGGCATCATCGAATCAGGACAACCGAGGTAGCCGACAAGGCGAATCGCAAGGCAACAAACAAAGCTCCACGCGCAACCGTGGCTTTGCATCGATGGATCCGCAGCGCCAGCGCGAGATTGCATCGCAGGGCGGCCGCGCCGCCCACGCCAAAGGCACCGCACACGAATTCACTTCCGAGGAAGCCCGCCGTGCCGGCGCCATGAGCCACAAGAACGGCAACCGCCAGAGCGCCTCGCGCGGCAATAAGCAGGACAGCCAGCAGGACCAGGCCGAAGTCCGCAACGACAATCGACAGGGCTGAGCGCTCGACACGGAATGCGGCGAGGAGAACAGCATGACGACTCCATCGGACAAATCCCGTAAGAAGAAAAACAGCGAGCAGAATTTCGTACTGGTCGATACCGATCACCCCGGCATCGGCAATGCCGATCTCCCGGAAACGGAAGTGCGGCGCGCGGACAAGCCAATTCCCGGCAACCGGCAGAGCGCGGTTGAAAAAGGTTCCCGGCAAGGAGAGGAACCTCCCGGCACCGAAGGCGGTGCACCGGGCCCGGAAGCCAGTTCCGGCGTCTGAAAAACAAAACCCCGGCCATGAGCCGGGGTTTCGCATTATTGAATGCCCATCCTTATTGAACACCCATCGTCTTGTGCTCGCCGACATGCTTCGGCGGCTGGCCGGTGATGGCGGCTTTGGCCATCGCAAACAGCGTCACCATCTTGCTGTTGCCGGTATCCCAATATTCCGCCGACTGCGCATGCACCTTCAGCAGTGCCAGGTGCGGGTCGTCCACACCGTCGGGGAACCAGGCCTTCACCATCGGATTCCACAGCTCCTGCGCCTTCTGCCGGTCGCGCAGCATTTCGGCGCGGCCGGAGACCGACACATACAGGTGGTCATCGACGTCGGTGAAGGTGATGTTGACGGAGGGATTGTCGACCAGCTCGCGCGTGAAAGCCTGCTCGTCGGAGATGAAGAACCACATATTGCCTTCATCATCGAGCTGCTGGTTGGTGAGGGGGCGGCTGCTCATGCTGCGCGAAGCGTCAGCGGTGGTGAACATGCCGAATTTCACATCCTTGACCTTCTCGCGCAGGTCGTCGAGCTCGTCTTTAGTGAAGAGTGCCATGCTGTTTCTCCTTGTTTGTCCAGAACAAAGGACAGGGTAAGCAGAAGCGGCACGGCACTCTGTACGCGAACGAACCTTAGAACAGGATGTTCGCGCTCAGCTGGGCGGAACGTTCAACACCGAGACCCAGGCGGGCGCCGCTGTTGTTCAGCGTATTGATGTAGAACTTGCCGAACAGGTTGTACACGTTCAGCTGCAGGCTCACGTTCTTGTTCACACGGTAGCTCAGCATGGCATCGGCCACGGCGTAGGAAGGAATCGACGGCACGTTCTGCAACGACACGTCCACGCTCGGGTCGATCACGCGCTTCTGCTTGGACATATAGCGTGCGCCGCCGCCCACGGTGAGGGCGTCGTTGAACTTGTAGGTGGTCCACAGCGTGGCGCTCAGGTCAGGCGACCAGCGGGTGGCGGCGCCGGCCGCGTTGTTGCCCGTGGTGCCTTCCTTGATCGTCGCGTCCATGGTGGCTATGCCGGCCGTGATGTTCCACTTGTCGGTGATCTGGCCCACTGCGCCGAGCTCAATCCCTTCCACGCGGCGCTTGCCCAGCTGCGAGTAGGTGTTGGACGCGGTGTCCAGCAGCGAGATCTCGTTCTTGTTGTCGGTGCGGTACAGGGCAGCGGTCAGCGACAGTTTCTCGCGCAGGATGTCCCACTTGGTGCCGATCTCGATATTGGTGGTTTTCTGCGGATCCATGTTCGGATTGTTGATATTGCCCGCGGTGGCGCTCAGCGAGAAGTTCGCGCTGCCCGGCGGCGTCTGCGAATTCGAGAAGGCGGCATAGATGCTGGCGGTGCTGACCGGCTTGTACAGCACGCCGGCCTTGAAGCTGGCCAGTTCGTCCGACGCTTCAACGCGGCCCGGCACCAGGGTGCCGACCGGCAGCGTTGGGTGGCTGGTGGCGGTCGAGGCGCTGACCGAATTGGTGGTGGTGTTGTAGTGCTCATAGCGCACGCCACCGTTCACTTGCCACTGCGGGCTCAGTTCGATGGTATCGAAGAAGTAGGCTGCAGCGGTGCGGGTCTTGCCTTGCGTATAGACGCCGGTCAGCACTGGCGCGAAGGCGGTCAGCGTGTCGTTCGGGTTCGGTGCGTACAGGTTGGCGGCAGCGACGGTGCCCAGGCCGCCACGGGTCGGCGTGAACTGTTCTTCCGACAGCACTTCCAGGCCGGTCGAGATGGTGTGCTTCACGCCGCCTGCCTGCACTTCCGTCACCACATTGGTGGTGTTGCCCAGGATTTCATTTTCCTGCAGCAAGCTCTGGCGCGAGCGGCTCACGGTCCAGGTGTTTTGCGCGCCCGCTGCCGTCAGCGTGTTGATGCCGGTCAGGATGCGGTCCATCTTGGACTTGCCGTAGCGGGTGGTGTTGGTCAGCGTGGTTTTTGGACCCAGCTCATGCTCGATCTTCACGGTGCCCATGTCGGCATCGACCTTTTCATAGTCGCTGGCCAGGCCGTAGAAGTTCTCGCGGTCTACGCGCGGCGCGGTGCGCAGCGCGGCGCTGGCGTTGTAGAAGCCCGGCACGCCCACGCTCGGGATGCCGCCGTCCGGGGTGTTGTCCTGGCGCACGTGCTGCGAGAACAGGTAGACGCGGGTTGGCGTGCCCAGGCCGAAAGCGATCGACGGCGCGATGCCCTTGCTTTCGTTGTCGATGACCTTGCGGCCCATCTGGCCGCCGTTCTGCGCCATCACATTGATGCGGAAGGCGGCGTTGTCGCCGATGGTGCGGTTCAGGTCGCCCGTTACGCGCTTGGTTTCGCCGCTGTTGTAGCTGACGGTGGCGCTGGTTGCGTTCTCGCGGTTCGGCAGTTTGCTCACCAGGTTGATGTAGCCGGAGGCGGCGCCGCGGCCGATATCGGCGCCGGCCGGGCCTTTCGAGATTTCGATCTGCTCGATATTGAAGGTGTCGCGGGTCACGGCGCCCAGGTCGCGGATGCCGTCGATGAACACCGAGGACTGGGTCGAGAAGCCGCGCATCTGGAAGGTGTCGCCGGCGCTGGTGTTGCCGTTTTCGCCCAGCTGCATGGTGATGCCCGGTGTGTTGCGCAGAGCTTCGATGACGGAGCTCGCGCCCTGTTCCTGGATCACTTCTTTCTTGATCATGGAAATGGTTTGCGGCGTATCGACCAGCGGCTGGGTCAGTTTAGGGGAGGAAACTTTGTCCGCCTTGTACGGCACGTCGGCGCTGGCCTCCACTTTCACTTCGGACATGGTCTTCTCGGCCACTTGGGCGGATGCCGCGAGCGGCAGGCCGATGGCAGCGAGAGCAAACAGGGACTGGTTCAGCAGAGGCTGGGTAGCAAGCGCGTGCTTGCGGCTACGGATAGGGGACAAAGTGATTTCTCCAGTGGTTCGTGAAAGGCTGGCTGGTTCACGAAGTGGAGAACTGGCTGGCAGATGTTTAAGATTCGCGAAATGATAATCGTTCTCAATTGCATTTGCAAGCTTTACATTACGATACGAAAGCTTCGTTGACGCCGTTAATGATAATCATTATCATTTGCGAGTTGCCAGCGGTGTGCTGGTCCAGGCATGTCTATTCGAAAGCAGAAATTGAGCGGTCCCTCCCCAACCCAAGCAAAAGCCGCGACTAAGGCGGTGTGGCTGAAGAACCTGCACCAGTGGCACTGGATCAGTTCCGCACTCTGCCTGCTCGGCATGTTCCTGTTCAGCATCACGGGCATCACCCTCAACCATGCCGCCCAGATCGAGGCCACGCCCACCGTGGTGCGCCAGCAGGCCACGGCGCCGGCGCCGCTGCTGAAGGAACTGAAGGCGTTCGCCGAAGAACACGACGGCGACAAGGCGCCGCTGCCGGCAAATGCCGAGCAATGGCTGAAGGACACCTGGAAGCTCAAGGCCGGCGGCCGCAGCGCCGAATGGGCGGCGGACGAGGTCTACCTGCCGATGCCGAAAGCGGGCGGCGATGCCTGGGTGCGCATCGGCCTGGAAGACGGCGCCGCCGAATTCGAGAATACGGACCGCGGCTGGATCTCCTGGCTGAACGACGTCCACAAGGGCCGCAATACCGGCGCGGCCTGGAACTGGTTCATCGATATTTTCGCCGCGGCCTGCCTCGTGTTCTGCATCACCGGCCTGCTGATCCTGAAGTTCCACGCCGCTAACCGTCCCTTCACCTGGCCCATGGTTGGCCTGGGCGTGCTGATTCCCTTTGTCATTGCTCTGCTGTTTATTCACTAATCCTCAACCACAGGCACACCATGAAACCACGCTACACCGTCGCGCTCAGCCTTCCCCTGCTCAGCACTACCGCGATGGCGGCCGACCTGGCCCTCAAAGTCGATATCCCGCAACTGAACGTCGCCGAATACCACCGCCCGTATATCGCGGCGTGGGTGGAAAACGGCGAGCAGAAGGTCGTCGCCAACCTGGCCGTGCTGTACGACACCAAGAAGCGCGACAACGCGGGCACCAAGTGGCTGAAGGACATGCGCCAGTGGTGGCGCAAGGCGGGCCGCGACATGACGATGCCGGTAGACGGCGTGAGCGGCGCCACCCGCGCGCCGGGCGAACACACGCTGACCTTCCCCGGCGCGAAGGATGCGCTGGCCAAGCTGCCGGCCGGCCAGTACACGCTGCTGGTGGAAGCCTCGCGCGAGGCGGGCGGCCGCGAAGTGGTGAAAGTGCCGTTCGCGTGGCCGCCGAAATCGGCGCAGGAAGTGCCGGTGAAGGGCAAGGAAGAACTGGGCAACGTCGTCGTTCAACTGAAACCGTAAGGAGCCGCGCATGAAACTGACCAAGACCCTCATCGCGCTGGCACTGGCCGGCGCCGCCTTCGGCGCGCAGGCGCACAAGCCGTGGCTGCTGCCGTCGTCCACCATGGTGGAGAGCAAGGAGCCATGGGTGACTTTCGATGCCGCCATTTCGGAAGACCTGTTCGACATCGACCACCAGCCGCTGAAGCTGGATGCCTTGACCGCGATCGGTCCGGACGGTTCCGCCGTGCCGCTGCAGAACGCCCAGACCGGCCGCCTGCGCAGCACCTTCGATATCAGGATGGACAAGCCGGGCACCTACAAGGTGCAGCTGGTGCAGGAAAGCGTGATGGCCAGCTGGAAGGCGAACGGCGAAGTGAAGCGCTTCCGCGGCACCGAAGAGAAGTTCGCCACTGACGTTCCCGCCAACGCGGAGGAGCTGAAAGTGACGCGCACCAGCAGCCGCCTGGAATCCTTCGTCAGCGCCAACAAGACCGACGACGCCGTGTTCAAGCCGACCGGCAAGGGCCTGGAGCTGGTGCCGGTGACGCACCCGAACGATATGCGTGCCGGCGAGCAGGCCACCTGGCGCTTCCTGCTGGACGGCAAACCGGCCGCGAACCAGGCCTTCAGCCTGATTCCGGGCGGCGTGCGCTATCGCGGCACGCTGGGCGAAATCCGCCATGCTACCGATACGAAAGGCGAAATCACCTTCACCATTCCGGCCGCCGGCATGTACCTGGTGAGTTCCAGCTGGCCCGCAGTGGCACGTCCCGCGCAGCCGGCGCCTGGCCAGGCGCCGCAGATGCCGCCGCGCCGCGTGACGTACGCGGCCACGGTTGAAGTGCTGCCGCAGTAAAGGTAACGATGCCGCCAGCCGCCACGCGCCGGGTACTGCTGCCGCTGCAGATCTCGCAAGACCCGCCGCCTGCCGGCGGCGTGCTGCGCGAATTCCGCGGCGAGAGCATGGGCACCAGCTGGTCCGTACGGCTGGTGGCGGGCGGATCCAGCGCGGATTTCCAGGCCGGCCTGCAAGCGGAGCTTGACCGTGTGGTGGCGCAGATGAGCCATTGGGAGGCAGGTTCCGACCTGGGCCGCTTCAACCGCGCGCCTGCCGGTACCTGGCAGGTGCTTCCAGAAGAATTCTTCAAGGTGCTGTCCTTCGCCGCCGCGGTGGCGAACGTGACGGGCCGCGCCTGCGATCCCACGGCGGGCGTGCTGGTGAACCTGTGGGGCTTCGGTCCGGGCGGGCGTTTCGGCCAGCCGGATTTCGTGCCGCCCTCGCGCCAGGAAGCGCAGTCGCTGGCGGCCCAGCATGCGCGCACCAGCCTCGAACTGGATCCGCCGCGCCGCCGCGCTTTCCAGCCCGGCGGCATGCAGCTCGACCTCTCCGCCGTGGCCAAAGGCTATGGCGTGGATTGCCTCGCGCGCTACCTCGAAGGGCAGGGCGTGCGCGACTACCTGGTGGAAGTAGGCGGCGAACTGCGCGGCGCCGGCGTCAAGCAGGACGGCCTGCCATGGTGGGTAGCGCTGGAGCAGGTGGAGGGCTCCGGCGCAGAGGAAATCGTCGCCGCATTGCATGGCCTGGCGGTTGCCACCTCGGGCGACTATCGGCGCTACTTCACGCACGAAGGGCGGCGCGTCGCCCACACGATCGATCCGCGCAATGGCATGCCGGTGGCTAACGGCGTCGCATCGGTAACAGTGATCCACGAAGAATGCATGGCAGCCGATGCCTGGTCTACCGCGCTCACTGTACTGGGTGTGCGCGAAGGCCTGCTGCTGGCTGAACGCAAGGGCCTTGCCGCGCACTTCGTGGTGCGCGAAGGCGAAGGCCTGCGCGAGTATATGAGCAGCCGCTTCCGCGGCATGCTGGAACAAGAATGATCCTGACCAACGATACAACGCGGCTGGCGCTGACGGCCGCCTGCTTTGCAGGCTACGGCCTGGTGTGCCTGCTGCCTTACCTGCGCCAACGGCGCAAACGCGCTGCCGCGCGTGCCGAAGCGGAGCGGGGCGGCTGGCTGGTGGCCTACGCCAGCCAGACCGGCAATGCCGAAGAACTCGCGCAGCAGACTGCGGCCGCGCTGCGCCTTGCCGGCATCGCCGTGCGCACCATCGAATTATCCGCTGTCGATGCCGCGGCCCTGCTGGGCGCTGAACGCGCACTGTTCATCGTGAGCACCTATGGCGAAGGCGATGCGCCCGATGCGGGAGCCGGTTTCGCCAGCCGGCTGATGACGCGCGAACTGGCGCTGCCGAACCTGCACTACGCCGTGCTGGCGCTGGGCGACAGCAGCTACAGCCACTTCTGCGGCTTCGGCCGTGCGCTGGACGGCTGGCTGGCGGCACAGGGCGCGCAGCCGCTGTTCGGGCGCATCGAGGTGGACCGCAGCAGCGCCGTATCGATCAGCCACTGGCGCCAGCAGCTGAGCCACCTGGCCGGCACCAGCGATGCGCCGGACTGGGGCGCCCCGGCCTTCGCCGGCTGGCGCCTGGCCGCGCGCCGCATCGTCAATCCGGGCAGCGCCGGTGCGCCGCTCGCGCACCTGGAACTGGAACCGGCCGACGCCGCGCTGCCGGACTGGCAGTCCGGCGACCTGGCGCAGCTTGCGCCGCCGTCGGATCCCGAACATGCGCGCGACTATTCCATCGCTTCCATTCCGGCCGATGGCCGCGTGCACCTGCTGGTGCGCCTGCACACGCATGCGGACGGCTCGCACGGCGCGGCATCCGGCTGGCTGCACCAGGCCGCGCTGGGCACCATTGTGCCGCTGCGCCTGCGCCAGCACCGCCGTTTCCGCCTCGAAGAGAATGCGGCCCGTCCGCTGGTCCTGATCGGCAATGGCAGCGGCATGGCGGGCCTGCGCGGCCACCTGAAGGCGCGCGTGCGCGCAGGCCTGGGCCGCAACTGGCTGCTGTTCGGCGAACGCAATGCCGCGCACGACGCTCACTACGGCGATGAGCTGCAGTCCTGGCGCAATGCCGGCCTGCTGGAACGCAGCGATTTTGCCTGGTCGCGCGACGCAGGCGCAACGGCGCGCTATGTGCAGGACCTGCTGCCGCTGAACGCGGCACCCCTGCGCGCATGGCTTGCCGATGGCGCGGCCATCTACGTCTGCGGCAGCCTGGATGGCATGGCGGCAGGAGTGGATGCGGCGCTGCGTGAAGTGCTGGGTGATGCTGCGCTGAATGCGCTGGCGGAAGAGGGGCGCTACCGGCGCGACGTGTACTGAAACACGCCGCGGCCCTTGCGGCTCAGGGCGCCAGTTCTTCCAGCCCGCGTTGCAGGCTGGAGATGCTGGGGTTTTCCACGAACACGCAGCGTTTGCCGGTGCGCTTGCAGAAGTCCTTCACGCGCCAATAGGCGCTGTGGCTTATACAGCCGGTCTGGCAGATCACGAGATCGGCCGCCGCCAAGCTGGATTCCAGCTTGCCCACATTGTCTTCCAGCCCGCCGTCGTGGTGCGCAAACTGGGCGCCGCTGCGTTCCACCAGCATGCGGTAGCTGGCCACGCTGCCGTTGCGCCCGCCCACACAGAGCACGCTGCGTTCGGCCAGCTGCGGCAGCAGCGGTGCGCCTTCCGGCGGTAGTTCTTCGTCCAGGGCGGCCAGTGCCGAAGCGCGCGCAATATGCGCCGGGTCGCCGCCGCCGTGCGCCGCCTGCGCCGTAACGCGTGCCGCTTCCCCGGCAGCCGCGCGGGCCGCATGCGCCTCCGCCAGCTCGCGTTTGAGCTCCTGCATCTGCTGGCGCGCCTGCTGCTCGCGTTCCGCGCTCAGTGCCGCCTGCTGCTGCAGCCGTTGGCGGTTCGCCAGACCCGGTATCGAGTTGCGCAGCTGTTCCAGTTCCTGGCGCAGCGAATCGATCATGCTGTCGCGCCCGACCAGCTGGGCGCGCAGCTGCATGGCCTGCGTGGCATGGCGCTCCTGTTCCGCCGTGCGTTCCAGCTGCATGGCCGCGCTGCGCTGCTGCAGGCGCGCCAGTTCCTGCTCCAGCTGCGCCTTTTCTTCGACCACCGCATTGAAATGTTTGATGTCGGCCCGTGCACAGGCGCCCGCCTGGTGCTGGATCATGTGCAGGTCGCGGCACATTTTCTCTTCCAGCTGCGGCGTGCAGCGGGCATGCGTGAGGCCGGCCCAGAAGGCGCCGGACACGTCGCCGCCGGCGACAGCGGCACGCCACAGCGCCTCCAGCTGCTCCGTGCTGCGGGCAGCGCGGAAGCGCAGCAGCACGGTGGCGTAGCGGCGCTCCAGCTCCTTCTGCACCGCTTCCGACAGCCGGTTGCGGGCGCCGCATTCGCTGACCACGCCCACATGGACTTCATAGTCGTCGGCCACCACGGTGCCGCCGGTTACCTTGCCCACCAGCTTGCGCAGGCTGGCCAGCGGCAGGCCCACACCGATCAGGGGGCAGTGGCAGGTATGGCCCAGTTCCCAGATGCGGCGGCGGCGCGAAGTGCCGCCATCGCCCGCATTCGCGGGCGTGTCGTGTCGATCGCACATGATGGATAGCCCCGGGGCTTTACGCGGCCTGCGGGGCAGGGCGGTTGCGGGTCATGATGCGGCTCAAAAAGCCGCTATCGTCCTTCGGCGGCGGCAGCGAACGCTCCACCACGGCGGCCCACTGTTCGGACAGTTGCTGGCAGGTGGCGCTCAGCACCGGCGCCAGATCGGGCAGGCTGGCCAGGGCCTTCAGGTGGCGCTCGATGACCGAGGCCAGCTTGACGCAGGCGCCACGGTCGGCGCTGGCGGTGTAGTGCGACATCAGGTGCAGGACGGCGCTCAGCATCAGCTCGGGCTGGTGGCCGTGCTGGACAGGGGCGGCAAAAATCGGATCGGTGTGCTCGATAGCCATAGGGACTCTCCTGGGGAGTGGTCGCTGGCTACCGCGGGGAAGCGGATGGCTGGCTTGGGGAATGAAACGGGGATCAGGCGGTCAGGATCAGCTTGTTCAGCTGGGTGATGCGCAGGCGGTAGATACGGCCGCCGTGCTCGATTTCGACTTCCCGCTGGTCCTGCATGAGGCTGGCGGTGGTGAAACGGCGCACGGGCGCGGCAGCCGCTGGAGCGGCCGGGCTGGCCGGTGTCGCCAGCGCCGCGGCAGCGGGGGTCGGAGCGGTCGTGGTGGTCATAAGGTATTCCTCTAAATAAGAATCATTCGCATTTGAATTATTGGGCAGGCGTGCCGGAAACGCAAGCGATTTCTGCGCAGACGAGAAAATAAAAAAGGCCCGCCGAAGCGGGCCAAGCTGGGTAAAGCCGGGGTAAATCTTTACACTGCCGCCACCAGCTGCACGGGAGCGGCCAGGGCTTCGGCTTCCTTGCGCGGCAGGGCCGCGGCCCCTTTGCCGCGCGAGCGCGAGGGCGGCAGGCGGCGCAGGGTCTTCAGCGCCTCCGGGTCCTTGATGCCGATGGTGCGCTGGTCCACGGTGATCAGGCCGATCTCGTTGAAGGCCGACAGGGTGCGGCTCACCGTTTCCAGCGTGAGGCCGAGATAGCTGCCGATTTCGTGGCGCGTCATGCGCAGGTTGAACAGCTTGCTCGAATAACCCATTTGCGCGAAGCGGTCCGCCAGCGAGATCAGGAAGCGCGCCACGCGCGCCTCGGCGCTGAGGGCGCCCAGCATGCCGATCATGGCCTGCTCGCGCACCAGCTCGCGGCTCATCACGCCGTACATCATGTTTTCCAGCTCCAGGTGCACGCGGCCCAGCGCCGTCAGCTTCTTGAAGGGCAGCAGGATCAGGTCGCAATCGGACAGGGCCACCGCCTCGGAAGCGTAGTGGCGGGTGTGGATGCCGTCCACGCCCAGCATGTCGCCCTTCATCGGGAAGCTCAGCACCTGCTCGTTGCCGAATTCGTCGATCAGCACCGTTTTCAGGAAGCCCGAATTGACGATGTACAGGGTGTCGAAGGCCTGGCCGATGGTGTGGATGCGCTGGCCTGTTTTGAATTGCACGTGCTGGAACAGCAGCTCGTCGGTGTGGATATTGCAGGCGGGAATGCGAAGCAGGTCGCAGACTTCTTTCAGGTTGGACCAGAGCCGGCCTTGGCGCTGGCGGCCGGCCTCCATCACGGTCGAAGGGCTGACGGCACGCAGGTCGCTGGTATGCATGGGGGGCATGCTGTTCTCCTGTTCAGGTCATCCGGTTTGGGTTTCTTATGCCGATGCCGCCGGTATATCGATCTAGCCTGGAGGCAACGTGCTTGGGATGGTTTCAGTATGCCAACTAGGGGGTAGGAATGATATCGGTATGCGCTGAATATGCCCGTAGGAGCCCGCGGGCATTTGTAGGAATAGTCCGACGCAAAGCTCCTTGCGGGCTAAGTTTTGAACGGCGATAGCAGCTTGTGCGCGACTGCGTATTGAACCATTTCAGAGAGCGAGCTCATGCCCATTTTCTGCATGATGCGCGTCTTGTGCGTGCTCACCGTTTTCACGCTCAGGTGCAGGCCGTTGGCGATTTCGGTGATGGTCTTGCCCGACACCAGCAGCGAGAACACTTCGAACTCGCGGTCCGACAGCTGCTTGTGCAGCAGGCTCTCGTTGGGCGTCATGATGTTGAGGGCCAGTTGTTCGGCCACCTCGGTGCTGATGTAAGGGCGTCCGGACGCCACTTTGCGGATCGCGCCCACCAGCTGGGTGCCGGCCGATTCCTTGGTGAGATAGCCCTGGGCTCCGGCGCGTATGGCGCGCACGGCGTATTGTTCTTCCTCGTGCATGGTGAGGATGAGCACGGCCAGCTTGGGCGCTTCGCCGCGGATCTGGCGGATCAGGTCCACCCCGCTGCGGCCGGGCATCGAGAGGTCGAGCAGCAGCAGGTCGAAGCCGCCCTGGCGCACATGGCGCAAGACTTCGAAGCCATCGGTCGCTTCGCCGACGATGTCGATGTCCTGCGCACCGTCGAGAATGCGCTTGAGCCCTTCGCGCATGATCGTATGGTCATCGGCAATAACAATTCTTATCATTCTTATGGGCCCGGTGATCAGTAACTGTGGATTACATTATTGCACCAACTATTATTCAAAAGATAGCTGGGTGATGCCTGTTTTGCGGCACAGCACCGAGGAAAATCGTTTACCTGTCTAATCAGGCAGCGGTTCTTTAAGCAAGCGGTGCACCAGAACGGGAATCCGGGTATGCGACAGTACCTTATTGGTTACGCTGCCCAGCAGCAGCTGGCCGAAACCGCTGCGCCCGTGCGAGCCGATGAAAATGAGGTCGCAGCCATGGCTTTGCGCCACTTCCACAATTTTCGTGGCGGCGCTTTCCGAGAAGGCCGTCATCGCCTCGCAGCGCACGCCCTTCTTCGCGCAGGAATCGACGATGGACTGGGTATGCTCGGCCCCGGCGCGCGCCATCGCGGCGCGGTATTCCTCCTCGCTGGGGTAGCTGGGCGGAATGATCTCCACATAAATGGGGTACTGGTATTCCGGCGCAACGAACAGGGCCAGCACTTCGGCGCCCATCTGCTGGGCGAAAGCCACGCCGGCGCAGGCCGTCATACGGGATACGGCGGAACCATCGGTGGTAACGAGGATCTTACGGTACATGACAGCCTCCTTTAAGTCTAAAAGAGTCAGGTGCCCGCTTTCATTGTAGCCGCATTTGCAAGCCTTGCCAGCTTGGAAAGACTTGATATCGATCAATAAACACCCGCAGCAGGCGCAAAGGGGCTGCGAAATGTGGATTTGTCTATAACACCGGGGGCACTCAAATACAACACTCCCTGTCACTTTTGGGCACGGGCTGGCACTTTGCATTCCCTTTGGCGTTGCGGCGATTGAACAAGGGGGCTGGCCCCTGCTACACTCGCGGAAGTGCGTTAATATTGCCCAGCGTCATCGCAAGCGCGGCTGGGGCAAGGACGGCAGCAATTTTTTGATTATGGAGAAGCAGGGATTATGACCGACGCCGCAGATGATTTCGACGCATTATTCGAGGAAGTGTCCGCGCAGCGCGCCAGCGCCCCGGCTCCGGCCCCGGCCCCCGCTCCGGCAGCCGCCGCAGCAGAAGATGATCTGGAAAGCCTGTTCGACGAAATCTCGTCCGCACGTCCGGCCGATGCCGTCGCCGCTCCGGCCGCCGCCGCCGCCGCGCCTGCGCCTGCAGCCGCCGACGGCGAGCCGCACGACGGCAGCATGTTCGAACGCCTGGGCGGCATCGTGCGCCTGCTGCACGACTCCCTGCGCGAACTGGGCTACGACAAGGCCCTGACCGAAGCGTCGACCCAGATTGTGGACGCGCAGGACCGCCTCGAATATGTGGCCTCGCTGACTGAGCAGGCCGCCAACAAGGTGCTGAACACCCTGGACGACGGCATGCCGGCCCAGGATGTGCTGTCCAAGAAATCCAAGGAAATGGAAGACCGCTGGGCGGCCCTGTTCGAGGGCAAGCTGAGTATTGAAGAGTTCAAGGTCCTGGCAGGCGACTCGCGCGCCTTCGCCCAGGCCGTCTCCGAAGCCACCGAGGCGGAAAAAGCGCGCCTGCTGGAAATCATGATGGCGCAGGACTTCCAGGACATTACCGGCCAGCTGATCAAGAAAGTGGTGGTGATCACGAAGACGGTGGAAAACGAACTGGCCCAGCTGCTGCGCGACAACGCGCCGGCTGATGTGCGCGAGAAGATTGCGCAGAAAGAGGTGTCGCTGATGTCTGGTCCTTCGACGCCGAATGTTGCACTGAACCAGGATAGTGTTGACGATCTTCTTGCCGATCTGGGGTTCTGATGGACGATATGCTCAAGGAGTTCGTCGTTGAGGCGATGGACCTGGCAGTCAACGTCGAGGAGCACCTGCTGCGCCTCGAACGCGACCCAGACAACAAAGAAACGCTGAATGCGGTGTTCCGCTCCTTCCACACGATCAAGGGCGGGGCGGGCTTCATGAACCTGGGGGCGCTGGTGACAGCCTGCCACCTGACTGAAAACCTGTTCGACGCGCTGCGCACCGGCGCCGCGCCGGTCACGCCGCTCTCCATCGAGGCGGCGCTGCAGGCTTCGGGCTTCGTGGCCGACCAGCTGGCGGAACTGAATAACGGCGCCGCGCCGGAAAGCCTGCCGGCCATGCCCAAGGATCTGGAAGCGATCCTGAAGGATGCCATCGAAGGCAAGGCCACCAGCGCCAAGCCGGCGGCGAAACCGGCGGCCGCCCCGGCGCCTGCCGCTGCGGCGCCCGCCGCCGCTGCGCCGGCTGCTGCCGCCGCGCCATCGGGCGAAGGGCTGGACTGGGAAGGCATGTACGAGGCGGTGATGCCGCCGGGTAGCTACACCCGTCCAGCTGCCAGCGAAGCGCCCGCTGCTGCTGAAGCGGCCCCCGCCGCGCCTGCCGCCGAGGCTGGCGGCCGGAAATGGGATGGCGTGGAACGCCGCGAGGAACGCGCGCCGACCACCGCTCCGGCCAAGGAAGAATCGATCCGTATCGACGCGGTCAAGCTGGACGCGCTGCTGGAAGTGGCCGGCGAATCGGTGCAGGCCGCCAACCAGGCCGCCGTGCTGCTGGAACGCCTGCAGCAGTTCAAGTTCGAAGGCCAGGCCGCCACGCTGATGTCGGCCCTGACCGAAACGCTGGAACGCGCCTCGCGCTATTCCACCGAACTGCAGCGCGCCACGCTGGCGACCCGCATGCAGCCGGTGGGCCGCCTGTTCCAGAAGTTCCCGCGCCTGGTGCGCGAACTGGCGAAAGACCTGGGCAAGGAAGTCGAGCTGACCATCGAAGGCGCGGAAACCGAAGTGGACCGCGTGGTGGTGGACAGCCTGTACGACCCGCTGGTGCACATGCTGCGCAACGCGCTGGACCACGGCGTGGAATCGCCGGACGTGCGCGTGGCGGCAGGCAAGCCGGCCAAGGCCTATATCTCGCTGAAGGCATGGCAGGAAGCGAACAGCGTCATGATCGTGCTGCAGGACGACGGCAAGGGCATGGACCCGGCCGGCCTGCGCCGCAAGGCTGCAGAGAAGGGCCTGATCTCGCCAAGCGCCAACCTGAGCGACGACGAATCCTACCAGCTGGTGTTCCTGCCGGGCTTCTCGACCAAGGAAGTGGCTTCCTCGGTGTCGGGCCGCGGCGTGGGCATGGACGTGGTGAAGACCGCCGTGGAAAAGAACCGCGGCGCGATCCATATCGAATCCGCGCTGGGCAAGGGCACCAAGTTTGCGATCCGCCTGCCGATCGAGCTGTCGATCGTGCCGACCATGCTGGTCTCGACCTCGGGCGCGCTGCTGGCGCTGCCGATGGCCGTGGTGCAGCGCGTGGTGGAACTGCCGGAAACCTTCATGGAAGTAGGCGGCGCCCCGGTGCTGAAAGACCAGGGCCGTCCGCTGCCGGTGCGCACGCTGGCCGGTGCGCTGGGTTACGAGCTGTGCTCCGAGCGCGTGGGCATCGTCATCAACGCACCGCAGCCATACATCCTGGCCGTGGAAGCCGTTGACGGCACCGCCGACCTGGTGATTAAACCGATGACCGCGATTGCGGTCGAAGGCATTACCGGCACTGCGCGTTCCGCGGAAGGTGAGCTGGTGCTAGTTGTCGGCCTATCCTTCCTGATGGACGGTTGCAGGAGCAATGTACGGATGGCGGCATAAGAAAAAGCCAAGATCCACGAAGTACCAAAAGCCTGCGACCTCAAAAGTCAGCAGGCTTTTTTATTAACAAGGGCGCCTCACGGCGCGCTGGGCATCAAGGCGTATCGGCTCACGAGGCGGAATCCGGGCTTGTTTTGCAGCGCACAAACTGTGGCATAATCAAAATGGAACTCTCTCACACAGGCAGTAAGCAGCAATCATGAAGACGCTTTACGACAAACTCTGGGAATCCCATGTGGTGCGTACCGAGGAAGACGGCACCGCCATCCTGTATATCGACCGCCACCTCGTCCACGAAGTGACCAGCCCGCAGGCTTTCGACGGCCTGCGCGCGGCGAACCGCCAGCCATGGCGCCTGTCCGCCACCCTGGCCGTGGCCGACCACAATGTTCCGACTACCGACCGCACGCACGGCATCGAAGACCCGATCTCGCGCCTGCAGGTGGAAACGCTGGACGCCAACACCAAGGAATACGGCGTCACGTATTTCAATATGAACGACAAGCGCCAGGGCATCGTGCACGTCATCGGCCCGGAGCAGGGCGCGACCCTGCCCGGCATGACGGTGGTGTGCGGCGACTCGCATACCTCCACCCACGGCGCCTTCGGCTGCCTGGCGCACGGCATCGGCACTTCCGAAGTGGAACATGTGCTGGCGACGCAGACGCTGCTGGCCAAGAAATCGAAATCCATGCTGGTGCAGGTGGATGGCGCGCTGCCGGCCGGCGTTACCGCCAAGGACATCGTGCTGGCCGTGATCGGCAAGATCGGCACGGCGGGCGGCACCGGCTACGCCATCGAATTCGGCGGCTCCACCATCCGCGCGCTGTCGATGGAAGGCCGCATGACCGTCTGCAATATGGCCATCGAAGCGGGCGCTCGCGCCGGCATGGTGGCGGTGGACGACACCACGATCAATTATGTGAAAGGCCGTCCCTTCTCGCCCGCCGGCCCGCACTGGGACCACGCCGTGGCCTACTGGCGCACCCTGCATTCCGATCCGGGTGCGAAGTTCGACATGGTGGTGACGCTGAACGCCGCCGAGATCCGTCCGCAAGTCACCTGGGGCACCTCGCCGGAGCAGGTAACGGCGATCGACGCGCGCGTGCCGGATCCCGACCAGGAAAAGGACCCGGTCAAGCGCGACGCCATGGAAAAAGCCCTGGTCTACATGGGCCTTACGCCGAATACCGCGATCTCGGACATCCGCATCGATAAAGTCTTTATCGGCTCCTGCACCAACTCGCGCATCGAAGACCTGCGCGCGGCAGCCGCCGTGGTGCGCGGCAAGCAGCGGGCCTCGAACGTGAAGCTGGCGCTGGTGGTGCCGGGTTCCGGCCTGGTGAAAGAGCAGGCCGAGCGCGAGGGGCTGGACACCATCTTCAAGGCCGCAGGCTTCGAATGGCGCGAGCCGGGCTGCTCGATGTGCCTCGCGATGAACGCCGACCGCCTCGAGCCGGGCGAGCGCTGCGCCTCCACTTCCAACCGTAATTTTGAAGGCCGTCAGGGCCAGGGCGGGCGTACCCACCTGGTATCGCCTGCCATGGCGGCCGCCGCCGGTATCGCCGGCCATTTTGTCGATGTGCGCGCCCTGCGCTGACCTATAACAACCAGTTCAAGAGTCCAAACATGAAAACCATTATCGCTATCGCACTCACTACCATCGTTCTAACTGGTTGCAACACCATTTCCGGCATCGGAAAAGATGTGCAGAAGGTCGGCCAGGTAGTGGAAGGCGCCGGCAAAAAATAACACCGCAGTACGGCGGGCCGCGACGGTCCCGCCGTCGCACCAACCCGCTGAGTATCATGGAAAAATTTACCGTTCTTGACGGACTCGTTGCACCGCTCGACCGCGCCAATGTCGATACCGATGCCATCATTCCGAAGCAGTTCCTGAAGTCGATCCGCCGCACCGGCTTCGGTCCCAACCTGTTCGACGAGTGGCGCTACACCGACCACGGCGAGCCCGGCATGGACAACAGCAAGCGTCCGCTGAACCCGGACTTCGTGCTGAACCAGCCGCGCTACCAGGGCGCCAGCATCCTGCTGACCCGCAAGAATTTCGGCTGCGGCTCCTCGCGCGAACACGCGCCGTGGGCGCTGGAGCAGTATGGCTTCCGCGCCATCCTGGCGCCCAGCTTCGCCGACATCTTTTTCAATAACTGCTTCAAGAACGGGCTGCTGCCCGTTGTGTTGACTGAAGCGCAGATCGATCATCTGTTCAATGAAGTCAAGGCCTTCCCCGGTTACCGCCTGGTGGTGGACCTTGAAAACCAGCGCATTAGCACGAGCACTGGCAGCGTCTCCTATCCCTTCGAGATCGACGCCTTCCGCAAATACTGCCTGATGAATGGACTCGACGATATCGGCCTGACCCTGCGCCACGCAGACAGCATCCGCGCCTTCGAAGAGCGTCATCTGGCGAACCAGCCCTGGCTGGCCAACGTCATTTAAGCTCAGAGAAAAAACATGAAAATCGCAATCCTGCCGGGCGACGGCATCGGCCCCGAGATCGTTACCCAGGCCGTGAAAGTGCTGAACGCGCTGGGCGAACAGTTTGAGATGGAAACCGCGCCGGTCGGCGGCGCAGGCTACGAAGCGCACGGCCACCCGCTGCCGGAAGGCACGCTGGCGCTGGCGAAAGCCGCCGACGCCGTGTTGTTCGGCGCCGTGGGCGACTGGAAGTACGACACGCTGGAACGCGCCCTGCGTCCGGAGCAGGCCATTCTCGGCCTGCGCAAGAACCTGGGCCTGTTCGGCAACCTGCGTCCGGCCATCCTCTACCCCGAACTGGCCGGCGCTTCGACGCTGAAGCCGGAAGTGGTGTCGGGCCTCGACATCCTGATCGTGCGCGAACTGACCGGCGACATCTACTTCGGCCAGCCGCGCGGCGTGCGCGAGTGCCCTGACGGCCCCTTCAAGGGCCAGCGCGAAGGCTTCGACACCATGCGCTATGCGGAAGGCGAAATCCGCCGCATCGCGCACGTGGCCTTCCAGGCGGCGCAGAAACGCGGCAAGCGCCTGACCAGCGTGGACAAGGCCAATGTGCTCGAAACCTTCCAGTTCTGGAAGGACATCGTGACCGATGTGCACAAGGAATATCCCGACGTGGCGCTGGACCATATGTACGTGGACAACGCGGCGATGCAGCTGGTGCGCGCGCCGAAGAAGTTCGACGTCATCGTGACCGGCAATATGTTCGGCGACATCCTGTCCGACGCGGCCGCGATGCTGACCGGCTCCATCGGCATGCTGCCATCGGCATCGCTGGACGCGGACAACAAGGGCCTGTACGAGCCCTCGCACGGCTCGGCGCCGGATATCGCAGGCAAGGGCGTGGCGAATCCGCTGGCCACCATCCTGTCGGCCGCGATGATGCTGCGCTACTCGCTGAACAAGGCCGAACAGGCCGACCGCATCGAAGCCGCCGTGAAGAAGGTGCTGGCGCAGGGCCTGCGCACGCCGGATATTTACGAAGAAGGCACGAACAAGGTCGGTACGGAACAAATGGGCGACGCGGTTGTCGCGGCCCTCGCATAACACTTTAAGGAAATTAAAATGAAACTCGTAGGTCTGGTAGGTTGGCGCGGCATGGTCGGTTCGGTCCTGATGCAGCGCATGCAGGAAGAGGGCGACTTCGCCCACATCGAACCGGTGTTCTTCTCCACCTCGAACACGGGCGGCGCAGCGCCGTCCATGGCGAAGAACGAAACCACGCTGAAAGACGCGAACGATATCGATGAACTGAAGCGCTGCGAGATCATCATCTCCTGCCAGGGCGGCGACTACACCGGCGCCGTGTTCCCGAAGCTGCGCGCGGCTGGCTGGAACGGCTACTGGATCGACGCGGCCTCCACGCTGCGTATGGAAAAAGACGCCGTCATCGTGCTGGATCCGGTGAACCTGAACGTCATCAAGGACGCCATGTCCAGGGGCGTGAAGAACTTCATCGGCGGTAACTGCACCGTGTCCTGCATGCTGATGGGCCTGGGCGGCCTGTTCAAGCAGGACCTGGTGGAGTGGATGACCTCCATGACCTACCAGGCGGCATCCGGCGGCGGCGCCCAGCATATGCGCGAGCTGCTGACCCAGTTCGGCACCATCAACAGCTCCGTGAAGTCGCTGCTGGATAACCCGGCCTCCGCGATCCTGGAGATCGACCGCCAGGTGCTGTCCACCCAGCACGGCCTGACGGCTGAAGAGACCAAGCAGTTCGGCGTGCCGCTGGCCGGCAACCTGATTCCATGGATCGACAAGGACCTGGGCAACGGCCAGTCCAAGGAGGAGTGGAAGGGCGGCGCCGAGACCAACAAGATCCTGGGCCGCGGCCTGGACTTCGGCAGCAAGCCAATTCCTGTCGATGGCCTGTGCGTGCGCATCGGCGCCATGCGCTGCCACTCGCAGGCGCTGACCATCAAGCTGAAAAAGGATGTGCCGCTGGACGAGATCAACGACATCATCGCCAAGGACAACCAGTGGGTGAAGTTCGTGCCGAACACGCGCGAAGCCTCCGTTAAGGACCTGACCCCGGCCGCCGTCACCGGCAGCCTGACCATCCCGGTCGGCCGCGTGCGCAAGCTGGAAATGGGCGGCGATTACATCTCCGCCTTCACGGTGGGCGACCAGCTGCTGTGGGGCGCCGCCGAGCCGCTGCGCCGCATGCTGCGGATCGTGCTGGACAAGTAATCAATTACTTGCGGTTCCGGCTTTAAAGGGCTGATTTCGTTGAGAAATCAGCCTTTTTTGTATCTTTAACGCCAGAACGGGCTCCCGGAGGAGGCCGAAGGCTTGCATGCCTCAGGGCATGATGTTATGTTGAGACGTCTGGGAGACCGTCCTTACTCCCCTGAATAACTCACATAACACCAACTATGCCAGTACAAAAACGCTCCAGGGCCGTTTCGTTCGCTTTGAAAACACTCACCGGCGCGGTCCTCAGCGCGGTGCTCACCTCAGCAAACGCTGCCGGCCTTGGCAAGCTCACTGTGCTGTCCTCGCTGGGCCAGCCGCTGCGCGCCGAGATCGAACTGACCGCCGTCACGCCGGAAGAGGCTACCGACCTGCAGGCGAAGCTGGCGCCGGCCGAAGCCTTCCGCGCCGCCAACATCGACTTCAATCCCGCCCTGCTGGGACTGCGCTTTACCGTCGAACAGCGCAACGGCCGCCAGGTCATCAGCGTTTCCTCCTCCGCGCCGATCAACGAGCCCTTCGTCGACATGCTGCTGGAACTGAGCTGGGCCAATGGCCGCCTGGTACGTGAGTACACCTTCCTGCTCGACCCGGCGGACATGCGCGCCACCCAGGCGCCGCAAGTGGCCGCGCCGGTGGACGTGGGCCGCAATGTGGCGCAGGCCGGCGCTCCGGTGCGCGCGGCGCCAGCCCCTGCACCGGCTGCGGCAGCGCCCGCGCCTTCCGCGCCGCCAGCCCCGCCTGCCCGCAAGCCGCGCCCTGAGCCTGAGCAGCGTCCCGCACCGGCGCCGCGCGAGAACGCAGCCGCCGACAGCGAATACCGCGTGAAGTCCGGCGATACGCTGAGCCGGATCGCATCCGAATACAAGCCGGCGGACGTGTCGCTGGACATGATGCTGGTGGCGCTGTACCGCGCCAATCCCGAAGCCTTCTCCGGCAATAACATGAACCGCCTGAAGTCCGGCACCATCCTGACCGTGCCGACCGCCGAGGACGTGCGCGGCGGCGCCAGCCGCGGCGAAGCGCGCGGCGTGGTGGTGGCGCATGCTGCCGACTTCAATGCCTACCGCGCCAAGCTGGCCGGCCAGGTGGAGGCCAGCACGCCGGCCAAGGCAGCCGAACCGGCGCAGAGCGCGGCAGGCAAGATCACCGCGAAAGTGCAGGAGAAGCCGAACGCGGTCAACGAAGCGAAGGACCAGCTCAAGCTGTCCAAGGCCGGAGAGACTTCCGGCAAGGCGGGCAAGACCGCCAGCGTGGAAGACAAGATCGCCAGCGACCAGCAGGCAGCGGAAGCCGCAGCCCGCGTGAAGGAGCTGGAGAAGAACGTCAATCAGCTGGAGAAGCTGATGGCGGTGAAGAACAAGTCCGGCGCTACGGCGCAGAACAAGGTGCCGGAGATGGACGTGGCGGGCAAGCCGGTGAACGCGCCGCCTGCACCGCCGAAAAAAGCCGTGGTTCCTGCGCCGTCGCCGATCCAGCAGCCGACGCTGATGGATACGCTGATGGACAATGTGCAGCTGATCGGCGTTGGCCTGGCCGCGCTGCTGGGCGCCGTGGCGCTGATGCTGTCGCGCCGCCGCAAGGCGCAGATGGTGCTGCCGAAGCACGAGACCAGCATCCTCGGCGACCCGGGCACGCAGGCGCCATCGATGTTCGCCGATGCGGGCGGCCAGAATATCGACACCAGCAACAGCGTGTTCAATTCCAACTTCGCGCCTTCAGCCAGCCAGCTCGATACCAATGAAGTCGATCCGGTGGCGGAAGCCGATGTCTACATCGCCTACGGCCGCGACGCCCAGGCCGAGGAGATCCTGAAGGAAGCGCTGCGCACCCACCCTGAACGCAATGCGGTGCGCCTGAAACTGCTGGAGATCTACGCCAACCGCAAGGATACGCGCACCTTCGAAATGCAGGCCAGCGAGCTGTATTCGCAGACCAAGGGGCAGGGCGAAGACTGGGCGCAGGCTGCGGCACTGGGCCTGTCCATCGATCCGCAGAATCCGCTGTACGCCAGCGCCGCGCAGGCGGCAGGCAGCTTCGGCGCAGCTGCCGCGGTGGGCGCTGCCACCGGGGCCGCCGCTTTCGCTGCCGACGAAGAGACGAAGCTGCCGGATTTCGCCAGCGAAGAAGGCACGGCAGCGGCTGCCGAAACCGATGCCGTGAACATGGACCTGGCTGCCGAACCGCCGATTGCTGCCGCGCCCGCGCCTGCCGACAATCTGATGGACTTCAATTTCGACGAAGACGCGACCGCGCTGCCAACGCCGCCGGCTGCGGAAGAGCCGAAGCCCGCCGACGACAATGTGCTGGACTTCGACCTCGGCGGCCTGGGCTTCGACTCGCCCGCGCCGACGCCCGCGCCAACCGAGCCGCCGGCGGCCGCCAGCGCACCGGACGCGATGGACCTCGCCTTCGACATGGACTTCAACACGCCGGCAACGGAAGCCCCGGCTCCTGCGCCGGCTCCGGCGCCTGAGCCATCCCCGCTGGACGACCTGGGCATGGACTTCAACCTCGACCTGCCGGGTGAAGAGAAGCCGGCCGAAGCACCAGCTCCGGCACCGGCGCCTGCCGACCCGCTGGCTGAACTGGACATGATGGACTTCACGCTGCCGGGGGCGCCGGCTGCTGAAGCGGCGCCTGCGCCGGCAGCGGCGGAGCCGGAACTGACTGCCGATGACTTCGCGCTCGACCTGCCGGGCGACGATACGCCAGCGCCTGCGCCCGCAGCGCAGGAATTCGACCTGTCCGGCATCGACCTGAACCTCGACACGGCGCAGCCTTCCACCGACGCGCCTGCGCCTGCGATGGCCGAAGAAGAACTGTCCGCCCACCATATGGAAATGGACACGAAGCTCGACCTCGCCATCGCCTACCAGGAAATCGGCGACAAGGAAGGCGCGCGCGAACTGCTGGAAGAAGTGATTCGCGGCGGCAGCGATGCCCAGGTGGCGCGCGCCAACCAGATGAAAGCCCTGCTGGGCTGATGCAGCTATAATCCCTGCTCCGCAGACCAACCGCAGAGCAGGGAAGTGAAACGCATCGCATTAGGAGTCCAGTACAACGGCGCCGGCTGGCAAGGCTATCAGGTGCAGCCGCACGGCCAGACGGTACAGGACAAGCTGGAACAGGCGATCGGGCAATTCGCCTGCGCGCATATCGGCACTACCTGCGCCGGCCGCACCGACGCCGGCGTGCACGCCCTCGGACAAGTCGTCCACTTCGATACCGATATCAAACGCGAGCCGCACGCCTGGGTGCGTGGCATCAACGCCTTCCTGCCTGAATCGATTGGTGTGCGCTGGGCCAAAGAGCTGCACGAGGTCGTGCCCTACAGCGAGAACCCGGCCGAATTCGATCCCGCGGCCGATTTCCATGCCCGCTTCAGCGCGCGCTCGCGCACCTATCACTACCTGCTCTACAACCACACCGTGCGTTCGCCCCTGCTGGCGGGGCGTGCCGGCTTCTGCCACCGTCCGCTGGATATTGAACTGATGCGCGAAGCCGTGCAGCCGCTGATCGGCGAGCATGACTTCAGCGCCTTCCGCGCGGCGGGCTGCCAGGCCAAAACGCCGGTCAAGCACATGTACGAAATCGGCATCGAGCGCCACGGCGACATGATCCTGTTCACCTTGCGCGCCAGCGCCTTCCTGCACCACATGGTGCGCAACCTGGTCGGCTCCCTGGTCTACATCGGGCAGGGCCGTGAGCAGCCCGAATGGCTGGGCCAACTGCTGGCAGGCCGCGACCGCACTGTTGCGGCACCCACCTTCATGCCGGACGGGCTCTATCTGGCCGATATCGAGTACGATGCGAAATGGGAGCTGCCGCGCGAGAACGCGCGCATCCTGCCCGCCTTCTGAGGACCCGAGCATGCATCGCACCCGCATCAAGATCTGCGGCCTGACCCGCGAAGAAGACGTTGCCGCCGCCGTGGCCGCCGGAGCGGACGCGGTAGGCTTCGTGTTCTATCCGAAAAGCCCGCGCTACGTGACGCCGCAGCGCGCAGCCGAGCTGATTGCCACGCTGCCGCCCTTTGTCACGGCCACCGGCCTGTTCGTCAATGCCGGCGCGGATGAGGTGGCGCAGACCGTGAGCGTGGCCCCGGTATCGCTGCTGCAGTTCCACGGTGACGAAACGGCGGAGCAGTGCGCGCAGGCCGCAGCGGCCGCCAACCGCGCCTATATGCGGGTCTTCCGCGTGAAACCCGACACCAGCGGCGAAGAGCTGCTAGAATATGAAACACACTGCCGTGTCTCCAGCAAGCTGTTCTCGGGCCTCCTGCTCGACACCTTCGTGGATGCCTACGGCGGAGCTGGAAAGGTATTTGATTGGTCTCTCATTCCAAAAGATCTCGCGCATCGGGCCGTTTTAAGTGGTGGCTTGAGCGTACTCAACGCGACTGGCGCGGTAGTACGCGTTCGCCCTTACGCGGTTGACGTCAGTAGTGGCGTCGAAGCCGCCAAGGGCATTAAAGATGCCCGCCTGATCGCCGACTTCATCGCGGCGGTGCGGGCAGCCGATGCCACTATTGAAAGAGATCCTGACAATGAAAGCGCAAGCTAAAGGCCTGTTCCACGCCTCCGATTACCAATTTCCCGATGCAAGCGGCCACTTCGGCCCCTACGGCGGCAGCTTCGTCGCCGAGACCCTGACTTACGCACTGGCCGAGCTCAATGAAGCCTATGCGAAGTACAGCAAAGATCCCGGGTTCCTTGAAGAGTTCCGCTACGAGCTGAAACACTTCGTCGGCCGTCCTTCGCCGATTTACCACGCCAAGCGCTGGAGCGAAATCGCGGGCGGCGCGCAGGTGTACTTCAAGCGCGAAGACCTGAACCACACGGGTGCGCACAAGATCAATAACGTGATCGGCCAGGCGCTGCTGGCCAAACGCATGGGCAAGCCGCGCATCATCGCCGAAACGGGCGCCGGCCAGCACGGCGTGGCCACCGCCACCATCTGCGCGCGCTTCGGCCTGGAGTGCGTGGTCTACATGGGCTCCGAGGACGTGAAGCGCCAGGCGCAGAACGTGTACCGCATGAAGCTCTTGGGCGCGACCGTGGTGCCGGTGGAATCCGGCTCGAAGACGCTGAAGGACGCGCTGAACGAAGCGATGCGAGACTGGGTCACGAATATCGAAAACACCTTCTACATCATCGGCACGGTAGCGGGCCCGCACCCATACCCGATGCTGGTGCGCGACTTCCAGTCCGTGATCGGCGAAGAGTGCCTGGTGCAGATGCCGGAAATGACGGGCCGCCAGCCGGACTATGTGGTGGCGGCGGTGGGCGGCGGTTCCAACGCCATGGGCATCTTCTATCCCTACATCGACGAGAAAAACACCAAGCTGGTCGGCGTGGAAGCGGCGGGCGAGGGCATCGATACGGACAAGCACGCGGCCTCGCTGACCAAGGGCTACCCCGGCGTCCTGCATGGCAACCGCACTTACCTGCTGCAGAGCGAAGATGGCCAGATCATCGAAACGCATTCCGTGTCGGCGGGCCTCGACTATCCCGGCGTCGGCCCCGAGCACGCATGGCTGAAGGACTCCGGCCGCGCCACTTACGAGCCGATCACGGACGAAGAAGCGCTGCAGGCCTTTCACGACTGCTGCCGCATCGAAGGCATTATCCCCGCGCTGGAAAGTTCGCATGCCTTGGCATACGCCGTGAAGCTGGCGGCCACGCTGCCGAAAGACCAGATCGTCCTCGCCAACCTCTCCGGCCGCGGCGACAAGGACATGCACACCGTCGCCCAACGCGCCGGCCTCGACTTTTCCTGAAAAAGTTGCCTGAAAAATGGGGACAGACCCGGATTAAATTAATCCGGGTCTGTCCCCAATTAAAAAGAAACTAATTAATTGAGGGAAAATATGTCGCGTATCGCTAAGACGTTTGAGGCGCTGAAGGCGCAGAACAAGACCGGGCTCGTTACTTTCATTACGGCGGGGGATCCGTCGCCGCAGGCTACCGTGCCGCTGCTGCATGCGCTCGTCGCGGGCGGGGCGGATGTGCTGGAACTCGGGGTGCCCTTCTCCGATCCCATGGCCGAAGGGCCCGTGATCCAGCGCGCCTGCGAGCGCGCCCTGGCGCACGGTATCGGTATCCGCCATGTGTTCGACTATGTGAAGGAGTTTCGCAAGACCAACCAGCACACGCCCGTGGTGCTGATGGGCTATGCGAATCCGATCGAACGCATCGGCGTGGATGCCTTCATCGCCGCTTCGCAGGAGGCGGGCGCCGATGGGGCCATCGTGGTTGATTATCCGCCCGAGGAGTGCGAGGAGTTCGCGGCGAAGATGCGCGCCGCGGACCTCGACCTGATCTTCCTGCTGGCGCCCACGTCCACCGACCAGCGCGTGCAGCAGGTGGCCAAGGTGGGCGGCGGCTTCTCCTACTATGTGTCGCTGAAGGGCGTGACCGGGGCCGGGAATATCGATACCGCCGAAGTGGCGCAGCGCATCGCCGCCATCCGCAAGCATGTGAAGCTGCCGATTGGCGTCGGCTTCGGCATCCGCGATGCGGCCACGGCGAAAGCCGTGGCCGAGGTGGCCGATGCGGTCGTCATCGGCAGCCGCATCATCCAGGAGATCGAGGCCAGCACGCCGGAGCAGGCGCCGCAGAAGGTGCAGGCTTTCGTGGCGGGCATCCGTCAGGCGCTTGATTCATAGGTAATATTGCACCTCTTGCAATTTTAGAGGGAAGGTTCGACAGTCCAGTCCAAAACGGCTACACTTCCGGCCTACGTTAGTGCAACAGGAGAAAATATGAGCTGGTTAGAGAAACTGCTGCCGCCGCGCATCCAGCGCTCGGACACTGCCGCTCGCAAGACGATGCCCGAAGGCCTGTGGGTGAAATGCCCCTCCTGCGAGGCCGTCCTGTACCGTACGGATCTGGAGTCGAACCTGCACGTTTGCCCCAAGTGCGACCACCATATGCGCATCCGCGCCCGCGAGCGCCTGGACGCGCTGCTGGACGCCGGCGGCCGCTATGAGATCGGCCAGGAGACCCTGCCGGTCGATACGCTGAAGTTCAAGGACAGCAAGAAGTATCCGGACCGCCTGAAGCAGGCGATGGAAGCCACCGGCGAGACCGATGCGCTGATCGCCATGGGCGGTTCCATCATGAGCCTGCCTGTGGTGGTGGCCTGCTTCGAGTTCGAGTTCATGGGCGGTTCCATGGGTTCCGTGGTGGGCGAGCGCTTTGCCCGCGCCGCCCAGATCGCGCTGGAACAGAAGGTGCCGTTCATCTGCATCACCGCCACCGGCGGCGCCCGCATGCAGGAAGGCCTGCTGTCGCTGATGCAGATGGCGAAAACCACGGCCATGCTGACCAAGCTGGCCGAGAAGAAGCTGCCCTTCATCAGCGTGCTGACCGATCCAACCATGGGCGGCGTGTCCGCTTCCTTCGCCTTCATGGGCGATGTGGTGATCGCCGAGCCGAAGGCGCTGATCGGTTTCGCCGGTCCGCGCGTGATCGAGAACACCGTGCGCGAGAAATTGCCCGAGGGCTTCCAGCGCGCCGAGTTCCTGGTGCAGAAGGGCGCCGTCGACATGATCGTCGACCGCCGCCAGATGCGCGAGGAAATCGCACGCCTGCTGGCCCTGCTGCAAAACCAGGCTGCCGAAGTGCTGGCCTGAGTTCCATCCTGATGGCGCGCGGCGCAGGCCGCGCGCCAGCTTCAAGAAGTGCCCCATCCTATGTCCTCTCTCCCGACTACCTTGCCTGACTGGCTCGCGCTGCTTGAGTCGCGCCATGCCGAAACCGTGATCAATATGGGCCTGGACCGCGTGCGCGCCGTCAAGGAACGCATGCAGCTGGCGTTCAGCTGTCCGGTCATCATGGTGGCGGGCACCAATGGCAAGGGCTCCACCTGCGCCATGCTGGAGTCCATCCTGCTGCGCGCGGGCTACAAGGTGGGCCTGTATATCAAGCCGCACTTCCTGGACTTCAACGAGCGCGCGCGCATCAATGGCGACCTGGCCACCGATGCGCAGCTGGTCGAGGCCTTCAATGCGGTGGAGGCGGCGCGCGGCGATACCACGCTGACCTATTTCGAGTTCACCACGCTGGCCATCCTGCAGCTGATGTCGAAGGCAGGACTGGACGTGGCCATCCTCGAAGTGGGCCTGGGCGGCCGCCTCGATGCGGTGAATGTGGTGGATGCCGACGTGTCCATCGTGACTTCGGTCGATATCGACCACGTCGATTACCTGGGCGGCACGCGCGAACTGATCGGCTTCGAGAAGGCGGGCATTTTCCGCACCGGCAAGGCGGCCATCTGCAGCGACCCGATGCCGCCGCAGTCGCTGATCGACCATGCGATGGAGATCGGCGCCGACCTGTGGCTGATGGGCCGCGATTTCAATTATTCCGGCGACAAGCAACAGTGGAACTACGGCGGCCGTACGCAGCGCCGCAATGCGCTGGCCTATCCGAGCCTGCGCGGCGCCAACCAGCTGCTGAACGCCTCGGCCGCGCTGGCGGCGCTGGAAGCGCTCAAGCTGGAGCTGCCGGTCGGCGCGCAGGAAGTGCGCACCGGCCTGGTGACGGTGGAGCTGCCGGGCCGCTTCCAGGTGCTGCCGGGCCGCCCGAGCGTGATCCTGGATGTGGCGCACAATCCGCATGCCGCGTCCGCGCTGAACCAGAATCTCGGCAATATGGGCTTCCACCGCTATACCTTCGCGGTGTTCGGCTCCATGCACGACAAGGATATCGACGGCGTGATCAAGGCCATGTCCGAACACGTGGACCACTGGTGCCTGACGGACCTGCCGTCGCCGCGCGCGGCGGCCGCTTCCGAGCTGGCGGCCAAGGTGCAGGCCATCCAGCCGGAACGCGAGGAACGCACCGTGAACATTTTCACCACACCGGGCGACGCCTATGCGAACGCGGTGAGCCGCGCCGGGGAGAATGATAGAATTGTGGTCTTTGGATCGTTCCTCACCGTGGCCGGCGTCATGGCGGCACGAAAATCCTCACTCCATTGAGATAATTCACGCATGGGCTTGTTCTCGAAACTCGGTAAAAACAAGCAGGAATCCACTGGCGAAGACAGTGGCTACTACCGCGCAGCAGACGATAAATCGCTGGCCGACAAGGCCAAGTCCAAGCGCGCTTCCCACAGCGATGGCGGGGCCACCCGCAACCGCGGCCGCGCTTCCCGCGATGCCGCCGCCGATCCCGTTTTGCCGGAAAAGAAACGTGCGCGCCGCCGCCTGGTGGGCGCCATCGCGCTGGCGCTGGCCGTGGCCATCGGCCTGCCGATGATCCTCGATTCCGAGCCGCGCCCGCTGGCCAACGACATCGCGATCCAGATTCCGTCCAAGGACAAGCCGGTGGCCGCCGAAGCCGCTCCAGCGCCTGCCGCCGCTCCCGCCAGGGTCGAGCAGTCCGCCGCGCTGGACAAGAGCGAAGAAATCGTCGAAGCGCCAGTGGCGAAGGAGCCGGCAAAGCAGCTCACCGCGCCGCCGCCGGTGGCGGAAGTAAAGCTGGCGCCGGAGCCCGTGGCGGCCAAGCCGGCCAAAACGGAAACGCCCAAGCCGGCCGAGACCAAGGTGGCGAAGCTTGAACACAAGCCGGAGCCGAAAGAGCCCAAGCCGGAGCCGAAGCGCGCGGAAACGAAGGAAAGCAAGCCGGCCGCGAAGCCGTCCGATGATGCGCGCGCGCTGGCCATCCTCGAGGGGAAAGCTGCTGCACCGGCCAGCCGCTATGTGGTGCAGATTGCCGCGCTGTCGAAACAGGACAAGGTCGATGAGCTGGTCGGCAAGCTGCGCGAGGCGGGCATCCGCTCCACGGTGAAGAAGGTCAGCACTGCAACGGGCGAACTGACCGCCGTGCAGGCCGGCCCCTTCGATAACAAGGACGATGCGGAAAAAGCACGTGCCAAGCTGGCAAAGATTGGCCTGAACGGCAAGCTGAAGCCGGTGTAAGGCGGGCGGCGGAACGGCAGTGACGATTTTCGATTACCTGGTGCTGTTCGTGCTGACCGCTTCGCTCATCATCAGCCTGGTGCGCGGCCTGGTGAAGGAAATGCTGTCGCTGGCCGGCTGGATCGTCGCTTTCGTGGTGGCCAATGCCTATGGCGCGGCGCTGGCGGCGCTGCTGCCGGAAATGATACCGGGCGAAGTGATCCGCCTGATCCTGGCCTTCATCGTGCTGTTCATCGGCGTGCGCCTGTTGATGGGTTTACTGTCAATGGCTGTGGGCGCGCTGATCGAAGCGGGCGGCCTGACGGTGGCGGACCGGCTGCTGGGCGCGATCTTCGGCCTGGGCCGCGGCCTTGTAATCGTGCTGGCCGCCGTCATATTGTGCGGGATGACGTCGATCCCGCAGCAGGAATTCTGGAAGCGCGCGCTGCTGAGCCCTCTGGCGGAAGACGGCGCCCGTACCGTAAAACCTTTTCTGCCGTCTGCCCTGGCGCAGCACGTGCAATTTTGAATTCATCAAATCCGTTTTAGGAGCACACCATGTGTGGCATCGTCGGCGTCGTTTCCCACCAACCCGTCAACCAGCTGCTGTATGACGCGCTGCTGCTGCTGCAGCACCGCGGCCAGGACGCGGCAGGCATCGCGACCAACCATAGCAGCATGTTCACCATGCACAAGGCCAATGGCCTGGTGCGTGACGTTTTCCGTACCCGTAATATGCGTTCGCTGATGGGCAATTCGGGCATCGGCCACTGCCGCTACCCGACCGCCGGTTCCTCCAGCGAAGAGGAAGCGCAGCCGTTCTACGTGAACGCGCCCTTCGGCATCACGCTGGCGCACAACGGCAACCTGACCAACTGGGAGCAGCTCAAGACCGAGATGTTCAAGAACGACCGCCGCCACATCAACACCGATTCCGATTCGGAAGTGCTGCTGAACGTGCTGGCCCACGAGATCCAGAAGGCCACCACCGGCTATTCGCTGGAGCCTTCGACCCTGTTCCAGGCGGTGACGGTGCTGAACCGCCGCGTGCGCGGCGGCTATGCGGCCGTGGCGCAGATCGCCGGCGTGGGCCTGCTGGCCTTCCGCGACCCGCACGGCATCCGCCCGCTGTGCCTGGGCATCAATGAAACGCCGGAAGGCCTGGAATACCTGATCGCTTCCGAGTCCGTGGCGCTGGAAGGCATGGGCTTCCGCTTCGTGCGCGACGTGGAGCCGGGCGAGGCCATCTTCATCGATGCCGACAACAAGCTGCACAGCCAGATCTGCGCCGACAGCCCGTCGCTGAATCCCTGCGTGTTCGAGTTCGTGTACCTGGCGCGCCCCGATTCCGTGATCGACGGCGCCTCGGTCTACAGCACCCGCCTGAAGATGGGCGAGTACCTGGCCGACAAGATCAAGCGCGAAGGCCTGGCCGACGATATCGACGTGGTGATGCCGATTCCCGATTCCTCGCGCCCGGCCGCCATCCAGCTGGCCCTGCGCCTGGGCAAGGAATACCGCGAAGGCTTCATCAAGAACCGCTACATCGGCCGCACCTTCATCATGCCGGGCCAGGCCATGCGCAAGAAGTCGGTGCGCCAGAAGCTGAACGCCATCGGCGACGAGTTCAAGGACAAGAACGTGCTGCTGGTGGACGACTCCATCGTGCGCGGCACCACCAGCCGCGAGATCGTGCAGATGGCGCGCGAAGCGGGCGCCAGGAAGGTGATCTTCGCCTCGGCCGCGCCGCCGGTGCTGTATCCGAACGTGTACGGCATCGACATGCCGACGCGCGACGAGCTGATCGCCCACGGCCGCAGCGTGGACGAAGTGTGCAAGGAGATCACCGCCGATGCGCTGGTCTACCAGGACCTGGATGACCTGAAGAAGGCCATCTCCGACGTGAATCCGAAGCTGCTCAATTTCGAGGCGTCCTGCTTCGACGGCATCTACATCACGGGCGACGTGTCGCCGGATTACCTGGACCGCATCGAGTACGCGCGCCATCACCCGAAGGCCAAGGCGGTCGAAGACGGCGCGCGCACCCAGCTGAACCTGAACTACGCGACCACGGAAGCGTGATGAAACAGTACGGCTTCACCACCACCATCCTGCACAACGACCGGCAAAAGCCGGTCGAGCAGAATTCGCTGCACAAGCCGATCCACACGGCGGTGGCCTTCGGCTATACCGATGCGCGCCAGCTGGCTGCCGTGTTCCAGGGCAAGGAGCCGGGCTTCCGCTACGGCCGCCAGGGCAACCCCACCGTGTCGGCGCTGGAGGACAAGGTCAACCGCATGGAAGACGGCGTGGCCACGCTGTGCTTCGCCACCGGCATGGGCGCCATCGGCGCCGTGTTCCAGGCCCTGCTGCGCGCGGGCGACCATGTGGTGTCCTCGTCTTTCCTGTTCGGGAACACCAACTCGCTGTGGCAGACCGTGGCCGGGCAGGGCGTGGGCGTGGATTTCGTCGATGCCACCGATGTGGCCAATGTGGCCGCGGCCCTGAAGCCGGAAACCCGCATCGTCTTTGTCGAGACCATCGCCAATCCGCGCACCCAGGTGGCGGACCTGAAGCGCATCGGCCAGCTGTGCGCCGAGCGCGGCATCCTCTACATCGTGGACAACACCATGACCACGCCCTACCTGTTCCGCCCCAAGGCGGTGGGCGCGGGCCTGGTGGTCAATTCGCTGACCAAGTCCATCGGCGGCCATGGCAATGCGCTGGGCGGCAGCCTGACCGATACCGGCGCCTACGACTGGTCGAAGTTCCCGAACATCTTCGAGAACTACAAGAAGGCGGCGCCCGCCATGTGGGGCATCACGCAGATCCGCGCCAAGGGCCTGCGCGACTTCGGCGCCGCCCTGGGGCCGGAGGCGGCCCACCATATCGCCGTCGGTTCGGAAACGCTGGCGCTGCGCATGGAGCGCACCAGCGCCAATGCGAAGGCGCTGGCGGAAATGCTGGAGCAGGATGAGCGGGTGGCGGCGGTCCACTATCCGGGCCTGGCCTCGCACCCGCAGCACGCCATCGCGGCGGAGCTGTTCAAGGCCGCCGGCTCCCTGTTCAGCTTCGAGCTGAAAGAGGGCATCGACTGCTTCGACTACCTGAACCGTCTGAAGGTCGCCGTGCCGGCCTCCAACCTGGGTGACACGCGCACGCTGGTGATTCCGGTGGCGCACACCATCTTCTACGAGATGGGCGCCGAGCGCCGCGCTTCGATGGGCATTGCCGAATCGCTGATCCGGGTCTCGGTCGGCATCGAGGACACGGCCGACCTGCTGGACGATTTCCGCGCCGCGCTGCCTGAAGCCTAGCAGCATGCAAGCAAATTGCGCTCGCCGGACGGCGGGGGTATAGTGATTTTCTACACTTTCCCACCGTCCGAAGAGGTCTGCAATGAAACGCATCGCTGCAATCATCCTGGCTGCCATGGCGGGCAGTGCTTCCGCCGCTACTTCCTTCGATCACCTCGCGTATAGCCAGTCCGGCTGCAAGCTGCCGGCATTCGTGGCGGTCTCGAACGAGGCCGCCGCCCAGCGCACGGAGCAGGAGTACCGCAACTGGCAGGCTTGCTATAACCGCTATGCTGAGCGCCTGAATGCGGAGTTCGACAGCAATGAGGCCTTGGGGCAGGACACCTACCTGAAGCTGGTGCAGGAGGCCGAAGACGCCGCTGCCGAGGCGCAGCTGCAGCGGGCCCGCTGGATCGGGCAGTCGCGCGCGCTGGCGGCCGCCCGCGCTGCGGCATTTGCCTCCGACTGGAACGCCCATGCGCGCCGCGTCTCGATGACGGCGGCCGAGAGCCGCGGCACCTATTATGGCGCGCGCCACTAGGGCGGCTTACCAGGGATCGGCGCCCGGCATGCGGTAGGGGTGGCGCCAGCCGGGCAGGGCCGCGATGCGGTCCAGCCAGGCCTGCACCCGCGCCGGGTAGTCCACCTTGGCCTGTTCCGGCCAGTACATATAGCCGCACAGCGAGAAGTCGGCCGCGCTGGGCGCGTCGTCCAGCAGGAAGGCGCGGCCGTCGGCGAATTCCTCTTCCAGCCTGAGCATGTCGGCGTCGAAGCGGCGCCGGAACCAGGGCAGCACCGTGCCCGCATAGGCGCCCTCGTCGTCGAACTTCTGCCCATAGCGCAGGTGGGCCATCGACATGCCGACCCGGTTCGCTTCCCAGAACAGCCATTCGCGCACGCGCTCCAGGCGCTCCGCCGTTTCGCCGCCGTAAGCTCGCAGGTGCTGCGCCAGGTGCAGCAGGATGGCGTTGGACTGCACGTAGGGCTTGCCGTCATGCACCAGCAGCGGCACCTCGCCGTAGCGCGCCAGGCTGCGGAAGGGTTCCGGACGGTCGGCCCGCGCCAGGCGCAGGTCGATTTCCTCGTAGCTGTGCGGCACGCCGGCCACATTCAGCATCAGCTGGACTTTGTAGCTGTGGCCGGACTCGCAGCTGCCGTAGAGCTGGATCGCCATCAGTGCCAGCTGCGCAACAGCCCTACCGCCAGGCCTTCCAGGGCGAATTCGTCCTCCGGCTGCACGGTGATGGTCTTGAAGTCGGAATTCTCCGGCAGCAGCTCGATGGTGGCGCCGTTGCGCCGGTAGCGCTTGACGGTGACTTCGTTGCCGAGGCGGGCCACCACGATCTGGCCGTTCTTGGCGCTGTCCACCTTCTTCACGGCCAGCAGGTCGCCGTCCATGATGCCGATGTCCCGCATCGACTCGCCGCGCACCTTGAGCAGGTAGTCCGGCTTGCTGCTGAACAGCTTGGGGTCGACGCTGTAGCTGGTTTCCAGGTTTTCCTGGGCCAGGATGGGCGAGCCGGCCGCCACGCGGCCGATCAGTGGCAGGCTCATCAGGACCGGGGCCGGGACGTGCGGCATCGGCGCGCTGGACTCGGCAAACGAACCCAGCAGGCGGATGCCGCGCGAAGTGCCGGCGGTGATTTCGATGGCGCCCTTGCGCGCCAGCGCTTTCAGGTGCTCCTCGGCGGCATTGGCCGACTTGAAGCCCAGCTCGGCCGCAATCTCGGCGCGGGTCGGCGGGAAGCCGGTGTTCTCGATCGCATCCTTGATGAGATTGAGGATTTCTTCCTGCCTTGCAGTCAGTTTGATCATGGGTGGCCACTGTGAATATCGACAGACTGTATTTTTGTACAGTGTGTCGGATATTGCAAGCTTTTTATGGGGAAAGCTGACACCCTGGGGTCAGGCACCGTGGTGTCAGCCGGTCCCGCTCTTCCAATCGGGGCGAAAAGCTGCTATGCTTGCGGGCTTACCTCTTCCCACACTCGTCTTGACGCCGGGGTGGGCTATTTTCACAGTCCTTAAGGGAGTTTGCATGCGTCACTATGAAATCGTATTTATCGTCCATCCGGACCAGAGCGAGCAAGTGCCCGCGATGATCGAACGTTACAAGGCCAGCGTGACCTCGCGCGGCGGTAACGTGCACCGCGTGGAAGATTGGGGCCGCCGTCAAATGGCGTACTCGATCCAGAAACTGGCGAAAGCACACTACATCTGCATGAACATCGAGTGCGACAACGAAACTCTGGTCGAACTGGAAACCGCGTTCAAATTCAATGATGCCGTGCTGCGTCACCTGACCGTCAAGATGAAGAAAGCGGAAACCGCTCCTTCGCCGATGATGAAGTCGGTCCAGCGTGAAGATGCGGCCAAGAGCCACCGCGCCGAAGCACCAGCAGCTGCCCCTGCCGCGGCCTAAGTCTTAATCAGGAACGGACCTGAACCAGCTTCAGTTCACCGCCCTCATCACCGAACGGGACGCCCTGCGCTACACCCCGGCCGGCATGCCGATTGTGAATGCAGTATTGCAGCACAGTTCGCAGCAGATGGAGGCAGGCATCGCCCGCTTGACCGAATTCGAGATCGCCGCCGTTGCGGCAGGCGAAATCTCCGGACGGTTCAACCAGGCAGCCCTCGGTGGCGTGTATGAGTTCAGCGGTTTCCTGGCGAAGAAGAACCGCAATAGCAAAAGCCTGGTATTTCACATCATTGATTTCCGTGCTGCCCAGAGCAGCGCACATTTAGATACAGGAGCCTAAAATGGCATTCGGTAAAAAGTTCGACAAAAACAAGCTCAAGCTGAAAGAGAAGCGCAAACAGCAAAACCCTCTGTTCAAGCGCAAGAAGTTCTGCCGCTTCACCGCCGCCGGCGTGGAACAGGTGGACTACAAAGACGTGGACACCCTGAAGGACTTCGTCCAGGAAAACGGCAAGATCATGCCGGCCCGCCTGACCGGCACCAAGGCGCACTACCAGCGCCAGGTTGACACCGCGATCAAGCGCGCCCGCTATCTGGCCCTGCTGCCTTACACCGATCTGCACCACGCTTAATCGCGCCGCTGATCAATCCTGGAGAACACTATGCAAATCATTCTGTTGGAAAAAGTTATCAACGTCGGCAACCTGGGCGACGTGGTGAAAGTCAAGGACGGTTACGCCCGTAACTTCCTGATCCCGCAAAAACTGGCGCGCCGCGCCACCACCGCGGCCGTGGCCGAATTCGAAGCCAAGCGCGCCGAACTGGAAAAAGCCGCTGCCGCCAAGCTGGCAGCGGCCCAGGCACAAGGCGACAAGCTGAACGGAATGACCGTCACCGTGGCCCAGAAGGCCGGCGTGGATGGCCGCCTGTTCGGTTCCGTGACCAACTTCGACATCGCTGAAGCGCTGACCAAGGCCGGTTTCGCTGTGGAAAAAGCGGCCGTGCGCATGCCGACCGGCCCGCTGAAGACCACCGGCGAGCACCCGGTGTCCGTGGCCCTGCACACCGATGTGGTGGTCGAAGTGACCGTCGCCGTGGTGGGCGAAGCGGCCTAAGCTGCACGCTGCCGCAGCACCAGAAAAGCCGGGGCAACCCGGCTTTTTTATCGCCTGAAATTTTTTGACCGCCGCCCGAAGCAGGTATAATGCGCGCCATGAACGCCGCCGCCCCGTCCGACCCGCAAGTCGACTCCCTCCGCATCCCGCCGCACTCCATCGAAGCCGAGCAATCGGTGATCGGCGGCCTGCTGCGCGATAACGCCGCCTGGGACCGCATCGCGGACTTCATGCACGCGGAGGACTTCTACCGTTACGACCACCGCATCATCTTCGAACAGATGGTGCGCCTGATCAATGCCGGCAAGCCGGCCGACGTCATCACCGTGTTTGAAACGCTCACCATGCTGGGCAAGGCGGAAGAGGTGGGCGGCCTGCAGTACCTGAACGCGATGGCGCAGAACACGCCGTCCGCCGCCAATATCCGGCGCTATGCCGAGATCGTGCGCGACCGCGGCGTGCTGCGCAAGCTGATCACGGTGGCCGACGAGATTTCCGGCAATGCCTTCAGCCCCCAGGGCAAGGAGGTCAAGCAGATGCTGGACGAGGCGGAATCGAAGATCTTCGCCATCGCCGAGCAGGGCGCGCGCGGCGCCTCCGGCTGGACCGCCGTGCAGCCGCTCTTGACCCAGGTGGTGGAGCGCATCGACGAGCTGTATTCGCGCGACAGCGGCAGCGAGATCACCGGCGTGCCGACCGGCTTCATCGACCTTGACCGCATGACCTCCGGCCTGCAGCCGGGCGACCTGGTCATCGTGGCGGGACGCCCCTCGATGGGCAAGACCGCCTTCTCCGTCAATATCGGCGAGAACGTGGCGATCGAGGCCGGCCTGCCGGTGGCCGTGTTCTCGATGGAGATGGGCGGCGCCCAGCTGGCCATGCGTATGCTGGGCTCGGTCGGCCAGCTCGACCAGCACCGCCTGCGGACCGGCAAGCTGAACGACGAGGACTGGCCGCGCCTGACGCATGCCATCCAGAAAATGAACGAGGCCCAGCTCTATATCGACGAGACGCCGGCCCTCAATCCGATCGAGATGCGGGCCCGCGCGCGCCGCCTGGCGCGCCAGTGCGGCAAGCTCGGGCTCATCATCGTCGACTACCTGCAGCTGATGCAGGGCTCGCAGCCGGGCGACAACCGCGCCGCCGAGATCTCGGAGATCTCGCGTTCGCTGAAGGGCCTGGCGAAGGAACTGCACTGCCCGGTCATCGCGCTGTCGCAGCTGAACCGCTCGCTGGAGCAGCGCCCGAACAAACGGCCCGTGATGTCCGACCTGCGCGAATCCGGCGCAATCGAGCAGGACGCGGACGTCATCATCTTCCTCTACCGCGACGAGGTGTACAACCCCGATTCGCCGGACAAGGGAACCGCCGAGATCATTATCGGCAAGCAGCGTAATGGCCCGATCGGCGCGATCCGTCTGACGTGGATGGGCATGTACACCAAGTTTGGCAACTACACGGGTAATCTGTCGATTTACCAGGGCGATTAATTCCGGCAGTACCGACGAATCAACCAACGGAGAATAAAATGTTTGGACGCTTGATGCCCACCGAGGGCAAGTTCTTTGACCTGTTCAACCAGCACGCCGACCTGTGCGTGAAAGGCGCGCGCGAGATGCTGGGCCTGATGACCAGCTTCGACGACCTGGAAAACCGCGTGCACGCGATCGAGAGCATCGAGAAGCAGGCTGACAAGATTACCTATACCTGCGTCGACCTGCTGCACAAGACCTTCATCACCCCGATCGACCGCGACGACATCCACAAGCTGATCACCAAGATGGACGACATCCTGGACATGATGGAAGACGCCGGCCAGACCGTGTCGCTGTACGACCTGCATTCGGTAACGCCGGAAGCCAAGCGCCTGGCCGAACTGGTGCTGGCCTGCTGCGAGAAGGTCAAGGAAGCGGTGGCCCTGCTGTCGAACATGAACAATGCGCGCGACATCGTCGGCATCTGCGAAGAGATCGACCGCCTGGAATCGGACGCCGACCATGTGATGCGCGCCGCCATGTCCAAGCTGTTCCGCGACGAGCCGGACGTGCGCAACCTGATCAAGATGAAGGCCATCTACGAGATCCTGGAAACGGTGACGGACCGCTGCGAAGACGTGGCCAACATCATCGAAGGCATCATCGTCGAAAACGCGTAAGCAGCGCGGCGAAACCAAAAAAATATAATCTATGCAGACCCTCCAAATCAGCATCTATGCCCTGGCAGCACTGATCTTCCTCGCGCTGGTGTTTGACTTCATGAACGGCTTCCACGACGCGGCCAACGCGATCGCGACGGTCGTTTCGACCGGCGTGCTGAAGCCGCAATCGGCAGTGGCCATGGCGGCCTTCTTCAACTTCATCGCCATCTTCATCGTCGGCCTGAAAGTGGCCACCACCATCGGCAAGGGCACCATCGACCCCAATGTGGTGGACCACTACGTGATCTTCGGCGCCCTGGTGGGCGCCATCGTGTGGAACCTGATCACCTGGTACTACGGCATTCCCTCGTCCTCCTCGCACGCCCTGATCGGCGGCCTGGTGGGCGCTGCGGTAGCGAAAGCGGGCACTGGCGCGCTGATCGCGGCCGGCCTGTGGAAGACCGTCATCTTCATCGTGGTGGCGCCGCTGCTGGGCTTCGCGCTCGGCTCCGTGATCATGCTGCTGGTGTCCTGGATCTTCGTGCGCAGCACGCCGCGCAAGATCGACGGCTGGTTCCGCCGCCTGCAGCTGGCCTCGGCCGCCGCCTACTCGCTGGGCCACGGCGGCAACGACGCGCAGAAAACCATGGGCATCATCTGGATGCTGCTGATCGCCTCCGGCCACGTGGCCGCCACCGACGCGGCGCCGCCGACCTGGGTCATCGTGGCCTGCTACGCGGCGATTTCCTTCGGCACCCTGTTCGGCGGCTGGCGCATCGTGAAGACCATGGGCCAGAAGATCACCAAGCTGAAACCGGTGGGCGGCTTCTGCGCCGAAACCGGCGGCGCCATCACGCTGCTGATGGCCTCCTTCTGGGGCGTGCCGGTATCGACCACCCACACCATCACCGGCGCCATCGTCGGCGTGGGCGCCTCGCAGCGCCTGTCCGCCGTGCGCTGGGGCGTGGCGGGCAATATCGTGTGGGCCTGGATCTTCACCATTCCGGCCTCCGCCTTCGTGGCCGCCATCGGCTGGTGGATTGGCACCCACATCATGTAAGCGCCGCGCGCGGCATGCAGAAAAGGGAGCTTCGGCTCCCTTTTTTATTTGCCGAAAAATAGGGACAGACCCCAATTACTCCCTGCTAGAATGGCCTGATGAACTTCCTGCTCCGAACCGTAAAGCGCGTGATACCGGATGGTTTCACGCTGGCCCTGATACTGACCGTTGCGCTGGCGAGCGTGCTGCCCTGCGAGGGCAAGGCGGCCGATGTGATGGGCGACATCACCACCTTCGCCATCGGCCTGCTGTTCTTCTTCCACGGCGCCAAGCTGTCGCGCGAGGCCGTGATTGCGGGGCTGACGCACTGGCGCCTGCACCTGCTGGTGCTGTGCCTGACCTTCGTGCTGTTCCCCGTGCTGGGCATCGCCATGAAGCCGCTGGCCATGACGGTGCTGACGCCGGAGCTGTATATCGGCTTCCTCTTCCTGTGCATGCTGCCGTCCACCGTGCAGTCCTCCATCGCCTTCACCTCGATGGCGCGCGGGAACGTGCCGGCCGCCGTGTGCAGCGCCTCGGCCTCCAACTTCCTCGGCATCTTCCTTACGCCGCTGCTGGTCAGCGCCTTCATCGTCAGCGGCGGCCCGGCCGCGCGTTCGCCGATGGACGCGGTGCTCGCGATTACCCTGCAGCTGCTGGCGCCCTTTATCGCGGGGCAGCTCATGCGGCGCTGGATCGGCCATTGGGTGGACCGCCACAGGCCCATGCTCAAATATACCGACCAGGGCTCGATCCTGCTGGTGGTCTATACCGCGTTCAGCGAGGCCGTGGTGGAAGGCCTGTGGCACAAGGTGCCGGGCTTCGCGCTGGCGGGCGTCGTCATCGTGTCCTGCGTGATGCTGGCCATCGTGCTCTGGCTGTCGGGCTGGTTCAGCCGCCGTTTCGGCTTCAACAAGGAAGACGAGATCACCATCATCTTCTGCGGCTCCAAAAAAAGCCTTGCCAGCGGCGTGCCGATGGCCAAGGTGCTGTTCGCCACGTCCTCGCTCGGCATGATCATCCTGCCGCTGATGATCTTCCACCAGATCCAGCTCATGGTCTGCGCCATCCTCGCCCAGCGCTGGGCCAAGCGCGCGGAGCCCTGAGGCGGCAATACAGGGGAGGGGAGTGGGTTCCTGCCCCTTCTGGGAAAACTGGGGAAAATCATGGGGAAAATCGGCGTTTTTGAACTTTTCCCCGCCGGTTCGGTCAAACAGGGAGATTTCTCAAAAAAGACCATCGAAAAGACCAGTTTTCCCGGAGGGCCCCATGACTATCTCCCCACACAGTCTATTCCGGATCACGCGGCATTTGCGTAGCACGAACAGCGCCCTGAGCGTTGAAGAGGCTGTCGATCAGGCTATCCAGGCGTGGCTCGCGGCGGCCGGCGGCACAGCAGCAGGTTTTCACTGGAAGACACTGTTTCTTCCGGAAGGTTCGCGCCTGCGCATCGCTTCGCACCCGGAACATCCCGAAGCCTGCGTTATTGGCAATGAGCTGCTGTGCCAGGGCCACCCGGTTTCGCCGAACCGCTACGTGCAGGCGTGCCCGGGCGGGCACCGCAATGCCTGGGAGCTGATCAGCATTCTGCTGCCGGGTGAGAAGCATTGGAAGCTCGCGGACCTGCTGCGGCGTCCTGCTGCGGCGCCAGGGGACGGGGAGCGCGAACAAATGATCGCCGCGTTGCTGCCGAGGCAGCAGCATCGCTGGGGCGAGCGGCGGGCGTGGAATGTGGGCGGGCGGCGCGAGACGGACAGCATGCCGGAGCCGGTGTTCCTCGATCATTGATGCTTGCGCGTTTCTCTAATGTGAGATATTGTCTCGTATATGGGAAATGGCGATACTTTCGAACTGAGGCTGGTGCAGCGCCTGGCTGCCCTGCGCGAGGAGCGTGGCTGGCCGCTGGAGGAGCTGGCGCAAGCGAGCGGCATCAGCCGTGCAACGCTGTCGCGGCTGGAGCGCGGCGAAACCAGTCCCACCGCGCAGCTGCTCGGCAAGCTGTGCGCCGTGTACGGCATGCCGATGTCGCGCCTGATCGCCGAGGTGGAAGTGCAGCCCGCGCAGCTGATCCGCGCGGCGCAGCAGAACGAGTGGCAGGATCCGGACACGGGCTTCGTGCGCCGCATGGTGTCCCCGCCCGCGAAAGGCTTCAGCACGGAGCTGATCGAAGGCCGCCTGCCGGCCGGCGCGGTGATCGACTACCCGCTGCCACCGGTGCGCGGCCTGGAGCAGCACATCTGGATGCTGAGCGGTGTCCTCAACTACACGCTGGACGGCGTGGAGCACCGCTTGCAGAAGGGCGACTGCCTGCGCTTCCACCTGTTCGGCCCCACCCGTTTCCACTGTCCCGGCCCGCACGGCGCCCACTACCTGATAGCGATATGCGCACCTTGAACGAACTTGATGCGGCCGGCCTGCGCGCCGAAGCCGATGCGCTGGCCGAGGTGCTGCGCGACTGCGTGCTGAATGGCGCCAGCGTCGGCTTCGTGCTGCCGTTCCCGCACGAAGAAGCGCGCGCCTTCTGGCTTGGCCTGCTGCCTTCGCTGGAGCGCCGCGAGCGCAGGTTGTTCGTCATGCGCGACGGGGAGGGCGCCATCTGCGGCACGGCGCAGCTGGTGCTGGGCGGCATGCCGAACGGCCGCCACCGCGCCGAGATCGCGAAGATGCTGGTGCATTCGCGCGCGCGGCGCCAGGGCGTGGCGCAGGCCCTGCTGCGGCATGCCGAGCAGTGCGCACGCGAGGAGGGCCGCACGCTGATTGTGCTCGACACCTGCACCGGCTACCAGGCCGAGCCCCTGTACCTGAAGCTGGGCTACCAGGTCTGCGGCACGATTCCGGATTTCGCCGCCATGCCGGACGGCACGCTGGGCGCGACCACAGTCATGTACAAGCGGCTGGCATGATCTGCATTGGCGACGAGGATCCCGGCACGGACGATGCCGCGCTGCTGATGCGCGAGCTGTCGGTGGCGCTGGCCCTGATCACCGGCGACAGCGGTGCGGCCTCCTTCAGCGTGGACGATGTGCGCGGCCCCGGCGGCTGTTTCGTGCTGGCGCGCGACGCGGCGGGCCGGCCGCTGGGCTGCGGCGCGCTGCGCCCGCTGCAGCCGGGTGTGGCGGAACTGAAACGCATGTATGCGCGTCCTGAAACACAGGGGGTGGGCGGCGCCCTGCTGGCCCACCTGGAGCGGCGTGCAACCGCCATGGGCTATCGCGAACTGTGGCTGGAAACGCGGTTGGTGAACGTGCGCGCGACGCAGTTCTACCTGCGCCACGGCTACCGCCGCATCGATAATTTCGGCAAATACGCCGGCCGGGCGGCGGCGGGCTGCTACGCGAAAGCGCTGCTTACTTGATGCAGACCATGCGCACCATCCTGATGTCGGTGATGCCCAGCAGGACCTTCTCGATGCCGTCCATCTTCAGGGTCAGCATGCCGTCTTCCAGCGCGGCGGCCAGCAGCTGGGCCACGCGGGCGTGCTCCTGCAGCAGCTTCTTGACCTTTTCGGTGCCCACCATCAGTTCGTGCAGGCCCACGCGGCCGCGGTAGCCCTTGTTGCATTCCTCGCAGCCCACCGCGCGGTACAGGGTGAAGCGGCCCTGTTCGTCCGCATAGCGCTCGCGCCAGCCGGCCAGCACCGCCGCGCGCGCGGCCGTTTCGTCGCGCTGGAAGGCGGGCGTGTGGCGCAGCTCCTCGCAGAATTCCGTCAGCAGCGCGTTCAGCTCCGCCTCGGCCGGCTGGTAGGCCTGGCGGCAGCTGGTGCACAGGCGCTTGGCCAGGCGCTGCGCCAGGATGCCGAGCAGGGCGTCGGCGAAGTTGAACGGGTCCATGCCCATGTCCAGCAGGCGCACGATGGATTCCGGCGCGCTGTTGGTGTGCAGGGTGGCGAAGACCAGGTGGCCGGTGAGCGAGGCCTCGATGCCCATCGCCACCGTCTCCTTGTCGCGCATTTCGCCCACCATGATGATGTCCGGATCGGCGCGCAGGAAGGCGCGCATCACGGTCGCGAAGTCCAGCCCGGCCTTGCGGTTGACCTGCACCTGGCGCAGGCCTTTCTGCGTGATCTCGACCGGGTCTTCCGCGGTCCAGATCTTGGTGTCCGGCCTGTTCAGGTAGTTCAGCACCGAGTGCAGCGTGGTGGTCTTGCCCGAGCCCGTGGGGCCGCAGACGAAGAACAGGCCGTAAGGCTTTTCCACCGTCGCGCGCAGGCGCTCCAGGTTCGCCGGCAGCACGCCCAGCTTGTCGAGCGGGATCGGCTCGCCTGCCGCCAGGATGCGCATCACCACGTCTTCCACGCCGCCGGTGGACGGGATGGTGGCCACGCGCAGCTCGATATCGAGCGGCCCGTACTTGCGGAACTTGATCTTGCCGTCCTGCGGCTTGCGGCGCTCGGAGATATCGAGGTCGCACATGATCTTGATGCGCGCTACCAGCGCGCTGCGGTAGGAGGCCGGAATCTCGATATAGGGCACCAGGGTGCCGTCCTTGCGGAAGCGCACGCCGGTCTTGCCCTTGCCGGGCAGCGGCTCGATGTGGATGTCGGACACGCCCTGGCGGTGGGCGTCGACGATGATCTTGTTGACCAGCTTGACCAGTTCGTTCTCCACCGCCTCCGACACATGGTCCGGCGCCTCGCCGTCCTCCTCGCCATCGTCCATGCCCGACAGCAGCTCGCCCACGCTGGCCGTATCGCCGGCCGCCGCGCCGTAGAACTGGTCCAGCGTCAGTTCGAACTCGCGCAGCGTGGTCACGCGGTACAGCAGCTTCGCTTTCGGGAAGATCTGGCTCACCAGGCGCGCACTGGCCGCCGCCTCCGGGTCCAGCGCCAGCACCACCAGGCCTTCCTTCGTATCGTCCAGCGGCAGCCAGCCGTACTCCTCGACGAACTGGCGCTTCAGGTTGCGCAGCAGCTCCACCGGCTTCACGCGGTCGGCGCGGAAGGGTTCATAGGGCACGCCGTAAAAGCGCGCCAGCGCCTGGCCGATGGCGGGCAGCTTGATCTGGAAATCGTCCAGCAGCACGCTCTCCACGTCCACGTCCTTCTTGCGCGCCGAGCGCATGGCCAGCTCCAGTTCGGGCGCCGCCAGCACCGCGTCTTCCACCAGGCCCTCGTATTTGCTGTGCACGCGCTGCGGCGGTTTCATGCGCTGGCTGAAGGCCACCGACAGCGTCTCGCACAGCTCGCGCACGCCGTCCAGCGCAATCGCCGTAAACGGCTGGTGGTTGCGCGTGTTGATGAACTGGACCACGCCCAGCATTTCCTTGGACTGCACCGACACCAGCGGCGCCACCAGCATCTGGCGCGTGCGGTAGCCGGTGCGCTGGTCCACGCCCTGCTGGAAGCGCAGCTCCGGCGAAATGCGGCGCAGTTCCTGCTCGTCGTAGACGTCGGCGATATTCAGCACCTGGCGGTTCAGCGCCACGAAGCCGGCAATGCTCTGCGGCGTGACCGGCAGGCGCAGGTCCTTGAAGGAGGTCAGGCCGGTCTTGACCTTGGACACGATCTGGTCCTGGTCCACCGCGTACAGCGTGAAGCGCTCGCACTGGAACAGGTCGCAGAACTCCATGCCCAGGTCCAGCATGATCTCATCGAGCTTGCTGGTGGCGTGGATTTTGGTGCTGACCGCTTGCAGCTTGCGGAAGAAATCAAGGCGCAGGTCGGTATCGTTCATGAGGGCTTTACAGTTCGACTTCCAGGCCTTCGTACGCCAAGATGACCTGCAGGCCGGCGGGCAGCGGCGCGTGGCGCGCCATGACCTCGGCAAACACGGCTTCCAGCTCGTCGTCGCTGCGGGTCGGTTCGTGGTGGGTGCAGTACAGCTGCCTGACGCCGCAGCGCACCGCCATCGCCAGCGCGCTGTCGAAGGTGCCGTGGCCCCAGCCCACCTTGGCCGGGTATTCCTCGCGCGTGTAGGAGCTGTCCACGATCAGCGCATCGACGCCGCGCACCAGCTCGTCGATGGCGGCCGTGCGCTGCGCCACATGCTGCTCGAAGGCGGCGTGCTCCGGATGGCCGGCCGGGTAGATATTGAACAGGGGCTCATGGTCGCCGGTGAAGAACACCGACTTGCCGCGGCAGTCGATGCGGTAGCCCAGGTCCGTCACCGGATGGCTCATCACCACATTGCGCACCACGGCGTCGCCCACCTCCACCGCCTCGCCGACGGCGATGGTGCGGTATTCGATGGTGGCGTCCATCTGGGTTTCGCTGACCGGGAAATAGCTGTTCTGCAGCTGCACCCCCATCACGTGCGCGATGCCGTTGCCGGTATCGGGATCGGTCACGCCGTGCAGGCGCACGCGCGAGCCCTTGATGAACAGCGGCGTGAAGAAGGGCAGGCCGTGGATATGGTCCCAGTGCGAGTGCGTGATGAAGATATTGGCGTGGATGGGGCGCTGGCCGGAAGCCACCAGCGACTGGGCCAGCGGGAACAGGCCGGTGCCGCCATCGAGCACGATCAGGGTGCCGTCGTCGCTGCGCACTTCGATGCAGGTGGTGTTGCCGCCGTAGCGCACGGTGCGCGGGCCGGGGGAGGGAATCGATCCGCGCACGCCCCAGAATTTGAATTTCATTTGCTCAGACCCCTAGTCAGCCTCATCTTATGTTGCCTCAGCGCATCAAAGTACGTCCGGACAATTGTATCCAGCGATGATAGCTGTTTTTTCATCATTTCTGAGCGCGAAGTTGCGATTTCGGCGCATTGTAGCCCTGCCGCCGCGGCAAAACTGCACTGTTTTGTATTTCCGGATGTACACAAGCAGTGAGTCCCGTTACACTTTCAAAATTATGTATAAGCATCAACAGATGCGGAAGCGATCGCCATGCAGGAACTCAACCACGCCCAAATCGCGCAGCGGCTGGACCAGCTCACGGAACTGAGCGTCGCGCTGGGCTCCAGCCACAACACCGAGCTGCTGCTGGAGCGCATCCTGCTGGTGGCCAAGGGCATGACGCATGCCGACGGCGGCACCCTGTACCGCCCCAGCGAGGACCGGCGCAGCCTCAGTTTTGCGCTCAGCATCAACGACACGCTGGGCATCCACCTGGGCGGCTCCAGCGGCAAGCAGGCCAATATCCCGAACGTGCCGCTGTTCGACGAGAGCGGCGCCCAGAACCTGGCCTCGGTGGCGGCCTATGCCGCCAACGTGGGCAAGTCCGTCAATATCGAGGACGTGTACCAGGCCGAGGGCTTCAACTTCCAGGGCATGCGCAACTTCGACGCGCAGTTCAACTACCACTCGCAGTCCTTCCTCACGGTGCCGATGCGCGACCACGAGGGCGAGCTGCTGGGCGTGCTGCAGCTGATCAATGCGAAAGACCCGGCCAGCGGCAGCATCGTCGCCTTCACCCCGACCGACCAGCGCTTCATCGAGGCGCTGGCGGCGCAGGCGGCGGTGGCGCTGACCAACCAGCTCTTGATCCTGCAGCTGGAAAAGCTGCTGGAAGCGCTGGTCAACCTGATCAATATCGGCATCGACGAAAAGTCGCCGTACACCGGCCGCCACTGCCAGTTCGTGCCCGAGCTGACCATGATGCTGGCCGAGGCCGTGCATGAAACGGCGGACGGGCCGATGGCCGATTTCCGCATGACGGACGCCGACCGCAAGGAACTGTGGTTCGCCGGCCTGCTGCACGACTGCGGCAAGATCACCACGCCGGTGCACGTGGTCGACAAGTCGACCAAGCTGCAGACCATCTTCGACCGCATCCACATGGTCGACACCCGCTTCGAAGTGCTGCTGCGCGATGCCGAGATCCGCGCGCTGAAGGCGCAGCTGGCCGGCGCCGACCGCGCCGCCAGCGAGGCCGCGCTGCAGGAAGAACTGGCCCGGCTGCGCGCCGACCGCGACTTCATCCGCAGCGCCAATGTGGGCGGCGAGGGCATGAAGCCGGAAGACCAGGAGCGCGTGCGCCAGATCGCCCAGTACCGCTGGACCAATCCGGACGGCGAGGACGCGCCCTTCCTGAACGACAACGAGCTGGCCAACCTGACCATCCGCTTCGGCACCCTGAACGACGAAGAGCGCAAGATCATCAACAACCACATCGTGGTCACGGTGCGCATGCTCGAATCGCTGCCCTGGCCCAAGCACCTGCAGCGCGTGGCCGAATTCGCCGGCGGCCACCACGAAAGGATGGACGGCAAGGGCTATCCGAAAGGGCTGACGCGCGAGCAGATGTCGGTGCCGGCGCGCGCCATGGCCATTGCCGACATCTTCGAGGCGCTGACCGCGCACGACCGGCCCTACAAGAAGGCCAAGTCGCTGTCCGAGTCGCTGCACATCCTGGGCAACTTCAAGCTCAACGGCCATATCGACCCCGACCTGTTCGACATCTTCATCCGCAAGAAGGTGTATATGCAGTTCGCCACCAAGAACCTCAATCCGGAACAGATCGACGCGGTCGACGAAGCAAAGATTCCGGGCTACGTCCCGTAATTCGCGCCGGAGCCTGCCTTGCCGCTGAAAGCGCCCAAACTCGCCAAAGTCCTCGGCCGCGTGGCCGCCCGCTACGGCGTGCGCTGGCTGGTCGGCCTGGCGCTGACCGCCGTCGCCGCACTGCAGATCACGCACTACCTGCCGATGAACCTGGTGGAGCGCATGGACACCGGCATCGCCGACCTGCGCATGCGCCTCGACAAGCCGGTGCTGGACGAGAACGTCGTCATCGTCGACATCGACACCCGCAGCCTGACCGAAGTGGGGCGCTTCCCCTGGAGCCGCGACAAGGTGGCGCTGCTGGTGCGCCAGCTGACGGAACACTATGGCGTGGCCGGCGTCGGCTTCGACGTCTCCTTCCCCGAACCGGACACCAGCTCCGGCTACGAGGTGCTGCAGGCGCTCGCGCAGAAGCAGCTGAAGGGCGTGCCGGGCCTGGACGGCGAGCTGCAGAAGCTGCAGCCGCAGATGGACTACGACGGCCTGCTGGCCCAGGCCATGCAAGGCCAGGCCGTGGTGCTGGGCTATAACGTGGCGCCGGACGGCGCGCCGAAAGGCGTGCTGCCGCCGCCGGCCTTCACGGTGGACGACCTGAACGGGCGCACCCTGGACGCCTTCGAGTCGAAGAGCTACGAGGCCAATGTGGCGCGCCTGCAGCAGGCGGCGGCCGGCGCCGGCATCTTCTCGGTATCGCCCGACCCGGACGGCGTGGTGCGCAACACGGCCCTGCTGCAGAAGATCGGCCAGGGCTACTACCCCACGCTGTCGCTGGCCACGGTGGCCGCGGCCCTGAACGCGCGCGCCATCGCGCCGATCTGGAGCGGCACGGTGGACACGCTGAGCGAGGCCGAACGCACGAACGGCGGCCTGGACGCCATCGCCCTGTTCCACGAACAGGGCCGCATCGTGATCCCGGTGGGCGCCGGCCTCACCACCACCGTGCAGTTCCGCGGCAGCGGCGGCCCGGAAGGAGGCGCCTTCCGCTACATCCCGGCGGTGGACGTGATGCGCGGCAGCGCGCCGAAAGCCCAGCTGGAAAACAAGATCGTCCTGGTGGGCACCACCGCGGCCGGCCTGAACGACCTGCGGGCCACGCCGGTCAACGCCAACTATCCCGGGGTGGAGATCCACGCCAACGTCATCAAGTCCATCCTCGAGCAGAGCTTCAAGTCGCGCCCCGACTTCGCATTGGCCATCGAATTCGGCCAGACCGTGCTGGCCGGCGTGGTGCTGGCCTTCGCGCTGGCCGCGCTGCCGCCGCTGTGGTCCATCCTGCTGGCGCTGGCCGCGCTGGCCGCCGCCTCGGCCTTCAACTACTACCTGTATACCGAGCTCGATGCCGTCACCAATGTCGCCATCACGCTGCTGCTGATCGCGGCCCTGTTCGTGTTCAACGTGGCCTGGGGCTATTTCTTCGAGGTGCGGCGCGGCCAGGCCCTGGTATCGCGCTTCGGCGAATACGTGGCGCCCGAGCTGGTGGCCGAGATGGCGGAAAACCCCGAACAATACAATATGGACGGCGAAAGCCGCGAGCTGACGGTGATGTTCGTCGACGTGCGCGGCTTCACCACCATTTCCGAAGGCCTGTCGCCGAAGCAGCTGCGCGAATACATCAACCTGTACCTGACGGCCATGTCGGAAGACATCCGCGACAGCCACCGCGGCACGCTGGACAAATACATCGGCGACGCCGTGATGGCGTTCTGGGGCGCGCCCGTGCCCTTCCACGACCACGCCAGCCGCGGCGTGGCCACGGCGCTGCTGATGCAGGCCAGCGCGGCGCGCCTGAACCAGGATTTCCAGCAGCGCGGCTGGCCGGAGCTGAAGATCGGCATCGGCGTCAACAGCGGCATGATGCATGTGGGCGACATGGGCTCGGCGATCCGCCGCGCCTACACCGTGATGGGCGACGCCGTGAACCTGGGCTCGCGCCTGGAAGGCATCACCAAGGCCTACGGCGTGGGCATCGTGGTGGGCGAGACCACGCGCATCGCCGCGCCGGACTTCGTGTACCGCGAGCTGGACCTGGTGCGGGTCAAGGGCAAGAACGAGCCGGTCGCCATCTTCGAGCCGCTGGCGCGCGAAGACGAGGTGGGCGAGGCCGAGCGCGCCGAACTGGCCCTGTGGCACGCCACGCTGGCCCAGGTCCGTTCCCAGCAATGGGACGCGGCCGAAGCCGGCCTGGCCCGGCTGCAGCAGGACCACCCGCGCTACCTGTACGGCCTGTACCAGGAGCGCATCGCCTGGTACCGCGCCCACCCTCCCGGCGCCGACTGGGACGGCGTCACCACCTTCGAAACCAAATAGTTGCTTAAAAAATGGGGACAGACCCGGATTTTGGAAATCCGGGTCTGTCCCCATTTTTCTGTCCCCATTTTTCATTCGGGAATGACGGTTGCTACAAATTTGCGACAAATATCCCGACTTTCTGGGAAGAAATGCTGGCTGTCTGCCTGTATTCTGGCCTGCATGGGGTAGCCCGACCGCCTTCTGTGTCGTTTTTCGCTGTTTTTCCGTGTGGAACGTCTGAAAACGTTTATTTCCACTACGTAAATGCGGGATAATCGTAGTGCGCCCGACACAGGGTGCGCCAGGCAGCAGTCCTGAGCACAAAAATCGCCCAAAAACTACAACATCCTGAGCCGACACATATGAACCACCGCTTTGCGCGCCTGCTCGCAGGCTCGATCCTTGCCACCGCCGTAGCCGCCGCCTGGGGGCAGGAAGCGGCGCCCGAGGTGATCCGTTTCGAGATCAGCCGCTTCGAGGTCACCGGCAATACCCTGTTGTCCAACGAGAAGGCGCAGCAGGCCGTGGCCCCGTTCGCCGGCAAGGACCGCGACTTCGGCAGCGTGCAGCAGGCGCTGGAAGCGCTGGAAAACGCTTACCGCGACCTGGGCTATTCGGTGGTCAGCGTGGAGCTGCCGGAGCAGGAGCTGGACCGCGGCGTGGTGCAGCTGAAGGTGGTGGAAACCAAAATCGGCAAGGTCAACGTCAAGAACAACAAGTACTTCGACGAGGCCAATGTGCGGCGCGCGCTGCCGGCGCTGCAGCCCGGCCAGACGCCGAACCTGCGCGACATCTCGGCCAGCCTGAAGCTGTCGAATGAAAACCCGGCCAAGCGCGTGGCCATGAAGCTGCAGGGCGGCGAGAAGGACGACGAGGTCGACGCCAACCTGGAAGTGACGGACGACACGCCGTGGAAGGTGACGGCCAATGCCGACAATACCGGCACCAGCACCACCGGCAAGACCCACCTCGGCTTCGTGCTGCAGCACGCCAACCTGTTCGGCCGCGACCACGTGGCCAGCCTGCAGTACAGCACCACGGCCGAGAAGCCGGGCGCGATCAAGGTCTACGGCCTGGGCTACCACATTCCGCTGTACGAGCTGGGCGACTCGCTGGACTTCTTCGCCAGCTACTCGAACGTGGATTCGGGCACGGTCACGGCCGGCATCTTCGACCTCGCCATCAGCGGCAAGGGTGCCGTCTACGGCGGGCGCTATACGCAGAACCTGCGCAAGCAGGGCGACTACGAACACAAGCTGGTCTACGGCCTGGACTACAAGGCCTTCAAGAACAGCATCCTGGTGCTGGGCCAGAACCTGGGCAACGACATCACCGTGCACCCCCTGAGCGTGACTTACCAGGGCAGCCTGGGCTCGGCCACCGGCGAACTGGGCGGCTCGGTCTCGCTGGTGCGCAATGTGCCGGGCGGCTCCAACGGCAAGCAGGAGGACTTCACCCGCACCCGCAGCGGCGCCAAGGACGACTACACGCTGCTGCGCCTGAGCGGCAGCTACAGCCGCGTGCTGCCGGAGGACTGGCAGTTCCGCGCCATCGTCAATGCGCAGTACACCAGCGACGCCCTGATCCCGGGCGAGCAGTACGGCGGCGGCGGCGCCTCCTCGGTGCGCGGCTTTGGCGAACGCGAAATCTCGAACGACTCCGGCATCGGCGGCAACCTGGAGTTGTACACCCCGAACCTGTGCGGCAGCGGAGCCTGGCAGTGCCGCGCACTGGCGTTTTACGACACGGCGTACGTAAAGCGCAACCACGCCCTGCCGGGCGAACTGACCAGTACTTCGATCGCCAGTGCGGGCCTCGGCCTGCGCCTGCTGGTGTCGAGCTACGTGAACCTGCAACTGGACTACGGGCATGTGGTCCGCGAAGGCGCTACCCAGCGCGACGGCGGCAAACTGCACCTGCGGCTTGGCCTTTCTTACTGAGGCAACAATCATGACGAATCTCGACCAATTCACGCGCGCTCCGCAAGGGAGCTTCAAGCTGCAGCGCAAGCTGCTGGCGGCCACGGTGGCGGCCTGCTTCGGTGTCGCGCAAGCCAATCCCACCCTGCCGCAGGTGGTAGCCGGCCAGGCCACGTTCGCCCAGCAGGGCAATGTGTTCTCCATCACGAACACGCCGAACACCATCATCAACTGGCAAAGCTTCTCGGTGGGGCGCGACGAAATCACGCGTTTCATCCAGCAAAGCAGCGACAGCAAGGTGCTGAACCGGATTACCGGCCAGGACCCGAGCCAGATCCTCGGTTCGCTGCAGTCGAACGGCCAGGTGTTCCTGATTAACCCGAACGGCGTGCTGTTCGGCAAGGATGCCCGCATCGACGTCAACGGCCTGGTGGCGTCCAGCCTGCAGCTGTCGAACAGCGACTTCCTGGCGGGCAAGCACAACTTCCAGGGCGAAGCCGGCGCGGGCAAGGTGGTCAACCAGGGTTCCATCACCACGCCGCAGGGCGGCAAGGTGTTCCTGATTGCGCCGACGGTGGAAAACCACGGCGTGATCTCGGCCCCGAACGGCGAGATCCTGCTGGCAGCGGGCAAGAGCGTGCAGCTGGTCGATTCGGCCAACCCGGCCATCACGGTGGTGGTGTCGGCGCCGGAAGACCAGGCGCTGAACCTGGGCCAGATCGTGGCGCAGGGCGGCCGTGTCGGCATCTACGGCGCGCTGGTCAACCAGCGCGGCGTGGTCAACGCCAACAGCGCGGTGCGCGGCGAGAACGGCAAGATCATCCTGAAAGCCAGCCGCAGCACGCTGCTGGAAGCGGGCAGCCAGACCACGGCCAGCGGCGCCGGCAAGGGCGGCGAGATTCAGATCCTGGGCCAGAATGTGGCCCTGAACGGCGATGCGCGCGTGGATGCCAGCGGCCGCGAGGGCGGCGGCACGGTGCTGCTGGGCGGCGACTACCAGGGCAAGAACAGCGCGGTGCAGAACGCGCGCCAGGCCTTCATCGGCAAGAATGCGGTGATCCGCGCCGACGCCGAAGCCTCGGGCGACGGCGGCAGGGTGATCGTGTGGGCCGATGAGGCCACGCGCGCCTACGGCGCCATCTCGGCGCGCAGTGCGGGCGGCAAGGGCGGCTTCGTGGAGACCTCGGGCCACTACCTCGATGTGGCGGGCCTGCGCGTGGACACCACCGGCCTCGATGCCACCGGCGTGTGGTTGCTCGATCCCTACAATATCGAAGTGGTAAGCACCAGCTACGGCGCCTACGGCCTGGTGGACGTGGCCGACTTCAACGGCGGCGTGCCGTCGCCTGGCACCACGCAGATCCTGGCCTCGACCATCAATGGCGCCACCTCGAACGTGGTGCTGCAGGCCACCAACGATATTTCCATCAATGCCGCGGTCAGCATGACGGCGGCCGGCAAATCCTTCACTGCCTATGCCGGCAATGACATCAACGTCAACGCCAACCTGCAGACCAATGGCGGCGCCATCGGCCTGTATGCGAACTATGCGCCTTCCGGCAGTGCGAGCGGCGATGGCGCCGTGAACCTGGCGGGCAGCCGGACGATCAACAGCGGCGCTGCCGATATCACCTTGAGCGGCATCAGCGTCAACCTGAACGGCAGCGTAACGGCCACGCCGGGCGGTGCGCGCGTCGGCGACAATGCGCCGCTGATCAGCCTGCGCGCCAATAACCTGGACATCGCCGACACCGGTTCGGTCAACAACAGCGCCGGCGACGGCGGCTACGTGTCCATCGCGCCGTTCATCTCCACCTACAATATGTCCATCATGGGCGCGGACTCGCCGTCCGCCGGCACCATGGTGCTGCAGGCGGCCGACCTGGGTCGCGTGAATGCCTATGAGCTGGCGCTGGGCGGCGCCAGTGTGGGCGAGGTGTCCATCTATGCGCCGCTGGACCTGCACGCCAACCTGGTGGTGGACGCCAAGTCCGCCATCCAGCACAGCGGTTCGATCGATGCCAACGGCCACAGCGTGTTCTTCAATGTGTATGACGACACCGGCAGCATCAACGGCAACTACGGCACCTTCACCGAGGTTGACACGCTGCGCCTGCGCGCCGACCACTTCAACTACAGCGGCGTCGCCAATTCCATCGTCGCCAACAAGGTGTACGTGGATAAGGCCAGCCTGGACGCCGACATCAGCCTGGGCGGCACCAACCCGGCCGGCGCCTACCTGAGCGAGAGCGAACTGAAGATGTTCGACGCGCCGCTGATCAGTATCGGTACGGCCAGCGGCTATACCGGCGCGGTCGAAGTGTCGGAAGCGCTGAACCTGTCCGGCAGCAATGCCGGCGCCACGCGCGGCGGCACCACCGGCGTGCTCGCGCTGAAAGGCAGTACGGTCGCCCTGTACGGCGACCTGGTGGCCAACAAGAACGTCCAGCTGGAAGCCAGCGACGGCGTGTACCAGTGGAGCGGCCATATCGAGGCCGACAGGCTGGCGGCGGCGGGCGGCGAGATCAATCTGGTGCAGTCGACCAACCAGATCGGCAGCGTTGCGCTGGAAGCTGGCAACATCAACTTGGGCGCGAACGGCAACCTGCTGGTGGAATCGGTGGTTCAGCGCGAAGGCTCGGAGCCGGGCCACGTCAACATCACCCTGAACTCGCCGGCAACCACGTTGACGGTGCAAGACATCGATGCGGAAAACGGCATTCAGCTGAATGCGCAGAACGTCACGGTGGCCGACGGCGGCACGCTGTCCGGTGAAACCATCGGCATCCGCACGGGCAGCCTGAACATCAACGGCACCGGCAAGATCATCGCGCCGCAGTACCTGCTGCTGGACGCCACCGGCGCCGTGACGCTGGGCGGCACCCTGGCCTCGGTGGAAGGCGGCATACTGCTGAATAATACCGCGCTGGGCAAGCTGACGGTGGGCGGCCTGTTCGTCGAAACCGAGAGCGGCAACGACCTGCACCTGTACAACACCTCGCTGGCCAACACCACGCTCGGCCTGTCGTCCGACAACACCCTGTACGTGCATGGCGATGTGGCCATCAAGGGCGGGCACCTGTCGGCCCGCAGCTACGACCTGTCGGCCGCCGGCAGCATCGATGCCGGCACCGGCTACCTGAGCCTGACCACGGCCAACGGCGACGGCATCTTCAATGTCAGCGCGGCGGCAACGCCGGGCATCACCTCGGTGTCGGGCGCCGACCTGGCCAAGTTCAAGGCCGGCACGCTGGCGCTGGACGGGCCGGGCGGCATCACCATCTCCGACGTCGTGGCGCGCGGCGCCGGCGGCCTGACGCTGCAGGCGACCGAAGGCACGGTAAACGTGAATGCGGCCGTCAATGTCGATGGCCAATTCAGTGTCATGAGCCCGCAGCTGAACATCACGGCGCCGGTCGTGACCGGCGGCAGCACGCTGACCTTGAGCGATATGAATCTGTCCGGCAGCGGTTCGCTGGCCAGCCCCTTCATCCACATCAATGCGCAGGACGGCGCCTACCTGGGTGGGACGCTGAACAATGTGGAAGGCGCCGGCCTCACGCTGACCGCCGATGAGCTGACGAAGCTGAACGCGCAGTCCGTGTTCGTGAGCGCCAACGGCTACGGCGGCGATATCACGCTGGACGACCTCACGGTGGCCAACACCTACCTGGGCGTGTCCGCTTCGGGCCTGCTCAGCAACGAAGGGCTGGTGAAAGCCAAGGGCCTGTCGCTGAGCGCTGGGGAATTCGACCTGGCCGGCAGCGGCACCGGGCTGACCGCCGATGAAGGCCTGGGCAACATCACCTTCGGCACCTCGCGCAGCAACGGTATCCTGCAGGTCAATGGCAGTTCAGGCACCAACACCGTGATCAGCGATACCGTGCTGGACAAGGTGTCGGCCGGCAGCGTGAGCTTCAACGGCTATTCCGGCGTGCAGATCGCCGGCGCCATGAACCGGACCAGCGGCAACCTGAGCTTCCTGTCCTATGCCGGCTCGGTGGACTTCAATGCCGCCGTGGACGTGGGCACTGGCAATGTGACGGTGCAAAGCGCGGCGGTTAATCTCGCCAATACCGTGCATGCCAATACGGTCACGCTGGCGCCGCTGACCTCGTCGAATGAATACAAGTCGATGGTGATCGGCGGCAGCTGCAGCAGCACCGCCTGCGTGTCGGTGACGAACCTGGGCAATGTGGATGCGCAGCGGGTCAACCTGGGCATGACCTACAACACCAGCAGCATCGATGTGGCCGGGATCGCGAAAGGCAGCAAGCGCCACGAGCATACCCTGAATATCGGGCTGAACGCCAAGAACGCGATCACCCAGTCCGCAGCCATCGATGTGGCGAACCTGTACGTGCAGACCGAGGGCGAGGTCACGCTGGCCAATGCCGCCAATACCGTCAGCAACCTGCGTGTGGATGGGGCCACCGCCATCGATTTCAGGAATGCCGGCGACCTGAATATCCTGGGCGGCGGCGCCAGCGGCACCGTGAACCTGGAAGTGGTGAGCGGCGTCCTGACGTCCAGCGCCTACCTGGCGGCCGACACGCTCAGGCTGAGCGCGGCGAACGGCATCGGCACCACCACTGCGGCCTTCCTGAGCAAGGCCAAGGTCATCGATGCGGCGACCACCGCCACCAGCGGCACCTCGTCGATCAATATCAGCAACAACGAATCGTCCAGCCGCCAGGCCGTGCGGGTCGACCGCCTGCTGGTGCAGAACGGTAACGCCGGCAGCATCACCTTCAGCAACTACGGCGCCACCACGATTGCCGCCGGCGATACCGCGGGCACCGTGCGCAGCGGCTCGGGCGCCATTTCGATTACGGCGCACAGCCCGCTGCGCATTGAGGGCAAGGTGGTATCGCAAAGCGGCGCCATCACGCTGGAGGCGGGTACGTCGTCCGTTGCTACCGACGACGTGCTGACCGTGGTCGGCAGCGGCGTGCGTGTGCAGTCCGGCGGCACCGTGCGCCTGGTTGGCAGCAATGCGGTCAGTGCAACGGCGTCCCAGATCTCGGGCAGTACGGTGACTACGGTGGTCAATGGTGTCGTGGTCACGCCGCCGGTCAGCCCGCCGCCGGTCGATCCGCCGCCGGCCAATCCACCGCCGGTGAACCCGCCGCCGGTCAATCCACCGCCGGTGAACCCACCGCCGGTCGATCCGCCGCCGGTGAACCCGCCGCCGGTGAATCCGCCGCCCGTGGATCCACCACCGGTGAACCCGCCGCCGGTCAATCCACCGCCGGTGAACCCGCCACCGGTCAATCCACCGCCGGTGAATCCGCCGCCGACGGCCGACATCTGCACCATCGCCCCGAATTCGGCGCTGTGCCAGGTGCTGACGCCGCCAACCGCTTCCGAACCGGTGAAGCCGGTGGACCGCGCCGTGGCGCAGGTGATTAACGTCATCAATACCGCGCAGGAGGATACCAAGCCTGCCAGTACCGGCTCGGGCAGCAGCGGCAGCACGGGCAAGACCAGCGGCCCCGCGAAAACGGACGACAAGAAGGAAGACGCCAAGGACGAGAAGAAGGAAGACAAGTCCGCCCAATCCGGCACTAAGGAACCGACAAATGAAAAACCTGCAGCCAAATCTTATTGCAACTAAGCCCATGCGCGGCCTGCTGATGCTGGCCCTGTGGGCGCTCAGTGCGCTGGCGCTGGCCGGTCCGGTAGCGGGCACGGTGACGCAGCTGAGCGGTCCGCTGCTGGCCAAGAAGGCCAACGGTTCGACCAAGATCCTGTCGCTGAAGTCCGAAGTGGAGAACGGCGACACCCTGGTGACGGAGAAGAATACCTACGCCATGGTGAAGATGATCGACAACAGCACGCTGACCTTGCGCCCGGGCTCCGCGCTGACCATCGAGAACTTCAGTTTCGACGACGGCAAGCCTGATGGCGACGAGGCGAAATTCAACCTCGTCAAGGGCGGCCTGCGCTCGGTAACTGGCCTGCTGGGCAAGCGCAGCAAGGAGAAGTTCGCGCTGAAGACGCCGGTGGCGACCATCGGTATCCGCGGCACCACCTTCATTGTGAACTATACGCCGCCTCCGCCGCCCGGCGCGGCCGCCTTGCTTGGCGGCCTGCCTTCCGCTGGCGCGGGAGCCGTACCCGGCGTCCCCCCATCGTCCGGTAGTGGCAAGGCACCTGGACCCGCTGTGCCATTGGCGCCGCCAGGTCCTCCACCTGGCCTGCATATTGCCGTGCAGGACGGTGCGATCGTCGTCGGCAATCCGGGTGGCAGCCTGGGCTTCTCGGCAGGCCAGTTCGGCTATGTGCCGTCGCCGACCGCGCCGCCAGTGGTGGTGCCGGCCAATCCGGGCATCCAGTTCACGCCGCCGCCGGCCTTCAACGCCTCGACGGCGCCGGGCGCGGGCGCCGCGTCCAGCGGCAAATCCGGCACGGTGGACTGCGAAGTCCGCTGACCTCACGCGGGAAGGTGCGGGCGCTTGAAAACAGCGCTTGACCTTCCCATCATGGGATACTTCATGCTGTAGCCAGATGATGGCTAAGGAGTATCCCGATGAGCACTTCCCCTTATTCCCAGGCAGTAAAAATTGGCGGCATGAGCTGCGCGTCCTGCGTCGCCCGTGTCGAGAAGGCCCTGCAGGCGGTACCGGGCGTTGGCAAGGCCAGCGTCAACCTGGCAACGGAGACGGCGCGCGTCGAGTCGGCCGAGCCGCTGCCTTTTGATGCCTTGCGCGCGGCGGTCGAGAAGGCGGGTTATGAGGCCGGGCTGCCGGCCGATGCGTTTGCCGCTCCCGCCTCCGGTCCTGCCGCTGGTGCGGCCCACGGGACGGCCCGCGCCGCGCCTGCGGAAGGACTGCACGTGGCGCTGGCGGCGGCGCTTTCGCTGCCGCTCTTGCTGCCCATGGTGCTCGGCTGGCTGGGCTACCACTGGATGCTGGACGGCACCCTGCAGTGGGCGCTGGCCACGCCGGTGCAGTTCCTGCTCGGCGCGCGCTTCTACCGCGCGGGCTGGAAGGCGCTGAGGGCCGGGGCGGGCAATATGGACCTGCTGGTCGCCATCGGCACCAGCGCGGCCTATGGCCTCAGCGTCTATTTGCTGCTGGCGGGCCAGCAAGGCATGCCGCATCTCTACTTCGAAGCGTCATCGGTCGTTATCACGCTGGTACTGCTCGGTAAATGGCTGGAAGGCCGGGCCAAGCGCCAGACCGCATCGGCAATCCGCGCGCTGCAGACCTTGCGGCCGGAATCGGCACGCGTGCGGCGCGGCGGGCAGGATGTGGATGTGCCCACCGGGCAGCTGGCCGTTGGCGACATCGTGGTGGTGCGGCCGGGCGAACGCATTGCGGTGGATGGCGAGATTGTGGAAGGCGCCAGCCATGTGGACGAATCGATGCTGACCGGTGAGAGCCTGCCGGTTGCCCGCCATGCGGGCGAGCGCGTGACCGGCGGCGCCATCAACGGCGAAGGGGTGCTGCTGGTGCGCACCACGGCGGTGGGCGCCGAAAGCACGCTGGCGCGCATCATCCGCCTGGTGGAAGACGCACAGGCCGCCAAACCCCCGGTGCAGCATCTGGTGGACCGCGTCAGTGCCGTGTTCGTGCCGGTGGTGATCGTGCTGGCAGCACTGACGCTGGCGGGCTGGTGGTTCGCCACCGGCGATGCCGAACGTGCGACCATCAATGCGGTGACGGTGCTGGTGATTGCCTGTCCCTGCGCGCTGGGGCTCGCAACGCCGGCCGCCATCATGGCAGGTACCGGCGTCGCTGCGCGCCACGGCATCCTGATCAAGGACGCGGAAGCGCTCGAACTGGCGCAGCGCATCGACAGCGTGGTGTTCGACAAGACCGGCACGCTGACGCAGGGGCAGCCGGTGCTGGCGTCGCTGGTGCCCGCCGGCCAGGCCAGTGGGGCGCAGCTGCTGGCGCAAGCCGCGGCCCTGCAGGCCGGCAGCGAGCACGCCCTGGCACGCGCCGTCCTCGCCGCCGCCCGCGCCGGCATCGTGCCCGCTGCCGGCGTGCAGCCCGCCACTGATGCCGCCGGCATCGCGCGCGCCGGCACGGCGCAAGGCGGCCCGCATACCGCCGCGGGCGTGGCCGCGGCGCCCGTGATTGCGCCTGCGGCCCGCGTCAACGCGCTGCCGGGGCGGGGGCTGGAAGGGGAAGTCGATGGTGCGCTGCTGCTACTTGGCAGTTCCCGCCTAATGCGCGAACGCGGCGTGGACACCGGCGCGCTGGAGGCCACCGCCAGTGCGCTCGAACACAGCGGCCATACAGTGTCCTGGCTGGCCGATGCAAGCGCCTGCCGCCTGCTTGGCTTGCTGGCCTTCACCGACCCGCCCAAGCCAACGGCGCGCGCCGCAGTCGAACGCCTGCAGCAGCGCGGCCTGCAGACCGTCATGCTCACCGGCGACAACCAGGGCAGCGCCGATGCCGTTGCCGCAGCCACCGGCATCGGCCGCGCCTATGCAAATCTTCTGCCGGCGGACAAGACGGCCCATATCGCAGCCATGAAAGAGCAGGGCGCGATGGTCGCCATGGTCGGCGACGGCATCAACGATGCGCCGGCGCTTGCGGCAGCGCACGTAGGCATCGCCATGTCCAGCGGCACCGACGTTGCGATGCATGCGGCGGGCATCACCTTGATGCGCGGCGATCCGGCACTGGTGGCGGATGCCATCGATATCTCGAAGCGCACCATGAACAAGATCCGCCAGAACTTGTTCTGGGCCTTCATTTACAACCTCGCCGGCATTCCGCTGGCGGCATTCGGCATGCTGAGCCCCGTGCTCGCCGGCGCGGCAATGGCGCTCAGCTCTTTCAGCGTCATCAGCAATGCCTTGCTGCTGCGCCGCTGGCAGCCGGCAGGAAAGGACAGAACATGAATATCGGCGAAGCTTCCGCCGCATCGGGCGTGAGCGCCAAGATGATCCGCTACTACGAGTCCATCGGACTGGTGCCGGAAACGCAGCGCACCGGCAGCAACTACCGCGTGTATGGCGAGCGCGAACTGCACACGCTGCGCTTCATCCGCCGCGCGCGCGATCTCGGCTTCTCGCTGGAGCGCATCAGGGGCCTGCTGTCGCTGTGGCAGGACAGTGCGCGCGCCAGCTCGGACGTGAAACAGATCGCGCTGGCGCATGTGGATGAACTGAACCAGCGCATCCGCGAGCTCACGGAGATGCGCGATACGCTGAACACGCTGGCCAGCTGCTGCCATGGCGACGCGCGGCCCGACTGCCCCATCCTGCAAACGCTGGGAACATAAGCGCGCCACCGCTTGCTGCCCGCCGCTACAATGAAATCACTTGTTCGGCGAAGGAGAAGCGCGTGGAACCTTATGTCCTGTATTACTGGCCCACGATCCAGGGGCGCGGCGAGTTCGTGCGGCTTGCATTGGAGGAGGCAGGCCTACCCTATGTGGACATCGGGCGGGAAAAGGAGGGCATGCCCCCGCTGATGGCGTCCATCGACCATTCCCATCCCGGCACGCCATCCTTCGCGCCGCCGGTGCTGAAGGCGGGAGATTTGCTGATCGGGCAGGTGGCGAATATCCTGCTGTTCCTGGGCGAACGCCACGGCCTGGCGCCGCGCAGCGAAGCAGGGCGGCTATGGTGCAACCAGCTGCAGCTGACGATTGCCGACATCGTCAGCGAGGCGCACGACACGCACCATCCCATTTCCACCAATCTTTATTACGAAGACCAGAAGCGCGAAGCAAAAAAACGCTCGCGCGATTTCACGGGCGAGCGCATTCCGAAATTCCTCGGCTACTTCGAGCAGGTGCTGCAGAATAATCCTGCGCGCGGCGGCTATATCGTGGGTGCGCGCATCAGCTATGTCGACCTGTCGCTATTCCAGCTGGTCGAGGGACTGCGCTATGCCTTCCCCAAGGCCATGGCGCAGCAGGAGGCGAACTGGCCCGGCCTGATCGCCTTGCGCGACAAGGTAGCGGCGCGTCCCAATATCGCCGCCTACCTTGCTTCGGAGCGGCGCATACCGTTCAATGAAGACGGTATCTTCCGCCACTATCCGGAGCTGGAAGCCTAGCCGGCTTTGGTGACGGGATAGCCCGCTTCGGCGATCACCGCGCGCACCACCTCGAGCGGCGCACTGCTGCTGACTGCAACGGTTTTCGCCGCCAGGTCCACGTTTACGGTCGCCGCGCTGTCGATGGCCTTGACGGCCTTGGTCACGGTGGCCGCGCAATGGCCGCAGGTCATGTTCTGCACTTCGAGCTGATACATCTTGCTTCTCCTCATGGGTTGAATACTGATACTCTAGTCCTTTCCACCGTGGGAAGGTCAAGTGCAAATGAAACAGTCGATTGTCCATATTGCCCTCGTCGTGCGCGACTACGACGAAGCCATCGATTTCTACGTCAATACACTTGGTTTCGAGCTGCTCGACGATACGTACCAGCCGGAACAGGACAAGCGCTGGGTGGTGGTGGCGCCGCCCGGCGGCACCGGCACCACCATCCTGCTGGCGCGCGCATCCAGGCCGGAGCAGGAGCCCTTTATCGGCAACCAGGCGGGCGGCCGCATCTTCCTGTTCCTGAACACGGACGACTTCTGGCGCGACTTCGAACGCCTGAAGCAGCGCGGCGTGCGCATCGTGCGCGAGCCCAGGCAGCAGGACTATGGCATGGTCGCCGTGTTCGCCGACCTGTACGGCAACCAATGGGATTTGCTGCAGCTGAACGAAGACCATCCCATCGCGCGCCGCGTGAAATAAAAAGCCCCGCACGCGGCGGGGCCTGGAGCGGAGCGGGCGCGCTTACAGCACGTCGCTCGCATGGTCCGCCAGGCGCGAACGTTCGCCGCGCGCCAACGTCACGTGGCCGCTGTGCGACCAGCCCTTGAAGCGGTCTACCACATAGGTCAGGCCGCTCGAACCTTCCGTCAGGTACGGCGTGTCGATCTGCGCGATATTGCCCAGGCAGAGGATCTTGGTGCCCGGACCGGCACGCGTCACCAGGGTCTTCATCTGCTTCGGCGTCAGGTTCTGCGCCTCGTCGATGATGAGGAACTTGTTGACGAAGGTACGGCCGCGCATGAAGTTCAGCGACTTGATCTTGATGCGCGAACGGATCAGGTCCTGCGTCGCCGCACGGCCCCATTCGCCCGCGTCGCCGTCGGACTTGTTCAGCACTTCAAGGTTGTCGTCGAAGGCGCCCATCCACGGGCCCATCTTCTCTTCCTCGGTACCAGGCAGGAAGCCGATATCCTCGCCCACCGGCACCGTCACGCGGGTGACGATGATCTCGTTATACAGCTTGGTCTCCAGCACCTGCGCCAGGCCGGAAGCCAGTGCCAGCAGGGTTTTGCCGGTACCGGCCTGGCCCAGCAGCGTGACGAAGTCGCATTCCGGATCCATCAGCAGGTTCAGCGCGAAGTTCTGCTCGCGGTTGCGCGCGGTCACGCCCCACACATTGTTCTTGTTGTGGGAGTAGTCGCGCAGCACCTTGATAGTGGCCGTTTTGCCGTTCAGCTGCTTCACCTGGCCGTAGAAGGACGCCTCGCCGTTGTTCGGCTCCAGGTACACGAACTGGTTCACCAGCAGCGAAGGCACGAAGGGGCCGGTCACGCGGTAGAAGGTGGTGCTGTAGCCGTTCTTGGTGTCCTGCCACGATTCCATGTCCTTGCCGTGCTTGTTCCAGAAATCGTCCGGCAGCTGCACGATGCCCGAGTACAGCAGGTCGGTATCTTCCAGCACATGGTCGTTGAAGTAGTCTTCCGCCGGCAGGCCCAGGGCGCGCGCCTTGATGCGCATATTGATGTCTTTCGACACCAGCACCACCGCGCGGCCTTCCTGCTCGCTCTCCAGCGAACGCACCACGGCCAGGATCTGGTTATCGGCCTTGCCTTGTGGCAGGCCTTCCGGCAGGTCCGCCACCTGCAGGCGGGTCTGGAAGAACAGGCGGCCCTTGGCGTCCTTGTTGCCCAGCTTGGACAGCGGGATGCCCTGTTCGATCGCATCGTCGTCGTTGCCGCCGACCAGCGCATCCAGAGTACGCGACACCTGGCGCGCATTGCGCGCCACTTCGGACATGCCCTTCTTGTGGTTGTCCAGTTCTTCCAGCGTCATCATCGGCAGGAAGACATCGTGTTCCTCGAAGCGGAACAGGGAGGTCGGGTCGTGCATCAGCACATTCGTATCGAGCACGAACAGCTTGGACAGGCCGGTCTTGTCGGCCTTGCGGCTGGTGGCCGACTTGAGCTGCACTTCATTGGCCTTGTGCTTGACCGGATGGGGCGCTTCGGCCTTGATCGGCGTGACCTTGCCGCGCGGCGCCTTGGCGCGCACTGGCTCGGCCGGCTGCGGCGCCGGCGGTGCAACCTTGAGTACCGGCGCCTTTTTGGCGGCGGCCTTCTTGGCGGCCGGCGCAGCCTTGGCGGCGGGTTTTGCAACTGCCTTCACGGCCGCTTTCTTCGGCGCAGGCGCTGCTTCAGCTTCGGGGAAGGGCACAGTATTCGCTCCGCTGGCCTTCGGGTAATCTTTTGCCAGCAACAGGGTGGCTGGCTTGGTAGGCAGTTTTGGCAGTGGCATCAGGATCTCAATAGATTAAATACCCCAGGCGCGCCCGGGCGATAGCCAGGGTGCGCGACGGAGACAGGTTTGGATAATAAGGATGCCTGCGGGCTGAGGAGCGCCCGTAAAACATACCGGGAAGTGGCCGGAAAGACCACTGGGTAGTTGAAGAGAGAAACTCGCTTGACTCAAAATCTGGCTGACACAATCAAGGTTCTGCTGCGGTTGAGCATCGCTGAGTGTGCAGCGCGTTCGTTCATCCCTGACGCGCCACAAATTCCAGCACTTCATCGACGTGATTCGCTACTTTCACGCCTCTCCATTCTTTCACCAATCGGCCATTTGCGTCAATGACAAACGTGCTGCGCTCGATTCCCCGCACATCTTTGCCATACATTTTTTTCTGCTTGATGACATCGAACAGTGCGCACAGCGCTTCGTCGCTGTCGGAAATGAGCTCGAAAGGCAGGCCCAGCTTTTCCTTGAAGTTCTCGTGCGAGCGCAGCGAATCGCGGCTGATGCCATAGATCTCGGCCCCTGCGGCCAGGAACTGCGGGTGCAGGTCGCGGAAAGCCATGTTTTCGGTGGTGCAGCCGGGCGTATTGTCCTTGGGGTAGAAGAACAGCACGGTCGATTTGGCCGGCCGGCCGGCGAGCTGGAAGGTCTGGCCGCCCGTCATCGGGGCGGAAAAGTCGGGGATTGGGCGTTCAGCCACAAGGATCTCCTGAGGAAGTGATTGTTATTTTGCGTTGCTGATATTGAGGCAAGTTTTGTGGTTTCAAGCTTTTTCGATAATCAAAGCCAGCAGAACCTTGCGGCCTTCGCCCATCAGGATGTTATAGGTACGGCAGGCGGCATTGGTGTCCATGCACTCCACGCCGATCTGGCGGCTGGTGAGCGGAGCGCTCAGCTTCGGGTGCACGAAGCGCTGGCGTTCGCCGGTGCCGAGGATGACCACGTCCGGCTGTTCCGCCAGCAGCTGCTCGAAATGCTGCACCGTCAGGGCCTCGAATGTATCCACCGGCCAGGCGCGCGGCGCCGTTTCCGGCAGCACCAGCAGGCTATGGTCGAAGGGCTGGGCGTTGATCTCGACGCCGCCGGGGAAATAACCGGTGATGGTTTGATATTGCTGTGTGGAACTGGCGTGAAGCTTCATGATAATGAGCGGATTTGCTTGCAAAAGAGCGTTTATTGTAACGTTTTCCCTCCGGGCACGCCCCACAGTGGTTGATTAAATCGGGCGCATTCGGCAGAATGGGTTATTTTCGCAGTGCAGCATTGATATACCGGGGAATGATTTTGCGACCGATTCAGAAATCGAACAAGCTGGCCGAAGTTTGCTATGAGATCCGTGGTCCCGTGCCGGAGAAGGCGCGCCAGATGGAAGAAGAGGGCCATAAGATCACCAAGCTGAACATCGGCAACCTGGCGGTGTTCGGCTTCGATCCGCCCGACGAAATTGTGCAGGACATGAAGATCCAGCTGCCGAACGCGGCGGGCTATACGGATTCCAAGGGCATGTTCGCGCCGCGCAAGGCGGTGGTGCACTACACGCAGGAGAAGGATATTCCCGGCGTGACCATCGAAGACGTCTACCTGGGCAATGGCGCTTCCGAGCTGATCGTCATGTCCATGAATGCGCTGCTGAACAATGGCGACGAAGTGCTGGTGCCGGCGCCCGACTATCCGCTGTGGACGGCGGCCGTCAGCCTGTCCGGCGGGCGCCCGGTGCACTATATCTGCGACGAGCAGCAGGACTGGTATCCCGATATCGAGGACATGCGGCGCAAGATCACGCCGAACACCAAGGCCATCGTCGTCATCAACCCGAACAACCCGACCGGCGCCCTGTATCCGGACGAAGTGCTGCTGCAGATTATCGAGCTGGCGCGCCAGCACCAGCTGATCATCTACGCTGACGAAATCTACGACAAGGTGCTGTACGACGGCGCGAAACACACCTCCATCGCCGCCCTGTGCGAGGACGTGCTGTGCGTGACCTTCAACGGCCTGTCGAAAAACTACCGCGCCTGCGGCTACCGTGCCGGCTGGATGGTGGTATCAGGAGAAAAACGACACGCGAAAGACTATATCGAAGGCCTGAACATGCTGGCCTCGATGCGTCTGTGCGCGAATGCGCCGGGCCAGTTTGCCATCCAGACTGCGCTCGGCGGCTACCAGAGCATACAAGACCTGGTTGGCCCCGGCGGGCGCCTGCTCAAGCAGCGCGACCTGGCATACCAGCTGCTGACGGATATTCCGGGCATCAGCGTGGTGAAGCCGAAAGCGGCGCTGTATATGTTCCCGCGCCTCGATCCGAAGATCTACCCGATCGCGGACGACCAGCAGTTCGCCTACGACCTGCTGGCAGAAACCAAGGTCCTGATCGTGCAGGGTACCGGCTTCAACTGGATCGCACCGGATCACTTCCGCGTGGTGTTCCTGCCGAATACCGACGATATGACGGATGCCTTCGGACGCATTGCGCGCTTCCTGGACGGCTACCGCAAGCGGCAGGGCTAATCCCGATCAACACCGGCGTCCGCGCAAGGGCGCCCGCAACAGAAGCAGAAACATGAAATCGATCAAAGTAGGCCTGCTGGGCGTGGGCAATGTGGGCGGCGGCACCTTCGACGTCCTGAAACGCAACCAGGAAGAGATCCGCCGCCGCGCGGGCCGCGGCATTGAAATCGTCGCCGTCTCGGCGCGCAACCTGGAGCGCGCGAAGCAGCGCGTGAACGGCGAAGTGACAGTGGTGGCCGATCCCTTCGACATCGTCAACGACCCATCCATCGACATCGTCGTCGAACTGATCGGCGGCTACGACACCGCCAAGGAACTCGTGCTGAAGGCGATCGCCAACGGCAAGCATGTCGTCACCGCCAACAAGGCGCTGCTGGCCGTGCATGGCAACGAGATCTTCAAGGCGGCCCAGGAAAAGGGCGTGATGGTGGCCTTCGAGGCTGCCGTCGCGGGCGGCATCCCCATCATCAAGGCGCTGCGCGAAGGCCTGACGGCGAACCGCATCGAATGGTTCGCGGGCATCATCAACGGCACCACCAACTTCATCCTGTCCGAGATGCGCGACAAGGGCCTGGACTTCGCCACCGTGCTGAAACAGGCGCAGGAGCTGGGCTATGCCGAAGCCGATCCCACCTTCGATATCGAAGGCGTGGATGCCGCGCACAAGGCCACCATCATGTCCGCGATCGCCTTCGGCATCCCGGTGCAGTTCTCGAAAGCGCACGTGGAAGGCATCTCCAAGCTGGACGCCGTCGATATCCGCTATGCCGAGCAACTGGGCTACCGCATCAAGCTGCTGGGTATTGCCAAGCGCGCCAAGGTGAACGGCGCGGAAGGCATCGAGCTGCGCGTGCACCCCACGCTGATCCCGTCCAAGCGCCTGATCGCCAATGTGGAAGGCGCGATGAACGCGGTGCTGGTGCAGGGCGACGCTATCGGCGCCACGCTTTATTACGGCAAGGGCGCAGGCGCCGAGCCGACCGCATCGGCCGTGATTGCGGACCTGGTGGATATCACCCGCCTGGCTACCGCCGATCCTGAGCACCGCGTGCCGCACCTGGCCTTCCAGCCGAACGAGCTGGCCGATATCGCGATCCTGCCGATGGCGGAAGTCACCACCTCCTACTACCTGCGCATGCGCGTGGCCGACCAGCCGGGCGTGCTGGCCGACCTGACCCGCATCCTCGCCGACGGCGAAATCTCGATCGACGCCATGCTGCAGAAGGAGCCGGGCGAAGGCGAAACCCACGCCGACATCATCATGCTCACGCACCAGACGCAGGAGAAGAAAGTGCTGGCCGCCATCGCGCGCATGGAAGGTCTGCCGACCGTGCTGGGGCAGGTAACCAAGATCCGCCTCGAAAACCTGGGCTGAGCCGCCGGCGCCGATGAGCTTTCTTCCCTTGCCGGATGACTGGCGCGGCCGGCTGGAAGCTTACACCGGCGTGGCCGACAGCACGGGCCAGTCCGATGCGTGCGTGCTGCGCCTTCAAGCGCCTGGCTTGCCGGCGCTGTTCGTCAAGACCGAGGAAATCCATCCGCTGAGCGAGTTGTGCGGCGAGGCCGAACGCCTGCGCTGGCTGGCCTCCACCGGCATCCCCTGCGCCCCGGTGCTGTGCGAAACCAGCGCAGCGGGCCGCAACTGGCTGCTGTTGGGCGCACTGCCCGGCAGCGACCTGGAAGCCGCCTTGCTGCCGCCGCGCGCCAAGGTGGGCCTGATGGCACAGGCGCTGCGCCGCCTGCACGATACCGACATCAGCCATTGTCCTTTCGACCACCGCGCCGCACGGCGGATCGCCCGCGCCAAGGCGCGCATGGATGCCGGCCTGGTTGACGAAGCCGACTTTGACGACGAGCACAGCGGCATGCGCGCTGCGGAACTGTTTGCGCTGCTGCAGGCACGCCGTCCCGCGCAGGAAGACCTGGTGCTGGCGCACGGCGATGCCTGCCTGTCCAACCTGATGGTGGACGGCGCGGACTTTACGGGCTTTATCGACTGCGGCCGCCTCGGCATCGCCGACCGCTGGCAGGACCTGGCGCTGGCCACCCGCGAGATCGGCGGCGAGCTCGGTGCGGAATGGGTCGACGTCTTCCTCGCCGACTACGGCGCGCGCTTCGACGCCGGGCGCGCCTCCTTCTACCGCCTGCTCGACGAATTCTTCTGAACAAAAAAAGACGGGTGACGCCGAGGCGCCACCCGCTGGAAGGGGAGGTACTGCTACTACTCTCAGATACTGCTACTGCAGGGTACTACTGGGAACGCTCCTTACTGCTTATTTGCTGGCTACGGTCAGCTCACTCTTTACTTCCTTCACACCGGCCACGGCGGATGCCGCCTGGATGGCCTTGGTGCCTTCATCGGTGCTGGCCACGGTGCCGGTCAGCACCACCACGCCCTGGTTGGTCGTCACACCGATCTGCTTCTGGTCGGCCAGCGCAGCCTTCACCTTGGAAGTCAGCGCGGTGTCCCCGGTGGCTGCTGCGGCGCCGGCCATTGCGGCGTCCTGCTGCGGCTCGGCAGCGATGACGGTCAGCGAGGCGGCGCCCATGGTTGCGGCGGCCAGCAGGGAGGCGATCAGTTTGGTATTGGTCATGGTCTTATCTCCATTCATGTTTAAAGGAACGCCGAGTGACGTTAGCCTTCATATCGCAAGCGCCGTGCCAGCTCGCTAAAAGCCAATGAAATCAAGGGCTTGCAAGAATGTCATGCTTGATGGAAATGAACTGCGCCCGGAATCTGTCGTGGGCTGGCGACAGGCTCCGGGGCTGGTTTGCCAAGTGTATGATTTTTAAGGGATTATTCCTGTCGCTCGTCGGCGACAGCGGGGCCGTCGCCACGGAACTGGGCGGCGTTGAGGTCGTATTTTTGCAGCAGGCGGTAGAACTCGGTGCGGTTGCGCTCGGCAAGGCGGGCGGCGTCGGCGACATTGCCGTCCGTGAGCTTCAGCAGCTGGACCAGGTAGTTGCGTTCGAAACGCTGCTTGGCCTCCGTATAGCTGAGCACTTCGAGCGAAGGCACGCGCAGCGCGCGCTGCACCAGCGACAAGGGCACCAGCGGCGCCGTCGCCAGCGCGCACACATGCTCGATCACGTTGTAGAGCTGGCGCACATTGCCGGGCCAGGATGCGCGCGTGAGCGCCTCCAGCGCATCCGGCGCAAAGCCGTTCACGTTCTTCTGGTACTTGGCCGCCAGCGACTGCAGGAACTGGGTTGCCAGCAGGCCGATATCCTCGCGCCGCTGCGACAGCGGCGGCAGCGTCAGCGTGATGACGTTGAGCCGGTAATACAGGTCTTCGCGGAACTGCCCTTCCAGCATGGCGGCATCCAGGTCGCGGTGGGTGGCCGACAGCACGCGCACATCCACCGGCCGGCCGTTGTCCGAGCCAAGCTGGCGCACCACGCGCTCCTGCAGCACGCGCAGCAGCTTCACCTGCAGCAGCAGCGGCATGTCGCCGATTTCATCGAGGAAGAGGGTGCCGCCGTCCGCCGCCTGCACCAGGCCTTCGCGGCTGGCCACCGCGCCGGTGAAGGCGCCTTTCACATGGCCGAACAGTTCGGACTCCAGCAGCTGTTCCGGAATCGCGCCGCAGTTGACGGCAATGAAGGGCGCCTTGGCGCGCCGGCTGGCACGGTGGATGGCGCGCGCCAGCAGCTCCTTGCCGGTGCCGCTCTCGCCCCGTATCAGCACGCTGGCATCGGAGGCGGCCACCAGCCGGGCTTCCGCCAGCAGCTCGGCCATGGACTGGCTGCGGCTGATGATCTCGGCGCGCCACTCGTCATCCTTCGAGGTATGCGAGGCGCTGGGCGCCGTCATGCTGAGCGCCTGCTCGATGCGCTCCAGCAGCACCTTGGCGTCGAAGGGCTTGGTGAGGTAGGCGTAGGCGCCCAGCGTGGTCGCTTCCACCGCGTCCGGAATGGTGCCGTGCGCCGTCAGCAGGATGACCGGCAGCGCCGGATACTCGTTGCGGATCTGCTGGAACAGGGCCATGCCGTCCCGTTCCGGCAGGCGGATATCGCTGATCACCATGGCCGGCAGCTCGATCGACATGCGGGCCAGCGCCGCTTCCGCGCTGCCCACCGCCGTCACGCGGTAGCCGTTGGCCGTCAGGCGCATCGACAGAAGGCGCAGCAGGTCGGCGTCGTCATCGACCAGCAGCAGGTGCGCGCCGCCCGCCATTATTTGCCCCCCGGCGGGTTGGTGCTGGTCTGGGGCCGTACCGGCAGGCCGCGCTCGATCGCCTTCAGCGCTTCCAGTGTTTCGGTCAACTGCTCCGTCTTGCGCTGGTTTTCCTTGAGCTGGGCGCCCAGCTTCTCCGCATGGTCGGACAGGCGGCGTGCCTCGGCGCAGTAGCTGGACAGCAGCGCCGCCAGCGACTTGATGCCCTGCGCCTCGGGTTCTCCCGCGCTGGCCACGGCATCGAACAGGGCCTGGGCCCGCGCCAGGTCGCCGTTGCCGCGCGTGAGCATCAGGATCATGCCGGACTGCAGGCTGAGCTTCGGTGTTTTCTGCTGCAGCGACAGGCCGCTCAGTTCCTTGAGCAGTTCGCCCTGCGTCATGCGGCGCAGCGACTGGTGATAGGCCAGCAGCGGCGCCACCTCATCCGGCGGCACCACCGGCGCGACCGCAATCGGCGCCGGCGCCACCGGGGGCGGCGCGGGCAGGCGGGTTGTGTGCTGCGGCGGCCGCGGGGCCGTGCAGCCTGCCAGCAGCAGGGCCAGCAGGAGGGGAGCGTAGTGCTTATTCATATGGCAGTTCTATCCTGAAGTGTGCCCCTTGGGACGAGGGAATCAGGCGCAGCCTGCCGCCGTGCGCATTCACATATTCGCGCACGATGGACAGGCCGATCCCGTTGCCGCGTCGGGCGCCCGGCGGCTGGCGTTCGCCCTGGTAGAAGGGCTCGAAGATATGTTCGGTATCGGCGGGCGCAATGCCCGGTCCCCGGTCGATGCAGTCGAGGTAGAGCAGCTTGCGGTGCAGCGCGATCACGAAGCGGATCTCGCCGCGTTCGGGACTGAAGCGCGCCGCATTCGACAGCAGGTTGCTGATGGCCACGGCCAGTTTGTCCGCATCCACCGGCACCGGCGGCGCATCGCCTTCGATGCTGACCGTGAGGCCGCGCGCCTGCCACTGCAGGCGCTGGCTGTCGACCACGCGTTCCACGATGGGGCGGATGTCGGCGTGCTCCCGCTGCAGGCGCTGGGCTTCAAACGCAGCCGCGTTATAGCGCAGCAGGTCTTCGATCTGGGTCTGCAGCGATACAGTGTTCTGGCGCAGGATGCCGGCCACCTCGCGCTGGTTGGGGGCGAGCGGGCCTGCCACCTCATCCTCCAGCAGCGCCACGCCTTCCACCAGCGCGGCCAGCGGCGTTTTCAGTTCATGCGAAATATGGCGCATGAAGCGCGCCTTGTCCGCCTCCAGCGCGGACAGGCGCTGGCGCAGCCAGTCCAGGTGAAGTCCAAGGCGGCGCAGGTCGTGCGGGCCTTCCACTTCGATCGGCAGGTCGTAGCGGTTGCCGCCCAGCTGGCTTACCGCATCTTCGATCTGCTTCAGGGGCCGCGCCAGCCACACGCCGAAGCCGAACGCCAGGATGGCCGCCAGGCCGATGGAGCCGGCTGTCAGTCCCGTCATGGTATGGCGCCGCGCTTCCAGCTCGCGCAGCACTTCATTGTTGCGGCGGTCCACTTCCAGCTTCACTTCGCTGGCCAGCTCCTCGTTGATGGCGGGCAGGCGCAACAGCGCGGAGTTCAGCAGCTGCTGGCGCGCGCTGCGGCGCGCGCGCGGCATCTCCAGCGCCTGCCAGGCGGTTTCGCCATGGCGCCGCCAGTCGTCGAAGGCGCTGGCCTGGGCATTGGGCAGGCTGCCCGCGATGGCATCCAGCGCTGCCTGTGCATCGCGCCATGCTTCGGCATAGCGTTCGCGGAATACGGGGTCGTTCAGCACCAGGAACTGGCGCGCGCTGCGCTCCATCGCCACGCTGCGCTCCGCCAGGCGCTGCGCGTTCGCGGTCAGCGCCACGGCATCGCGGCCGGTTTCGCGGCTATGCGCGGCCAGCTGGTCGAGCGTGATCAGCGCAAGAATGGAACTTGCGCTGAGCAGCAGGGCAATCAGCAGGAAGACGCCCAGCAGGAGTTGGCGGAATGAAAGCTTGGTGATCATGCCGATGCGAGGATGTTAACCCTCGCATCATAGGAGAAAAGCCAGCCGTGGCGCGTTCGCTTGGCTCAGCCATGTGGCGCATTACGCGTCGAGATTCCACACATATTGCATACGCGTCCAGGACTGTTGAGGTACGCCATCAATTGTTCCCGGCTGGAAGCGGCACAGCGACAAACCGGTCTGGGCTGCGCGGTCCAGTTCGCGGAAGCCGCTCGATTTCTCGATGCGCGATTCGACCACGCGCCCATCGGTGCCGATCAGGAAGGCCAGCATGACGGTGCCGGTATCGCCGTTGCGCAGGGCGTTCTTCGGATAGTCGGGCCGGGGGCAGGCACCGGCATCCACGACAGCAGCCACCTGCACCGGGGCGCGCGGGGTTGGCGCCGTTGCGGAGCCGCTGGTGCTGCCGGTCGTCGTGGTAGCTGCGGGCGCGGGGCCGTCGCCGAGCTGGCGCGTGCTGAGCGGGGGCTGGGGCGGGGCCACAGGCAGGTCCAGCAAGGGCGGCACGGCAATCGTGGGCAGCACCGGCGCGGCGGTCGGCAGCGGTACCGGCGGCGGGAGCTCAGGCGGCTTCACCGGGTCCGTGAAGACCTCGATCACACCGGGCGTGCTGCGCAGGATGCTGACTTTCGAATTGTGCAGCATGAAAAGCAGGGCGGCGGCGTGCAATGCCACCACTACGGTGATGCCACTCCAGTTTTTTTGCTGATCCATTGCGTCCTCCTGGTGGGTAAATTGCTATGTTATGGAAGGATAATATTCCATCAAATGGAAATTTCCTAGCAATTTCATGGAAAATTCTTGGTATGTTATGCTTCCATCCAATAGAAGAACTGTTTGCAACGAGGTGGAAATGAAGCGCAATCGCATCCGGATCATGCTGGCGGACGACCATCCGGTCGTGATGAGGGGGTTCGCCATGTCGCTCGAAGGCCAGGACATGGAAGTGGTGGCGCAGGCGCGCACGCCGGAAGAGGCGCTGGAGCAGCATGCCGCCGTACAGCCGGATGTACTGATTCTCGATATCCGCTTCGGAGGCCAACTGACCGGCCTCGATATCGCGCGCCAGGTCTTCGAACAGTCGCCGGCGGCGCGCATCGTTTTCCTCAGCCAGTTCGACCAGGACTCCCTGATCAAGGAGGCTTACCGCATCGGTGCGCGCGCCTTCATCACCAAGGATTGCGACCCGGAAGAATTGGCGGCAGCAGTGCGCCGTGCGCATGAGGGCGAGCTGTATTTCATGCCCGCGATTGCAGAACGCCTTGCAAGCCTGTCGGTGCGCGGCGACGCCTCGCCGCAGTCGCTGCTGGACGAGCGCTCGCTGGAGATTTTCCGCATGATGGCCGAAGGACTGACCAATGCGGAGATCGCGGAGCAGCTCGATGTGTCCAGCAAAACGATCAGCAACACCAGCCAGGCCATCAAGGACAAGCTGGGCGTGTTCCGCGCGGCGGACATCACGCGCCTCGCCGTGCGCCACGGCCTGATACAGCCCTGAGATGCGCGCGCGTTTCTGGCAGCACTGGAGCATTCGCCGCCAGCTGCTGATGATGATCGTCGGTCCCGTACTGGCCATGTGCCTTGCGCTGCTCTGGTACAGCTATCAATCGCGCCAGGCGGAGGTGAGGGCGGAGCTGGCCGAACGCGGCCAGCTGCTGGCCCGTGTGCTGGCGGACGGCAGCGAATTCGCGCTGATTTCCGGGCAGATGGGGAACCTGAAGCAGGCGGTGGCAGGCGTGGTGCAGTCCGACACGGCGATCTACCGTGTGACGCTGCTGGATGCGAAACATCGCGAACTGCTGCGCGTGGACGGTGCGGGCAAAGGCTCCCCCGAGACGCGCTACTATGAACGGCCCGTGGTCAAGCGCCTGGTATGGGTGAACACGCAGGCAGGGAACGGGGCGCTGTATTTCGGTTCCGCCGGCAGCGGCAAACCCTCGATGACGGTGGAGACGGTGGGCTTCGTGCAGGTGCGCATGTCGCCGGACGCGATGCTGCGCAAACAGTCGCAGCGCTTCTGGCTGGAGCTGCTGGTCGCGGGCGCCGTGCTGCTCGCGTGCGCGGCGCTGGCCTGGCGGCTGGCCGACGGCTTTGATGCTTCGCTGCGCGCATCGATGCGGGCGCTGGCGGAAGCCGATGCCGAGAAGCGCCGCCTGATCCGCAAGGTCAATACGGCAGTGGAAGAGGAGCGGCGCAGCATCGCGCTGGAAATCCACGACGAACTGAATGCCACGCTGATTGCAGCGCGGCTGGAATCGCAACGCATCGCCGCGCTGGCGCGCGAAGCGCAGCCGCCCCAGGTGGCGCAGGAAATTGCCCAGCGTGCCGGTACGGTGGTGCAGCTGGCGCTGGGACTCTACAACAGCGGCCGTTCGCTGGTGCGCAGGCTGCGGCCGGAAATGCTGGAGATGCTTGGCCTGCAGGGGGCGGTGGAAGAGATGGTGCGGCAGTACGACGCGCTGCATCCGGATTGCCGTTTCGTTTTCCGCAGCAGCGGGGAATTCACGGCGTTGGGCGCGGAAGCCGCAATATCGGCCTACCGCATCGTGCAGGAAGCATTGTCGAACATCGTCAAGCACGCCGGGGCGCGGCACGCCGAGGTGGCGCTGGCGCAGGAGGACGGCGTGCTGCATATCGATATCGCCGATGACGGCGCGGGCTTCGATACCGCAGGCATCGGCGCAGGCATCGGCCTTGTCGGCATGCGGGAAAGGTTGCATGCGCTGGGCGGAAGCTTGCAGCTCGAGAGCGGCCATCAGGGCACGCGCATTGCCATCCGCCTGCCGATGAAGGAAGCTTGAGCGGTCCGGTTGTCCGTTGGCATTTTGTGAGGTATGTTACCGGTACTTTTCAAAACGACATCAGCGACATGAGCAAACCAAGCCAGTTCACCCTGCTGACACAGCGCCGCTTCGCACCGTTCTTCTGGACCCAGTTCCTCGGCGCCTTCAACGACAACCTGTTCAAGACCGCGCTGATCGTCATCCTCACCTTCGATGCGGCCTCGTGGACCACGCTGTCGCCGTCCATGGTCACTAACCTGATTCCCGGCCTCTTCATCCTGCCCTATGTGGTGTTCTCGGCCACGGCGGGACAGATCGCGGAGAAGTTCGAGAAGGCGGGGCTCACGCGCTTTATCAAATGGCTGGAAATCGGCATCATGGCCATGGCCGGTGTCGGCTGGCTGACGCACACGCTCTGGCTGCTGATTCTCGCCATCGTCGGCATGGGCACGCACTCCACGCTGTTCGGGCCGGTGAAGTACGCGTATATGCCGCAGCAGCTGAAGCCGGAAGAACTCACCGGCGGCAATGGCATGGTGGAGATGGGCACCTTCGTCGGCATCCTGCTCGGCCAGATCGCGGGCGACGTGATCGTGATGCAGCAGCCCTGGGGCATCCGCATGGTGGCTGCCGCCACCATCGCCTTCGCCGTGCTGGGCCTGATCGCCTCCTACCGCATTCCCGTCACCCCTGCGCCTGCGCCGGACCTGAAGATCAACTGGAATCCGCTTACGGAAAGCTGGCGCAACATCTCCTTCGCGCGCAGGAACCGTTCGGTCTTCCTGTCCATGCTGGGCAACTCCTGGTTCTGGTTCTACGGCGCGCTGGTGCTGGCGCAGTTCCCGGTCTACGCCATGACTTACCTGCACGGCGATCACAGCGTGTTCGTCATGCTGCTCACGGCATTCTCGCTCGGCATCGGCGCCGGTTCGCTGCTGTGCGAACGCCTGTCCGGCCACAAGGTCGAGATCGGGCTGGTGCCCTTCGGCTCCATCGGCCTCTCGCTGTTCGGGGTGGACCTGTACTTCGCCAGCCTTGGCTATGCCGGCACCGCTTCGGTGGATGCGCTGGGCATGCTGGCGCAGGACGGCAGCTGGCGCATCCTGTTCGATGTGATCCTGATCGGCGTGTTCGGCGGTTTCTTCATCGTGCCGCTGTTTGCGCTGATCCAGCTGCGCTGCGATCCGCAGCACCTGTCGCGCACCATCGCGGGCATGAATATCCTGAACGCGCTGTTCATGGTGGCGGCGGCCGGCGTGGCCATGCTGCTGCTGGGGCAGGGCCTGTCGATTCCGCAGCTGTTCCTGGCGACGGCCATCATGAACGCCATCGTGGCGGTGTATATCTTCACGCTGGTGCCGGAATTCCTGATGCGCTTCCTGGCATGGCTGCTGATCCATACGCTGCACCGCGTGAAAGTGGTCGGCGCCGAGCGCATTCCGGATGAAGGCGCGGCGGTCCTGGTGTGCAACCACGTCAGCTATGTGGATGCCATCGTGATCCTGGCGGCCAGCCCGCGTCCGATCCGTTTCGTGATGGACCACCGCATTTTCAAAACGCCGCTGATGGGCTGGATCTTCCGCACCGCGAAGGCGATTCCGATTGCCCCCGCCAAGGAAGACCCGTGGCTGCTGGAGAAAGCTTACGTCGATATCGCGCATGCGCTGCACGATGGGGAACTGGTGTGCATCTTCCCGGAAGGCCGCCTCACATCGACCGGCGAGATCAATGAATTCAAGGGCGGCATCAGCAAGATCGTGGAGCGCTCGCAGGTGCCGGTGATTCCGATGGCGCTGCGCGGCCTGTGGGGCCATTTGCTCAGCCGCAGCAAGGACAATGTGCTGGAACGGGCCTTCCGCAAAGGCCTGCGTTCGCGCCTGTCGCTGGCGGTGGGGCGTCCGGTGGACCCGGTGGCGGCCACGCCGGAACTGCTGCAGCAGGCCGTGCTCGACCTGCGCGGAGACCTCAGGTAGGCGGGATCAGAGCCCGTCGATGTTGACGAGCTGCGGCGCGTACTGCTGGAAGACCTGGCGCAGCAGTTCGAGGTTGCCCGCGTTGACCAGCAGGTTCAGGTCCGGCTTGACGTCGGTTTCCAGCGTCATGCGCACGCCGTCGGCGAACTGCTTGCACTGCACGGACAGCACGCGCGGCGTGCCGGGCAGGTACCACTCGTCGCGGAACATCGGCACCGGCTGGGGCGGCTGGGCAACCAGGGCCGTATCGGCCACCGGGATATGGCGCAGCAGCCACAATACAATGGAGCCAGGGAAGATGACGATGGAAGTCTTGTTGTCCATATAAGTGAACTTGACATGCAGCGCGTTGCCCACCGCATCGGCGGCGGTAAACGAACTTTTGACTTGGCGTACAACGGTCTGTTTCACGGTCTTCCTCAAATGGATGGCAAAGCGGAAGATTCTACCCGTGGAGTATGCAACATACAACTCGTTACAAAAACCTCAAGCACAGTAAAGTAATCCTTCTTACAATCGAAATCTGTATCAACGACCAGCGAAAGAAATCAAACAATGAAGCGCATTTGGCAAGCCTCCCTGACCGCCGCAACGCTCGTGCTGCTCTCCGCCTGCGGCGGCAGCGATGATGATCCGGTTGCACCAGGCACCGGCACCCCGACGGCGGTGTTCCGTACCTTCACTGCCGACTTCAGCCAGAAGGCGGAAAACTGGCCCGGCTGGATCAGCGAAACCAGCGACTATACCGCCGGCACCGCGCCGACCGCCGTGGTGTTTGAACAACGTACTATCCCTGCGCCGTTCACCGCTCCGGGCTATTTCATCGGCGGCCACAATAACAGCGACGACGCTTTCCTGTACATCAAAAAGCAGTACACCGGACTGGTGGCTTCGACCGACTACACCTTCACGGCGCAGGTGAACTTCGTCAGCAACACGCCATCGGGCTGCATGGGCGTGGGCGGCGCGCCGGGCGAATCCGTTTACGTGATCGCGGCGGCATCGCCGACCGAGCCGAAAGCGGCAGCCGACAGCGCCGGCTATACCAAAGTGAATATCGACCGCGGCAACCAGGGCACGCCGGGCGCCGCCAGCCTGGTGATGGGCAATATCGGCAACGGCCAGCCATGCGACGGCAGCGCGAGCTATGTGGCGAAGAGCCTGCGCAACACCACCGGCATCAAGGTGAAAACGGATGCGGAAGGCAAGGTGTGGGTATTGTTCGGTATCGACTCCGGCTTCGAGGCAACGTCCAGCATCTACGTGCAGAACATCGTCATCAACTTCACGCCGGTCACGACTACCTGAGTGCATGAGCGCCGGAGAAAGCCCGCCGTGACAGGCGGGCTTTTTTTATTGCTCGCTGCCGGGCGCCTGCCAGCTCATGGCGTTGTAGATGCCGTTGGCGCCTTGCGATACGAAGCCGCAGCGGTGCAGCAGGCGCAGCGCGGGGCTGCCCAGCATCACATCGACCCGCACCGGCACCCGCATGCGCACGCCCTGCGCCTGCAGGCTGCGCAGCAGGCCCAGCCCGATGCCGCGGTTGCGGCATTCGGGCAGCAGGTTCATGTCGATGATGCGGATTTCGTCGTGGCTGTAGTTCACGTAAAGCCGGCCGATCGGCAGCTCGTGCTCGGTGATGATGGCCAGGTCGGCGTAGGGATAGAGCTTCTCGAAATGGCCCTGGCGGGCGCGGTACTGGATCGACAGCAGCAGGGCGCCGGTGCCGGGATCGCAGCCTTCCATATGGGCTGCATCGCCCCGCGTGAGCGCGTACAGCTGTTCCATGAATGCCTGGTCGGCGTTTTCAGCGGCGCGCATTTCGATTGCGCGGGGAGTCCGTGTGGCCATAGCGGGGCGTCTTTCCTTTAAGAGAAAACGGCATTGGCGAAAGCGGGGGCTGCGTAATCATCATATCATCAAGCCTGTACGGTTTGATAAATCTGCTGACTGGAGCGACATGACAACAACATACGTATTTCCCGCGCCACAAATGGCCGCGCTGGCGGTGGCCGGCAGCGAGGCGCGTTTTCCCGTGCGCCGCGTCTACTGCGTGGGCCGCAATTATGCGGGCCATGCCCGCGAAATGGGCTCGGACCCGGACCGCGAACCGCCTTTCTTCTTCTGCAAACCCGGCGATGCGCAGGCCGTGGTGCCGGTAGCGCCCGGCGAGACCGCCGAGCTGCCGTTTCCGCCCGCAACCGCCAACTTTCATTTTGAATGCGAACTGGTGCTCGCCATCGGCAAGGGCGGCGCGAATATCGCGGTGGCGGAGGCCGCGTCCCACATCTACGGTTATGCCGTGGGCCTGGACATGACGCGCCGCGACCTGCAAGGGCAGATGAAGGACGCCGGCCGCCCCTGGGAAGTCGGCAAGGCCTTCGACTATTCGGCGCCCGTGGGCCTGCTGCACCCGGCGGCCTCGGTGCCCGGCGTGGAGAGCGCCGCGATCAGCCTGCAGGTGGATGGCGTGACGAAGCAGGACAGCCATATCACGCACCTGATCTGGTCCGCCAGCGAAACCATCGCCAATCTCTCGACGCTGTTCGCCCTGCAGCCGGGCGACCTCATTTTCACCGGAACGCCGGAAGGGGTAGGCGCGGTGCAGCGCGGCCAGACCCTGCTGGCGCGCATTGAAGGGCTGTCCGAGCTCTCCGTGCGCTATGTTTGAGGCAGATGCGCTGCGATGGCCAACAGGCCTTCCAGCGCCCCGGCCGCGAGCCCCACGTCGCGCGGGTGGGCCACCTGCGGCTCGCGCGGGTTGATGCGCACCAGGCGTCCGCCCTGCGCCACCACGCCCTGGCTGAAATGGCGCACGGACGGAATTGCCGTACCCGCGCCCAGCTCGATCACCAGCGGGCGCTGCACGCGCTGCAGCCAGGTCTGCAACCGCGCCGCCTGCTGCGCGCTGCGGTGCCCGATCCATTCCCCGTCGCCGAACATCAGGATATTCGGCCGTGCCAGGCCGCCGCAGTGTGGACAGCGCGGCGCTGCGTTGCGCAGGCGGCAGGCTTGCGCATCGACTTCCGGCATAAATGGCGCAGCGTCCCAGATGCTGTCCTCGCAGCCGTCCATGCATTGCAGATGATGGATGGAGCCGTGGCATTCGTACACGCCGTCGAAACCGGCGCGCTGGAACTGGCCATCGACATTGCTGGTGAAGACGCGGCAACCGTGCGGCATGGCATCGCCCCCCAGGCCTTGAGCAGCGCAAAGCCCGCATGCGGCACGGTGGCACGGTACAGCGCCAGACGGTGCCCATAGAAGCCCCAGGCCAGTGCAGGATCGCTGCGGAAGGCGGCGGGCGAGGCGATGCTGGTGAAGTCCATGCGGCTGCGTCCCAGCGCGGGATAGGCGCGCCAGAAGCCCTCGTTGCCGCGGAAGTCAGGCAGGCCGGAATCGACGCCCATACCGGCGCCCGCAGCCACCATCAGGCCGTCGGCCTGGGCGAGCAGGGCGGCCGCGCGCTGCAGGTCTGCTTCAGGAAGCGGCATGGGATAGTCGAGCGCAATCGGGCATACGGAAAGGATAGCAAAACATTCAAGCCCTCTGCTATAATCCGCGAGTCGTCGGGGCGTAGCGCAGCCTGGTAGCGTACCTGCATGGGGTGCAGGGGGTCGGAAGTTCGAATCTTCTCGCCCCGACCATTAGATTCAATGATTGGGGCCAACCGGCAGGTTGGCCTTTTTCATTTGTACGGTCATAACAAAAAAAGCCCGGGCCGAAGCCCGGGCTTTTGTCATCTGAGAAGACCGATCAGACGATGTTGTGGACGATCGTTACGCTGCCGACGACGGTGGCTTCCGTATGGATGCTGCCGTCGATATTCTGCGAAGCGATGTTGGCGAACGACGAGATCAGCTGGGCACGGGTGGCGCCGCCGGTTTCCAGCGCGGCAGTCCAGTAGGCCAGGCCGTCCTCATCCGCGGTGCGGCCGAAGGTCTGCTGGTACAGGGCTTGCACGAAGTCATCGTTATCCAGCTGGCCGCTGGTCTGGGTGAACTCGGTGGACTGGGTGAACTCCTTCGCGATCTGGTCCAGCGAGGTACCGGCAGCGGCACGATCGAACCAGTACTGCAGGCCGCCTGCGTCCGCCGTGCGGCCGAAGGTCGTTTCGTACAGCGTGGTCACGGCAGCTTGCTGGGAATCCTCGGCGAACACCAGCGCCTTGCCGTTGTCGAGCTGCACATACTGGATCTTCGAGATGTCGGTGACTTTGTCGGTGCCGTTGTGGGTCACGACAGCATGGCCGTTATCCACGGTCACGGTGTAATCCGCTTCGCTGCCTTTCAGCTGGACGATGTCGTGCTTGCCGCCTTCAACCGTCGAATTGCCGAGGCCGGCAACGATGGTGTCGGAGCCTGCGCCGCCGACCACAGTGCTGTCGCCGGTGCCCAGTACGACCTGGGTGTTCTTGGCATCGGTGATGACGATCTTGTCGTTGCCGGCGCTGCCGACCACGACGCGGTCGGTCACGCCAGGCTGGTGCGCTGGGGTGGTCGAGCCGTCATTGATCGTCACGTTCACGCCGCCCTTGCCCTGGAAGATCAGGACAGGTGCGCTGGCTGGCGGCGTCAGCGTGGTCTGGGTCGTATCCGAGCTGCCGATCAGCACAACTTCGGCGCCCGCGGCGACGGTCACATTGCCGTTCGCATCCGGCGTTGCGGTGTCGAAACGCACGGTGGTGTTGTCGGTGGTCGTCAGCGCCAGGATTTTGCTGATCGTGTCATCGGTGAAAACGGCAGTGCTGGAGCCCTTGAGCGCCGTGGTCACTGTACTTTGGTCTGAATCGTACATAATTTTTCCAATCTATAGGTGAGGGGCGGAATACACGATTCCACTTGGAACTATACCAAATGTTAATTTCCCACGCTGAAAAGTCGTTGTCATTTTGCAACGAAAAGGCGATGATTTCATTAACGAAAAAAGCCCGCCGCAAGCGGCGGGCCGGGTGCGCAAGAGCGGCTCAGTCCTCTTCGCTGAAGGCTTCTTCGCGTTTCTTCCGCAAGGCGGGCAGCATCACGATGGCGAGCGCGATGGCCGCCAGGGCCAGCATGGTGGCGCTGATGGGACGGGTGACGAATACCGTCGGGTCGCTGTGCGACAGCAGCAGCGCGCGGCGCAGGTATTCCTCCATCATCGGGCCGATGATGAAGCCCAGCAGCATCGGCGCCGGTTCCGCATCGAGCTTGGCGCACACATAGCCGAACAGGCCGAACAGGGCCATCAGCCAGACGTCGAACTCGCTGTTGTTCAGGCTGAATACGCCGATCGCGCAGAACATCAGGATGGCCGGGTACAGGCGGTGGTAGGGCACCATGATCATCTTGACCCACAGGCCGATCATCGGCAGGTTCAGCACCACGAGGAAGAAGTTACCGATCCACATGGAGACGATCAGGCCCCAGAACAGCGCGGGCTGTTCGGTCATCACGGCCGGTCCCGGCTGGATGCCCTGGATGATCATGGCGCCGATCATCAGCGCCATCACCGGGTTGGACGGAATGCCCAGCGTGAGCATGGGGATGAAGGAGGTCTGCGCGCCGGCATTGTTGGCCGACTCGGGCGCGGCCACGCCTTCGATCGCGCCTTTGCCGAACTCGGCCGAGTTCTTCGAAACCTTCTTTTCGATGGAGTAGGCAGCGAAGGAGGCCAGCATGGCGCCGCCGCCGGGCAGGATGCCGAGCGCGGACCCGAGCACGGTGCCGCGCAGCACCGGCGCGATGATGCGCTTGAAGTCGTCCTTCGTCAGCATCAGGCCGGAGACTTTCTTCATCAGCAGGCTGCGCGATTCGTCATGCTCCAGGTTGCGCACGATTTCGCCGATGCCGAACATGCCCATCGCCACGATCACGAAGTTGATGCCATCCGCCAGCTGCGGCATGTCGAAGGTGTAGCGGGCGGCGCCGGAGTTGACGTCCGTGCCCACCAGGCCCAGCAGCAGGCCGAGGATCACCATGCCGATGGCATTGAGCAGCGAGCCGCTGGCCAGCACCACCGAAGCCACCAGGCCCAGCACCATCAGCGAGAAGTACTCGGCCGGGCCGAACTTGAGCGCGAGCTCGGCCAGCGGCGGCGCGAACAGGGCCAGCAGCACGGTCGCCACCGTGCCGGCGAAGAAGGAGCCCAGCGCGGCGGTAGCCAGCGCCTTGCCGGCATGGCCCTTGCGCGCCATCTGGTAGCCGTCGATGGCAGTGACCACGGACGATGATTCCCCCGGCAGGTTGACCAGGATCGCGGTGGTGGAGCCGCCGTACTGGGCGCCGTAGTAGATGCCGGCCAGCATGATCAGCGCCGAGATCGGCGGCAGGCCGAAGGTGGCCGGCAGCAGCATGGCGATGGTGGCCACCGGGCCGAGGCCGGGCAGCACGCCCACCGCGGTGCCGACGAATACGCCGATCAGGCAGTAGGCGAGGTTGGCCAGCGTGAAGGCCGTGTCCAGGCCGAGGCCGAGATTGTTGAAGAATTCCATGGCGGCCTCCTCAGAAGCCCAGCCACGGGCCGAGAATCGGCAGCGGCAGGCCAAGCAGTTTGACGAAGACCAGCACGCTGAACACGGCCAGGCCGGCGGCGATCAGCAGCGTGGGACCCCAGCTGAATTTCGGGCTGGCGTAAGCACTGACCAGCACCACGGCCAGCACGGCCGGCACCAGGCCGGCGCCGCGCATCAGCACGCCGAACAGGATCACGGCGGCGAGCACCAGGGCCAGGTTCTTGAGATGGAACTTGCCGATCGCTTCGCCCGGCCTGATCAGGCCGCGGATCACGGCAGCGGCGCCGATCAGGGCCAGCAGGGTGCCGAGGATGGTGGGGAAATAGGCAGGGCCCATGCGGCCCGCGGTGCCCATCTGGTAGTCCTGGCCGATATAGACGGCGGCCAGGCCGAAGCATACGAAGATGATGCCGGTCCAAAAGTCCTTTGGATGGCGGATTAAGGAAGCCAAGATGCTGTCCCCTCAGGTTTTTATTGTCGTTATGGGTGGCCGGCGGCCGCGTGCTGCAGGCGGCCGCCGGCGGCGGCTTAGTCGGCGTAGACGCCGGCTTTCTGGATGATTGGCGTCCAGCGCTCGATTTCAGACTTCAGGTGCGCGCGCAGGGCTTCGGGCGTGGCGCGCGCCTCGGCCACCGGCTCGGTGCCCAGGTCGGCAAAGCGCTGCTTCACGGCAGGATCCTTCAGCGCCACTTTCAGCGCGCCGGACAGCTGGGTCACGATAGGCGCCGGCGTGCCTTTCGGTGCGTACAGGCCATGCCACACCGCCACCTCGAAGCCGGGCAGGCCGGCTTCGTTCATGGTTGGCAGGTCCGGCAGGGTCGGCACGCGGGTCTTGGTGGTAACAGCGTAGGCCTTGATCTTGCCGCCCTTGATCTGGCTGGTGGTGTTGGTGGTCTGGTCGCACATGAAGTCCACCTGGCCGCCCAGCAGGTCGTTCATGGCCGGGCCGGTGCCCTTGTACGGCACGGTGGTGAGGTCGGTCGCGATGGCGGTCATGAACAGCATGCCGCACAGGTGGGAAGCGGAGCCCACGCCCGCATTCGCGTACGTCACCTTGGCCTTGTTCGCCTTCACATAGGCCAGCAGCTCCTTGAAGTCCTTGGCCGGGAAGTCCTTGCGCGCCACGATGGTCATCGGCACGTCCGTCACCAGGCCGATCGGCTCGAAGCTGTCGATGGCGTTATAGCTCAGCTTGCGGTACAGGCCGGGCGCGGTGGACTGGCCGATGTGGTGCAGGAAGATGGTGTAGCCGTCCGGCGCCGACTTCGCAACGCGCGCCGCGCCGATGGTGCCGCCGGCGCCGCCGACGTTCTCCACGATGACCGTTTGCTTGAGCGTGGTGCTCATCGACTGCGCCACCAGGCGCGCGACCGTGTCGGTCGGACCGCCGGCCGCGAACGGCACCACCATGGTGATGGTCTTGGTCGGGTAGTTCTGCGCGTGCGCCAGGGCGCCGCCCATCAGGGCCAGAAAGACTGCGGAATGCAAAAGTTTAATCTTCATGAAGTGTCTGCCTCTATCGTTCATTTATAAAATAAAGCACGGAAACCATGCTTACATGTCTACGCAGTAGTACTTCTATCAAGGGCGCTCCTGGCCAGCAATTGTGGGAAACCGCAATATGAGGCGCCCGCATGCAGAGCATCGCATGGAATGCTTGCGCGCTGCTAGTGTTGCGCACAGCAGACCGCTTGCAGCGGCGGGGCAGGGGATGGGAATAGACTAGGCCCCTACCCACCACTGAACGTGAAGGAAGCGATCATGCGCCTCACCGTCCCCTGTCTCGCCGCCGCCACACTCAAGGCCGGCCTGCTGCTGTCCCTGTGCTGCGCCGGCGCCGCCAGGGCCGACGTCCGCTACACCGCGCGCGTGCTGGCGGAGCTGCAGCCCACACGCGCCGCGCTCAATGATGCGGGCCAGGTGGCAGGACATATTTCTGAACGGGTGGGCTCGGTCCACCAGGATGTGGCGGTGCGCATGGAGCCGGACGGCAGCATCACGCGCATGGGCACGGTGCGTCCGGGCGAGCGCGATTACGTGCAGTGGATGCAGGACATTAGTAGTTCCGGCGCCTCGGTTGCCAGCTACTGGAACGACAGCGTCCGCGCGTTCCGGCCCATCATGTGGGACGCGCAAGGCAAGGCCCATCCCATTGAAGTGCGCGGCACGAGCAACTCAGGCGCGCTGGCGCTGAACGATGCCGGCACCGTGGTGGGTTACACCGCGCTGCCCGGCAGCGTGTCGCTGACATTCGGCTGGAGCTGGCACAACGGCAGGCAGACCATGCTCGACGTGGGCCCTTACGTCTACGCCATGCCGAGCGATATCAATGCGGCGGGCGTGATTGCCGGCGGCGTGTACACCGGCGCCCATTTCGATCCTGCGCTGTGGCGGGACGGGGCGCTCAGCCTGCTGCCCACCTATGGCTATGGCGGCGGCGCGAGCGTCATCACGCGCAGCGGCCTGGTGGGGGGCTGGGCCGATGACGCGCAGGGGCTGCGGCATGCCGTCATGTGGCGCGGCGGGGAGCTGGTGGATCTCGGCACCGGCTTCTCCTTCCGCGCCATGAACGACGCCGGGGTCGCCATCGGCATCAGCTACCCGGGCAATGGCTGGGAGCGCGCCATGCTGTGGCGCGACGGCCAGCTGTTTGAGCTGGATGCGCTATGGGATAATCCCGACGGCTGGAAGCTGGGTTCCGTCTTCGACATCAACGACCAGGGCCAGATCCTGGCCCAGCGCTTCCACCCAACCCAGTACAAGAGCGGCGTGGTGCTGCTGACACCGGTGCCTGAACCGGCTTCCGCCGCCATGCTGGCCGCCGGCTTGTTCCTGCTGGTGCCGGGCCGGCGCGCTAGCGCTGTTCGGCCGTGGCGGCGGGGGGCGTCAGCCGTGTGAGCAGGGCGTCGGGCGGCGTTTCGCCGCGTTCGATATGGGCGGCCAGTTCCAGCAGCGCGCCGAAATCGGTCGGCTTGCCAACATGCAGGTCAAAGCCCGCCTGGCGCGCAAAGCGGTGCGTGATGCCGTCGATCCAGGCGGTGAGCGCGACCAGGTACAGCGGCTGCAGCGCGGGCGCGGCGCGCAGCGAACGGGCGACCTGGAAACCATCGACCTGCGGCATGCCGATATCGATAAAGGCCAGCACCGGCTTGCATTCCTCCGCCACGCTGCGGGCCTGGGCGCCGTCGGTACACACGGTGCAGGCATAGCCGGCCTGCGCGAAGATATCGCGCAGGAGCTGGGCGGCTTCGGCATGGTCGTCGACGATCAGAATGCGGGCACGCTGCATGGCTAGCTTTCAGAAACGGAAGTATTTCCCAGTGTAACGCAATTGCCTCTAAAATCAGGGTGCGCGCACGATTCGTGCGCCCCCCGGATTAGTGAGTACGCGCACAGATGGCGCAATTGTGCGCGGGCACACTGAAGCCATAAAAAACCAGGGAGGCTCTCATGATGCAGCTTGCGACAGACAGCAAATCGATCGACTACAAGGGCTACCAGATCTGCATGGGATCGGTTTACAAGGACGGCAAGGTGGTGTTCAGCTATTTCGTGCCGCTGGGCGCAGGCGATGGCGGCATGGAGCTGGGGCGCATGCTGGTCGACCAGATGGAGCAGCAGTAGCCGCTCAGCCCCCCACCTTCGGCTTCAGCGCGTGTTTGGCGCGGATGGCGGCGACCTTGTCCCAGATCCGGGCCAGCTCCGCCTCGCCGGCGGCGTGCATGTCCAGGCCATGCGCCAGGCAGAGTGCGGCCAGCGTTACCATCACGCCGCCCACTTCCTGCGCCTGTTCGCCCGGCGGGCGGCTGAATACATAGTCCACCAGCTGGTGCACCTCCTGCGCGCTGCAGCCGCAGGCTTGCGCCAGCTCCAGCGACTCTTCCAGAAAGCGGTGATTGCGTTCGCGGGCATCGCTGGCGATCTGCGCGCCGAAGCAGGCCAGCATCCACGGCTGGACGCGCTGCTGAAATGGTTCCATGGGCTTCCTCCTGTGCGCACATTGTATGCTGCTGCGCTACAATCGCCCGAGGTTTTGCGATCTTCCCACACCTGGACGGAGGCGGCATGAAAGCGATTCTTTTCTTCACTGCGGCGCTCGCCGCAGCCTCGGCGTTTGCCCACCACGGCTGGAGCGAATACGACGCCGGCAAACCGCTGCAGCTGAGCGGCACCATTACCGAGAGCAGCTACGGCCAGCCGCACGGCACCCTGCGCCTGAAGACGGCGGACAAGAGCTGGACCGTGGTGCTGGCGCCGCCTTCGCGCATGGAGTCGCGCGGCCTGCTGAAGGAGGCCATGGCGGCGGGCGCCCAGGCCACCGTCTATGGCTATCCGCACCGCACGCAGGGCGATGAGCTGCGCGCCGAACGCATCACCATCAAGGACAAGACGACGGAGCTGCGCTGATGCAGGGGCTGGCAGCGTGGCTGTACGCCACGCCGCTGTCGGAAACCATGCGCAGCAGCCTGTGGCTGTATCCCTGGGTGGAGATCGTGCACATTGCCGGTTTCGCGCTGCTGGTGGGATCGGTGGCCATGTTCGACCTGCGCCTGCTCGGCTGCGGCCGCGCGCTGCCGGTGCGGGCGCTGGCGCGCCATTTGCTGCCGTGGTCGCTGGGCAGCCTGCTGCTGGTGGTGCCCGCCGGCCTGCTGATGTTCAGCGCGCAGCCGCAGGACTTCCTGGCAAACCGTGTGTTCTGGCTGAAGCTGGGACTGATTGCGCTGGCGGGCCTCAACGCCGGCCTGTTTCATCTGGGGCCTTACCGCGGCGTGGCGGCGTGGGATGTGCAGCGCCCGGCGCCTGGCCTGGCCAGGCTGCACGCGGCGCTGTCCTTGCTGCTGTGGATAGCGGTGATCTGCTGCGGCCGGCTGCTTGCCTATACTTAGGCTTCGCCCTCAGTGAGGGTGAGCACCTTGTTCAGGCTGGCGACTACGCGGCTGTAGGGCAGAGTTGCGAAGAAGGGATGCCAGCTTTTCGGTGCGATGAAGTTGTGGCTGTTCCCCACACGCCAGACAGGCACCACGGTGCCTGCCAGGCCGGCGAATTTGGCGGCTTCCTGCAACATGACCATGGTCGCCTGCTGCGCTTCCGGGTCCTGGTCGCCGAATTCGGTATCGAGCGGCACGATAATCAGATCCACACCCTGCTCGCGGATGTGGGCGATTTCAAACTGTTGCATGAGTTTCCTCGGTGTTAATGTAACTGACATCTCGGCAAGACATATTTTATTCTAACAACTTATTTGAAAAAAGTAATAAAGCTTATGAGAATTGCAGCGATTTCCGACATCCACGGCAACCTGCTCGCTCTGGAGGCGGTGCTGGCCGATATCGCGCAGCGTGGCGCGGATGTCACGGTCAACCTGGGCGACATCCTGTCCGGACCTTTGCAGCCGGCGGCCACGGCCGACCGCCTGATGCCGCTGGACATGCCGACCATCGCCGGCAACCACGAACGCCAGGTTCTGACGCATGCGCTGGAACGCATGGGCGAATCCGACCGCTACGCTTACGACCACATCAGCGAGCTGCACCGGGCCTGGCTGCACAGCCTGCCGTCCACGCTGCGGCTGGCGCCGGATGTGCTGCTGGTGCACGGCACGCCGTCGACGGACCTGGTGTACTGGCTGGAGTCGGTGGATGCGGACGGCCAGCGTCCGGCCAGTTATGCGGAAGTGGTGGAGCGGGCGGGGGATGTGCAGGCCTCGCTGATCCTGTGCGGGCACACGCATGTGCCGCGCAGCGTGCTGCTGGATGACGGGCGGCTCATTGTGAATCCGGGCAGCGTGGGACTGCAGGCATATGAGGACGTACACCCGCATCCGCACCGGGCCGAGAACGGCACGCCGCATGCGCGCTATGCGATGCTGGAGCGGCGCGGCAGTGCGTGGCTGATTGAGCAGATTGCGGTGCCCTATGACTGGCATGCCGCCAGCGCCATGGCTGCCGCGAACGGCCGCCCGGACTGGGCGCACGCCCTGGCCACCGGCCGTATGCCGGCTTAGAACAGACTGCCCTGCCTGATCAGGATGGCCAACACGGCCAGCGTATTTGTGACCAGCAGGCCCATGCCCCAGCGCATGTCAGTGCGCAGAGCCTGCATTTCCGCGCGCAATGATGCCGCTACGCCATCCAGCTTTGCATCCAGTCGGTCTACCTTCGCGTCCAGTCGGTCAACCTTCGCGTCCAGCCGGTCTACTTTGCCTTCCAGCCGGTCTACCTTGCCTTCCAGCCGGTCTATCTTGCCTTCCAGCCGGTCTATCTTGCCTTCCAGCCGGTCAAGCCTGGCTTCGATCCGGTCCATGCGGTCTTCCAGTACCGAAAGCCGCAATTCAATCCCGGCGAAGCGAGCCTGGAACTCGGCCCGCATCAGCGCGAATTGCTGCGCCATCTCCTGGCGCAGATCTTGCCGCAAGCCAGTCAGTTCATGCCGGAAGGCGGCGAGCTCGGTGCGGAACCTCTGCTCCGATACGTCGAGCGCTTGATGGACGCGCAGCTCAAGGGATTGCATGTCCTTGCTCAATCCTTCTACCGAACGTTCAAGCGAACTCAGGGCCCGGATGACGGCTTCCACAGTTGCCTCCAACCGCGCGATGCGGCTAACCAAATCATCTTCTTCTTCGTGTGGAAGGGTGTCAAGCGGCGTACTGCTCATGGTGGCTCCTTGTGTCTTTGCGTCGACTATGCCCCATCACGGGCGGAGACAAATTGCGCGGGCTCAGGCACACTTGGACATCACGACAGAAAAGGAGACGGTATGCGCACAGCGTTTCTGATGGCACTGGCATTGATGGCGCAACAGGCGATGGCGGCGGATGACGACGAGATCGTGACGGACCGCCCGGACTTTGTCGAATCGAGCAATGTGGTTGGCAAGGGCCGCCTGCAGCTTGAGACCAGCGTGGCGCTGGAGCGCAACCGCAATGCCGGCGCGCGCGAGCGCAGCGTGCTCACGCCGGCCCTGCTGCGCGTGGGCGTCAGCGATACGCTGGAGCTGCGCGCCGAAACGGACGGCCGCCTGCGCTACCGCAGCGACGGGCCGGACGGCGCGCTGCGGCAGAGCGGCTATACGGATACCGCCATCGGCCTGAAATGGCACGCGCGGGACGAGGAGGGCAGCATGCCCTCCATCGGCTTCCTGCTGCACGCCGACCTCGCTTCCGGCAGCCGCGCCTTCCGTGGCCAGGGCGTGCGTCCCTCGCTGCGCATGGCAGCGGAATGGGAGCTGCCGAACGACTACTCGCTGGGCATCATGCCCGGTGTGATCCGCGATCGCAATGAACAGGGCGAGCATGCCGTCAACGGCATCTTCGGCATCGTGCTCGGCAAATCCTGGACCGAGCGTTTCCGCACCTTCGTCGAACTCTCCGCGCCGCAGATCGCACGCGGCAAGAACGGCGGCACCCAGGCCACGTTCGATGTGGGCGGCGCCTGGCTGCTGAGCCGCAATTGCCAGGTCGACCTGGCCTATTCCCGTGGGCTCACCCGCGAAACACCAGACCATTATGTGACGATAGGCTTCTCCTATAAGTTATAGTTTTTGGCTATTCGAATGATTTAATTAATTACCTTTATTAATTAATGCCTCCTCCGTAGAATGAGCAGCACGTTCAAACACAGAGGAGAGCAACATGACCCAGCCGCCTATCACCACCGCATCCGGCATTCCCGTCGCGGACGACCAGAATTCCGCCAGTGCCGGCTCCCGTGGCCCGCTGCTCCTGCAGGACTTTCACCTGATCGAAAAGCTGCAGCACTTCAACCGCGAACGGATTCCGGAGCGCGTGGTGCACGCCAAGGGCTCGGGCGCTTACGGCACATTCACCGTCACGCACGACATCACGCGCTACACCAAGGCCAAGCTGTTTTCGCAGGTCGGCAAGCAAACCGAAACCTTCATCCGCTTCTCCACCGTGGGCGGAGAAAAGGGCAGCGCCGATACCGAGCGCGATCCGCGCGGCTTCGCGGCTCGCTTCTATACCGAGGAAGGCAACTGGGACCTGGTCGGCAACAACACGCCGATGTTCTTCATCAAGGACGGCATCAAGTTCCCGGACTTCATCCACACCCAGAAGCGCTGCCCGCGCACCAACCTGAAATCGCCGACCATGATGTTCGACTTCTGGAGCAAGGCGCCGGAGAGCCTGCACCAGGTGACGATGCTGTTCAGCGACCGCGGCACGCCGGACGGCTACCGCCATATGGACGGTTTCGGCAGCCACACCTACAGCCTGATCAACGCGGCGGGCGAGCGCGTCTACGTGAAGTGGCACTTCAAGACCCAGCAGGGCATCCGCAACCTGAGCGCGGCGGACGCCGTGCGCATTGCCGGCGAAGACCCGGACTACGCCCAGCGCGATTTGGTGAATGCCATCGACAGCGGCGACTTCCCGCGCTGGAATGTGATGCTGCAGGTAGCCACCGAGCAGCAGCTGGCGGACTGGGAAGCGCGCACCGGCTGGAATCCCTTCGACCTCACCAAGGTGTGGCCGCACGGCGACTTCCCGCTGATTCCCGTGGGCGTGTTCGAGTTGAACCGCAACGCGGCCAACTACCACGCCGAGGTGGAGCAGGCCGCGCTGTCGCCCGCCAACATCGTGCCCGGCATGGGCTACTCGCCGGACAAGATGCTGCAGGCCCGCCTGTTCGCCTACCACGACGCGCAGCTGTACCGCGTGGGCACCAACCACCAGCACCTGCCGGTGAATGCGGCGCGCTGCCCGGTGCATAACCACCAGCGCGACGGCGCCATGGCAATCAATAACGGCGGTTCGGCGCAGAACTACGGCACGGTGGAAGCCGGCGGCGCCAGGCCGCAGGGCCTGGGCCACGGGGAACCGGCGCTGGCGCTGCAAGGCGGCGCCGCGCGCTACGACGGCCGCGGCGTGGAAGACGACTACACCCAGGCCGGCAACCTGTTCCGCCTGCTGCCCGCGCAGGAAAAACAGAACCTGTTCGACAACCTGGCAGGCCCGATGAGCCAGGTCAGCGACGAAATCATCCTGCGCCAGCTGGGCCATTTCGACAAGGCCGATCCGGCCTACGGCGCCGGGGTGCGCGCCGCCCTGAAAGCGCGCGGCCGCAATATCGGCTGATGCGCGCAATGCCCGCCTGTCCTTTTTGCATAAACCCGGCAAAGCGAGGACAATAGCGGGCATTGCAATTTTCCTGGAGCGGGAACCCACAATGCCAATCAAAATCAGCCAGAACTTCGACTCGGGATCCATCGTAGTGGTGAGCGCGGAAAACGCCGCCAACGTCGAACTGAAACTGCGTGACGATTCGCACGCCGACATCCGCCAGTGGTTCCACTTCCGCGTGCAGGGCGCACGTGGCCAGGCGCTGCACATGAATTTCCTGAATGCGGGCGAAGCCACCTACGCGCAGGGCTACGAGGACTACAACGCCGTGGCCAGCTATGACGGCGAGAACTGGTTCCGCGTGCCGACCTCCTTCGACGGCAAGGTAATGACCATCCGCCACACGCCGGAGCTGGACAGCTGCTACTACGCCTACTTCGAGCCCTACTCGTGGGAGCGCCACCTGCGCCTGCTGGGCGAAGTGGCCGAGCACCCGAACGCGCGCGTGCTCGATATCGGATCGAGCGTGGATGGCCGCGACATGAACCTGGTGGTGATCGGCAAGCCCGACGCGGAAAAGAAAATCTGGTTCATCGCGCGCCAGCATCCGGGCGAGTCCATGGCCGAGTGGTTCATCGAAGGCCTGATCGATGCGCTGCTGGACGAAGCGAATCCGATCACGCGCAAGCTGCTGCAGCGCTGCGTGTTCTACATCGTGCCGAACATGAATCCGGACGGCTCGGTGCGCGGCAACCTGCGCACCAACGCGGCCGGCGCGAACCTGAACCGCGAGTGGATGACGCCGACCCTGGAGCGTTCGCCGGAAGTGCTGTGCGTGAAGCAGAAGATGCATGAAACGGGCATCGACATGTTCTTCGACATCCACGGCGACGAGAACCTGCCGTACAACTTCGTGGCCGGCAATGAGATGCTGGAGAACTTCACGCCGGAACGCATGGCGGCGCAGAAGGCCTTCATCGAGCGCTACAAGGCCGCCAGCCCGGACTTCCAGGATGCGGTGGGCTACCCGGTCAGCAAGTACAAGGAAGACATGCTGACGCTGGCCTCCAAGTACGTGGGCCACCACTTCGGCGTGCTGTCGCTGACGCTGGAAATGCCGTTCAAGGAAAACGCCGACCTGCCGGTGCCCACCGTGGGCTGGAACGGCGCGCGCAGCGCAGCCCTGGGCGCGGCCATCCTGCAGCCTGTCCTGCTGTCGCTGGACGACTGATGGGCGTCGAGATCGAGCGCAAATTCCTCGTCAGCGGGGACGGCTGGCTGCAGCTGGGCGAGCCGGTCCTGCTGCGGCAGGGCTACCTGTCCTCGCATCCCGAACGCGTGGTGCGTGTGCGGATCGAGGGCGAGCGTGCGCTCATGACCATCAAGAGCAAGGCCACCGGCATCAGCCGCGGCGAGTGGGAGTATGACTTGCCGATGGCGGATGCGGTGGAGTTCCTCGACCGGCTGTGCGAGCAGCCCATCATCGAGAAATACCGCCGCCGCATTCCCTTCGGCGGCTTCGTGTGGGAAGTGGATGAGTTCCTCGGCGTGAATGCCGGCCTGGTCGTCGCCGAGATCGAGCTGCCTTCGGAAGACACAGTCTTCGACAAGCCAGACTGGATCGGCGCCGATGTCAGCGACGACGCCCGCTACCTGAACTCCAATCTGATCAAACACCCATATTCCGCATGGTGAGCTGAGTCAATCGTGCGCGCTTGTCCTCGCGCGCGATTGGACTATGCTGGTGGTATGGACTCCGACATTCCAACCCGTCTCGCTCACATTGAAGCCATCTTGCCGACGCTGGCAACCAAGGCCGACATAGAGGCCTTGCGCGCCGACGTGGCGCGCTGGACGCTGGCCACCGTGATTGGCTTGTTCATCGGTTTTTCCGGCTTGTTCGTCGCCATGGGCAACCTTTACATGAAGCCGCCTGCGGTCGAGAAGCCGACCGGCAGTACTGAGCCACCTATCGTTATCGTGATCCCGACAGAATCGCTGCGCCAGAAAGAATAAAGCCTCGCTGTGCGAGGCTTTATTTTCAATGGAAGTGCTCGGTACCGGTGGGGGCGTCGGCCGGCATTTCGGCGTGGACCAGTTCTCCGGCCGGATCGGCGAACAGCGGCGCGCCGCAGTCGTCGCAGTACTCGGCCACGTAGCGTTCACCCAGCTTTTTCACCATCGTTACGCCGGCAGCGCTCAGGTGCTCGACAATCTCTTCGACCGGCGTGCGCGGCTGCAGCAGCTCGGCCAGTCCGCCAGCCAGCGGACCTTCCGGCGGTGTGCCTTCCTCGTCTTCCTGGCCGTACAGCGGCCACACCACGCCATACACCACGTCGGTCTCCGCGCGGCGCGTGAAGGCCACGCGGTATTCGTCGATCTGGCCGTCGGCCGATTCTTCGCCGAAGCCCGCGATCACGGCGCGCAGCTCGGCCGGCTCGCAGTCCAGCGAATGGGTGAGGTAGTGCACGGCGGCACGGATCGAGATCGGGCGGATCTGCTTGTCTGCTTCGCGGCAGGCCATGTAATAAGCCTCCGGCAGCAGCAGCTCGATGCCGCAGCCGGGCAGCAGGCGCGACACGGTCGGCATGGCCTGGTTGCGCCACTGCTCCAGCGCCAGGCGGCGTTCCTCGGCCTGGTGCAGCTGCGCGGCAGGCATCTGCCAGCGGAACATCGGGCCGCCGGCAGGCGCGACCACGGCCGCCACCAGGTAGCGTGTATCGGCCAGGAAGGGCGCGGTGTCGGGCGCTTTCGCGTCCGTTTTCACGGCCACGCCTTTCAGCGCGGCCTGCGCCAGCTTGTGGGTCTTGGTGTAAGCCTCGGCGTGCGTGCGCGGCAGCTGGTCGATGGAGAACAGCATCGAGGACATGGCCATATGCGTGTTATCGGCCAGCAGGTGGGCCGAGAAGTGCGCGGACAGCGTGTTCAGGATGTCGGACGGGATCTGCCCGGAAGCGATGGAGAAGCGCGTCCACGCCAGGATGGGCGCGGCCACCAGCAGCACGTCGTACTGTTCCGCGCCGTTCGGGCCGTCCACCGTGATGGTGTCCGATTCGCTGACGGCTTCAACGCTGTCCATCAGGATGTCGTAGGCGTTCAGGTCCAGGCTGAAGAGGGCGTTCAGGGCCCCGTCCACGGTGTCCTGGTGGCCGGTTTTCAGCAGTTTCTGCAGCTGCAGGTCGAGTGCGCGCTCCCAGCTGCGCTCTTCGATACGGCTGGAGGCCTGGCCCAGTGCCTGGGCAAGAGTGAGAAGGCGCTGGCTGTCGGCGGATAACTTATGGGATGAATCTTTGGATGGGCGACGCATAGCGCTTACTGTTCTCAGTCAAAAAAAATTGCAATTACACGTATTGTAGATGATTCGGCAAGTGGGGTCGCTTCCAATAAAAAACGCCGGGTGAACCCGGCGTTTTGGGTCGTCCCCGCGCAGGCGGGGACCCAGGAGTGCAATGGCACACTTCTGGATTGCCGCCTGCGCGGCAACGATATTATGCGGCCAGCAGCTGGCGCAGCACGAATGGCAGGATGCCGCCGTGCTTGTAGTAGTCCACCTCGATCGGGGTATCGATACGCAGCAGGACTTTCACTTCCTGGCTCGAACCGTCGGCGCGGTGGATCACCAGCGTTGCCAGCTGTTGCGGCTTGATCTCGCCTTCCAGGCCCTTCAGGTCATAGGTTTCCTTGCCGGTGATGCCCAGCGATTCCACGCTGTCGTTGCCGATGAACTGCAGCGGCAGCACGCCCATGCCCACCAGGTTGGAACGGTGGATACGCTCGAAGGAACGGCAGATCACGGCCTTCACGCCCAGCAGCTGGGTGCCCTTGGCGGCCCAGTCGCGCGAGGAGCCGGTGCCGTATTCTTCGCCGCCGAAGATCATCGTCGGGGTGCCTTCCGCGATGTACTTCATGGCTGCGTCGTAGATCGACAGCTGTTCGCCGCTCGGCTGGTGGATGGTGATGCCGCCTTCGACCGCGGAACCGTCGGCCTTCGGCGGGATCATCTTGTTCTTGATGCGCACGTTGGCGAAGGTGCCGCGCATCATGATCTCGTGGTTGCCGCGGCGCGAGCCGTAGGAGTTGAAGTCGGCCTTCATCACGCCGTGTTCCTTCAGCCACTTGCCGGCCGGGCCGTCTTCCTTGATGGAGCCGGCAGGGGAGATGTGGTCGGTGGTGATGGAATCGCCGAACACGCCCAGTGCGCGCGCGCCCTGGATGCCTGCAGCGGCAGCTTTCGGCTGCATGGCGAAGCCTTCGAAGAACGGCGGCTCGGCGATGTAGGTCGATTCAGGCCAGTTGTATACCTGGCCCTCGGTCGAGGACACGGCTTCCCACAGCTTGCCCGGAGCGCCTTTCACGTCGGCGTAGTTCTCCTTGAAGACCTTGGAGTTCATGGCGAACTTCATCAGCTTGTTGATCTCGGCGGAGGTCGGCCAGATATCGCCCAGGTACACGTCCTTGCCGTTGGCGCCCTTGCCCACCGGCTCGGTCATCAGATCCTTGGTCACGTTGCCGGCGATCGCGTAAGCGACGACCAGCGGCGGCGAGGCCAGGAAGTTGGCGCGGATGTTCGGGTGGATACGCGCCTCGAAGTTACGGTTGCCGGACAGCACCGCGGCGGCAACGATATCGTTGGTGGTGATGGTGGCGTTCAGTTCCGGCGTCAGGTCGCCCGCGTTGCCGATACAGGTGGTGCAGCCATAAGCGGTCACGCCGAAGCCCAGTTTTTCCAGGTAAGGCAGCAGGCCGGCAGCGGTCAGGTACTCGGTCACGACGCGCGAGCCAGGGGCCAGCGAGGTCTTGATGTGCGGAGCGACGGTCAGGCCGGCTTCCACGGCTTTCTTGGCCAGCAGGCCGGCTGCCAGCAGCACGCTCGGGTTCGAGGTGTTGGTGCAGGAGGTGATGGCCGCGATCAGGATGTCGCCGTTCTTCACGTGCACGCCATTGCTGGTTTCGTACACGGTGGTCAGGTCGTCAGGCTTCTTGTTGAAGCCGTTCTCGGTGGTCGGCTTGGAGAACAGGTCGGAGAAGGTGGACTTCACGTTGCCGATCTCGATACGGTCCTGCGGACGCTTCGGGCCGGCCAGCGACGGGGTCACGGTGGACAGGTCCAGGTGCAGTTCGCGGGTGAAGTCGATGTCGCCGGCCTTCGGCACGCCGTACATGCCCTGTGCCTTGAAGTAGCCGGCGAAAGCGTCGATCTCGGCGCGGGTGCGGCCGGTGCCTTCGAAGTATTCGATGGTGGCGTCGTCAACCGGGAAGAAGCCCATGGTGGCGCCGTATTCAGGCGCCATGTTGGCGATGGTGGCGCGGTCGGTCACGGTCAGCGAACGGGTGCCTTCGCCGAAGAACTCGACGAACTTGCCCACCACTTTTTCACGGCGCAGCATTTCGGTAATGGTCAGCACCAGGTCGGTTGCGGTGCAGCCTTCGCGCAGCTGGCCGGTCAGGTTTACGCCGATCACGTCCGGGGTCAGGAAGTACACCGGCTGGCCCAGCATGCCGGCTTCCGCCTCGATGCCGCCCACGCCCCAGCCCACCACGCCGATACCGTTGATCATGGTGGTGTGCGAGTCGGTGCCCACCAGCGAGTCAGGGTAGTACACGCCGTCGGCATTGTGTACGCCGCGCGCCAGGTATTCCAGGTTCACCTGGTGCACGATGCCGAAGCCCGGCGGCACCACGCCGAAGGTGTCGAAGGCCTGCATGCCCCACTTCATGAACTGGTAGCGCTCGTTGTTGCGCGAGAATTCCAGCTTCATGTTCAGGTCCAGCGCCTTTGGCTCGCGGAAGTGGTCGATCGTTACCGAGTGGTCCACCACCAGGTCCACGGGGACCAGCGGCTCGATCTTCTTCGGGTTCACGCCCATCTTGGAAGCCACGTTGCGCATTGCAGCCAGGTCGGCCAGCAGCGGAACGCCGGTGAAGTCCTGCAGCACCACGCGCGCCACGACGAATGGGATTTCGTCGGTGCGTTCGGCGGTCGCGCCCCAGTTCGCCAGCTGGCGGATATGCTCTTCGGTGACTTTCTTGCCGTCGCAGTTACGCAGCACGGATTCCAGCACCACGCGGATCGATACCGGCAGGCGGGAGATTTTCGCGCCCAGCGCTTTTTCCAGTGCAGGCAGGGAGTAGAACTTACCTTTCTTGCTGCCGGAAATAGTGAATTCCTTGAGCGTATTCAGTGTGTTGCGGGACATGACCTCTCCTTCAGGTGGGTATCGTCTGTTATTGATGTAAAGCTTGGTACTGCATTCAGGTTTGCGGGGTGGCGCTTTGCGGCGCCTCCACGCTGGCCGGTTTCAACTGCTCGGCATTCCGGCATTCATTGGCAAGCTGGCGGTTCAGTTTCGAATCCAGCAGCATGCCCTTGGCAGGGATGCCGATCCAGATCAGGCCATACAGCTTGTTCTCGAAACGCTGCGCGCCGGTGGTGGTGGCCACGCGCGTCAGGCGATGCAGGCGCTTCTTCCAGCGCAGCGCAATGTGCGAATCATCGCCGGTGTTTTCGTAGATCGTGATCTTGTTGCCCAGTTCGCAGTCGTAATCGACCACGTTCGAGCCCATGACAGCCGGTTCGTCCGCTTCCGGATCCGGCTCTTTCGGCACGGCCGGCGCGGCGGCTTTCGCCTTCGGTTTGGCCGCAGGCTTTTTCTTCGCCTCGGCTTTCACCGGCTCGGCGGCCAGCGCTTCGGACGACAGCAGCAGGGTGCTGGCGGCGAGGGCGGCCAGGCCGCAGGCGGTCAGCAGTTTTTTCATGTTCATTGCCGGGTTCCTTCCTGGTTCATCAGCGCGGCGACCGATTCCGGCAGCGGCAGGCCGGCGTAGCGGGCGCGCTGCAGTACGGTCCAGTAGTAGCGGTAGCTGGCACGGTCATGCAGGCGGCCATTCTGGCTGATCGGGCCCCACTGCACTTTTTCCGCTTCGTGCAGGATGCTGGCCGCTTCATTCACTTCCGATGCGCGCGGCGTAAAGGCCTTCACGATCGGCTTGATCTGGTTCGGGTGGATGCTCCACATGCGCGTGTAGCCGAATTCGGAAGCGGCGCGCTGGGCATCGGTGGCGACGACGGCGCTGTCCTTGATTTCGGTGGTGACGTTATGCGAAGCGATTTTGCCATGCGCATGGCAGGCGGCGGCGATCTCCAGCTTGGCGCGCACCACCAGCGGGTGTGCGAACTGCCCCGGCGTGCGCATGGCGTTGCCGGGAATGGCGCCGTAATGCGCGGACACGAAATCCATGATGCCGAAGGACAGGCACTCAACCTGGGGCAGGGCGGCGATATCGAACACATCGCGCAGTGCGCCATGCGTTTCGATCAGCACGTGCACCGGCAGGTCGGCACGGCCGGCGTTCTTTGCATGCTTGTTGACGATGTCGATTGCGCGCATCACTTCCTGCACGCTGTCCGGTTTCGGCAGCACCAGGTAGGCCAGCTTGTGCGCGGCGGCGCCGACGATGATTTCCACGTCGCGCTCGAAGTGGGGGCTGTGCAGGTCATGCACGCGGGCGCCGATGCGGCCGAACTGGTTCGCTTCGTCCAGCAGCAGCTGGCCCACGAGCCGGGCATGCGCTTCCTCGTTGCCGGCGGCGGCGCCGTCCTCGCAGTCGAAGGTAATGTCGAATACAGGGCCAAGCTCTTGTTGCAAGGCCATCGACTTGCGCATCAGCTTTTCGGAACCTGCATAGTGATCGCAGGCCGGCAGCAGAAGCGGTTGGCGTTTGCCCTGGAATAAAACCTCGGATGGGTGCATCGGTGTGGCTTTTGGCGGTACAGGAGATGATACCGCCGCGCTGCTTTCGGCAGCGCGGCGGGTCTTGCGGATCGGCTTGACCGGCTCCACAGTCATTGCGGTATTACGGCAGCAGGTGCTTCACGCCTTCGCGCTCTTCGGTCAGTTCCTTGAGCGTGATGTTGATGCGCTCTTGGGAGAACGCGTCGATTTCCAGGCCCTGCACGATCTTGTATTCGCCGTTCTCGGTGGTGACCGGGAAGCCGAACATGATGCCTTCGGGGATGCCGTAGGAGCCGTCGGACGGCACGCCCATGGTGGTCCACTTGCCGTTGGTGCCCAGCACCCAGTCACGCACGTGGTCGATCGCCGCGTTGGCTGCCGAAGCCGCCGACGACAGGCCGCGCGCTTCGATGATCGCCGCGCCGCGCTTGCCCACGGTTGGCAGGAAGGTGTTGGCGTTCCATTCCTGGTCGTTGATCAGTTCCTTGACCGATTTGCCGTTCACGGTGGCGAAGCGGTAGTCGGCGTACATGGTTGGGGAGTGGTTGCCCCACACGGTCAGCTTCTCGATGTCCTTCACCTGGGTGCCGGTCTTGGCAGCCACTTGCGACAGGGCGCGGTTGTGGTCCAGGCGCAGCATGGCGGTGAAGTTCTTGGCCGGCAGCGAAGGCGCCGACTTCATCGCGATGTAGGCGTTGGTGTTGGCCGGGTTGCCCACCACCAGCACTTTCACGTTGCGCGAAGCGACGGCGTCCAGCGCCTTGCCCTGCACGGTGAAGATCTGTGCGTTGGCTTCCAGCAGGTCCTTGCGCTCCATGCCTGGGCCGCGTGGGCGTGCGCCCACCAGCAGGGCCACGTCGGCGTCCTTGAAGGCGGTCATCGGGTCGGAGTGGGCGGTCATGCCGGCCAGCAGCGGGAAGGCGCAGTCGTCGATTTCCATCATCACGCCTTTCAGCGCCTTCTGGGCTTTCTCGTCAGGAATTTCCAGCAGTTGCAGGATGACTGGCTGATCTTTGCCCAGCATGTCGCCGTTAGCGATGCGGAACAGCAGGGAATAGCCGATCTGGCCGGCGGCGCCGGTGACGGCAACACGCATTGGGGTTTTAGCCATGGTGAATCTCCAAAGTGGATAGAAAACGGTCGAAGCTGGGCCTGTGCCTGGCTTGGGAATTTATAATCATACCAAATCCAGCAAGGCGTTTCTTGCCGCCGGGGCGACAATTTCGACGGCGAGTGTAGGCGCAGTGCGGGTGTCTGTCAATCCTATCTTATGTCTTATATAAGACAGATAAGTTATCGGTTTTTACTGGACGCGTTTGCCCATTTGTGGTGAAATCGCGGTCTATGAACCCGGTCCCGCCCAACAATACCAGTGCAGGTGCAGCCTCGGGCGCGCCCGCTGCGGCGAGCCCGGCTGCGTCTGTGCCGTCGCCGACCTTCTCCCCGCTGTACCAGCAGATCAAGGCCCTGATCACCCAGAGCCTGCAGTCCGGCGAATGGAAGCCCGGCGAAATGATTCCCAGCGAAGTGGAACTGGCCAACCGCTACAAGGTGAGCCAGGGCACGGTGCGCAAGGCGATCGACGAGCTGGCGGCCGAGAACCTGGTGATGCGCCGGCAAGGGAAGGGCACTTTCGTCGCCACCCACCACGAAGCGCGCGCCCATATCCGCTTCCTGCGCCTGCGCCCGGACGAGGGGCAGCCCAATTACCCGGCCTCCACCTTCATCGAAGTCAAGCGCCTGCGCGCGCCGGCCGATGTGGCGCGGCTGCTGGACCTGAAGTCGGGCGACGCCGTCATCTACATAAAGCGCGTGCAGTCCTTCGATGCCGTGCCCACCATCGTGGAGGAGCTGTGGCTGCCGGGCGCCATCTTCAAGGGCCTGACGGCGGAGCGCCTCTCCGAATACAAGGGCCCGATGTACGGCCTGTTCGAATCCGAATTCGGCACGCGCATGATCCGCGCCGACGAGAAGGTGAAAGCCGTGTGCGCCGGGGCGGAAGATGCTGCACTGCTCAATGTGGCCGCCGGCACCCCGCTGCTGAGCGCGGAGCGCGTGTCCTTCACCTACGGCGACAAGCCGGTGGAACTGCGGCGCGGCCTGTACCTGACCGAGCGCCACCATTATCAGAATGACCTCAATTAGTGGGCAGGAAATAACATTGTTTTGCTGGCAAGAAGTAAGCCGCGCCGCAACATAATTTTTGTTATATGTAAGAATACATATTGGTGAGACGTCAGAAATCGGCGAAAATCGCAGTCTCACTCCCGTAGCCGGGCTCTGCGGGATCAATAATTTAGCAATAGCATAGGGAGGTTTTGTTATGTCAGAAGCCGTAAGGGAAGCACCAAAAAAAGAACGGCGGGAGTTCCGTAATATCCACGTTCTGGAACTGTCCAACTACCGCTTGCCTTTAGCCGGCGTCGTATCCATCCTGCACCGCATCAGTGGTTTCCTGATGTTCGCGCTGCTGCCGGTGGTGCTGTACCTGCTGCAACTGAGCATCCAGTCCGAACTCTCCTTTGAGCACTTCCGCGGCATCGCGTCGCACTGGTTCACCAAGCTGGTGATCCTGGCCCTGGTGTGGGCTTACTTCCAGCACTTCTGCGCCGGCGTACGCCACCTGATCATGGATACCCACGTCGGCCTGGACAAGGATTCGGCCCGCAAGAGCGCCGCCACCGTGCTGGTGATCAGCCTGGCACTGACCGCGCTGGTCGCCCTGAAACTGTTCGGAGTCTTCTAAAAAATGGCTAACAATAATATCGGTCCAAAGCGCCTCGTCGTCGGCGCCCACTACGGCGTCAAAGACTGGCTGGCGCAGCGCGTCACCGCCGTGCTGATGGTGATCTACACCGCAGTGCTCCTGATTTCCTTCCTGACCGGCAGCAACTTCACCTACGAAGGCTGGGCCGGCCTGTTTGCGCAGCAGTGGTTCAAGCTGTTCAGCCTGGTCACCCTGTTTGGCCTGTTCTATCACGCCTGGGTTGGCATGCGTGATATCTGGATGGACTATGTGAAGCCGGTCGGCATCCGCCTGACCCTGCAAATTGCCACCATCGGTTGGCTGATCGCTTGTGCCGTGTGGTCGGTGCAGATTCTCTGGAGTGTGTAATCGTGGCAGCTATTAAATCTGCAATCCCTACCCGCCGCTTCGATGCGGTGATCGTTGGCGCCGGCGGTTCCGGCATGCGCGCCTCCCTGCAACTGGCGGAAGCCGGCCTGAATGTGGCCGTGCTGTCGAAAGTCTTCCCAACCCGTTCCCACACCGTGGCAGCGCAGGGCGGCATCGGCGCCTCCCTCGGCAATATGGCCGAAGACAACTGGTTCTGGCATATGTTCGACACCGTCAAGGGTGGCGATTACCTGGGCGACCAGGATGCGATCGAATTCATGTGCCGCGAAGCGCCGAAAGTCGTGTACGAACTCGAACACTTCGGCATGCCTTTCGACCGTAACCCTGACGGCACCATCTACCAGCGTCCGTTCGGCGGCCACACTGCGAACTTCGGCGAGAAAGCCGTGCAGCGCGCCTGCGCCGCGGCCGACCGTACCGGCCACGCGCTGCTGCACACGCTGTACCAGCGCAATGTGCGCGCCCGCACCCACTTCTTCGTGGAGTGGATGGCCCTGGACCTGATCCGCGACGCCGAAGGCGACGTGGTGGGCGTGGTGGCCCTGGAAATGGAAACCGGCGAATGCATGATCCTGGAAGCGAAGACCACCATCTTCGCTACCGGCGGTGCTGGCCGTATCTTCGCTGCGTCGACCAATGCCTTCATCAACACCGGCGACGGCATGGGCATGGCGGCACGCGCCGGCCTGCCGCTGCAGGACATGGAATTCTGGCAGTTCCACCCGACCGGCGTGTCCGGCGCGGGCGTGCTGATTACCGAAGGCGTGCGCGGCGAAGGCGGCATCCTGATCAACTCGCAAGGCGAGCGTTTCATGGAGCGCTATGCGCCGACCCTGAAAGACCTGGCGCCACGCGACTTCGTGTCCCGCTCGATGGACCAGGAAATCAAGGAAGGCCGCGGCTGCGGTCCGAACAAGGACCACGTGCTGCTGGACCTGCGCCACATCGGCAAGGACACCATCGAGAAGCGCCTGCCGTCGATCCTGGAAATCGGCCACAAGTTCGCCAACGTCGATGCGACCAAGGAACCGATCCCGGTCGTTCCGACCATCCACTACCAGATGGGCGGTATCCCGACCAATATCCACGGCCAGGTGGTGACGCCTGCCGGCGACGGCACCCAGAAAGTGGTGAACGGCCTGTACGCGATCGGCGAATGCGCCTGCGTGTCGGTGCACGGCGCCAACCGCCTGGGCACCAACTCGCTGCTGGACCTGGTGGTGTTCGGCCGCGCGGCCGGCAACCATGTGGTCGCGTCGAACCTGAAGCAGAAAGAGAACAAGCCGATGCCGAAGGACGCAGCGGACTTCGCCATGGACCGCCTGAACCGCCTGGAAACCTCCACCGGCAGCGAAAAAGTGCAGGGCGTCGCCAACGACATCCGCGCCACCATGCAGAAGTACTGCGGCGTGTTCCGTACCGACGATCTGCTGAAGCAGGGCTACGACGAAATCATGAAGCTGGACGAGCGCCGCAAGCACGTGTCGTTCAAGGACAAGTCCAAGGTGTTCAACACCGCCCGCGTGGAAGCGCTGGAGCTGGACAACCTGATCGAAACCGCGAAGGCCACCATCACCTCGGCAGTGGCGCGCAAGGAATCGCGCGGCGCGCACGCGCACAGCGATTTCCCGAACCGCGACGACGACAACTGGATGAAGCACACCCTCTGGTTCTCCGAAGGCAACCGCCTGGAGTACAAGCCAGTCGTCACCAAGCCGCTGACGGTTGAAACCTTCAAGCCAAAAGCACGTACTTTCTAAGCAAGGGCCTCATAACATGGCACGTACTCTCAAATTCAAAATCTACCGCTACGATCCGGACAAGGATGCGAAGCCTTACATGCAGGACCTGACGGTTGAACTGAAAGACACCGACAAGATGCTGCTGGACGCACTGCAGCGCATCAAATCCGACGTGGACGATTCCCTGGCCCTGCGCCGCTCCTGCCGCGAAGGCGTGTGCGGTTCGGACGCCATGAACATCAACGGCAAGAACGGCCTGGCCTGCACCACCAACCTGAACGAGCTGAGCGAGCCGATCGTGCTGCGCCCTCTGCCAGGCCTGCCGGTGATTCGCGACCTGATCGTGGACATGACCCAGTTCTTCAAGCAGTACGATTCGATCAAGCCTTTCCTGATCAACGATTCGATCCCGCCTGAGAAAGAGCGCCTGCAGTCGCCGGCCGAGCGCGAAGAGCTGGACGGCCTGTACGAGTGCATCCTGTGCGCCTGCTGCTCGACTTCCTGCCCTTCGTTCTGGTGGAACCCGGACAAGTTCGTCGGTCCTGCCGGCCTGCTGCAAGCCTACCGCTTCATCGCCGACTCGCGCGACGAAGCCACCGGTGCGCGCCTGGACAACCTGGAAGACCCGTACCGCCTGTTCCGCTGCCACTCCATCATGAACTGCGTGGACGTGTGTCCGAAGGGCCTGAATCCCAACAAGGCCATCGGCAAGATCAAGGAACTGATGGTCCGCCGCGCCATTTGATATGACGCTGATGGAATATCCTGCGCATCAGTCGGACCCCGCCAACCGTGCCCGCCTGCGCTGGCGCGCGCGGCGCGGGCTGCTGGAAAACGACATCATCCTCACGCGTTTTCTGGATGCGCACGAAACGGAATTGACCGACGAGGAAGTGGACGCGTTCACGCGGCTCCTCGACTTGTCGGACAATGCGCTGATGGATCTGGTGCTGGCTCGCAGCGAGCCGGAAGGCGAGATCGATCTGCCGCATGTGCACGCACTGCTGGCCCGCCTGCGCCGCGCCTGATTTTTTTTTAATAAGCCGCATCTCCGAAAAGGAAGAGCACATGAACATCTCTGATAACAAAGCCACACTGTCGTTCTCCGATGGCAGCCCGTCGGTCGAATTCCCGATCTACAAGGGCACTGTTGGTCCGGACGTCATCGATATCCGCAAGCTGTACGGCGGCACCGGCAAGTTCACCTACGACCCGGGCTTCATGTCCACCGCCTCGTGCAACTCGTCGATCACCTACATCGACGGCGACAAGGGCGAACTGCAATACCGCGGCTACCCGATCGAACAGCTGGCCGTGAACGCCGACTTCATGGAAACCTGCTACCTGCTGCTGAACGGCGAACTGCCGAACGCCAAGCAGAAGTCCGAGTTCGTGGACACCGTGACCAAGCACACCATGGTGCACGAGCAGATGCAGTTCTTCTTCCGTGGCTTCCGCCGCGACGCGCACCCGATGTCCGTGCTGGTTGGCACCGTCGGCGCGCTGGCCTCGTTCTACCACGACTCGCTGGACATCAACGATGCCAAGCAGCGTGAAATCTCCGCGATCCGCCTGATCGCCAAGATGCCGACCCTGGTGGCCATGGCATACAAGTACTCGATCGGCCAGCCGTTCATGTACCCGCGCAACGACCTGTCGTACAGCGCGAACTTCATGCGCATGATGTTCGGCAATCCGTGCGAAGAGTACAAAGTGAACGACGTGCTGGTGCGCGCGCTGGACCGCATCCTGATCCTGCACGCGGACCACGAGCAGAACGCTTCCACCTCCACCGTGCGCCTGGCCGGCTCCTCGGGCGCCAACCCGTTCGCCTGTATCGCTGCCGGTATCGCCTGCCTGTGGGGCCCTGCCCACGGCGGCGCGAACGAAGCGGCGCTGACCATGCTGAAGGAAATCGGCACCGTCGAGAACATCCCTGACTTCATCGCCAAGGTGAAGGACAAGAACTCCGGCGTGAAGCTGATGGGCTTCGGCCACCGCGTGTACAAGAACTTCGACCCGCGTGCGAAGCTGATGCGCGAAACCTGCCACGAAGTGCTGAACGAACTGGGCCTGCAGGACGACCCGCTGTTCAAGCTCGCAATGGAGCTGGAAAAGATCGCCCTGAACGACGAATACTTCGTGTCGCGCAAGCTGTACCCGAACGTCGACTTCTACTCGGGCATCGTGCAGTCGGCGCTGGGCATTCCAGTGTCGCTGTTCACCGGTATCTTCGCCATGGCCCGTACCATCGGCTGGATCGCCCAGTGGAACGAAATGATCGCCGATCCGGAACAGAAGATCGGCCGTCCACGCCAGCTGTTCGTCGGCTCCGCCGTGCGCGACGTGCCGCCGCTGAAAGACCGCAAATAATCTGCGCCTTGCGGCATAATGAAAAGCGGGCTTCGGCCCGCTTTTTTTTCGAGGAGACTCCTGAATGATACGTGCCCTGTTACTGGCCTTTGCGCTGTTCGCCGGCGCCGCGCACGCCGCCGCTCCGCTTGCCCGCGCGGGCAAGCTGGAAGTGCTCGCGATGGCGCCATCGCAGTATGTGGACCCGCGCCCCGTGTATGTCTGGCTGCCCGACGACTATGCCGCCAAATCGAAAGCGGGCGTGCGCTACAAGGTGCTCTACGTGCACGACGGCGAAAACCAGTTCGACCCATCCACCACCTGGAACAAGAAAAGCTGGAACCTCGAACTCACGCTGGCCCGCCTGATCCGCGAAGGGAAGATTGCGGACACCATCGCCGTCGCCATCCCCAACAACGGCAAACTGCGCTACGCTGAATACTTCCCGCAGAAATTCCTGCCGCTGATGTCCGAGGGTTACCGCAATGGCCTCGTTGCACAGGGCATGGGCGGCAAGCCGCTGGCCGACAACTACCTGCGCTTCATCGTGGACGAAATCAAACCTGCCGTGGACAAGCGCTACGCCACCCAGGCCGATGCGGCGGGCACCTTCCTGCTCGGCTCCAGCATGGGCGGCCTGATTTCCGTGTACGGCATCAGCGAGTACCCGCAGGTGTTCGGCGGCGCGGCCGGGCTGTCCACGCACTGGGTGGGCTCGCACCAGCCGAATGCCACGGTGCCGCTGGCCGCCTTTAACTACCTGATCGCGCGCCTGCCCGATCCCGCGACGCACCGCGTCTGGCAGGACCATGGCACCACTGAACTGGATGCGCTCTACGCGCCGTACCAGCCCTTCATCGACCAGATCTTCCGCGAGCGCGGCTACACGGATGCCAACTACGTCAGCAAGGTCTATCCCGGCACGGGCCACAACGAGCCGGCATGGGCCGACCGCCTGCCCGAAGTGCTGGTTTTCCTGCTCGGCAGGCAGTGATGGATCGCAGCGAGGTGCGGCGCGGCGAAATCTATTGGGTGGCGCCGGACGAAGCGCGGGGCTCGGTGCCCGCCATCCCGCATCCGCATCTTGTTGTGCAGGACGACGTGTTTAACCGCTCCCGCATCGATACCGTGATCATGTGCGCGCTGACTTCCAACCTGCAGCGCCTTACAGAGCCCGGCAACGTGCTGCTGGAAGCGGGGGAGGGCGGACTCGGAAAGCAAAGCGTGATCGTCGTTTCCCAGTTATCCTGCGTTGGCAAGGCCCAGCTCGGCGCGCGGATCGGCGAGCTGTCGCAGGAGCGCGTCGAACAGGCGCTGGCCGGTCTGCGTTTCCAGCAAGCCGCGTTCTTCCGGCGCTGATATCGGGGCAGGCCTGGCCGGCTGCTTACCTCAGTATCTTTTCCATCGCCTTGCCCTTCGCCAGCTCATCGACCAGCTTGTCCAGGTAGCGGATTTTCTGCATCAGCGGGTCTTCGATGTCTTCAACGCGGATGCCGCAGACCACACCCTTGATGAGCGGGGCGTTCGGATGCATCGCAGGCGCCTGCGTGAAGAAGTCCTCGAAACTGGTTTGTGCCTCGAGCTGCTTCGCCAAAGCCGCCGCGCTGTAGCCGGTGAGCCAGCAGATGATCTGGTCCACTTCCGCCTTCGTGCGTCCCTTGCGCTCCGCCTTCTGGACATACATGGGATACACTTTGGTGAACGGCATGCTGAAGATCTTGTGCTTCTCCATGTTCATGCCCTTTTTGCGCTGTCCAGCATGGGGCGGAATCCGCCGGCGATCAGGCGGGCGCCGTCAAATACGGTAGGCTGGTCATTGAACTGCATGCGCGGATCGGCCGTCATTTTCGCCATGCCTTCGTCGCGGCTCTGCTTGTCCGGCCATTCCACCCAGGACATCACAACGCTCTCATCGCCCTGGACGCCAGCCGCGGCGGCGAAGTGGCTGTAGGCATCGGCAGGCTGGCGCGCGGTCTCGGCATGGTAGGTCGATGCGTCCGGTCCCGATTCATCCAGCCAGCATTCGACAATCCGCAAAGCGCCGTACTCCTGCGCGATCACGGACGATATGTGCGCCAGGTTTTCATACTGCGCCCGGTTGGCGCGTGGAACAGGAACCAGATAGCAATCGAAGTAGCTCACTTTCCGCCTCGCAAACGTTTGATCTTCTCGACCTGGCCGGTAAAGCGGCCCAAGCCTGGATTGTGCTGCGCTTTCGCGAGCGATGCCGCACGTTCCGCTGCGCGCAGTGCATTGGGAGGCTGCATTTCTACTTCTGCTTGCTGATCTCGACCTTCCAGTCGAGCCCCGAGCTGATCTTGTGTTGCGCTGCGAAATTGCCCTCGTTGATGGCGATGGCCACTTCGAGCAGGCTGTTGAGATAGACCAGCGGCTGCCCCTTGGGCACTTCGCCGAAGGTGTTGCGGTAGGGGGCAACGAAGCGGCCTACGACCTTGCCGCCGTGGGAGATGCGCACCGCTACCTTGTCGCCGATGGCGATGCCGAGCTCCTCGAACAGGGCTTTGGGAATATTGGTCCACACATTGCCGTACTTTTCGTCGAGCACCGGGATGATGCCGCGCACCGCATTGCCGGCGCGCGCGGGCTTCTCATAGGGCAGCCGGATGACCGTGTCCACCGGCAGGGCAGGGCCGACCTGCTCATAGCTGATCTGGCCAGACGCCAGGCGCGCGCCGACGTAGGTGTACACATCGCGCCCATGGAAGGTATAGGAATCGGCCGAGCCGGGAAGCCGGTTGACCTTCTCGTCGATCTGCCGCAGTTCGGCCACGCCATCGCGCTCGGCAATCATCGTATAGAGCCCGTTGTTCGGACCGACGAAGTAGCGTCCCTGTTTGGTTTTCATGACCACCGATTTGCGGTCGGTGCCCACGCCGGGATCGACCACGGTCACAAACACCGTGCCGGCCGGCCAGTAGTTGGCAGTCTGGTAGAGCCGGTAGGCGCCGAGCCAGATATCGTAGTCGGGGATCTGGTGGGTGAGGTCGGACACCACCAGTTTCGGATCGACGCCGTAGGCAACGCCGCGCATGGCCGATACGGCGCCGTCGGAGGTGCCGAAGTCGGTCATCAGCACCAGCGCGTCGGCGGCAGCGGCGCGGGCAAGGGGCAGGGCACACAGCAAGGCAAGGGCGAACGAACGCAGGCGGCGCAGCTTCATGGCACTCCTTCGGCAGGACGGGACCATGGCAGCATAAATCCTGCGCCGCCGGCTGGCAATGCCCCGGTGCGTCATTCCCGCGCAGGAGGCGGACCGCTCATGCGGGGGCCACGCGCCGAGGCGGCTCCCTGGGTTCCCGCGTTCGCGGGAACGACGGTTAGTGCGCCGTCAGCCACCGGTCCAGCGCGCTCCGGTCCATTGGCCGGCTGATGTAGTTGCCCTGGATGCTGGAGCAGCCATGCCGGGCCAGGAAGTCGTGCTGCGACTGCGTTTCCACTCCGGTGGCGACCACGCGGATATTCAGGTTGTGGCCGATATTCAGCATGGTCTTGGCCAGCGCACTGCTGCCGTTGCCCAGGCTGATGTTGCTGACCGAACGGCGCGTCATCTTGAGCTGGCTGACCGGCAGCGCCTGCAGGCAGCTCAGGTTGGACAGGCCGGCGCCGAAATCGTCCACCGACAGCTTGATGCCAAGTTCGCTCATGCCTTGGGCCAGGCGCCGCGCCTGCGGCATATTGTTCACCAGCTGCTCCTCGCGCACTTCCAGCGCCAGGCTGCCCGGCTTCACCCCGTGGTGCGCCACGCGCTGTGCGATATGCGGCAGGTAGTCGCGCTGGCTGATCTCGCGGCTCGACGCGTTGATGGAGATCGGCAGGTCGGGGAAACCGATGCGCGCCAGGTGCTGCAGGGTGGCGCACACATCCTCCAGCACGCGCCGGCCGAGCGGGACGATCAGGCCATTTTCTTCCGCTTCCGGCAGGAAGTCGGCGGGCAGCAGCTCGCCGCGTTCCGGATGGCGCCAGCGCAGCAGCGCTTCCAGGCCGAGGATGCGGCCGGTCTCCACGCATACGTCGGGCTGGAACAGCAGGTAAAGGTCGTCGCGCTCCAGCGCGTCCTTCAGGGCGTGCTCCATGCGCAGCCGCGCCGCCGAGGTGGATGCCATGGCGGGCGAATAGAAATGCACCGCATCCGGCCCGCCATGCTTGCCCTCGTACATGGCGGCGTCGGCGGCGTGCAGCAGTTCGCTGGCCGCCGTACCGTCGGCAGGGTAGAGCGACACGCCCATGCTGGCGCCCACGGATAAGGTGCGGCAGCCCACCGGCATCGGCGGCGCCATGGCGCGCCGTATACGGTCGATCATCTGCAGTGTGTAGCGCAGCGAAGGCTGCTCGGCCAGCACCAGCACGAATTCGTCGCCGCCCAGGCGCGCCACGGTATCGCTCTCGCGCACCGCGGACTGCAGGCGCTGGGCCACGGTGCGCAGCACCTGGTCGCCGGCCGCGTGGCCCAGCGTGTCATTGATTTCCTTGAACTTGTTCAGGTCCATCAGGATCACGGCCACCTGCTGTTCGTTGCGCTGCGCGCTCTGGATTGCATGCTCCAGCCGGTCGCGCAGCAGGATACGGTTGGCCAGGTCGGTCAGCGGGTCGTGCGTGACCTGGTGTTCCAGCATGGCGGTGCGCGATTTGAGCGTGGTGATGTCTTCAATGATGCCGATGTAGTGGGTGATGCGCCGGGTGCCATCGTTGACCGGCGTTACCGTCAGGTGGTTCCAGAATACTTCGCCATTCTTGCGCTGGTTGCGGAAGGTAACGCTGGCGGGGCGCTGCGCTGCGATCGCCGCGCCAAGGGCGCCGCGCTGTTCTTCGTCCAGCCCCGGGATGGCCATGAAGCGCGAGTCGCGGCCGATGACTTCCTCGGCGCTGTAGCCGGTGATGCGCTCGAAGGCCGGATTCACGTACTCGATGGGATTATCCATGCCGTTATGGCGCGTGATGATGATGCCGTTGCTGGCGGCGTGCAGCGCCCGCTCGCGCAGCTCCAGCGTGGCCTGCTGGTGATGATGGCGGCTCAGGTCCAGCCCCATGCCGCACATATAGCTGGTATCGCCCACCTGCATGCGCGAGCCGCAGAACATATAGGGAATGAACTGGCCGCGCACCATCAGGCGCGCTTCCAGCTGCACTTTCTGTTCCTGCTGGAACACGGCGCAGAAGGCCGCCGCCACCTTGGGCCTTTCTTCGGCGGGAAACAGCTCCAGCATGTGCACGCCGCGCAGCTGTTCGGGCCCCAGGCCCGTCACTTGTTCAACCGTCTGGTTCCACAAAACGAAGTAGCCCGCCTCGTCAAGGACATAGAACGTGCCCGCCAGCAAGTTCATGACGTCCCGAAGAGGCGAGCCGCCGACCTTATCGGCCGGATCCTGTCCGCGCTCGCCCATACTGCTCCCCTGAATGTGGTCTTATGCGCCGGTGAGCAAGCACGACGGATGCTCCCGGCTGGCAGGCGTCGTTTATTTCATGCCAATAGTGTGCATGAAAACGCTGCAGGGGGACGTTCTTTTGGTCAATTGTTGAGCCCGGATGCCTTATTTTTCGGGACCTTCGTCCAGCAGGGCCTGGATTTCGGCGCGTTCCTTTGCGTTGACATGGCCCCCTTTCAGGGCCGCCAGCACCAGCGCCTTGCCGGAACCGGCGAAGGCTTTATGGATGAGCTCCTTGAGCAGATTGGTCTGCACCGATTCCTGTTCCTGGGCCGGGGCGTAGACGTGGGCGCGCTGCGATTCGTCGCGGTTCAGCAAGCCCTTGGTGTGCATCAGTTGCAGCTGGCGCAACACATTGGCGTAAGTCGTGTCGGGCTTGCTGTCCAGGGCAGCCTGGTGTACCTGCCGGGCAGTGGAGGGCCCCAGCGCGAACAGCAGGCGCAGGATTTCCAGTTCGGCGGCGGTCGGTTTGGGCGGGCTCATGGCGGTCTTTCCTCGGGGATGATGGAAGTAGAATAAATTATCTAGACCAGAATGTCTAGCTCCACCCTCCGTTAGAAGTGGTATTCGGCCATTTTTCACCATGTGGTGGTTGTTGGTATACAATCCCGCGTGCTATCCTAAACAACCGTTTTTGTAAGAACGACTGTAGTACAGCCCTTCCCCCACAACTTGATGTGCAATCCGCTAACCGGTCAGGCCGTGTCGCGGAAGGTTAGATTAACCCGCTAATTCCTCGCGAAGCGCGAAGAAAGGTGAGCAAGAATGATGCAGCAACAGACGTCCAACTCCTACCTGTTTGGTGGGAATGCGCCGTATGTAGAAGAACTCTACGAGGCGTATCTCGCTAATCCAGGTTCCGTGCCAGATAACTGGCGTTCCTATTTCGACGCCATGCAGCACGTGCCGGCAGTCGATGGCTCCAACAAACCCGACGTCGCTCACGCTTCCGTGATCGCCTCCTTCGCCGAACGCGCGAAACAGGGCCCGATCCGTACCGTGACCGCATCCGGCGACCCGGAAATGGGCCGCAAGCGCGTGGCAGCCACCCAGCTGATCGCCGCTTACCGCTACCTCGGTTCGCGCTGGGCCAACCTGGACCCGCTGCAGCGCCAGGAACGTCCGAACATCCCTGAGCTGGACCCTGCATCCTACGGCTTCACCGATGCTGATATGGACACCGTGTTCAACATCAGCAACACCTACTTTGGTCCTGAGACCGCGTCCCTGCGCGACCTGACCAACTTCCTGCGCGACACCTACACCCGTTCGATCGGCGCGGAATTCATGTACATCTCCGATCCGGCCGAAAAGCGCTGGCTGCAGGAGCGCCTGGAATCGATCCGTTCCACCCCGAATTTCACGGCCGAGAAGAAAAAGCACATCCTGGAGCGCCTGACGGCCGCTGAAGGCCTGGAGCGCTACCTCCACACCAAATACGTCGGCCAGAAGCGCTTCTCGCTGGAAGGCGGCGAAACCTTCATCGCCTCGATCGATGAAATCATCCAGCGCGCCGGTGAAAAGGGCGTGCAGGAAATTGTCATCGGCATGGCCCACCGCGGCCGCCTGAACGTGCTGGTGAACACCCTCGGCAAGGCGCCGAAGGATCTGTTCGAAGAATTCGAAGGCAAGCATGGCGACGACCTGCCGGCCGGCGACGTGAAATACCACCAGGGCTTCTCGTCCGACATCTCCACCGCAGGCGGCCCAGTGCACCTGTCGCTGGCGTTCAATCCTTCGCACCTGGAAATCGTGAACCCGGTGGTGGAAGGCTCCGTCAAGGCCCGCATGGACCGCCGCGGCGACAAGGAAGGCGCGCAAGTGCTGCCGATCCTGGTGCACGGCGACGCCGCATTCGCAGGCCAGGGCGTTGTGATGGAAACCCTGAACCTGGCGCAGACCCGCGGCTACGGCACGGGCGGCACGGTGCACATCGTGATCAACAACCAGATCGGCTTCACCACCTCCGATCCGCGCGACGCGCGCTCCACCATCTACTGCTCCGATGTCGTGAAGATGATCGAAGCGCCGGTGCTGCACGTGAACGCCGACGATCCTGAAGCCGTGGTGCTGGCCTCGCAGATTGCGATGGACTACCGCGTGCAGTTCAAGAAGGACATCGTGGTCGACATCATCTGCTTCCGCAAACTGGGCCACAACGAGCAGGACACGCCTGCACTGACCCAGCCGCTGATGTACAAGAAAATCGCCCAGCACCCAGGCACCCGCAAGCTGTACGCGGACAAGCTGGCCACGCAAGGCGTGATCCCGGCCGATGGCGGCGACCAGATGGTGGCTGCCTACCGCGCCGCGATGGACGCCGGCAAGCACACCGTGGATCCTGTGATCTCGAACTTCAAGAACAAGTTCGCCGTGGACTGGCTGCCGTTCCTGAACCGCAAGTGGACCGATGCGGCCGATACCGCCGTGCCGCTGACGGAATTGAAGCGCCTGGCCACCCGCATCACCACCGTGCCGGAAGGCTTCAAGGTGCACTCGCTGGTGGAAAAAGTGCTGGCCGACCGCGCCAATATGGGCAAGGGCGAACTGAACCTGGACTGGGGCATGGGCGAGCACCTGGCCTACGCCTCGCTGGTGGCATCCGGCTACGCCGTGCGCCTGACCGGTCAGGACGCAGGCCGCGGCACCTTCACCCACCGCCACGCCGTGCTGCACGACCAGAACCGCGAACGCTGGGATGCCGGCACCTACGTGCCGCTGCAGAACATTTCCGAAGGCCAGGCGCCGTTCACCGTGATCGACTCCGTGCTGTCCGAAGAGGCGGTGCTGGGCTTCGAGTACGGCTACTCGACCGCCGAACCGAACACCCTGACCATCTGGGAAGCCCAGTTCGGCGACTTCGTCAACGGCGCCCAGGTTGTGATCGACCAGTTCATCAGCTCCGGCGAAGTGAAGTGGGGCCGCGCCTCCGGCCTGGTGATGCTGCTGCCGCACGGTTACGAAGGCCAGGGTCCTGAGCACTCGTCCGCACGTCCTGAGCGTTTCCTGCAGCTGTGCGCCGACAACAATATGCAAGTGGTGCAGCCAACCACCGCGTCGCAGATCTTCCACCTGCTGCGCCGCCAGATGGTGCGCCAGTTCCGCAAGCCGCTGGTCGTGCTGACCCCGAAATCGCTGCTGCGTAACAAGGATGCAGGCTCCCCGCTGTCCGAACTGGCCAAGGGCGCCTTCCAGACCGTGATCGGTGAAGTCGACGAGAAAATCGACGCCAAGAAGGTCAAGCGCGTGATCGCCTGCTCCGGCAAGGTGTATTACGACCTGGCCAACGCCCGCAAGACCCGTGCACAGACCGATACCGCCATCGTGCGTATCGAGCAGCTGTACCCGTTCCCGCACAAGGCCTTCGCCGCGGAACTGAAGAAGTTCCCGAACGCGACGGAAGTGGTGTGGGCGCAGGACGAGCCGCAGAACCAGGGTCCATGGTTCCAGATCCAGCACAACATCTTCGAATCGATGGAAGCGGGCCAGCGCCTGGCGTATGCCGGCCGTCCTGCCTCCGCGTCGCCGGCTGTCGGCTACTACGACAAGCACTACGCGCAGCAGAAAGAGCTGCTCGAAACGGCGTTCTCGAAGCTGAAGGGCTTTATCCTCACCAAATAATCACGGTCTGCCGCCCGCCGGTGCGCGGGCGGCGCCACGCACAACGAATACTCGGAGTTACTCACAATGGCACAAATTGAAGTCAAGGTTCCACAGCTGTCCGAATCCGTCGCCGAAGCGACCCTGCTGGCATGGCACAAGAAGGTCGGCGACAGCGTCACCCGCGACGAAAACATGATCGACATCGAGACCGACAAGGTCGTGCTGGAACTGCCTGCGCCCGATAGCGGCGTGGTGGTCCAGGTCATCAAGGGTGACGGCGCCACCGTCGTCGCCGGCGAAGTGATCGCCATCATCGATACCGACGCATCGGCCAAGGCTGCTGCACCGGCCGCCGCTGCAGCGCCGGCACCGGCCGCTGCTGCCCCTGCGCCAGCCGCTGCTGCCGCCACCGGCGGTTCGAAGGGCGACGTGGCCATGCCGGCCGCCGCCAAGATCCTGTCCGAAGCCGGCCTGTCCGCTTCCGACGTTGCCGGTTCCGGCAAGGACGGCCGCGTGACCAAGGGCGACGCCCTGGCCGCCGCCTCCGCACCGAAGCCTGCGGCGCCTGCGCCGATGGCCGCTCCAGCCGCCAAGGCATCGCTGCCGAAAGTGGCCGCGCCTGCCGCCCCTAACCTGGGCGACCGTCCGGAAGAGCGCGTGCCGATGAGCCGCCTGCGCGCACGTATCGCGGAACGCCTGGTGGAATCGCAGTCCACCAACGCCATCCTCACCACCTTCAATGAAGTGAACATGAAGCCGGTGATGGACCTGCGCAACAAGTACAAGGACAAGTTCGAGAAAGAGCACGGCGTGAAGCTGGGCTTCATGTCCTTCTTCGTCAAGGCCGCCGTGGCCGCGCTGAAGAAGTACCCGATCCTGAACGCTTCGGTGGACGGCAACGACATCGTCTACCACGGCTACTTCGACATCGGTATCGCCGTGGGGTCGCCACGCGGCCTGGTGGTGCCTATCCTGCGCAACGCCGACCAGATGACCATCGCTGAAATCGAGAAGAAGATCGGCGAATTCGGCGCGAAAGCGAAGGAAGGCAAGCTGACGCTGGAAGACCTGACCGGCGGCACCTTCTCGATCTCGAACGGCGGCACCTTCGGCTCCATGCTGTCGACCCCGATCATCAACCCGCCGCAATCGGCCATCCTGGGCGTGCATGCGACCAAGGACCGCGCCGTGGTGGAAGATGGCCAGATCGTGATCCGTCCGATGAACTACCTGGCAATGTCCTACGACCACCGCATCATCGACGGCCGCGAAGCCGTGCTGGGCCTGGTGGCCATGAAGGAAGCGCTGGAAGATCCGGCACGCCTGCTGCTGGACCTGTAATACGTCACCCCCGCGCAGGCGGGGCCCAGGTGTGCCGTCCGCGGCTGATCCCCTGGGCTCCCGTCTTCGCGGGAGCGACGGTTAGCGCTGTAGCTCCCCAACTGAAGCGAGAGGTTTCACAATGAGCGTCTCCGAAGAAATCAAGCGTCTCCACGAACTCCACCAGGCCGGCGCCCTGAGCGACGAGGAATTCGCCCGCGCCAAGGAAAAGCTGCTGAACCAGGGCGCCAGCGCGCCTGCGGCCAACGGCGACCTCGCCAGCGAGTTCTCCAGCCTGCGCCGCTCCCGCACCGACCGCTGGCTCGGTGGCGTCTGCGGCGGCATCGCCCGCGCCTCGGGTGTGGAATCCTGGATCTGGCGCCTGGTGTTCGCGCTGTTCACCATCTCCTTCGGCTTCGGCCTGGTGATCTACATCCTGTTATGGATATTCGTCCCCGAGGACGAACTGATTGGAAATTAAGACATGAGCAAACAATTCGACGTAGTAGTGATCGGCGCCGGTCCCGGCGGTTATATCGCGGCCATCCGCGCTGCGCAGCTGGGCTTCTCGGTTGCCTGTATCGATGAATGGGCCAATGAAAAGGGCGGCCCTGCACCGGGCGGCACCTGCACCAACGTGGGCTGCATTCCATCGAAAGCACTGCTGCAATCGTCCGAGCACTACGAGCACGCCGGCCACTCCTTCAAGGAGCACGGCATCGACGTGGCGGGCCTGTCCCTGAACCTGGGCCAGATGATCAAGCGCAAGAACACCGTCGTGAAGCAGAACAACGACGGCATCCTGTTCCTGTTCAAGAAAAACAAGGTGACCTTCTTCCACGGCCGCGGCGCGTTCGCCGGCGCCGCCGGCGCTGAAGGCTACCCGATCGCCATCAGCGGTCCTACCACCGACACCATCACCGCCAAGCAAGTGATCGTTGCCACCGGCTCCAACGCGCGCGCACTGCCGGGCGCACCGTTCGACGAGAAACTGATCCTGTCGAACACCGGCGCACTGTCCATCGAAGAAGTGCCGGCCAACCTGGGCGTGATCGGCGCCGGCGTGATCGGCCTGGAAATGGGCTCCGTATGGCGCCGCCTGGGCTCCAAGGTCACCGTGCTGGAAGGCCTGCCGACCTTCCTCGGCGCGGTCGACGAGCAGATCGCCAAGGAAGCGCAGAAGCTGTTCACCAAGCAGGGCCTGAGCATCAACCTGGGCTGCAAGATCGAAAGCGTTACCGCCGGCAAGAACGACGTGACCGTGAAGTACACCGACGCCAAGGGCGAAGCGCAGAACGCCACCTTCGACAAGCTGATCGTGTCCATCGGCCGCACCCCTAACACCAACGGCCTGGGCGCCGACAAGGCCGGCCTGCAGCTGGACGAGCGCGGCTTCATCGCCGTGGACGGCGACTGCAAGACCAACCTGCCGAACGTGTGGGCGATCGGCGACGTGGTGCGCGGCCCGATGCTGGCGCACAAGGCGGAAGAAGAGGGCGTTGCCGTGGCCGAGCGTATCGCCGGCCAGCACGGCCACACCAACTTCAACACGATTCCATGGGTGATCTACACCTCGCCGGAAATCGCGTGGGTCGGCAAGACCGAGCAGCAGCTGAAGGCCGAAGGCGTGCAGTACAAGGCCGGCACCTTCCCCTTCCTGGCCAACGGCCGCGCACGCGCGCTGGGCGATACCTCGGGCATGGTGAAGTTCCTGGCTGATGCAACGACCGACGAAATCCTGGGCGTGCACATCATCGGCCCGATGGCCTCCGAGCTGATCTCGGAAGCCGTGGTGGCGATGGAGTTCAAGGCGTCCGCCGAAGACATCGCGCGCATCTGCCACGCCCACCCGTCGCTGTCCGAAGCCACCAAGGAAGCCGCGCTGGCAATCGACAAGCGCACGCTGAACTTCTAAAGGGGCTTGCCGCCGCAGCACGCCGGTTCGCGCCGGCGGCTGCGGCCTTTGTTTATGAACGTCCAAGAGTTTTACCAGCACGCGCTGGAACAGCGCGACTTCAAGGCCGACGCCGCACAGCGCCGCGCCGTGGACCGCCTGCAGCAGTGCTATGACGAGTGGGTCGCCTACAAGGCGCAGCGCTCCAACGGCTTCAAGCGCTTCCTGAACCGTCCCGACGTGCCGCGTGGCGTGTACATGTGGGGCGGGGTGGGGCGCGGCAAGTCCTTCCTGATGGATTCCTTCTATTCCGTGGTGCCGGTGGTGCGCAAGACGCGCATGCACTTCCACGAATTCATGCGCGCCGTGCATATCCAGCTCGATGAGCTGATGGGCGTGGCCGATCCGCTGGATGAAGTGGCGAAACGCATCGCGAAGAAGTACCGCCTGATCTGCTTCGACGAATTCCACGTGTCGGATGTGGCGGATGCCATGATCCTGTACAACCTGATGCGGGCGCTGTACGACAACGGCGTGTCCTTCATCATGACTTCCAATTTCGAGCCGTCCACGCTGTATCCGGACGGCCTGCACCGCGACCGCATCCTGCCCACCATCGCCCTGCTGAAGGAGAAGATGGATGTGCTGAACGTGGATGCCGGTATCGACTACCGCGGCCGTGCGCTGGAACAGGTGGATGCCTACTACACGCCGCTCAACGCCCAGACCGATGCCGCGCTGCGCGAAGCCTTCGCCCGCGTGGCCGAAACGGCCGACGAAGATGCCCGCATCCAGATCGAAGGCCGCGAGATCAAGGCCCTGCGCCGCGCCGGCACCACCATCTGGTTCGATTTCGCCACCCTGTGCGGCGGCCCGCGCTCGCAGAACGACTACCTGGAAATCGCCAGCCGTTTCCATACCGTGATATTGTCCGGAATACCGATGATGTCGGCCGGCATGGCTTCCGAAGCGCGCCGCTTCACCTGGCTGATCGACGTGTTCTACGACCAGGGCGTGAAGCTGATCATGTCGGCCGAAGTGGCGCCGGAGGAGCTATACACCAGCGGCCAGCTGGCCAATGAATTCCACCGTACCGTGTCGCGCATCGTCGAGATGCAATCGCGCGAGTACATGGAGAAGGCACAGCGCGGCGCCGCAGCCGCCCTGGCCTGAGACGAGGATAAGAACGAGATGCCGCACATAAGCAAGATCCTGTGCGCCGCCATGCTGGCGGCGCTGGCCGTCCCGGCCGCCGCCCAGAAGATCGGGCAGCAGCCGATCGGTGCGCCGGCCGTGCCGCCCAGCCATTCGGTGGAGCAGGCGGATGCCCGGCTGGCGCAGGTGGAGAAGGACCGTGCCCAGGCTGAAGCGGAGTTCAGCGCGGCCGAGCAGGTGTGCTACACCAAGTTCTTCGTCAATAACTGTATCGACAAGGCCAAGGAAAAACGGCGCGAGCGCCTGTCAGCGCTGCGCGCCATCGAAATCGAAGCCAATCACTTCAAACGCAAGCAGGCCGTGGATATCCGCGACCGCGAGCTGGAAGACCGCGCCCAGGCGGATGCGAGGGAAGAGGCGGCACGGGCCGCAGCACCAGCGCCTGAACCGCGCGAAGCGGCCGAACGTCCCCCGGTCAAGCCTCTGTCGGTAACACCGGCGCAGCGCCAGGCTGAATACGCGGCGCGCCAGCGTCAGCTCCAGGCGCAAGAGGCGGCCGAAGCACCGAAACGCGCCGCGCGCAGCGCCGAACATGCGCGCAAGGTTGCGGAATCGGAACGCCGCCAGCAGCGCGTGCAGCAGCGGCTCGCCGAGAAGGAAGAGAAGCGCCGCAAGCGCGCCGAGGCCGAAGCCGCCAAGCAGAAGGCCATCGAGGACGCGCGCGCCCGCGCCGGGCAGCTTAAATAGCCTTGCGCAGTTTCTGCACCGTGTAGCTCGGCGCTTCCCTGGGCGGCGCCACCATCTTGAGGATGGCCATGGTGCAGTTGTCGCCCTTGCCCTTGGCGCGTTCTCCCGCCTTGTCGATCAGCAGCTGTGAGGCCTCGCGCGGCGTTTTGCGCGCGATGACGGCCGCCAGCTCGGTGTCGGCAAAATACTGCCACAGGCCGTCGGTGCACAGCAGGAAGGCGTCGTCCGCCTTGACTTCCTGCATGCCGGTGGAGGTAAAGGGCTGTTTCAGCTTGTTCCCCAGGTGATTGGCCAGCAGCCGCGAGCTGCGGTGCTTGCGCGCCGCCTCTTCCGGCAGGCCGTCCTGGCTGACCAGGTGCTGCACATAGTCCGCATCGCTGGTGCGTCCGGTGCAGGCGCCGCCGCTGAAGCGGTAGACCCGCGTATCGCCCACCGTGGCCCACACGGCCTGCTGCTGCGGCGTGAGCATCAGCAGCGCCAGCGTCGCCTGCGGTTCGGCGCCGCTGGTGATGGCGTTCATCAACAGCACATCGTGGGTTTCCTGCGCGATGGCGCGCAGCAGCTCCGTGATGCGGGGCACGCTGGCAGTATCGCCCACGCGGTATTCATCGAACAGCTGGCGTGAAGTGTGCAGCGCCTGCTCCGAGGCCACGGCGCCGCCCTGTACGCCATCGGCCACGACGGCCAGCACATAGCCGGGCGCCGACGGGGTGGTGAAGAGCGCTGCACGGTCATTCTGCTGCGGACGGCTGCCGGTATGCTGGGCCGTTCCGGCTTCAATTTTGTAGGCGCTCATGGGTGGGGAAGTCCTTGCTGCTTCTTTCTGCTGCTTACCTGAGTTAAACTATGCACTGTTAAGCAGTTTAGTTGCAAGCGCAGTTTGTTGTCCACGCGAAACACTTTTCCGAGCACATGAACAACGTAGAAGAAATCAAGCGCCGTATTGTCGAACTGGATGTCGAGCACCGGGATCTGGACGCGGTGATCGAGATGCTCACGTTGGACGGCCACCACGACCAGCTGCAATTGCGCCGCCTCAAGAAGCGCAAGCTGCAGTTGAAAGACTATATCACCTTGCTGAAAATGCAATTGGTGCCTGATGTACCGGCCTGACCGGCGCCAGACGCGCCGCTGCCCCACCTGATTCTATTTTGAGCGATTTACTCCCGCTGCCGGACGGCGAAGCCCCCGCTATTCCCGGAAAACACGATGACGAGATCGAGCGCCTGTTCGGCGCCGGCGGTCCGCTGGGACCGGCCGTGGGCGGCTTTCGTCCCCGTAAATCGCAGACCGAGATGGCCAAGGCCATCGCCGCCGCCATCGACAGCCAGCAGACCCTGATTGCGGAAGCGGGCACCGGCACCGGCAAGACCTTCGCCTACCTGGTGCCGGCCCTGCTGTGGGGCGGCAAGACCATTATCTCCACCGGCACCAAGAACCTGCAGGACCAGCTCTTCCTGCGCGATATTCCCACCGTGCGCGCCGCCCTGCAGGCGCCGGTTTCGGTCGCGCTGCTGAAAGGGCGGGGCAACTACCTGTGCCACTACCACCTGGAACGCACGCTGCAGAACGGCCGCATGACCTCGCGCGAGGATGTGGGCTACCTGCGCGAAATCTCGCGCTTCCTGAAAATGACCAGCACCGGCGACAAGGCCGAGCTGGCGCGCGTGCCGGAGACGGCGCCGGTCTGGAACCTGGTCACGTCCACCCGCGAAAACTGCGTGGGCGCCGAGTGCCAGTACTACCAGGACTGCTTCGTGATGAAGGCGCGGCGCGAGGCGCAGCAGGCGGACGTAGTGGTGGTCAACCACCACCTGTTCTTCGCCGACGTGGCGCTGAAGGATACCGGCGTTGCCGAATTGCTGCCGTCCGCCAACACCATCGTGTTCGACGAGGCGCACCAGCTGCCGGATACGGCGACCCTGTTCTTCGGCGACACTTTTTCGACTTCCCAGGTACTGGAGCTGTGCCGCGACGTGCTGGCCGAGGGACTTGCCCACGCGCGCGACGGCGCCGACTGGGGCAAGACCGTGTCGGTGGTGGAAAAGGCGGCGCGCGACCTGCGCCTGACCTTCCCGCAGGACGTGGTGCGCCTGTCGCTGCCGCAGATTGCGCCGTCGAGCGACTTCTTCCCCGCGCTGGACACCCTCCGCGAACAGCTGGCCGGCATGCTGGCCGTGCTGGAAAAGCAGGCCGAGCGGGCGGAAACGCTGGAACAGTGCCACGTGCGCGGCCACGAGCTGCAGCAGAAGCTGGATAACTGGAAATTCGATCCCAAGGCCAAAGTGGCGCCCGGCGAGGAAGCCGTGTACTGGGTGGAGGCCTATACCAGCTCGCTGCAGCTGCACAAGACGCCGCTGTCGATTGCCCCCATCTTCAACAGCCAGCGCGAGGGCGTGCCGCGCAGCTGGATCTTCACCTCGGCCACGCTGGCGGTGAAGAACGACTTCAAGCACTTCTCCGAGCAGATGGGCCTGACCGGCGAGGTGGCGCGCACCTGGCCCAGCCCCTTCAATTATGAGCAGCAGGGCATTCTCTACGTGCCGCAGGGCCTGCCGGACCCGAATTCCCTCGGCTACACCGATGCCGTGCTGGATGCCGCGCTGCCCGTGATCGAGGCAGCCGGCGGCCGCACCTTCCTGCTGTGCACCACGCTGCGCGCCGTCAAGCGCGCTGCCGAACGCCTGCGCGACGAATTCGAAAAGCGGGGCCTGAAATTCCCGCTGTTCGTGCAGGGCGACCGCGGTCGCACCGAATTGCTGGACCAGTTCCGCAAGGCCGGCAACGGCGTGCTGATCGGCAGCCAGAGTTTCTGGGAAGGTGTGGACGTGCGCGGCGAAGCGCTGTCGCTCGTCATCATCGACAAGCTGCCCTTCGCGCCGCCGGACGACCCGGTGCTGGCCGCGCGCATCGAAGTGATGGAAAGGCAGGGCATGAACGGCTTCATGCACCACACGCTGCCGGAAGCCATCATCAACCTGAAGCAGGGCGCCGGCCGCCTGATCCGCGACGAGGGCGACCGCGGCGTGCTGATGTTGTGCGATCCGCGTGTCATTTCCAAACCCTACGGCCGCCGCATCTGGCAGAGCCTTCCTCCCTTCAAGCGCACCCGCGAGGCCGCCGAGGTCATCGCCTTCTTCCAGCCATAACGTCGCTCCCGCGAAGGCGGCGGTGCGCCGATGCGGAGCCCAGGGGCGTTCCAACGCTGGGTGCCCACTCCTGGGCCCCCGCCTGCGCGGGGGTGATGTGCTAACTCCTGGCGCGATCACGTCAGTTATCGGCATGTGCGCGTTTGCGCTAGCGCAAAGTGCGTGCTGTCGGGATTGTTAAAGTGACTCAGCAAGTGTGACAAAAATGATATGTCAGGGGAGAAACAGGAGGGGACGAAATGACGATCCGCTACGGCTGTTTCTTCAGTTATGCGCATGGCCACCACACGTTCATGAGCAAGTTCAAGAACGACCTGGCCGATGCCCTGCGCTGCTACCTGGAGCCCCATCTCGATAATGAAAATGAACTCTTCATTGACAGCGAGCAACTCGGTGGCGGTGACGACCTGGACCGGAAGATTGCCCTGGCCCTGTGCCAGAGCGTGTGCATGATCGTGATCTACACGCCCAAATACGAAGCCCACGCCTACACGCGGCGCGAGTTTGCAGCGATGCAGCTGATCGAGGAGGAGCGGCGCCACTGGTACCCGCTGCCCAGCCACCTCACCATTCCCGTCATCATGACCCGGCACCCGCTCAGCCTGCCGGCGCAGATCAGCGAACCGGGCATGTACGTCGATTTCTCCCGCTATACGCTGGCGACGGGCGACCTGAAGACGAATCCCGACTTCCTGCCCGATATCGACCGCATCGTGCAGCGCATCGTCGCCCACTACCATTTTCTGAAAGTCAGTATTCCGCCTGGACACGACTGCAGCCGTTTTGTCCTGCCTGGCATTCCACCGGAGTGGCGTGCCGCTCCGGCTCCACACTTTCCACGCTAAAGGCCCGCCATGGAACCGCAACGTCCCTCCCTCCCGCCGCGCAACGAGACCGGCGACGTCGTCACCTTCCATTCCCACAAGGGCGGCGCCGGCCGGACCATGGCGCTGGCCAACCTGGCCCTGCTGCTGGCGCGGCGCGATGGCGCCAGCCGGCCGGTGCTGATGATCGACTGGGATCTGGAAGCGCCGGCGCTGCACCATTATTTCGGCGTGGAGGCCGATGGGCCGGGGGTGCTGGAGCTGTTTACGGCCTGTGAAGCCCAGCTGAGGCGCGGCCGGCGCGAGCGCAACGATGCCGACCTGGCGCAAGCCGTGCTCGATGCCGTGGGCTGGGAAGACTATGTGATCCGGGTCGACCAGGCCCGCCCCCTGTTCCTGATGCGGGCCGGGCGGCAGGATGACGGCTATGCCGCGCGTCTCGCCGGCCTGGACTGGGAAGGCCTGTTCCATGCCTGTCCGGCCCTGTTCCGCACCTTCGCGGCCTGCACCGCCAACCGCTTCCGCCATGTACTGGTCGATTCGCCGGCCGGGCAGGGCGATGTGGCGGGCATCTGCACCACCTTGCTGCCCACGCGCCTGGTGCTGGTGTTCACGCCCGGCCGGCAGAGCCTGCAGGGGCTGGACGCGCTGGTGCAGCGCGCCACCACCTACCGCCGCAGCCACGAGGAGGAGCAGCGCCCGCTGCTGGTGTATCCGCTGCCGACCCGCATCGATGCCGGGGACGCCGCGGTGCGCTCGCTGTGGCGGCGCGGCGACCCGGCGCGCAATATCCCCGGCTACCAGACGCAGTTCGAACGCACGCTGGCCGAAGCTTACGGCCAGGCCCGGCTGTCGCTGGAAAGCTATTTCGACGAGGTGCAGTTGCAGCAGCTGGGCGGCCTGGCTTATGGCGAGCCGCTGCCGGTGCAGACCGACGAGGAAAACGACAGGTTTTCCCTGACGCGCAGCTTCAATGCCTTCCTCGAATGGTTCGAAGGCGGCCATTGTCCCTGGCAGTCGCGTGAAGAGATCCCCCTGCTGACTGCCGTCGCCGCCGCGCGCGAGCAGCTGGAGGCGGGGGGCGGGCGCCCGGTGTCGCTGGCGCTGGCCACCGGATTGCGGGCGCTGGGCTCGCTGCACCGGCGCGACGGCGCCCTGGCCCAGGCCACGCTCTGCCTGGAAGAAAGCGTGGCGCTGCGCCGCCTGCTGCTGGGCGAAGAGCATTGCGATACGCTGGACAGCAAGGCCCTGCTGGCCGAAACCTTGTTCCAGCAGGAAAAATTCCAGGAAGCGCGTTTCCTGCAGGAAGCCGTGCTGGCGGCGCGTGAAGCGGCGGACGGGGCCGGCGCGCCATCGACCCTTCTGGCCAGCACTGCGCTGGGCGTCACGCTGGCCGAACTGGGCCAGTTTCCCGATGCGCTGGCCCTGCAGGACACCGTCATCGACGCCTACCAGCGCGAACTGGGCGACGAACATGCGGCCACGGTCGAGAGCCTGGCCGTGCGGGCCGATATCCTGGCCCGCGCCGGGCGGCTGGACCAGGCGGCGCAGTTGATGGAGCGGGTGCTGGCGGCGCGCAGCCGCCTGCTGGGCAGCGAGCATCCGGACACCGAAAGGGTGCGGCGCGGCCTCGCCCAGCTGCTGGCCAAGCTGGAGCAGCGTCCGTCCGGCCAGCGCGAGCCGCGTGCCGCCACGCACCGGGCGCTCACGGTGGAGCAGGAACTGGGCAGTTACGCCGGTTTCGACAGCGAGGACGAGGAAATGTCGGAACCGCGCATCGGGATCCGCTGACGCCGCCATTTTTTTGGCGGGAGGCAGGCCGCGCATGCGCTGGCGCGGCGTTGCTTCAGGTAAAATCCTCGGTATGCGAATCCTTATCAGTAACGACGACGGCTACCTCGCGCCCGGCATCAATGCCCTGGCCGAAGCCCTGGCGCCGATCGCCGATATCACGGTGGTGGCGCCGGACAGCAACCGTTCCGGCGCCTCGAATTCCCTGTCGCTGGACCGGCCGCTGTCGGTGCAGCAGGCGGCCAACGGTTTCTACTTCGTCAACGGTACCCCCACCGATTGCGTGCACATTGCACTGACCGGCATGCTGGTCGAACGGCCCGACCTGGTGGTGTCCGGCATTAATAACGGCCCGAATATGGGGGACGATACCCTGTATTCCGGCACCGTGGCCGCTGCAACCGAAGGTTATCTGTTCGGCATTCCCGCCATTGCTTTCTCGCAGGGCGAATACGGCTGGGGCAATATCGATGCCGCCGCCCGGGTGGCGCGCGACATCGTGCAGCGCTACGCCGAGGCGCTGGAAAAACCTTACCTGCTGAACGTCAATATCCCAACCCGTACTTACGAAGAGATGGGGCCGCTGACGCCGACCCGCCTCGGCCGTCGCCACCAGGCCGAACCGGTGATCAAGGCGCGTGATCCACGCGGCCGTGAAATCTTCTGGATCGGCCCGCCGGGCGCCTGCAAGGATGCGGGCGAGGGCACCGATTTCCATGCCGTACAGCAAGGCCGGGTATCGGTAACACCGCTGCAGATCGACCTGACCCACCGCGACCAGCTGGCACAGCTGAAGAAGGCCCTGGCATGAGCGGCAAGCCGCGCTTCCCGCTGCCGCTTTCTTCGGTAACGGAGAAGAAGCCCGGCGCCACTCCCAGTTTCAAGCCTGTCATTGCCACGCCGCAAACAGCAACCCGCAATGCGGCCACCACTGCCGCACGCAGCCCATGGGCGCCGCCGGCGCCCGTTGCCAGCCCTTCGCGCTCGTACAGCTACGCCCAGGAGCGCGCCCAGCCGCAGCCGGTAACGGCGCCACGCCAGAACCCGCTGGTCTCGGACGCCGTGCGCCGCGCCATGGTGGCCCGGGTGGCCAAACAGGGCGTGGCCGACACCGTGGTGCTGGCCGCGCTGGAGGCGGTGCCGCGCCATATGTTCATGGACGAAGGCCTGGCATCCCAGGCTTATATCGACGCTTCCTTGCCAATCGGACACCACCAAACCATTTCCCAGCCGTATATTGTTGCCCGCATGATCGAAGTGATGCGGAATGGTGGCAGCCTGAAGCGCGTGTTGGAAATCGGCACTGGATGTGGCTACCAGGCAGCAGTGCTGGCCTGTGTTGCGCAGGAGGTGTATTCCATTGAGCGCATCAAACCGTTACATGAGCTGGCGAAGTCCAATTTGCGGCCCCTGCGGGTTCCGAACCTGCGTCTGCACTACGGAGATGGTATGCTTGGGCTGCCCCAGGCCGCTCCCTTCGACGGCATCATCCTCGCTGCGGCGGGGCTGGAGGTGCCGCAGGCGCTGTTGGAACAGCTCGCCATTGGCGGCAGACTGGTCGCGCCCGTGGGCGCACGCACCCAGCATCTGGAACTCGTGATCCGCACCGGCAAGACCGAATGGGTGCGCCAGACGCTTGAAGACTGCCATTTCGTGCCCCTGCGGCCTGGTATCGTTTAGACAGAACATTAGATGAGAATGACGAAAACAAGTTCCCTGTTCCTCAGTACCCTTACGCTGGCGCTGCTCAGCGCCTGTACCTCGACGCCCAACCGCGCGCCCGTGTCGGAACTGGCCATTGCGCCGCGTCCCGCGCAGCCGGCCCCGGCGCCGGTCGCCGAAGTCAAGGATAAACCGGGCTACTACACCGTCAAGCGTGGCGACACCCTGCTGCGCATCGCCCTCGACCATGGCCAGAATTACCGCGACCTGGTGGCATGGAACAAGCTGGCGAATCCGAACGACATCAAGGTGGATCAGGTGCTGCGCGTGGAAGCGCCGGACGGCGACAGCGGCGTGCAAACCGCCTCGATCGCGCCGCCGCCATCGCTGAAGCCTGCGGCCGAGCCGGCGGTGCCGAAGAAGACCGGGCCGAAAGGCGACAAGCAGCCCTATACCGAAAATTCGGTGGCCGAAATGCAGAAGCCGGATGCGAAGGCCGACAAGCTGGCCGAGAAGCCGGTGCAGCTGGCCAGCGCCGCGCCCAGCCTGCCGAGGCCGGCGCCCAGCCTGAGTGTGGAAGACCGCGCCGTCAGCTGGCAGTGGCCGGCCGATGGCAAGGTGGTGGGCACTTTCGATGAAGGCAAGAACAAGGGTATCGACATCGCAGGCCGCGCAGGCCAGCAGGTGGTGTCGGCCGGCGCCGGCAAGGTAATGTATGCCGGTAGCGGGATCCGCGGATATGGTAATCTCGTTATCGTGAAGCACAGTAACGGTCTGTTGTCGGCCTATGCGCACAACCGCTCCATCCTGGTACAGGAAGGGCAGACGGTGAACAAGGGGCAGGCAATTGCCGAAATGGGGGATTCCGATACGGATTCAGTCAAGCTGCACTTTGAAATAAGGCAGCAGGGCAAGCCGGTCGATCCGTCGAAGTTCCTGCCTAACCGCTAGATACCGCCCAATGACACGCTCGCCGCACAATCAGATGGAAGACGGCTCGGCCCAGGACGATTACCCGGACGAGCCAATCGATGATGCGGCCGAGTCGCTGGATGGCGAGTCCGACGAGGAGAGCCATCCCCTCGCCGAAGCCAGCACCGTGCTGGAGAGTGTCGACGAGCTGAAAAAGGTGCTGGCGGCCGAGCTCTCCACCGACACCACCCAGCATTACCTGAACCAGATCGGCGCCAAGCCGCTGCTGACGGCGGAGCAGGAAGTGCACTACGCCACGCTGGCCAAACAGGGCGAATTTGCCGCCCGCCAGAAAATGATCGAGCACAACCTGCGGCTCGTGGTTTCCATTGCCAAGCACTACATCAACCGCGGCGTGGTCCTGCTCGACATGATCGAGGAGGGCAATATCGGCCTGATGCGCGCCATCGACAAGTTCGAGCCGGAGCGCGGCTTCCGGTTTTCGACCTATGCCACCTGGTGGATACGCCAGAGCATCGAGCGCGCCATCATGAACCAGGCGCGTACCGTGCGGCTGCCGGTACACATGGTGCGCGAATTGAACCAGATCCTGCGCGGCAAATACCATCTCGAAGCGCAGCACCACAACGGCAAGGACGCCACGGCGGAAGACATCGCCGACCTGGTGGGCCGGCCGGTGGAGGAGGTGCAGGACATCCTCGCGCTGTCCGAGCATGCGACGTCGCTCGATGCGCCGCTGGACAACGATCCCCAGTCCTCGCTGATGGACATGCTGCCCGGCGACAGCGAGGACAGTCCGGACGCGCGGGCCGAGCACCATGAAATGACGGTGCTGGTGCGCGACTGGCTCACCAAGCTGCCGGACAAGCAGCGCATCGTCATCATGCGCCGTTTCGGCCTCGACAACGACGATCCGGCCACGCTGGAAACGCTGGCCGAGGAGATGGGCGTGACGCGCGAGCGCGTGCGCCAGATCCAGCAGGAAGCCCTCGTCAAACTCAAGCGCGCCATGGCCGCGCGCGGCGTGGTCCGCGACTCTTTGCTCTAAACCACTGTCTGCTATCATAGCGGGTTATTTCACACCGCTTTTCCCTGATAGACAGCCATGCAAGACAATACCATCGACATCAAATCCCTCGACATGGACGCCCGCGGCGTCGGCCATATGCAGGACAACGAGGACGGCACCCCTGGCAAGGTGGTATTTGTCGAAGGCGCTCTGCCGGGTGAACGTGTGAGCTTCGAAACCTTCCGCAAGAAGAAGAACTGGGAAGCGGCGCGCATGATCGAACTGCACCGCGAATCCTCGATGCGCGTGCAGCCGAAATGCGTGCATTTCGACTATTGCGGCGGCTGCTCGATGCAGCACCTGGAGCCTTCGGCCCAGGTCGCGATCAAGCAGCGCGTGCTGGAAGATAACCTCTGGCACCTGTCCAAGGTCAAGCCGGACATGATGATGCGCCCGATGTATGGCCCCACCTGGGGCTACCGCTACCGCGCGCGCCTGTCCTCGCGCTATGTGGCGAAGAAGGGCACGGTGCTGGTGGGCTTCCATGAGAAGAAATCGGTCTATGTGGCCGATATCCAGAGCTGCCAGATCCTGCCCAAGCACGTCTCCGACATGTTCATGCCGCTGCGCGCGCTGATCGGTTCCCTGTCCATCTTCGACAAGGTGCCGCAGATCGAGCTGGCCATCGGTGAAGACCTGACCGTGCTCGTGATGCGCAATATGGAGCCGCTGACGGCGGAGGACGAAGTGAAGGTGAAAGCCTTCGCCGACGAGTACAACATCCAGTGGTGGCTGCAGCCGAAAGGCCCGGACACCGCCTATCCCTTCTACCCGCTGGACAGGCAGCTGCACTACCTGCTGCCCGAATTCGGCGTGAAGATGCCGTTCAAGCCTGTCGATTTCACCCAGGTAAACCACCACATCAACCGCGTGCTGGTGGCAAAAGCCCTGCGTCTGCTGGACGTGCAGCCGCAAGACCGCGTGGCCGACCTGTTCTGCGGCCTGGGCAACTTCACGCTGCCGCTGGCCACCCAGGCGCGCGAAGTGGTGGGCATCGAAGGCAGCACTGCGCTGACCGAACGCGCGCTCGCCAACGCCAAGGTGAACGGCCTCGATGCCAAGACCTCCTTCTCCACCCGCAACCTGTTCGAAGTGACGAAGGACGACCTGATCGCCCTCGGCAAGTTCGACCGCATGCTGATCGACCCGCCGCGCGACGGCGCCATGGCGCTGAGCCTTGCGCTGGCCGAGTTGAAGGAAACGCATCCGGAACTGCTGCCGAAGCGCATCGTCTACGTCTCCTGCAGCCCCTCCACGCTGGCGCGCGATGCCGGCGTGCTGGTGCACCGCGCCGGCTATACGCTACGCCAGGCAGGCGTCGTCAACATGTTCCCGCACACCTCGCACGTGGAATCGATGGCGGTCTTCGACCTCGAATAAAAAAAAGCCGGCGCGAGCCGGCTTTTTGCTGAGCAGCGCGAAGATCAGTCGCGGTCGCCTGCGGTGAAGCCCAGGATCGCCAGCAGGTTGCTGAAGATGTTGTACACGTTCAGGTACAGGGCCAGGGTGGCGCTGACATAGTTGGTTTCGCCGCCGTTGACGATGCGCTGCACGTCATACAGGATGAAGGCCGAGAAGATACCCACGGCGATCACGGAGATCGTCAGGTACAGCGCCGGGATCTGCAGGAAGATATTCGCCAGCGAAGCCAGGATCAGCACGATCACGCCTGCGAACAGCCACTTGCCCATCATCGAGAAGTCGCGCTTCGACACGGTCGCGATGCTGGCCAGCGTCGCGAACACGGCTGCCGTGCCGCCGAAGGCCAGCATGATCAGCGTGCCGCCGTTGGAGAACTTCAGCGTGTTGTTGAGCAGGGGCGTCAGCATCAGGCCCATGAAGAAGGTGAAGCCCAGCAGCAGGCCGACGCCCAGTCCGCTGTTCTTGTTCTTCTCGATGGCCCAGATGAAGCCGAAGGCGATACCCAGGAAGAGCAGTGCGCCAATGAAGCCGCGTGGCAGCGGTACGCCGAAGGCGATGCCGACGGCCGCGCCCAGCACGGTCGGGATCATCGACAGGGCCAGCAGCCAGTAAGTGTTGCGCAGGACCCGGTTCTGGCTTAGCGCACGGCTGCCAGTCAGGTCATAAGTTTTTTGCAGTTCCATCATTGCCCTCCAATAAGGATCAGTACAGGTGTACCGTTACTAAAAGCATAGCACCTTGTGCCATAAAATGGGCTTAAAGCCCGGCTTGACGGTCTTAGGATTGCCTTAAATCGGCCTCCACGCCATCTTCTGCCCCAATATCGACAGTATATGGTGTGTTGTATGGTAAAATCAAAGGTTGATCGAGATATCAATTTCGTTTTAAACCTTTCTTTTTATTGGAGTTTTTTATAATGGCAATCGAACGCACCCTGTCGATCATCAAACCAGACGCAGTAGCCAAGAACGTGATCGGCCAGATCTACAGCCGTTTTGAGGGCGCTGGTCTGAAGGTCGTTGCTGCTCGCATGACCCAACTGTCGCGCGCTGAAGCCGAAGGCTTCTACGCTGTGCACGCTGCCCGTCCATTCTTCAAGGACCTGGTGGACTTCATGGTTTCCGGTCCAGTCATGATCCAGGTTCTGGAAGGCGAAGGCGCCATTGCCAAGAACCGCGACCTGATGGGCGCAACCGATCCGAAGAAAGCTGAGAAGGGCACCATCCGCGCCGACTTCGCCGACTCGATCGACGCTAACGCCGTTCACGGTTCGGACGCTGCCGAAACCGCCGCTGTGGAAATCGCTTACTTCTTCCCGGCACTGAACGTGTACTCCCGTTAATTCGCTCCCGCGAATAAGGGCGCTGTAGCAGTACCTCATTTGCCCCGGCTCACAGTCCGGGGCAAAGGCTTTTTTGAAATACATGGCATTTATGGAAACGACCCTCACCAATCTGCTGGACCTGGATCCCGCGCAACTGATCGCCTACTGTGCGGAGTTGGGTGAGAAACCGTTCCGCGCCAAGCAGCTGCAACGCTGGATCCACCAGTTCGGTGCGTCCGACTTCGACAGCATGACCGACCTCGCCAAATCGCTGCGCGAGAAGCTGAAGACGCGCGCCCACATCGTGGCGCCGGCCGTCATCAGCGACCATACTTCGGCCGACGGCACCCGCAAATGGCTGGTGGACGTGGGTAACGGCAATGCGGTGGAAACCGTGTTCATCCCGGAAGAAAACCGCGGCACGCTGTGCATCTCCACCCAGGCCGGCTGCGCCGTGAACTGCCGTTTCTGCTCGACCGGCAAGCAGGGCTTCAACCGCAACCTGTCGGTGGGCGAAATCATCGGCCAGCTGTGGATGGCCGAATTCGAACTGCGCAAGACCAAGGGCATCGAACCCGGCCCGAAAGGCGAACGCCAGATCACCAACGTGGTGATGATGGGCATGGGCGAGCCGCTGCTGAACTACGAGCCGACCGCCACCGCGCTCAAGCTGATGCTGGACGATAACGCCTACGGCCTGTCGCGCCGCCGCGTGACCCTGTCCACCTCCGGCGTGGTGCCGAATATCGACAAGCTGTCGCAGGACGTGCCGGTGGCGCTGGCCGTCTCGCTGCACGCGTCGAACGACGAGCTGCGCAACGGCCTGGTGCCGCTGAATAAAAAATACCCGCTGGCCGAACTGCTGGCGGCCTGCAAGCGCTACCTGGAATTCGCGCCGCGCGATTTCATCACCTTCGAATACTGCATGCTGGACGGCTTCAATGACAGCGACGAGCATGCACGCGAACTGATCGCGCTGGTGAACCATCCGGAATACGGCGTGAACTGCAAGTTCAACCTGATCCCCTTCAATCCTTTCCCGGAATCGGGCCTGACGCGCTCCAAGAACCCGCGCATCAAGGCCTTTGCCGAGATCCTGATGAACGCGGGCATCGTGACCACCATCCGCAAGACGCGCGGCGACGATATCGACGCCGCCTGCGGCCAGCTGGCTGGCGAGGTGAAAGACCGTACTCGCGTGGCGGAGCGCATGGAAAAGATGGCGGAGTACCAGCAGAAGTTCGGCGCCAATTTCGGCAAGATCGTGGAGATCCGTTCCTGATGACCGTCCTGTTCCTGCGCCGCCTTCCGCAGCTCGCCGCCCTTGTGCTGGCAGGCCTGCTCGCGGCTTGCGCAGGCGGCGGCAGCCCGAAGACCGACTTGCCGACGGCTTCGGACCAGACCAGTGAGCAGAAACGCGCCGAGATCCGCCTGCAGCTGGCGGCCGGCTATTACGAGCAGGGCCAGTATGCGGTGGCGCTGGATGAGGTCAAGAAGGCGATCGTCTCGGACCCCGCATCGCCCGACGCCTACAGTGTGCGCGGCCTGATCTACATGGCGATGGGCGAGATGCAGCTGGCGGATGGCAGCTTCCAGCAGGCCATGAAACTGGCGCCGAACAATCCGGAAACGAACAATAACTACGGCTATTTCCTGTGCCAGCGCGGCCAGGTGGCGGAGTCTTTCCGCTACTTCGATGCGGCACTGGCGGCGCGCAACTACGGCGCGCCGGGCAAGGCCCTGAACAATGCGGGCGCCTGCGCCCTGAAGATCAAGGATATGGCACGGGCCGAGAAGTATCTGCTGGCGGCGCTGCAGCAGACCCCGGACCTGCCTGCGACCAACGCCAACCTGGCGAAGGTTTATTACGACAAGCGCGATTACGTGCGCGCCGGGTTTTTCATATCCCGGCTGAACAAGGTAGCCAAGGTGGACACGCTGTCCGCCGATGTGTTGTGGCTGGCGATTAAGGTGCAGCATAAGCTGGGGGACACCAGCGCCCAACAGGCACTGGCGACGCAGTTGCGGCGCCATCATGCGACATCGCCTGAATATGCTGCGTATCAACGTGGGGCGTTTGATGAGTGATACTGGAGTACCAATGGATTCTGAATGGCAGGAAGAGCCGGATAACCAGCGCAAGGCTTCTACGCCCGGAGCAGCGCTGGCGGCCCAGCGTGAGGCGATGGGCCTCACGATTGAACAGGTTGCGGATCAACTGAAGCTGGCGCAGCGCCAGGTTATCGCCATCGAAAACGGCGACTATGCCGCGCTGCCGAATATGGCGGTGACGCGCGGCTTTATCCGCGCTTACGCCAAAGTGCTGCGCATGGATCCGGCGCCGCTGGTGGCCATGGTGGAAGTGGAGCCGGCGCCGGTGATCGATGTGGCTGCGCCGCGCCGCGATATGGGCACATCGTTCAGCGAATCGCGCTTCCCGTCGATGACGCAGCGCCAGTCCAAGCCGAGCGGCCTGATTGCCTTCGGCCTGGTGGCCGTGGTGGTGGCTGCCGCCATCGGCGCCTGGCAGGCGGGCCTGATCTCTCCGCAGATGCTGGGGGCGAACGGCGCCGCCGGCGACGCCGCGCCGGCCGCCGCCGACAGCACCGGCGTTGCAAGCACCACGCTGCCTGCGCCGAGCATGCCGCTGGCGTCCGCGCCTGCACCGGCGCCTGCCGACAGCGCCGCTGGCGCGCCGGCACCGGATACGGCCACCGCCACGCCGTCGCCCGCCGCCGCTACTTCGGCCGCCGGAACACCGGCCGCCGGTACCGTCGCTGCTACGACGCCCGCAACAGGCACGCCGGTCAACACACCAGGCGTAGCGCCAGCTCCTGCTGCCGCTGCACCAGCGCCGGCAGCTGCCGCTGCAACGACGCCTGCCGCTGCAACGGCCACCGCGCCCGGCACCCTGGTGCTGACCGTGGTGGACGATTCCTGGATCGAGATCCGCCGTCCGGGCAACCTGCCATCGCTGATTGCGCGCCTGGTGAAGGGCGGCAGCACCGAGACCTTCGAGATCGACGGCCAGGCCTTGCTCATCGTTGGCAAGCCGGGCAATGTGCGCGCTACCCTGCGTGGCCAGCACCTTGACCTGCCGGTGGTCCCGAACGGCACGATTGCACGCGTACAGATCAAGTAAAGAGCCATGAGCATGTCTTCAGATACCGCCATCCCATCCGGTCCGCTCGGCCGCCGCGCAAGCCGCGGCGTGCTGGTCGCGTACAAGGAAAAGAAGATCTGGGTCGGCGGCAATGCACCGGTGGTGGTGCAGTCGATGACCAATACCGACACGGCCGATGCCGTGGCGACGGCAATCCAGATCAAGGAACTGGCGCGCGCCGGTTCCGAGCTGGTGCGCCTGACCGTGGACCGTCCGGAAGCGGCGGCCGCCGTGCCTTATATCCGCGAGCAGCTGGACCGCATGGACGTGGACGTGCCGCTGGTGGGCGACTTCCACTACAACGGCCACACGCTGCTGACCGACTATCCGGATTGCGCGCAGGCGCTGTCCAAGTACCGCATCAATCCGGGCAATGTAGGGAAGGGCGCCAAGCGCGACACCCAGTTCGCCCAGATGATCGAAGTGGCGGCAAAGTACGACAAGCCGGTGCGCATCGGCGTCAACTGGGGCTCGCTGGACCAGGCCCTGCTGGCGCGCATCATGGACGAAAACGCGGCCCGCGCGAATCCGTGGACGGCGCAGCAGGTGATGTACGAAGCGCTGATTACCTCGGCAATCGAAAACGCGGTGCGGGCGGAAGAACTGGGCCTGGGACGCGACAAGATCGTCCTGTCCTGCAAGGTCTCCGGCGTGCAGGACCTGATCGCCGTCTACCGCGAGCTGGCCAGGCGCTGCGACTATGCGCTGCACCTCGGCCTGACCGAAGCGGGCATGGGCAGCAAGGGTATCGTGGCCTCGACCGCCGCGCTGTCCGTGCTGCTGCAGGAAGGCATCGGCGACACCATCCGCATTTCGCTGACCCCGGAACCGGGCGGCGACCGCACCAAGGAAGTAGTGGTGGGGCAGGAGATCCTGCAGACCATGGGCCTGCGCAAGTTCACCCCGATGGTGATTGCCTGCCCGGGCTGCGGCCGCACCACGTCCACCGTGTTCCAGGAACTGGCGGACGATATCCAGAGCTACCTGCGCGAGCAGATGCCGGAATGGAAAAAGGAATATCCGGGCGTGGAGGCGATGAATGTGGCCGTGATGGGCTGCATCGTCAACGGTCCGGGCGAATCGAAACACGCCAACATCGGCATCAGCCTGCCCGGCACCGGCGAATCGCCGGCCGCGCCGGTGTTCGTCGATGGCCAGAAGGTGGCCACGCTGCGCGGTGAAGGCATCGTGCAGGAGTTCCAGGCCATTGTGCTGGACTACGTGAAGAAGAACTACAGCAAACAAGCAGCATAAACATGACCGATAAAAAAGCCGAAAAGATCGTAGCCATCAAGGGGATGAACGACATCCTCCCGGCCGACGCCCACCTGTGGGAAATCTTCGAGAATACCGCGCAGTCCATCCTGCAAAGCTACGGCTTCCAGCAGATCCGCACGCCCATCGTTGAAGAGACCCGCCTGTTCTCGCGCGCCATCGGCGCCGTGACCGACATCGTGGAGAAGGAGATGTACTCCTTCGAGGACTCGATGAACGGCGACAAGCTCACGCTGCGCCCGGAAGGCACCGCAGGCGTGGTGCGCGCCGTGCTGGAACATAACCTGGTGTACGAAGGCCCGAAACGCCTGTGGTACAAGGGCCAGATGTTCCGCCACGAGAAGCCGCAGCGCGGCCGCTACCGCCAGTTCCACCAGATCGGCGCCGAAGCGGTGGGCTTCACCGGCCCGGACGTGGACGCGGAGCTGATCATGCTGTGCCGCCGCCTGTGGGATGACCTGGGCCTGCAGAATATCCGCCTCGAACTGAACTCGATCGGCGACGCCGAAGAGCGCGCGCGCCACCGCGTGGACCTGATCGCCTACCTGGAAAAGCACGAGGACATCCTCGACGCCGAAGCCAAGCGCCGCCTGCACAGCAACCCGCTGCGCATCCTGGACACCAAGAACCCTGCCATGCAGGACATGGTGAACAATGCGCCGAAGCTGCTGGACTACCTGGGTGCCGAATCGCTGGCCCACTTCGAAGGCGTGCAGAAGATCCTGAACCACAACAACGTGCCGTTCACGATCAATACCCGCCTGGTGCGCGGCATCGACTATTACAACCGCACCGTGTTCGAGTGGGTGACTGACCAGCTGGGCGCGCAGGGCACCGTGTGCGCCGGCGGCCGCTATGATCCGCTGATCGAAATGTTCGGCGGCAAGCCAACGCCGGCCGTCGGTTTCGCCATGGGCGTGGAGCGCCTGATCGAGCTGATGCGCGAAAGCGGCGAAACGACCGCGCCGAACCAGTGCGACGTGTACATGGTGCACCAGGGCGACGCCGCCCAGATGCAAAGCTTCGTGCTGGCAGAGCGCCTGCGCGATGCGGGCCTGGACGTGATGCTGCATTGCGCGACCGCCAGCGGCGCGGGCAGCTTCAAGTCGCAGATGAAAAAAGCCGACGCCAGCGGCGCGGCCTTCGCTATCATCATGGGCGAAGACGAAGTGGCCAACAGCACCGCCAGCGTGAAGGCGCTGCGGGGTGAGGAGGGCGAAGCGCAGCAGACCTCCGTGCCGTTCGACGGCGTGGTGGATTATGTCGTCGACCAGATCGTTGGAGACCACGATCACGACCACGACCACGTTCATTACCATCATTAATCGACCAAAACAGAGAAGCAGAACATGGCATACGATCTCGAAGAACAAGAAAAGATTGCTACCCTTAAAGCGTGGTGGCAGCAGTACGGCAACCTGGCGACCTGGCTGCTGGTGGCCGTGCTGGCCGCTTATTCCGGCTGGGCAGGCTGGCAGTACCACGTGCGCACCCAGGCCGTGCAGGCTTCGGCGCTGTACGATGAGCTGATGGAAGCGGCAGGCAAGAAGGACAACGCCAAGGTGCAGCGCGCCGCCGGCGATATGGAAAGCAAGTTCGGCCGCACCGTGTACGCCACGATGGGCGCGCTGGTGGCAGCGAAGAGCGCCTTCGATGCGAACGACCTGAAAACCGCGAAAACCCAGCTGCAATGGGCGATTGAGCACGGCAACGACGAATACCAGGCCGTGGCCCGCCTGCGCCTGGCCGGTGTGCTGCTGGACGAAAAAGCTTATGACGAAGCGCTGAAAACGCTGGCTGCCGATACCAGGCCGCAATTCGCCGCAGCCGTCAACGACCGCAAGGGCGATGTGCTGGCCGCGCAGAACAAGCTGGTGGAAGCGCGCGCCGCCTACAAGGCTGCGCTGGACGCGACCGACAAGAAGAATCCCGGTCGCCAGCTGATTGAACTGAAGCTGGAATCCGTCGGCGGCACCGTCGCCGAAGAGAAAAAGCCGGCGGCGCCCGCTGCCTGAGCAAGCACGAGACAAGGTTAAGGACATGATGCGTATCACCGGAAAAGTAGTTGGCGTAAGCCTGCTGGCGCTGATGGCAGGCTGCAGTTCCCTGAGCTGGATGAATCCTTTCAAGGAAAAGGACAAGAACCCACCGGCGAAGCTGGTCGATATCAAGTCGCCGATTCCGTCCAAAGTGCTGTGGAAGCACTCGGTGGGCAAGGCGGGCCTGTACCAGTTCACGCCTGCCGTGGTGGATAACAGTGTGTTCGTGGCTTCGAACGACGGCGTGATCGAGCGCCTGGATGCGGCCACCGGCCGTTCGCAGTGGCGCATCAAGGCGCCGGGCGACCTGACCGCGGGCGTGGGCAGCAATGGCAAGGTGGTGGCGGTGGGCGGCCTGAAAGGCGCCATCTATGTCTACGACGCCAATGGCCAGAAGCTGTGGGAAACCCAGGCTTCCAGCGAAGTGCTGGCGCCGCCGGTCATCAGCGACGAACTGGTGATCGTGCGCAGCCTGGACAACAAGATTACCGCCTACGACATCAAGACCGGCGAGCGCAAATGGTTCCTGCAGCGCACCACGCCTGCACTGACGCTGCGCAGCGCCTCGGGCATGGTGGTCGCCAACGGCAATGTGTATGTGCCGCAGCCTGCGGGCCGCCTGATTTCGCTGGCGCTGGCCAACGGCGTGCCGCGTTTTGAAGTGTCCGTGGCCGATCCGAAGGGCGCAACGGAACTGGAGCGCGTGGCCGATATCGGCGGCGCACCGGTCATCTTCGACAAGGACGTGTGCGTGGCGACCTGGCAGGGCAAGGTGGGCTGCTTCGATGCGGCGACCGGCGTGGGCCGCTGGAACAAGGAAACCTCGACCGATGGCGGCGTGGCCGTGGACCAGCGCTTCGTGTTCCTGGCCGATGACCAGGGCAATGTGCATGCCTACAGCCGCGACAGCGGCGCCGGCGCATGGAAGAACGACAGCATGACGAACCGTGTGCTGTCCACCCCCGTGTCCTATGGCCGCGTGGTGGCCGTCGGCGACTACCAGGGCTATGTGCACCTGCTGTCGCGTGAAGACGGCACGATGCTGGGCCGTGTGGAAACCGATGGCAGCGCCATCAAGTCGGCGCCGCAAGTCGCCGGCAACAGCATGATTTTTCAAACTCAAGCAGGAACAGTGGCCGCTATCACGGTCGACTAAACAATAAAAATGAAGCCGGTAATTGCACTCGTGGGCCGCCCGAACGTCGGGAAATCGACCCTCTTCAATCGTCTGACCCGCTCGCGTGACGCGCTGGTGGCGGACTTGCCTGGTCTGACGCGCGATCGTCACTATGGCGAGGGCCGCGTCGGCGACCGTCCCTTCCTGGTCATCGATACCGGCGGTTTTGAACCGGTCGCCAAGGAAGGCATCATGTTCCAGATGGCCCTGCAGACCAAGCAGGCCGTGGCCGAGGCCGACGTCGTGGTGTTCCTGGTGGATGGCCGCCAGGGCATGACGCCGCACGACAAGACCATTACCGACTTCCTGCGCAAGGCCGGCCGCCCGGTGCTGCTGGTGGTGAACAAGGCCGAAGGCATGAAGTACACCTCGGCCGTGTCGGACTTCTATGAGCTGGGCCTGGGCGATCCGTATGCCATTTCCGGCGCCCATGGCGACGGCGTGCACGACCTGGTGCAGGAGGCGCTGGACAAGGCCTTTGCCTCCCGTCCGGCCGATGAGGAAGAGCTGCTGCCGGCGGAGCGCGGCATCAAGCTGGCGCTGGTGGGCCGCCCGAACGTGGGCAAGTCCACGCTGATCAACACCCTGCTGGGTGAAGAGCGCGTGATCGCCTTCGACATGCCGGGCACTACCCGCGATTCGATCGAGATTCCTTTCGAACGCGAGGGCAAGCACTATACGCTGATCGATACGGCGGGTATCCGCCGCCGCGGCAAGGTGTTCGAAGCCATCGAGAAGTTCTCGGTGGTGAAGACGCTGCAGTCGATCTCGGAGGCGAACGTGGTGATCCTGATGCTGGATGCCCAGCAGGACATTTCCGAGCAGGACGCCCACATTGCCGGCTTCATCCTGGAATCCGGCCGCGCCCTGGTGGTGGCGGTCAACAAGTGGGACGGCCTGCAGTCGGACCAGCGCGACCAGGTCAAGATGGACATGGACCGCAAGCTGGACTTCCTGGGCTTCGCCAAAACCCATTTCATCTCGGCGCTGAAGGGCACCAATATCGGCCCGCTGATGAAATCCGTGAACGCGGCCTACGCGGCGGCCACCGCCAACCTGTCCACGCCGAAGCTCACCCGCGCGCTGGAAGAGGCCGTGGAGAAGCAGGAGCCGAAGCGCAAGGGCGGCATGCGGCCGAAGATGCGCTACGCCCACCAGGGCGGCCAGAACCCGCCGATCATCGTCATCCACGGCAACTCGCTGGATGCGATCAGCGAGCCCTATAAGCGTTACCTGGAAAAGCACTTCCGCGACACATTCTCCCTGGTAGGCACCCCGCTGCGCATTGAGTTGCGCACGAGCAAGAATCCCTTTGCGAAAACCAGTAAATAATTCGGAAAAAGCCGGGATTTAAGCTCGTTTTCAGTCGGACAAGCCTGCAGGATTCAAAAAAAACGGTTACAGTAGCCTCGGAGCATCCCCACGGCGATTTGAGAGCCGGCAGGGGATGTCAGCCGGCACTTGAATTCAAGCGTTTCGCCTCCAATTCGAACACAAACAACATATGGAGCTGTTATGAGCAATAAAGGGCAACTGTTACAAGACCCATTCCTGAACGCGCTGCGCAAAGAGCACGTTCCTGTCTCGATCTACCTGGTCAACGGTATCAAGCTGCAAGGCCATATCGAATCCTTCGACCAGTACGTCGTCCTGCTGCGTAACACGGTGACTCAGATGGTGTACAAGCACGCCATTTCGACCGTTGTGCCGGCACGCGCCGTCAACCTCAACATCGACAACAACGAGGCGGAGTAAGGCGTTGCATCCAACGCCTGTGCTGCTCCCCTCCACGTTAGCCTGACCGTCTTATGCGCGCAGCCTTAGTCGGTGTAGATTTCGGTCAGGGCGATTTCGCTGCCAGCATCGAAGAACTGATGCTCCTCGCGCGGTCCGCCGGCGCGGAGCCGGTGATTACCGTCACCGGCAAGCGTTCGGCGCCCGATGCAGCCTATTTTGTCGGCAGCGGCAAGGCCGACGAAATCGGCCATGCGGTGCAGGACAACAAGCTCGAAATCGTCATCTTCAACCATGCCCTGTCGCCTGCCCAGCAGCGCAACCTGGAAAAGCGCCTCAATGTGCGCGTGCTCGACCGCACCAGCCTGATCCTCGACATCTTCGCGCAGCGCGCGCAGAGCCACGAGGGCAAGCTGCAGGTGGAGCTGGCCCAGTTGCAGCACCTGGCCACGCGCCTGATCCGCGGCTGGACCCACCTTGAACGCCAGAAGGGCGGTATCGGCCTGCGCGGCCCGGGTGAAACCCAGCTGGAGACCGACCGCCGCCTGATCGGCGAGCGGGTCAAGATGCTGCGTTCGCGCCTGGCCAAGCTGCGCAAGCAGCACGAAACCCAGCGCCGTTCGCGCGGCCGCAGCCAGACCTTCTCGGTCTCGCTGGTGGGCTATACCAATGCGGGCAAGTCCACGCTGTTCAACAGCATGACCAAGGCCGGCGTGTATGCGGCCGACCAGCTGTTCGCCACCCTCGACACGACCTCGCGCCGCGTCTACATGGGCGAGGAGGTGGGCAATATCGTGCTGTCCGATACCGTGGGCTTCGTGCGCGAACTGCCGCACCAGCTGGTGGCGGCCTTCCGCGCCACGCTGGAAGAAACCATTCATGCCGACCTGCTGCTGCACGTGGTGGACGCGGCCAGCCCGGTGCGCATGGAGCAGATCGAACAGGTCAACATCGTTCTAAAAGAGATCGGCGCCGACCATATCCCGCAGATACTGGTCTGGAACAAGATCGACGCAGCAGGCATGGAGCCAGCCGTGGAACGTGATGAATATGATAAAATTTCTCGCGTTTTCCTGAGTGCCCGCACGGGCCAGGGGCTGGACCTGCTGCGCGCCGCCATCAGCGAAGCCGCGCTGGATGCGCAGGAAGCGGCGCTGCATCCGAAAGAGGATGTGGTGCCGGATAGTATCTCCACATTCACCCATGCTGGAACTCACTAAGAAAAACATGCCCTTTTCCTCTCTCTTGAAAAGACTAGGCCTGAAGCTGTCCCTGAACGACCCCCGCTGGGGCAACGACAAGGACAACAACAAAGCTCAGGAAGGTAAGAAGCCCGATGGTCCACCCGACCTGGACCAGCTGTGGCGCGACTTCAACCAGCGCCTGAACGGCCTGTTCGGCAACAAGCGCAACGGCAATAGCAACGGCGGTGGCGGCAGCTCCGGCGGCGGCGAGATGAAGGGCGCCGGCGCCACCATCGGCGCCGTGGCCATTGTCGGCCTGCTGGTGTGGCTCGCCACCGGCGCCTTCATCGTGCAGGAAGGCCAGAGCGGTGTTGTGACCACCTTCGGCAAGTACAGCCACACCACGCCGGCCGGTTTCAACTGGCGCTGGCCGTATCCTTTCCAGGCCAATGAAACCGTGAACGTATCCTCGGTGCGCACGGTGGAAGTGGGCTACCAGGGCAATGTGCGCAACAAGCAGGCGCGCGAATCCCTGATGCTGACGGAAGACGAAAACATCATCGACATCCAGTTCGCCGTGCAGTACCGCCTGAAGGATCCGGTCGCCTGGCTGTATGCGAACAGCGGCCCCGAAGAGAACGTGCGCCAGGTGGCTGAAACCTCGATCCGCGAGATCGTGGGCCGCAGCAAGATGGACTATGTGCTGTACGAAGGCCGCGAGAAAGTGGCGACCGATACGCAGCAGCTGATGCAGCAGATCCTGGACCGCTACAACTCCGGCGTGCTGATCACCAACGTGACCATGCAGGGCGTGCAGCCTCCCGAACAGGTGCAGACCGCCTTCGACGATGCCGTGAAGGCAGGGCAGGACCGCGAGCGCCAGAAGAACGAAGGCCAGGCCTATGCCAACGACGTGGTGCCGAAAGCGCGCGGCGCGGCCTTCCGCCTGGTGCAGGAAGCGGAAGCCTACCGTTCGCTGGTGACGGAGAACGCCGCCGGTAACGCCGACCGCTTCAAGGCCGTGCTGACCGAATACCAGAAGGCGCCGGGCGTGACCCGCGACCGCATGTACCTCGACACCATGCAGCAGATCTTCGCCAACACCAGCAAGGTGATGGTGGACTCGAAAGCAGGCAGCAACCTGCTGTACCTGCCGCTGGACAAGCTGATCGCCCAGGTCGCAGCGACCGAAGCGAACCGTGCCAACATTACGGCGCCGCCGCCGCAAGCGGTGCTGCTGCCGTCACCGGAGACTTCTTCGATTGACATCAACCGTGCCCGCGACGCAAACCGCTCGCGTGAATCGTCCCGTGACCGGGAGGGCCGCTAAATGAACCGTATCGTAACGATTCTGGTAGCGGGCTTTATCGCCCTGATGCTGCTGTCCTCCACCGTGTTCGTGGTCGACCAGCGCAAGTTCGCCATCGTGTTCGCGCTGGGTGAAGTTAAGCAGGTGATCAGCCAGCCCGGCCTGCACTTCAAGCTGCCGCCGCCGTTCCAGAATGTGATCTACCTGGACAAGCGCATCCTGACCATGGATTCGGCCGAAGCGGACCGTTTCATCACCGCCGAGAAGATGAATATCCTGGTGGACTCCTTCGTGAAATGGCGCATCACCGACCCGCGCCTGTACTTCGTGTCCTTCGGCGGCGAGGAAAACCGCGCGCGCGACCGCCTGGCGCAGATCGTGAAAGCGGCGCTGAACGAGGAAATCACCAAGCGCACCGTGCGCGAAGTGATCTCCGGTCAGCGCGGCCAGACCATGGAAGGCATCCGCCTGAAGGTCAGCGAGGAAGCCAAGAAGATCGGCGTGCAGGTGGTGGACGTGCGCCTGAAGCGCGTGGACTATGTGGAGCAGATCAACAACTCGGTCTACGAGCGCATGAAGGCCGAGCGCGTGCGCGTGGCCAACGAGCTGCGTTCCACCGGTGCGGCGGAATCCGAGAAGATCCGCGCCGACGCCGACAAGCAGCGCACCGTGATCCTGGCGGAAGCCTACCGCGAAGCGGAGAAAATCCGCGGCGAGGGCGATGCGAAAGCCTCCGGCATCTATGCCGAAGCCTTCGGCCGCAACCCCGAGTTCTACAAGTTCTACCGCAGCCTGGAGGCCTACCGCGCCTCGTTCAAGAACAAGGCTGACGTGATGCTGGTGGACCCGAACTCCGAGTTCTTCAAGTACTTCAAAGCCTCCGGCTCGGGCGGCAAGTAATCCCCGGAGGGGCGGCGCCGCAAGGCGTCGCCCCTTTGTCATTTTTTTCCTGTTTGGCACCATTTTCGCGTAAAATATGCGGTTCGGCCTCCGCTGCCGAGCTGCGCCCTTGCGCCGCATTGCCCGAATTTCAACAACACCGACTTCCAATGCCGAATTGGCTTTTGCCTGAACATATTGCCGACGTCTTGCCGTCCGAAGCGCGCAAGATCGAAGAGCTGCGCCGCCTGATGCTGGACAATTTCCGGCGCTACGGCTACGAGCTGGTCATGCCGCCGCTGCTGGAGTACGTCGAGTCCCTGATGACCGGCGCCGGCGAGGACACCGACCTGCGCACCTTCAAGCTGGTGGACCAGATCAGCGGCCGCATGCTGGGCCTGCGCGCCGACATGACGACCCAGGTCGCCCGCATCGACGCCCACCTGCTGAACCGTGCCTCCGTCACCCGCCTGTGCTACGCCGGCCCGGTGCTGCACACCCGTCCATCGGGCCTGCACGCCACACGCGAGCCGCTGCAGATCGGCGCCGAGATCTACGGCCATGCCGGCCTGGAAGCCGACGCGGAAATCCAGGAACTGGCGCTGGCCTCGCTCGACATGGCAGGCTTCAGCGACGTGCGCCTGGACCTCACGCACGTCGGCGTGCTGCGCGCCATCCTGGAACAGGACGCAGCGGCCGGTAAGGACCACAACGCCATCGTGCAGCTGCTGCGCGCGAAGGACGTGCCGGGCCTGGAAGAAAAAACGCAGCACTACGCGCCCGCCACCCGCGCCGCGCTGGTCGCGCTGCCGCAGCTGTACGGCGACGTGGAAGTGCTCAAGAAAGCGCGCGAAGTGCTGCCGGAACTGCCGGGCATCACCAAGGCGCTGGCCGAACTGGCCGCGCTGGCCGCATCGGCCATCGGCCGCGCCGAAGTGGCCATCGATCTGGCCGATCTGCGCGGCTACCAGTACGAAAGCGGCGCGATGTTCTCGCTCTACGTGCCGGGCCTGCCGAACGCCGTGGCGCGCGGCGGCCGCTACGACCACGTGGGCGAAGCCTTCGGCCGTGCGCGTCCCGCCACCGGCTTCTCGATGGACCTGCGTGAGCTGGCCCGCCTGCTGCCGACCGCGGACCGCAAGCACGCCATCCGCGCGCCGTGGGGCAATGCGCCCGAACTGAAAGACAAGATCGCCGAACTGCGCAAGGCCGGCGAAGTTGTGATCCAGAGCCTGCCGGGTCACAGCGATGAACAGGACGAGTTCGAGTGCGACCGCGCGCTGGTGCTCGACGATCAAGGCAGCAACTGGATTCTTAAAAACTTAGGTTAGTGTGATGTCAAAGAAAATCATGGCAAAGAACGTCGTCGTTATCGGTACCCAGTGGGGCGATGAAGGCAAGGGCAAAATCGTCGACTGGCTGACGGAACACGCGCAGGGCGTGGTGCGTTTCCAGGGCGGCCACAACGCCGGCCACACCCTCGTGATCGGCGGCGTGAAGACCGCGCTGCAGCTGATCCCTTCGGGCATCATGCGCCCGGGCGTGGCCTGCTACATCGGCAACGGCGTGGTGGTATCCGTGCCGGACGTGCTGCGCGAAATCGACAAGCTGGAAGCCGTGGGCGTGGAAGTGTCTTCCCGCCTGAAGATCTCCGAAGCATCGCCTGTGATCCTGCCTTACCACACCGCGCTGGACGCGGCCCGTGAAGCAGCGCGCGGCGCCGCCAAGATCGGCACCACCGGCAAGGGCATTGGCCCGGCCTATGAAGACAAGGTGGCGCGCCGCGCGATCCGTATCGCCGACCTGCTGAACGAAAAGCGCTTCGCCGAAAAACTGGCCGAGAACCTGGACTACCACAACTACGTGCTGGAAAACTATCTGAAGGCGCCGAAGGTCGAGTACCAGAAGACGCTGGACGACGCGCTGTCCTACGTGCCGCGCGTGCGCCCGATGGTGGCCGACGTGTCGAGCGCCCTGTACGCTGCGCACAAGGCCGGCGCCAACCTGCTGTTCGAAGGCGCGCAAGGCTCGCTGCTGGACGTGGACCACGGCACCTACCCATTCGTTACCTCCTCCAACTGCGTGGCCGGCAATGCCGCCGCCGGTTCGGGTGTGGGTCCGAACATGCTGCACTACATCCTGGGCATCACCAAGGCCTACACCACCCGCGTGGGTTCCGGCCCCTTCCCGTCGGAGCTGCCGACCGACGCAGGCGTTGGCCACCACCTGTCCTCCGTGGGCCACGAGTTCGGCACCGTGACGGGCCGCGCCCGCCGCTGCGGCTGGTTCGATGCCGCGCTGCTGCGCCGCTCGGTGCAGATCAACGGCGTGTCCGGCATGTGCCTGACCAAGCTGGACGTGCTGGACGGCCTGGAATCGCTGAAGCTGTGCACCGGCTATATGCTGGATGGCCAGAAGATCGACATCTTCCCGGTCGGTGCGGAAGACGCGGCGCGCTGCCAGCCGATCTACGAAGAGATGCCCGGCTGGACCGAAAGCACCGTCGGCGCGAAGTCGCTGGCTGCGCTGCCTGCCGCGGCGCGCGCCTACATCAAGCGCATCGAAGAACTGGTGGGCGTGCCGGTCGATATGGTATCCACCGGTCCTGACCGCGAAGAGACCATCGTGCTGCGCCACCCATTCGAATAAGAAGAGAGAAAAACATGACCACTCCACAGTCCAACGAAAAGCACCTCTGGGTCTCCTGGGACGAGTACCACCGCCTGATCGAGCGCCTGGCGCTCAAGGTGCACGAATCCGGCTGGAAGTTCGATATGGTGCTGTGCCTGGCGCGCGGCGGCGTGCGTCCGGGCGACGTGTTCTCGCGCATCTTCGACGTGCCGCTGGCGATCCTGTCGACCAGCTCCTACCGTGAAGAAGCGGGCACCGTGCGCGGCGACCTGGACATCGCCAAATACATGACGATGACCAAGGGCCCGCTGGCCGGCAATATCCTGCTGGTGGACGACCTGGCCGATTCCGGCGTGACGCTGACCAAGGTGATGAAGCACCTGAAGGACAACTTCTCCGGCGTGACCGAAGTGAGGTCCGCGGTCATCTGGACCAAGGGCAGCTCCGCCTTCCGTCCGGACTACCAGATGGAAGAACTGCCGCACAATCCATGGATTCACCAGCCCTTCGAAGACTACGACGGCCTGCGTCCGCACCAGCTGGCGGCATGGATCAAGAAAGGCGAGACCGGCGCATAAGCACGCACGGCTCTACTAAAAGATGGCGGCAGGCTGCAAGGTCTCCCGCCATTTTTACTTCAAGGGGAAAGCATGACCGAAAACTTCTTCCAGACCTTCATCCTGCTGCTGCTTGTTACCGACCCATTCGGCAACGTGCCCTTGTTCGCGACGGCGCTGCAGCCGGTGCCGCATGCGCGGCGCAGCAAGATCGTGATCCGCGAATGCCTGATCGCGTTTGCCGTGCTGCTGATCTTCATGTTCTTCGGCCGCCACTTCCTGGCGGCGCTGCACCTGTCGGAAGTTTCGTTGCGCATTGCGGGTAGCGTGATCCTGCTGCTGATTGCGATCCGCATGGTGTTCCCGCATCCGGACGGCGTGCTGGGCAAGACGGAAGGCGGCGAGCCCTTCATCGTACCGCTGGCGATTCCGGCGCTGGCCGGTCCTTCGGCGCTGGCCACGGTGCTGCTGTTCTCGCGCGAAAGCACGGGCGAGGTGATGATTCACGTCGCCGCGCTGTCTTCGGTGGTGCTGGTATGGCTGGCCGTGTTCCTCGGCGCGGAAAAGCTGCAGAAGGTCCTGGGCACGCAGGTAATGACGGCCTTCGAGCGCCTGATGGGCCTGATCCTCGCCGCCATGTCGGTCGAAATGCTGCTCGGCGGCATCCGCGAATTCGTCAAAACCCTGTAGACGGCAGGCACTGACACCTTAGGGTCAGGCCCCACTTGTCAGTGACAGCGGTGCCTGACCCCACGGTGTCAGTGTCTATTTTCCGGTGATGGAGATGACGTCGGCGCCGGGGGCACCGAAGAGCTGCTCTTTCAGCAGGTGCAGCTGGTCGCGCACCTGCGCGGCTTTCTCGAATTCGAGATTCTTGGCGTGCTCGATCATCAGCTTTTCGAGGCGCTTGATCTCTTTCGAGACCTGCTTCTCGTTCATCGACTCGTACTTCGCCGCTTCCTGCGCCACTTCGCGATCCGCCGTCTGCTTGTTCGGGTCGTAGACACCGTCGATCATGTCCTTGATGACCTTGGACACGCCGCGCGCCACAATGCCGTGCTTCTCGTTGTGCGCAATCTGCTTGGCGCGGCGGCGCTCGGTTTCGTCGATCGCGCGCTTCATCGAATCCGTCATCTGGTCCGCATACAGGATCGCTACGCCGTTCAGGTTACGCGCCGCACGGCCGATGGTCTGGATCAGTGAGCGCTCGGAACGCAGGAAGCCTTCCTTGTCGGCATCCAGGATCGCCACCAGCGATACCTCCGGCAAGTCCAGGCCTTCGCGCAGCAGGTTGATGCCTACCACCACATCGAAGGTGCCGATGCGCAGGTCGCGCAGGATCTCCACCCGCTCCACGGTCTCGATATCGCTGTGCAGGTAGCGCACCTTGATGCCGTGGTCGCCCAGGTATTCGGTCAACTGCTCGGACATGCGCTTGGTCAGCGTCGTCACCAGCACGCGCTCGTTCTTCGCAATGCGGTCCTGTATCTCGGACATCAAATCGTCGACCTGCGAGCGGGCAGGGCGCACGATGACCTGCGGGTCGACCAGGCCGGTCGGGCGCACCACCTGTTCCACCACCTGGTCCGCATGCTTCTGCTCATACTCGGCCGGCGTGGCCGATACGAACACGGTCTGCCGCATCTTGCGCTCGAACTCTTCGAACTTCAGCGGCCGGTTGTCCAGCGCGGACGGCAGGCGGAAGCCGTAGTCCACCAGGTTGGTCTTGCGTGAACGGTCGCCGTTGTACATGGCGGACAGCTGGCCCACCAGCACGTGCGATTCGTCGAGGAACATCAGCGCATCGGTCGGCAGGTAGTCGATCAGCGTGGGCGGCGGCTCGCCCGGCATGGCGCCCGACAGGTGCCGCGAGTAGTTCTCGATGCCCTTGGTGAAGCCGATTTCGGCCATCATCTCCAGGTCGAAGCGGGTGCGCTGCTCCAGCCGCTGCTCCTCGATCAGCTTGCCCTCCTGGCGGAAGAATTCGAGCCGGTCGCGCAGCTCGGCCTTGATGCTTTCCACCGCGCGCAGCACGGTCGAACGCGGCGTCACGTAGTGCGAGCCGGGGTAGACGGTAAAGCGCGGAATCTTCTGCCGCACACGGCCCGTCAGCGGGTCGAACAGCTGGATCGATTCGATCTCGTCGTCGAACATTTCCAGGCGCACCGCGAGTTCCGCGTGTTCGGCCGGGAAGATGTCGATGGTGTCGCCCCGTACGCGGAAGGTGCCGCGCCCGAAGTCCACTTCATTGCGCGTGTACTGCATCTGGATCAGGCGCGCGATCACGTCGCGCTGCGCCACCTTGTCCTTGGCGCGCAAGGTCAAAATCATCTGGTGGTATTCGTTCGGATTACCGATACCGTAAATGGCCGACACGGTGGCCACAATCACCACATCGCGCCGTTCCATCAGCGACTTGGTGCAGGACAGGCGCATCTGTTCGATATGCTCATTGATCGAGGAGTCTTTCTCGATGAACAGATCGCGCTGCGGCACATAGGCTTCAGGCTGGTAATAGTCGTAGTACGACACGAAATATTCCACCGCATTCTGCGGAAAGAATTCGCGGAACTCGCTGTAGAGCTGGGCTGCCAGCGTCTTGTTCGGCGCAAACACAATGGCCGGGCGGCCCATGCGCGCGATGACGTTGGCCATCGTATAAGTCTTGCCCGAACCGGTCACGCCCAGCAGGGTCTGGAAGGACAGGCCATCGGAAATGCCTTCGCACAATCCGTCGATCGCGGTCGGCTGGTCGCCGGCCGGAGGGAAGGGCTGGTGCAGCTTGAACGGCGAGTCGGGGAAAGTGATAACGGTCGGCTCAGGAGCGCCGGCAAGTGATAAATCAGCCATGAAGTCAGACCTTTGCTAGAATAGAGAGCTGCCAGTGGCCCAGGCAGAGATGTTCGGGCTACTGTCATCAACCCGCTGCGAACCGCTTCCAATCGAATCCAATCTTATCATGACGACCCCTTCCGTTTTCAGTGCCATCGAGATGGCCCCGCGCGACCCTATCCTGGGTATCACCGAAGCATTTAACGCCGACACCAATCCCAACAAGATTAATCTGGGTGTGGGTGTTTATTATGACGACAACGGCAAAGTGCCGCTGCTCGAGTGCGTGCAAAAAGCGGAAAACATTCTGATTGAGCAGCCCGCACCGCGTACCTACCTGCCTATCGAAGGCCTGGCGCAGTACGACAAGGCTGTGCAGGAGCTGGTATTTGGTGCCGACAGCGCCGTAATTCAAGAGAAACGTGCGATCACCGTGCAGGCCCTGGGCGGCACCGGCGCGCTGAAGCTGGGCGCCGATTTCCTGAAGCGCTTCTCGCCATCGTCCGAGGTCTACATCAGCGACCCGAGCTGGGAAAACCACCGCGCGCTGTTCGAAAGCGCCGGCTTCAAGGTCAACAATTACGCTTATTACGATGCCGCCACCCATGGCGTGAACTTCGACGGCATGCTGGCCGCGCTGAAAGCCATGCCGGCCGGCGCCATTGTCGTGCTGCACGCCTGCTGCCATAACCCGACCGGCGCCGACCTGTCGCAGGCGCAGTGGGACCAGGTCATCGCCGCCGTTGTGGCCGGCGGCCTGATTCCCTTCCTGGACATGGCCTACCAGGGCTTCGGCGCCGGCATCGCGGAAGACGGCGCCGTGGTGCGCCGCTTCGCTGCCACCGGCGTGCCGCTGCTGGTGTCGAACTCCTTCTCCAAGTCCTTCTCGCTGTACGGCGAGCGCGTGGGCGCCCTGAGCGTGGTTGCTGCCAGCGCCGACGAAGCAGCCCGCCTGCTGTCGCAGCTGAAGCGCGTGGTGCGCACCAACTACTCCAACCCGCCGGTGCACGGCGGCAAAGTGGTCGCTACCGTGCTGGCAACGCCTGAGCTGCGCAAGCTGTGGGAAGAGGAACTGGCCGCCATGCGCGTGCGCATCAAGGCCACCCGCGACGAGTTCGTGAAGAAGCTGAAAGAGAAGGGCCACGATTTCGAGTTCGTGCGTGAGCAGGTCGGCATGTTCTCGTATTCGGGCCTGACCAAGGACCAGGTGGCAAAGCTGCGCGAGCAGTCGATCTACGCTGTCGATACCGGCCGTATCTGTGTTGCCGCGATGAACTCGCGCAACATCGATGCCGTCGTTGACGCCGTTGCCAAAGTGCTTTAATATCTCGTCTCTCGCTGCCCGGCAGCGAGACGGCAGCAAAGTGTGCGGAACAGTACTTGTAAAGAGTGTGTGAGCTGTATATAATGTTGCCTCTAATCCCTGATAGCTCAGTCGGTAGAGCGACGGACTGTTAATCCGCAGGTCCCTGGTTCGAGTCCAGGTCGGGGAGCCAGAATACAGAAAAGCCCAGCCTAACCGGCTGGGCTTTTTGCATTGGCGCTCTGCTTGTTTGAGAGTAGCAAAATGCAATTAATTCAAGAAAACAACAATTTCTAGAAAAACATTGAAATATTAAAAAAATAATTATATAAGTGCAATTATCCTCACTCGGAGTATTGACATGAAAACTTCAATGATGAAATTGTTGTTCAATGGCGTACTGCTGTCTGTCTTGAATTTTCCCTTGGCTGTGTTTGCTGCTGCCCCAGAAGAAACTCCATTATTTCGTGGCGCCGACGGAAAGGAACTGCCTACGCGGCAGATACTGAACAAGGGTGACACCCTGGAAGTTTTCTACGACTCCTGCATCATTAGCGGCAAGATAGAGTTTAAGGAAACCGAGCGTTCCAGCAAAATCCATGATGATCTGGTGGCGCTTGCGAAGAAGATTGCTGACAATAAAAGCGACGGTGGGAAGTGCGGTGAGGTCAGCCAGAAATACGTAACGAAATACAAACGGTCGCAGATCGAGCTGGTAGCGGTAAGCGCGGCAAATAAACCTTTAGGTACTAAAACGCTTATTGTCGGGCCTGCAGAAAACGTTTCTTTGGGGCTGAATCTTCCGGTCAACAATCGGAAAACACTGAAATACGACTCCGCTTCGGGAAAACTATTGCCCCAGGATGAATCTCCGTTCATGTATCTGAGCCTTGATTTTACGCCTGGCGATATTCTGACATCTCCTGATGAGTCCCGGAATTGGCAGGACCGTATCAATTTCAAAGTCATGGTGGAAGCTTCATCGCACCCCCTGGACTCTTATGGAATCGGCATCGGATACCGGCTGCCTACCATCGCTTCTATGGATCTGACGGGAATCAGCGTATTCGTTGGTTACTTCCGGGCCAAGGAGGACACTCTGAATGCGGGTGTGGCAGCACCGAATCAAGGCCGCAAGAATTCCGTACGCTGGGGACTGTCGTATGATTTAGGTACCGCGCTGAAATGGGCGAAATTCTGAAATATTTTGATCCGAGGGGCGTATGGACAAGGCGGGGTCTGTGTTTTGGGTTGCTCTGCTTGGATACTCCTGTTCGGCTTTCTCCCAGGACTTTTCGTACAAGGTAAGCATCCCTGCTCTCAAAGCGGGTTTTCCGGCCATAAGTAACGCCCCCTCCAAGCTGTTGGAGCAGCTCGCTATTCCCGCACTCAAAACAGGTGAACTGCAGCGTCCTATCAGTGGTGTGTCAATGGATGGAGACGATTTAGCCCTGCTTCGTCAAAAACATAATGCGTTACCGCTCAAATCCTTCGCACTGGCCTCTCATGAAAGCGCTTCATATCCCGAGAAGCTTGTTCTGCAATTCAGGCGTGACGAGCTGCAGAAGAGTGTAAATTGGTTTCTCGAAAAAAAACGTCAACCAGTGACAATCAATGGAATTACGCTGAAAAACGTAGCCCAGGGCGGAGCCGCAAGCATCGAAGCGATTATCAACGATAAGTCAGTTAAAACTGCGAAGCTGCTGAATGTCGATTTATCACGAATAAATTTGGCAAAGCTATTCGGGAAGCCGATCAAATTATGTGACGGTGACGACGATTTATGTGGCGAGGCGCGAACGACAGGGTGGGTTGACGATAAATCATCGAAACAAATGCTCGTCAATGTCTCCCGTGAGGGGCAGCCAGGCCAAATTTTGCTTGTGCAGACGGGGGCGACCGTTTCCGGTATTGCAAACCTTGGCGGCGAAACAAAATTAATAAGGCATATCGGTGACGACGCCTACGTGCTGACATCTGGTACCCGTTCGATGGACAGGAACCTGAACGATGTGTGGTCGGCGAAACCCCAGGCTGCGGCCCCGGGGGGGGTGGGAACCGCAGCACCCGAGGATATCGTGTTCGCGCACGATTCGGACTGCCCCAATCCCGCGGAAACCCAGGTGCTCGATATTGTCGTGGCGCACACGGAAAACGCTAATACAGAGGCGAAATTGAAGGGCTACGACCTGAGCTCACTGATCTATACGGCAGAAGCGATTGCGAATGTGTCGTTTGCGCAAAGCAAGATCAATGGACGGTTCAGCATCAAGGAAATCGTCGCGTTGGACTATGAAGAGAGCCCTCAGTTCGAGACAGATATTGACGAGCTTACCAGAACGGCGGGCCGGTTGAACGTGGTGAATGAGGCCAAGGCCAGGAATCAAGCGGACGTTGTGGTGCTGGTCGTCCATAATGAGGACCCCCTGCAGTGTGGATTGGCAGCCGAGATAGGGGCAAAGGCCGAAAATGCTTATGTCGTGGTGAACTGGCAATGCATGACCGATCGCTATTCCTTTGTTCATGAAATCGCCCACCTCGCCGGAGCTTGGCACGACCCGCGCACTGTCGGTCCGGATTATCAAATTTCTCCGTCTTATGCAGCCGGCTACATAACGGAGGGGAAAAAACCGGTGGCGACCATCATGGCATACACCGCTTCCTGTCCGCAGCTGTGTGGCAGGGGATGGTACTGGTCGAATCCATTCGTAACCACGCCGGATGGACAAGCGCTAGGCACAAAAGGCAAAAATTTTGATGCATGCGTTTGGCGCAAGCGATTCCCGGTGATGGCCAGGTTTGGCAAATGAACGTGTACCGCCCAGAATCACAAAGCCTTCTTCAGATCGAGCTCGGACGCCGAGGCGTGGTACATGGCGCAGCCGCTCTTGCCGTTGCGCTTCACGGAATACATGGCGCTGTCGGCGCATTGCAGCAGGTCCGCCAGGTGGCTCCCGTGGCGGGGATACAGCCCGATGCCGATGCTGGCGCCCAGCCAGTAGCGCTTGCCCTCAATCTCCATCGGCTGGGTTAGCTGGCCCAGCAGCTTGCGTGCGATGTCATAGGCCTGGTCCTCGTCGTCCAGCTGGGTGGCGATGACCACGAATTCGTCGCCGCCCACCCGCGCGCAGATGTCGGTGCTGCGGGTATTGCTGCGCAGCCGGGCCGCGACCAGTTTCAGCACTTCGTCGCCCACGGCGTGGCCGGCGCTGTCGTTGATGGGCTTGAAGTTGTCCAGGTCGATATACAGCACGGCAACCACATGGTGCGGCCGCGTCGCCAGCACCAGTGCCTGGTCGAACAGCGTGTGCATATAGCGCTGGTTGTTCAGGCCGGTGAGCGAATCGAGGAAGGCCATGTCCAGGGCGCGCGATTCGGCGTCGATCAGGCGCTTCTGGAACAGGGTGAGCACGGCGCCCAGCAAGGTAATGTACTGCACCAGCACCAGCGCCGTGCCCAGCATAAAGCCGTTGCGGAACCAGCCCGGATAGAAGTGGATCGCGACCGGCGCACTCAGCCAGTGCAGGCCAAGGGCGAAGCTGGCGGCGGCGCTGGCCAGCAGCAGCCGGCCCGGCACGACTGCGCGATGGCGGAAAGTGAACCAGGCCATGCAGAACATGAAGGCGGCATTGACTGGCACATAGCCCATGGAGCGAAGCAAGGGCGGGAAGCCCGCCAGCACTGCCGCCAGCAGCCACAGCTCGGCGGCGCCTGCAGCCAGCCAGAACCAGCGTTGCCGGATATCGAGATCGAGAAAGCGCGTAATGCCGATCAGCAGCAGCGGCTTTTCCAGCACGTTGAAGAAGATGTAGATGGGAACCGCGAGCGGCGTCTGTTCGCTGAACAGGAAGTAAAACAGGCTCAGGCGGGCGAGCAGGGCGCAGGACATCGACAGCGCCCACCACCCGGCGCCCGAGTTCGTCCGTGGAATCCTGCTGGTCCAGAGGAACAGCAGGATGAACAGAAAGTAGACGGTGGTACCGAAGGTATGCACGACCTCATACGGCATCGCGGCCTCTCCCAGCATATTTTTCTCCCTGCTTTTTAACTATCAGTATATTGATCAGCAGATAAAAGAGGATGCAATTTTTGCAGCAGAGGCAGCTAGCGGCATGCGAGCCGCTGGCGGCGTTGTAAAGTTGCCTCATTCCACCGCCGGCGGTGCCGGAAAAATGCTGGCTTTTTTCAGTTTTTGGACGTGCGCAGGGCTCTTCGTGTAGTAAAGTTACGAAAAACACACAACGGAGAGACTTTTGGAACCTGTTATTCAAGCAGCGTCGCTGCCCGGCCAGCCTTCAACGCAGAACCCCACGCAGAGCTACACGGGCCCTCTGTCGCTGGTGACAACGCTGTTCTTCATGATGGGCCTGATTACCTGCCTCAATGACGTACTGATTCCTCACCTGAAATCGGTCTACACGCTGAATTACGTGCAGGCCATGCTGGTGCAGTTCTGCTTCTTCGGCGCCTATTTCATCGTGTCGGTACCGGCCGGCATGCTGGTGCGTAAGCTCGGCTACCAGAACGGCGCGGCTGCGGGCTTCCTGCTAGCCGCCGCGGGCGCCGCGCTGTTCTATCCGGCTGCCACCAGCGGTTATGCCTTCTTCCTGTTCGCCTTTTTCGTGCTGGCGTCCGGCATCACCATCCTGCAAGTGGCGGCTAATCCCTATGTGACGGTGCTGGGCGATCCCCGCACGGCGTCGAGCCGCCTCACGCTGACGCAGGCCTTCAATTCGCTGGGTACGACCATCGCTCCTGTACTGGGCGGCATGCTGATCCTGTCCGGCACGGTGCTCTCGCACGAAGACATCGCCAAACTTCCGGCAGCAGAGCAGGCGGTCTATCGCGCGAACGAGATTGCGACGGTGCAGATGCCTTACCTGGTGCTGGCCGGCGTGATGGTGGCGCTGGCCATCCTGTTTGCCATGGCGCGCATGCCGAAGATCGTGCATGCCGACGCGGCAGGCGCCCAGGGCCATGATTCCCTGTTCAAGCACCGCAACCTGGTGCTTGGCACCATCGGCATCTTCTGCTACGTAGGCGCGGAAGTGAGTATCGGCAGCTTCCTCATCAACTTCCTCGGCGAGGCGGATGTGGCAGGCCTGTCGCATGCCGATGCCGCGAAATACGTGAGCTACTACTGGGGCGGCGCGATGGTGGGCCGCTTCATCGGCTTCGCCGCCATGCGCAGCATCAGCCCCGGCAAGGCGCTGGCGTTCAACGCCGTCGCCGCCGTGCTGCTGGTGCTGCTGGCCATTTATGGCAAGGGCCACGTGGCGATGTGGGCGATTGTGGCGATCGGCCTCTGCAATTCCATCATGTTCCCCACCATTTTCAGCATCGCAGTCCACCAGCTCGGGCGGTTGACCGGCCAGGCATCCGGCGTGCTGTGCATGGCGATCGTGGGCGGCGCCCTGGTGCCTTTCCTGCAGGGCTTCCTGGCCGACAGCTTCGGCCTGCGCGTCAGCTTCTTCCTGCCGATCATTTGCTACGCCTTCATCATTTTCTTCGGGCTGCGCTACGCCGGGATTTACGCCAAGGTGGAATCGGCCTGAGTATAGCGGCGGGTGAGATTGGTATTGTCGAACCCGCCCGCCGTGTATATAATGCGGCCTCTTTTCCCTGATAGCTCAGTCGGTAGAGCGACGGACTGTTAATCCGCAGGTCCCTGGTTCGAGTCCAGGTCGGGGAGCCAGAATACTGAATGGCCCCGCGAGTAATCGCGGGGCCATTTTCTTTGCCTTCCTCTTTCTGTTCCTTGCCAAGTACTAGTTATCAAAACGTTACAGAGTGCGCATTTTTGGCCCACTGTGGCGTGCTAACGTTCTTTACGCCAAGAGAACGTGCATAAGAGCAGCGATAACGATCCGGTAGTCCAACTCACCAGGGAGGCAGTCGTATGAAACAAAAGTATCTTTTGATCGGGTTTCTGTGCGCCGCATGCTCGGCGCCATTAATGGCGCAGACCGCGGCGCCGACAGGCGCGGGCGCGTGCTCCAGCGAGCTGGGCAAGCCGCTGCTGTCGCTCACGCCGAAGCCGGCGAATCCTCCCGACAGCAACGGCGGATTCATCAACCGTATTGCCTCATGCAATATGTGGCAGAACTTCTTCTACCTGAACTGGCCGGCCATGGCGGGGCAGGCCGGCGTGCCCGATCCGAAAGCGGCATTCGGCGCCCCCACGGCGGCGGTGTGGCAGACCCTCGCGTCGCCTGACCAGGTCTTCCTCCCGAACGGCAAGAAGCCGGCGCCCTGGGGAAAATGGACGGCGGCTGCCGACGTCCCCCAGGCGATTGCGGCGCAGGTCCAGGCAGGGAAGCTGCGTGTCCTGCGGCGCGTCGCCAAAGTGGATGCCGACAGGCCCGATCTTCACAACATCGAGCAGGTTGACGAACTCGTGCTGTATGACCAGAAGACGCAGCCGGTGTACTACGAAGTCATGCTGAACAAGACGCTGTACGACTACATCGTCAGCAATAATCTGTATGAGTCCAAAGCCCAGGCGGCCTATGCCGCGAAGAAGGCGATTGCACCGCCGGTCGGCTCCTTCGAGATCAAGGCGGCCTGGAAAATTCTGACCGCAGGCGAGATCGCCAGCAAACGCTTCTTCACGACGAGCGCCTATGTCATTCCGCCAGGCGGCGGGGGCAGTGTGCAGACGGTAGGCCTGGTGGGCCTGCACATCTTTGCGGGCGGCGGTTCGGCCACACAGGGCAATTCGGCAGGCCTGTGGGCAACGTTCGCGCAGGTCGACAACGCGCCGGTAACCGGCCAGGCGCAGCCTGGCGTCAACTACAGTTTCTATAACCCTGCATCGAATGCCGTCCCCAACATGCCGACGAAAGTGAATGGCAAGCAGGTGCCCGCCGTGACGCAAGTCACGCAGGTCTGGCCCGATGACGTGGATGCGGCGTCGGTGACCAAATATGCGCAGAGCCTCATCGTGGCGGGTAACAAGGACGCGCCATGGCAGTACTACAAGCTCATCAACACGCAATGGCCGCGGGGACAATATTCCGCTACGCCGCCGGTTCCTCAGAATGCGCCTTTGCCCCTGAAGGGCTCGGCGGGCGACCCTAACACCATGCAAATGCTCAACCCCGTTCTTGAAACCTATATGCAGGTCACGCAGGTGAAGGATGCGGCGCAGCGCAGCTGCATGGCATGCCATTCCTTCGCCCAGGTTGCCGACCAGAGCAAGAAGTTCGCCACTGGCTTCAGCTTCCTGTTCGGACGTGCGCAGGCGGCGCCGCCCGGAAAGGCGGATCCGTCTCGCTAAAGCATGAAAATGCAAAAAGCCCAATCTTCACAGTCTGGGCTTTTTGCTTTGCGGGTGAGCCGTTGAGGGCGTAAACAGCTTCCAGTTTCCTTCCGAGACCACTTCGGGCACGCCGTCGCGAACCACGATAGCGGTCTGGTCGTCGATCAGGTAAGACGGCATCGGCAGCGTCGCCGCCAGCTTTTCCAGCTCGGCGAGTGCGTTGTCGGGGAACCATTCGTGATCCAGGTGGGGATGCAGCGCAAAATCCAGCAAGCCCAATGATTTCGCGCTGTCGGCAGGGAGCGCATGCCGGCCATACGTCGTTCCGTAGCTGGTCATGATCATGCTGCCGGCGCTCAGGCCTACATAAACCATCTTGCGCAGCAGTTCGGGAAGAAGGGCGGCCAGCCCGGATTGCTGCATCCAGTAAGTCAGGTACTGGCAGTCGCCGCCGCCAACCAGCAGGGCATCCGTCTCATGCAGCATCGGTTCCCAGAGTTCGCGTTTCATGCTGGGCAGTGCCGTGAGTTCCAGCAGCCCGATCGACTTCCAGCCCAGTTCACAGAACGGGTCACCCAGCGATCCGTTCATCACGCTGCGCACGATGTTGCCCCCGTTGGGAATGGCATAGATGGCAGTCGGGATGAACAGCGCGCTCGCTTCTGCAATGGGTTTCCCCAGCAGGCCGGCCAGGGCCGACCGGATGCTTGCGTTGCTGATGCCTGCGGAAGTGAGCAGAAGTTTCATGAATACGGTTCCCGGGTTTGGCGATGCGCTGTCAGTGCATTGTAACGCTGCACTGCGCAGCTGAATGCCATGCTTTTATCGCGCCATCACCTTCTTCCATTCTTCGTGGATGGCTTGCTTGAACTCGAGGTAGCCCCAGTCGGAGTCCGGCAGGAAGTGCCTGATCTCGCCGTCTTCGATGTAGTCGAAATATTCGTAGTGCTGCAGGTCGTCGTCCGGATAGCGGTAGCACTGGATCGTGGCGCAGAAACTGCCGCCCTGCTTGGGCGATGGATTCTGCAGCTGGTGAATCTGGTAGTAGTCCGGCGTGAGGAAGGTGACTTCGCCTGCATGGGCGATGGTGCTGCCCCAGGGCTGCTCGATTGCCGGCGTGAGTGCGCTGAACCACGACACCTTGATCTGGCCATGCAGCACCTTGATCACGGCGCAGGCCTGGCCGTGGTCGTGTATCGGCGAACCATTCCCGGCCGGCCAGATTTCGAGGACGTAAGGCTGGCCTGGCGAATCGCCCATATTGCTGTCGAGGGTGACGCGCAGGTAGCCGAAGATCGGGTCTTTCTCCGCCAGCTTGTTGTAGCACAGCGCACCCGGTGTGGTGATGGAATACTGGATTGCCTGGGCAAATTCCGGGAAGTCGGGCGGCGCCAGGTTGATGCCGGGACCGGATACGTTCGCATACAGCCGCTGGCACACATCGGGCAGGTCATTGACGACAGATGCGCTGTTGGCGGCAATGACTTCCATCGTGATGGCCGAGGCAGGAATAATGTGCGGGGAAGGATCGAGCGTGACCGGAATTTCCAGCACCTTGAGGTGCTCGGCCCGCGCGCCCTGGATGGCGATGTCGCGGATATCCTTGCTGAAGGCGTTCAGCGGACTGTCGCTCTGGGCCGCCCAGCTGTATTCGAACAGCATCAGGTCGCGCAGCATTTCCCCTTTGCCGTAGCGGATGCGCTGGTTATTGGTGTCCAGGCTGACCCAGTAGGGCAGGCTGGCGCCCGGCTTGTTGAGCAGTAGCGCAGCTTCTTCCGATTGCGCCAGCACGGTGGCAGCGCCGCCGGTTTTGCTGCTGATGCTGAAGCGTTCCTTGCTGATTGCCACTTCCACCAGACTGCCATCGGCACTGGAGAGCAGGATGCGCAAGGTGTTGTCGACCAAGGCGGGATTGATCGACACCGTGCCTTGTCCTTTGACGGGGAAGAGTGCGCCCTGTTGATCGGCAAGCGCGTAGTGCAGGTTGACGCGCGGGTTCCTGGTTCGCAGAGTGGCCATGGTGTGCTGTCCTTTATTTGGAGGTGGGGATGCCAGGTGGCAGCTCAACTATATAAGGCCGGACCGGCGGAGAAATGCGCGGATTGTCACTTGGCCACGAGTATTGCCGGTGTGAGAATTTACGCATTTTTCGCAAGCAAAAACTGCTACGCTGATTGGAATCACAGATGCTTGTATTGCTTTCCAACTGAAAGGGACTTTTTATGCCAGGGGATGACGAGTTCGAAAATCTTCGCGCCAAGGTGCCGGGCTTTGCCGACTTGAGTGCGGAGGAGCAGGACCAGCGCTATGCGGCGCACCTGTTCATGAAGGATGCGCATAAGGCGACTGCCGAAGATTTTGTCGCCTTTGCCGAGTCCTTCGACCGCCATGCGATCCGCCGCGGCGAGGAGCCGACCGGTTCCCGGATGAGGCAGGCAGGTGCGCACCTGTACCATGCAGCTAGCCTCGACCCGTTCACCGAGCTGCAGGACGGCCTGCACGGTTCGAACCAGAACAAATACGCCAACAACGGCGGCTTCATTGCGATGGAGCTGGAGTACAAGCAGACGCGGAAGCAGCGCGAAGAGAACCAGCGCGGCACACTGTCAGTCATGGGAGGACAGGGCGGTTCGAAGTCCATGGAATTCCACCCGCCGGGTGGAACACACGTCAGGGGCGAGATTACGGATGTTCATGGCTCCTACATCCGTCCCCGGAACGCGGGAAGGGCGCGGGCGATGAGTATCGGGGTCGCATCGGCAGAGGGCAGCGGCCAGGTGAAACTGCCCGGCGACAATATGGCTGCGACGACGGAAATCGTGGCGACGAGGGTAGCGAGCTCGCGCAAAAAATAAGCGGGCAGGCGGCAGGAAGCATGGGGGGCGGCAGCCCAGGGGTTGCTGCTATCATTGAGCGCATGCTGATACATAGACGCTCAATTCTGGCCGGGATGCTGGCGCTGTCGCTGCCGCAGGCACGCGCTGCGGCAGCGATTGTGCGCTATCCGCGTTCCGAGCCGCGTGATCCTGCGAGCGAGCACTATCCGGTGAGGCTGCTGCGCATGGCGCTGGAGCGTTCGGGACATCAGTACGCGCTGCAGTCCACATCCATCATGATGCGGCAAAGCCGCGCGCTGCTGGAACTCCAGAGCGGGCGCATTCTCGATGTGATGTGGACCATGACCTCGCGCGAGCGCGAGCAGGACCTGCTGCCGATCCGCATTCCGCTGGACCGTGGCCTGATCGGCTGGCGCTTGCTGCTGATTCGCAAAAGCGACATGGCGCGCTTTGCCGCGATCCGCAAGATAGAGGAGCTGCGCGCCATGACGGCGCTGCAGGGGCATGACTGGCCCGACACCGATATCCTGCGCGCCAACGGCTTCAAGGTGCAGACCGCATCCGATTACGCGGGCATGTTCGGCATGTTGGCAAGTGGCCGCGTTGACTATTTTCCGCGTGCGACTTTCGAGATATGGGATGAGGCGGAGGCGCACGCCGGCGATGAGCTGGTGGTGGCGCCCGGGCTGGCTCTGTACTATCCCAGCGCCTTCTACTACTTCGTTAACAAGCGTAATGTGGCGCTGGCGGCAGACATTGAGCGCGGCATGGCGCTGATGCTGGCCGACGGCAGCTACGAAAAGCTGTTCCACGAATATTTCGGCGCGATGATAGAGCGGGCTGCGCTGACAAAGCGCAGGACCTTCAGCCTGCGCAACCCTCTCTTGCCGCATGCTACGCCGCTGGCACGGCGTGAGTTCTGGTACCGGCCCAACGGCCATTCGAAAGGCTAGAGAACGGCTTGGCCGGGCTAGCGCCAGGAGCGGATGGTGTGGCCTTTCACCGCGTAGAACAGGATCAGCGCGTAGCAGGGCAGCATCACCCAGTAAGCCGCCTGCGAACCGCGCGTGTCGGACAGGTGGCCGTACAGCATGGGCAGCAGGGCGCCGCCGGCAATGCCCATGATGAGCAGGGCGGAACCGCTGGCCGTATATTTGCCCAGGCCTTCCAGCGCGAGCGGCCAGATGGCCGGCCACACCAGTGCATTGGCGAAGCCCAGCATGGCGAGAAACATCACGGTATCCGGCACGGCAGGCACGCCGGCCCACGTCACCAGCACTTCCGAAATGCCGGTGCTCACCGGTGAACTGAGCGCCACCCCCGCCGTGAAGGCGATGCCGCTGACGGCGGACAGCAGCAAGGCCTCCTTCTGCGACAGGAACTTCGGTATCGCCAGCACGCCCACGATATAGCCCAGCACCATGAAGCTCATCGTGTACGAGGTGAGGATGCCGAACTTTTCCACGCCGAGGTTATGCCCGTACAGGCCAATGGTGTCGCCCGCAATGACCTCCACGCCCACGTAGGCAAACAGCGACAGGGCGCCGAGCACCAGCTGCGGGAAGCGCAGTACGCCGAAGCGTTCCACCGGCGTTTCCGCCTGCTCGCCGGCGATTTCCTGCAGCGGCGAGAAACGCACCAGCAGCATCACCAGCAGCAGGCAGCCCGCCATGGCCGCATAGGGAAACACCAGGCGCAGCGACAGTTCGGAACGCAGCGCATCACGCGCCACGGGCGTCATGGCGGCCAGCTCCGCATCCGAGTAGTGCCCCATGCCGGACAACATCAGGCTGGAGAACACCAGCGGCACGATCACGCCGGCCGCCTTGTTCAGCAGGCCCATCACGCTGATGCGCATGGCGGCGCTGTCGCGCGCGCCGATGCACACGATGTAGGGATTGATCGCGGTCTGCATCAGCGTCATGCCGGTGGCCAGCGTGAACAGGGCCAGCATGAACAAGCCATACCAGGTGGTGCGCGCGGCCGGGATGAAGAGCAGCGCACCGGCCGCCATGACGCCCAGCCCCAGCGCCATGCCTTTGCGGTAGCCGGTGCGGCGCAGCACCGCCGCCGCCGGCAAGGCCATCACCGTATAGGCGATGTAGAAGGCGAACGTGACCCACAGGGCCTGAAAATTGTTCAGGTCACAAACAATTTTCAGGAAGGGGATCAGGGAGCCGTTCAGCCAGGTGACGAAGCCGAGGATGAAGAACATCAGCCCGATGAAGGCCATTGCCACCGCTACGTCCCTGGAACTGCCTGCCGCTGTTTCGGCTTGCATTGCCTGATTCTTCATACGCTCAGAACTTCGCACGCAGGCCCACGCTGTAGCGCGCACCGTTTTCATAGACGCCAACCGGCAGGCCGTCCGTGGTGTTGGTGCGGATGACTTCATTGTTGATGTTCACGGCCGAGGCATACAGGCTGTAGGTCGGGTTGATATCCCAGTTCGCCGTTGCATCCCACTGGCCGTAGGCGCTGTTCACATCCTGGCCGCCTTCGTTCAAGCCACCGTAGGACTTGGAGCGGTAGTTGTAGGACAGGCGCAGGCTGTAGCCGTTACGTTCGTAGTAGCCGCTGGCGTTGAGCTGGTTGCGCGAGTTGCCCACCACATTCAGCTTGCGGCCGCCGGCCACGGAGCCGGCCTTGGCGTCGGTGAAGGTGTAGTTCACGATGGCGCCGAAGCCGTTGCCGAAGGACTGCTGCCATTGCAGTTCCAGGCCCTTGATCGTCGCGCCGTTGTCCGCATTGTGCGGGCGGGTGACGGGGCGCTGCACGCCTGCCACGTTTTCCACGGCGGTGGAGGTGTAGATGAAGGTGTCCAGGCGCTTGGTGAAAGCCGTGGCGGACAGCAGCGACGCATCGGCAAAGTACCACTCGGCGCCGATCTCCGCCTGGTTGGCGTGGTAAGGATTCAGCAGCGGATTGCCTGCGGTGGCCGCATTGGTGGTGCCGCTGACTTCCGTGCTGGCACTCAGGTCGCTGAAGGTGTTACGTGCCATTACGCGGGATACGGCGCCGCGCACCAGCAGGTCGCGCCGCAGTTCGTACACGAAGTTCACGTTTGGCAGAAGGTCGTTGTAGGTGCGTTCCACGCTGCCCAGCGTGTAGTTGCCGGTGCCGCTCAGGTCCTGGTTCGCTTCGGAAGTCTGGCGGGTGCGCACATAGCGCAGGCCGAAGTCGCCCCGCAGCTTGTCGTAGCCGAATTCGGCCTTGCCGTACAGCGCGGAGATGCGTTCCTTGATGCGGTAGTACTCGCCTTTCGCTTCCTTGTACACCATGCCTTTGTCGTACATCGGGAAGCCCTTGCTGAAGGCGAGGCCGTCATCCACCCACGCGTATTGCGTGAGCGAGCCTTTGGTGGCCGCTTCCTGGCTCAGCATCGGCGACGGCCCGGTCGACAGGTCCGCCAGCGAGAAGGACTGCCAGCCGGTGCTGCCCGGACCAACGGTGCCGATAGTGCGGCGGTTCTTCACTGTATTGTCGCGCAGCTTGGCGCCCACTTTCACGCTCTTGATAAAGCTGTTGTCCACGTCCAGCGTGAAGTCGGCCTGGCCGTAGTTCTCCTTGCTCTCCATGCGGCGGATCCAGTCGCGCGCGTTCTGCAGCGTGAGCTTGGTCGGGTCCAGCGGGCTCATATCGAGGTAGCTGACTTCGTAGGTGTCCGGTGCGAGGTTGATGGTGGCGCGGGTGTTCCCGGTGAACCAGAAATTGCGGTCATGTTCGCTGCCGCCCGCGCCCGAGGTGGTGCCCACCTGTGTGTGCAGTTTCCAGTTGTCGCCGTCCACGTTGCCTTCCAGGTCCAGTACCCTGGACTTGATATAAGCCTCGCGGTAAATCGGTTCGAAGGATACGCCGGTGGTCGGGCCCACGGTGCCGCCCACCAGCGCCTTGGTGCCGTCCGACGTGGTGATGAAGCGCGGGTTGGTCACGCGCAGCGTGCCGTTGGCATCCGCCAGGCCGCCTGCCTGCCACAGGTAGTTCTGGTTGTTGTTGTCCATGTCCATATCCGAATTCAGGTAGTTCAGCGAGAAGTCGGAATTGGAAGTAGGGCGCAGCTGCAGGGTGACGTTGCCGGTGGTGCGCTCGCGGTCCTGGCGGAAGATGGCCGAGCCGCCGCCCCACGATGCGTAGGTGCCCGGCGTGACCGTGCCGTTCTGGTCAACGATGTTGTACTTGGTGGCGTCGGTGAAGTTCTCCAGGCCGTCCCGGCGCATGGTGCGCTTCTGGCGGCTCAGCGCGATCAGCGCGCCGAAGGTTTTCGCTTCGTTCTTCCATGCCACGAGGCCGGACAGTTGCGGATCGGTTTTCTCCGGCAGGTCGCTGTAGGTGGCTTCGGCGGAGAACTGCGCGGTGAAGGGCTTCTTGAACTGTAATGGCTTGCGGGTCTTCACGATCACCAGGCCGCCGATGCTGCCTTCATCGAGGTCGGCGGAAGGGCTCTTGTACACATCGAGGCTGCCCACCAGTTCGGACGGCAGGATGTCGTAGTTGAAGCCGCGGCTCTGCGCATCGTTTTTCCACCAGTAGGCGGAAGCGACGGACTGGCCGTTCAGCTGCGTCATGTTCAGGTTCTTGTCTGTGCCGCGCACGAAGATGTCGCGGCCCTCGCCCCAGGTGCGGTCCACCGAGATGCCGGGCACGCGCTGCAGGGAGTCGGCCACGTTCTTGTCCGGGAACTTGCCCAGGTCTTCGGCCGTTACGCTGTCCACGATATTCATCGCATCGCGTTTTTCCGCGAGGTTGCGCTTCAGCGTTTCGCGGATGCCGCGTACTTCCACGACTGAAGGAGCGTCTTCCGCGGCGGCGCCGCTGGTTTGGCCGGCCGCGTGGCCCGGTAAGGCGGTGCCACCAACAATCATGGCAATCACGTGGGGCAGGTATTTTTTGCGAATCAATAGCTCAGACATGCTCTCTCCGGTTGGTATTTTTTATTTCGTTAGCGTCATCTCGGCTGAAAAAAAACCGGCGCCGCCAGCAGTGGCGCCGGGCAAATTCACACCAATGAGGGGAGTGTGAATGCGTCAAACCTTGCCGATAAGTTCATGCTAGCAAGGCTTGCTGTGTGACACCAGCAGGCGGCATTGCGCCGCATTGTGCGACTAAGTAATTGATTTTATTTGGGTTTTTTATTGCGCCGCATGTCGTGTGCTTACGTAACCTTACATTGGGCCCGCCACCTCGCATATAGGCCCGCAACGCTACGTCAGGCAGGCTTACAAAACATTACAAAACACGTTGCAAGCTAACGTCATGCAGGCAGCCGGATCACGGAATTGAGGCCGCCTTCGGGATGATTCGCCAGCAGCAGCTTGCCGCCGTGGCCTTCGATCACGCCGCGTGCAATGCCCAGGCCCAGGCCCATGCCGCCGTCATTCCGTTCGCGTCCATGCGCCAGGCGCACATAGGGCTCGAACAGGCTGGGGAAGGCGTCGTCCGGCACACCGGGGCCGTGGTCGCGCACGGCGATCTCTACCCAGCCATCGACGGTGCGCACGCTGATCTCGGCGCGCTCGCCGTAGAACAGCGCGTTGTCGAGCAGATTGCCGATGGCGCGCTTCAGCGCAAGCGGCTTGCCGCGCACCACGATGCCAGTGCCGTCGAAGGCCACGCTGTGGCCCGCCAGCTGGGCGCTGCGCACCAGGCGCTTGATCAGGCTGTCGAGGCGGATCTCGGCCGGGTTCTCGTGGATGTCGCTGTCCTTTACGCACTGCAGGGCGCCCTTGACCATCATGTCCAGCTCATCGAGGTCTTCCTCGAAGTCGTTGCGCAGGCCTTCGTCATCCAGCAGTTCGGCGCGCAGCTTGAGGCGGGTGATGGGCGTGCGCAGGTCGTGCGAAATGGAGATGAACAGGCGCTCGCGGTCGGCGATATAGCGTGCGATGCGCTCGCGCATGGCGGAGAAGGCGCGCGCCGTGTTGAGGAATTCGCGGCTGCCGGTCACTGGCAGGGCAGGCGCGGCTTCGTCCTTGCCGAAGGCCTCGGCGGCATCGGACAGCGCGGCCAGCGGGCGCGTGATCGAACGCACCACGAGAATGGAGAGCAGCAGCACGGCGGCCAGCGACAGGCCTTGCAGCACCAGGCGGTCCGACGACAGCGGGTCGTTACTGCTCAGGAAGTAGGGGTTCGGCATCAGCGTTGCCATGTACAGCCAGTTGCCCGGTTCGAGCTCGGTCTGGATCACGAGGATGGGCGCGGGGTCCGGCTTGGGCAGCAGGATATGGCGCACCCAGCTCTCCGGCAGTTCGCTCAGGTGCACGCCGTCCGGCGACACGGCCAGCTGGTCGGGCCAGGCGAAGGCGAGGCGGAACTGGTCGTGCTGCAGGTCCTTGCGCAGGGTGGCGCCCACCGTCTCCAGCGCGGTATCGGCGAGCGCATTGGGCGCGATGGCAGGCACCGGAACATAGGCGCGGTTCTGGTAGACGAAGAAGCGCGTGCCGCCCATTTCGCGCAGCTGCTGGATCAGCAGGCTGCGGTAGCTGGGCGGCAGGCTGCGGAAGAAGCGGATCGAGCTGGCGGCGCCCTGGCCCAGGTACTGGGCGGCGGAGCGTGCATCCGTTTCGGCCTTGGCGCGCAGCTGGGTGGCCCAGATGACGCTGCCCACGATTTGCGTGATGAGCAGGCCGGCCACCATGACCAGCGACAGGCGGCCGAGCAGCGACTGCGGCCACCAGCGCCGCCGTTCAGACATGGGAAACGCTCACGTCCGCCGAGAACACATAGCCTGCGCCGCGCACGGTCTTGATCAGCATGGGCTGCTTGCCGTCGTCGTTCAGGCGCAGGCGCAGGCGGCTGATCTGCACGTCCAGCGAGCGGTCCAAAGGACCGGCGTCGCGCCCGCGCGTTTCTTCGCACAGGATGCTGCGGTCCAGGATATCGCCGGGATGATCGACGAAATACTTCAGCAGCTGGAAATCGAGGCCGGTAAGCGCGAGGGGCTGGCCTTCGCTGTCCACCACCTTGCGTTCCAGCGCATCGAGGGTGAAGCCGTTGAAGCGGTAGTAACGCGGTGCTGCAGCCGGTTCGGCCGATACGCGGCGCAGGATGGCCTTGATGCGCGCCAGCAGCTCGCGCGGGCTGTAGGGCTTGGCGATGTAGTCGTCGGCGCCCAGTTCCAGGCCGACCACGCGGTCCGTTTCGTCCGAGCTGGCGGTGAGCATGATGATGGGCACATTCGATTGCTGGCGCACGATGCGGCATAGCGCGAAGCCGTCCGTATCCGGCAGCATCACATCCAGGATCACCAGCGACAGCTGCCCGGCATGCAGGTGCAACTCGGACAGGAAGCTCTCGCCGTTGTGCGCGAGGATCACTTCGTACTGGTTCTTCTCCAGATACGTCTTGAGCAGCATCCGGGTTTTCTGGTCATCGTCGACAATCAGGATCTTGCGTAACATGCTGTTCCCTCGTGTTGGCCGGTCAGTTGCGCCGGCGCGAATTCAGCGCGCGCAGCACGGCCGCCAGGCGGCGCTGCACGTCGGCTTCGGTGACGTTGTCGTTCATGAAGTAGCGGTGCACTTCGGCGATGATGGCGTCGCGGCTTTGTTCATCGGCCGCCATGCGGTGCACCAGGCTGGGCGCCTGCACTGCGGCGCCGCTGGCGAAGGTGGTCCAGGAATCGCGGGCGCAGCTGTCCATGCCCGATGGATCGGCATCGCGCCGCACCGGCACTGCGCCTTTCGCCGCATTGAACTGCTGCTGCACGGCCGGCGTGACCACCAGCTTTGCCAGCTTCTCCTGCGCCGCCATGCGGCTGCCTTCGGCGCCAAGCATGGCCAGCGTGTCCACGCTGTACAGGTGCAGCTTGGCGGTGCCGGGCATCGGGGCGCAGGAGAATTCGTCGTCGGTGGCATAGCCCCATTCATTCAGTTCGGCCTTGGCCCAGTCGCCCATCACCAGCATGGCGCCATCGCGGCGCGCGAAGCGGCGCACGGCATCGGTCCAGGACTGTTCTTCCAGCGGCAACTGCATCCAGCCCTTCATGGTGCGCAGGTGCGTCAGGGCTTGCAGCAGGCGCTTGTCCGCTGCGGCTTGCGGATTCAGGCGCACAAAGAGCTGGCGGTAGTATTCCGGCCCGCTCTCGGCCAGCACCAGGTTCTCGAACAGGGTGGCCACCTGCCATGGCTCGCTGCTTTGCACCAGCGGCGTGATGCCCGCCGCGCGCAGCTTGCGCGCGGCCTGTTCGAATTCGCTCCAGTTGGCGGGCGGCGGCAGCTGCAGGCGCGCGAACAGCTTGCGGTTGTAGAACAGGGTATTGATGCGGTGGATGCCGAGCGGCGCGGCCACCACATGGCCGTCATGCTGCACCAGCGAATACACGGTGGGGAAGAGCACGCGGTTCCAATTACCGGCCACCGCCACGCTGTCGAAGCCGCGCAGCAGGCCCAGTTCCGCCCATTCGCCGACCGAAACGCCGATGATCTGCGTGGCTCCGGGCGAGTCGCCCGCCAGCACGCGGCTCTTGAGCACCTTGCCTGCGCCCAGTCCGGCGCCGCCGGGCACCGCGTTGTCCTTCCATTCGATACCTTCCTCGCCCAGGCGCGTTGCCAGCACTTTGGCGGCGCGCCGCTCGCTGGCGGAAGTCCACCAGTGCAGCACCTGCAGCGAGGATTCAGGCGGGTCGGCCGGCAGCGCCGGCGCCGGGGCCGCGCAGGCCAGGCCAAGCAGCACTGCGCGCAGCAATCTGCCGCGCATGGCCCACTTTGTCCCCTGACGAATCGACGCACCCACGCAAACCCCCTGGAAAATGACGGGCAATTATAGCGAATAAAGCAACTGGCGCTGCCAGCCGCGCGCCGGAGCTATCCTGTTTTGGCAAAATCCTATGCCGATTTCTGATTATTCAAATGACCATACGCGGCCGATACTACGTTTTTCTTTCACCGGACCCTGAATTCCAATGCGACCTGTTCCCATGCTGGCCATGACTGCAGCCGTAATGGCGCTGTCCCTTCCGTCCCATGCCGCCGAACAGGGTGTGCGCGAGCGGACCTCCTTCAATGCCGGCTGGCTCTTCATGAAAGGCGAACCTGCGGGCGGCGCCGATGCCGACGACAAGGGCTGGCGCAAGCTGGACTTGCCGCATGATTTCGGCATCGAAGGCCCGTTCAGGCAGGAATACGACGGCGAGACCGGCAAGCTGGAATGGTGGGGCGTGGCCTGGTACCGCAAGCACTTCGTTTCCCCGGCGAGCGATGCGGGCCGCCGCGTCTACCTTGACGTGGACGGCGCCATGTCGCATGCGACGGTCTGGTTGAACGGCAAACAGGTTGGCGGCTGGCCATATGGCTATGCCTCGTTCCGGGTTGACCTCACGCCGCATCTGAAGGCCGGTGCTGACAACGTGGTGGCGATCCGCGTCGACAATCCGCCCCAGTCCTCGCGCTGGTATCCGGGCGGCGGCGTTTACCGCAATGTGTGGCTGGTGAAGACCTCGCCGCTGCATGTGGCGCATAACGGCACCTTTGTTACCACGCCCATCGTGAAGGCCGATGCAGCCACCGTCAATGTGCAGGTCACGCTGGACAACAAGGGCAGCGATACGGCGGCGCAAGTCTCCACCGCAATTTATGCGCTGGATGCGGCAGGCCGCCGCAGCGGGCCCGCGCTGGTGCAGAGCGAAGCTTCGCCGCTGGCCAAGATTGGCGCCGGCCGCCAGATCCTGCTGGCGCAGTCGCTGCAGCTCGCGCAGCCGAAGCTGTGGAGCGTGCGCTCGCCGCAGCGCTACGCCGCTGTTACGACCGTGAGCGGCGAGGGCAGGGTGGTGGATGAAGTGGAGACGCCGTTCGGCATCCGCACTGCCGTCTTCGATGCGGAACGCGGCTTCCTGCTCAACGGCGAGCACGTGCCGCTGCAGGGCGTGAGCATGCACCATGACCTTGGCGCATTGGGCGCGGCGCTGAACGTACGCGCGCTGGAACGCCAGCTGGAGATCCTGCGCGAGATGGGGGTGAATGCCATCCGCACCACGCACAATCCTCCCGCCCCCGAGCTGCTGGAGCTGGCGGACCGCATGGGCATCCTGATCGTGGAAGAAGCCTTCGACGCCTGGCGCACCGGAAAAATACCGAAGGACTACAGCACGCTGTACGACGAATGGCACGAAAAAGACCTGCGCGCCATGGTGCAGCGCGACCGCAACCACCCCAGCGTGATCATGTGGAGCATCGGGAACGAGATCATGGAACAGGGCCAGCCCGAAGGCTGGAAGATGGCGGCGCACCTGGCGGCCATCGTGCGCAGCGAAGACCGCACGCGGCCGACCACTGGCGGATTCAATCACATCGCCTCCGGCTACAACGGCTTCCAGACTGCCGTGGACGTACTGGGCTTCAATTACAAGCCGGAGGAATATGCGAAGTTCCACCGCAGCTCGCCGCATATCCCGGTCTACGGCAGCGAAACCGCGTCCACCGTCAGCTCGCGTGGCGAATACTTCTTCCCGGTCAGCGACGACAAGCGCGAGGGCGCGGTGAACTTCCAGGTCAGCAGCTACGACCTGACCGCGCCGCCGTGGGCCTGGTCGCCCGACGTGGAGTTCCGCGGGCTGGACGCAAGCCCGTTCACGGCAGGTGAATTCGTGTGGACCGGCTTCGATTATCTCGGCGAGCCAACGCCATACAACGCCGACTCCACCAATGTGCTGAACTTTACCGACCCTGCCGAGCGCGAACGCGCCGCGAAGGAGCTGGCGGCGCTGCGCAAGATTCCCATGCCCTCGCGCAGCTCCTATTTCGGCATCGTGGACCTGGCGGGTTTCAAGAAAGACCGCTTCTACCTCTACCAGGCGCGCTGGCGTCCCGAGCTGCCGATGGCGCACTTGCTGCCGCACTGGAACTGGCCGGAGCGCGTCGGGCAGGTCACGCCGGTGCACCTCTACACGTCGGGCGATGAGGCCGAGCTGTTCGTCAACGGCAAATCGCAGGGCCGCAAGAAGCGCGGCGCCAAGGACTACCGCCTGCGCTGGGACGATGTGGTCTACCAGCCCGGCACGGTGCGTGCACTGGTCTACAAGCAGGGCAAGCCCTGGGCGGAAGACACGGTGCAGACCACGGGCGCCCCCGCAAAGCTGTCGCTGACCGCCGACCGCAGCGCACTGGCCGCCGACGGCAAGGACCTGTCCTTCGTGACGGTGGCCGTTACCGACCGTGACGGCCGCATGGTGCCGCGCACCAGCAACAAGGTGCGCTTCAGCGTGAGTGGCCCGGCGGAACTGGTGGCCACCGATAACGGCGACGCCACCAGCCACGTCTCCTTCCAGTCGCCGGAGCGCGCCGTCTACAACGGGCTGGCGCTGGCCATCGTGCGCACCAAAGCAGGCAAGGGCGGGCCGATCGTCGTCACCGCCGCCAGCGAGGGACTGGGCAGCGCGAAAGTAATCTTGGGCAGCAAGCCCTGAACTCCTCCTTCCTCGAAAGTGGTATTAAAAAACCCATACCAAAAGTTATGACCCATTCCTGAAAATTCATTGGGCGCGCCAATCGTGCACGCATAGTCTTTACCAGCCACCTTGTAAAAAGAACATAACGCCATGGACGTTGTGTCCCCTTTAACCACTCAGAATAAATACGAGGACTATGAAGAGACTACTATGTGCGGCCGCGGCCCTGTGCCTGCTCGCCGCAGGCCAGAGCCATGCCCAAACCACTGCCCCGAAGCGCGAAATGCGCGGCGTCTGGATCAGTACCCACATCAGCCTGGACTGGCCGGTACGCACCCAGACTCCCGACCAGCAGCGCGCCGCGCTGACTGCCATTCTTGACCACAACAAGGCCACCGGCATGAACGCCGCCTACTTCCAGGTGCGCAGCCAGTCCGACGCCATGTATGCCAGCACGCTGGAACCATGGTCCTACTACCTGACCAACAGTTCGGGCACCGCGCCATCGCCCGCCTGGGATCCGCTGCAGTTCGCCATCGGCGAGAGCCGCAAGCGCGGCCTCGAATTCCACGCCTGGATCAACCCCTACCGCGCCGTGGCCACGCTCTCGAACGCCGGCAATAACGCGATGTATGGCCCCACCCACGTTTCGCGCACCCATCCCGAATGGCTGCTCACCATCGGCACCGTGCAGATCCTCAACCCCGGCCTGCCCGCAGTGCGCGAGCACGTGCACGCGGTGGTGATGGACATCGTGCAGCGCTACGACGTGGATGGCATCCACTTCGACGACTACTTCTACCCGAACGGCACCCCGGCCACGATTGACGATGCGGCCTACAATGCCGATCCGCGCGGCTTCCCGAACACGCCGGAAGGCCGCGCCGACTGGCGCCGTGACAATATCAATCTGCTGATCGCCAGTGTGGGCCAGAGCATCACCGCCCTCAAGCCCTGGGTGAAGTTCGGCATTTCGCCGTCCGGCATCTACCGCAGCAGCACCGACCCTGCCGTCGGCTCGCCAACGTCGGCAGGCGCGCTGCAGCACTACAGCGCCATGTTCGCCGATTCGCGCAAGTGGCTGCAGAGCGGCTGGATCGACTACCTCGCGCCGCAGGTCTACTGGTATATCGGCCAGGCCGGCTCGGACTATCAGCTGCTGGTGCCATGGTGGAACGAGAACGCCTTCGACCGCCACATGTACATCGGCTTGGCCGACTACAAGATGAACACCGCCGGCTGGACCAGCCCCGCGCAGATCGCCAACCAGATCGCGATGAACCGCGGCAGCAGCCATATCGCGGGCCAGATCCACTTCCGCCACGCCTTCCTGCAGCAGAACGCGCTGGGCTACCGCACGGACCTCAAGGACAATATCTACAACAAGCCGGCCATGCTGCCGGCCATGCTGTGGAAAGACAGCACCGTGCCCGCGGCGACAGGAGAGCTGGGTTCCACCCTGAACGACAACGGCTCGCTGACGCTGGCATGGAGCAGGGCAGAGGGCGCGGATGAATTCGACAAGGCCCGCCGCTACGCGATCTACCGCTCCGAGCAGCCCAACATCGACCTTGAGAACCGCGACAACCTGCTGGCTCTCACCGACAGCAATGAGACCAGCTATACCGACGGCGCCATCGCGGCAGGCAAGTACTACTACTACGCCGTTACTGCGCTGAACCGCCTGCACCACGAAAGCGCCGCATCCAACACCACGAGCAACGACAAGCAGGCGCCGGTAGTGCAGACCCGCGCGATCGAACGTACGCTGGTGGCGGGCAATGTGAGCATCACCGCCGACGACGTGGACAACGGCAGCACCGACAATTGGGGCATCGATTCCCGCAGCGTGAGCCCGAACTCCTTCAGTTGCAGCAATATCGGTGCCAACGAAGTGGTGCTGAGCGTGACCGACAAGGCAGGCAACGTGGCGACCGCGCCGGCTACCGTGACCGTGCTGGGCGCAGTGCCGCAGCCGCAGCTTGCCGTAAGCCGTTCCGATACGACCGACACCAACGCGCCGGCCAACACCATCGTTCTCGGATACGGGGCGCAAAGCCTGACGCTGACTGCTTCCGATGCAGCCAGCGGCTCGATCAGCAGCTACACCTGGTCGCCCGCCGCAGGCCTGAGCAACACCAGCGGCGCCGTTACCCAGTTCACACCGGCGGCGGCAGGCAGCTACACCATCGCGGTCCAGGCCAGCAACCAGAACGCCTGCAGCGCCGCGGGTTCAGTGACGATTCCCGTAATCGACGCACGCTGCGGCGGCGGCAACAAGGTGAAGGTCTGCAAAAAGGCCGGCCAGTCCTCGCATGAAATCTGCGTGTCGCCAAGCGCCGTTCCGGCACACCTGAAAAAGGATGCAACGCTGGGAAGCTGCGGCGCCTGATATCCTGTATGACCAATGAAAGCCCAGCCCCCGTCGGCTGGGCTTTTTTACTATTGGTATTGTTCTGTTTTGTAATTCCGCTCATAATAAATGCATTTTGGAAACATTGAGGTATGCATGATGAGCGAGCACACAACACGCGTTCCGGCCATTGACGTAATTCGCGGCATGGCATTGCTGGGGATTTTGCTGATCAATATCCAGACTTACGCATTGTTCCTGTTCCTGCGGCCCGAGCAGGTGTATGCGCTGCAGCTGGACCAGCCGGCTTCCTATGAGCCCCTCCAGTTTGCGCTGCACCTGTTGGTCAAAGGGGAGTTCTACACGATCTACAGCTTCCTCTTTGGATTGGGCTTTTACCTGATGATGGAGAAGAACCGGAAGCTTGGCCTGGATGGCGACAGGCTGTTCAAGCGCCGCCTCTGGCTGCTGCTCGCGATAGGACTGGTGCATGGACTGGTATTCTGGTTCGGCGACATCCTGCATAAATATGCACTGTTGGGCTTCACGCTGTTGTACTTCAACCGCAAAACCGTTGCGGTATTGTGGAAGTGGATCGCAGGCCTTGCACTGGCTGGCCTGTTGATACAACTGGCCAAACTACTCCTGTCTACTGCCACCCCGGAATCGCTTGCCGCCAGCCAGGCGCAAACGGACGTCGTGATCATGCAGGTGCTCAAGACATGGCAGACCGGCGGCGTGCTGGAGGTGATGAGCATGCAAAAGCTCGGCGTCGCCATGCTCCATGTGATGTCGATACAGAACGGCATGGCGAGCTGGCTGCAATACGAGATCATGTTCCTGCTCGGCCTCATTGCGGGGCAAGACCCGCGTGTTCCACCGTCTCGCTGAACTGAAGGGGCAGCTGCTGAATGTGGCGCGCTGGCTTCTGCTACCTGCTTTGCTCCTGAAAGCATTTTCCAGCTTGCCGGTCTTGCAGTGGCATCCGCTGCCGAACGCCTTCGCGCTCGAACGCGCGCTGTTCGCGATTGCGGAGTTTGCCGCTACGCCCCTGTTGAGCGTGTGCTATCTGATCGGCCTTGCCATGCTGTGCCAGGCCAGCGCCAGCCCGGTGCTGCGCTGGATTGGGAATGCCGGCCGCATGGGGTTGACGAACTATCTTGCACAGACGCTGATCTGCATGCTGCTGTTCTATCACTACGGCCTTGGCCTCTCGGGACGCCTCAATCTGGCAGGCGCGCTGATGGTGGCAGTCTGCATTTACATCGTGCAGCTTGCCGGCAGCAACTTCTGGCTGGCCCGCCATGACAGTGGCCCAGCGGAGAAATGGTGGCGCCGCTTGACCTACCGTTGACGGTTTGACAGGTGATGGAAAAACCATTAACCTTGCGGTCCGCGAAATTACACCCACAAGCCGCGCACAGACGCGGCTTTTTGTTATCTATCCGATAGCAAGCCAAAGAAGAGAACGGGAGACAGCGTTTTGCTTCGCAAATTTCTAACCAAGGAATACTGACAATGAAACTGTCCCGGATGCACAAGCGTCTCCTCGCCCTCAGCGCCGTGATGCCCCTGGCCGCCATGGCCCAGGAAGTTACCCAGGCAACGACCCAAACCGCCAGCGGCCAGCTGGAAACCGTGACCGTGACGGCCCAGCGCCGCACCGAGAACATCAAGGAAGTGCCGGTATCGGTCTCCACCATCGCCAATGAAAAGCTGGACGTGATCCTGTCCGGCGGCCAGGACATCCGCGTGCTGGCCGGTAAGGTGCCAAGCCTGAACGTGGAATCCTCCACCGGCCGCGTGTTCCCGCGCTTCTACATCCGCGGCTACGGCAATGCCGACTTCAGCATCTTTGCTTCGCAGCCTGTCTCCCTGATTTATGACGACGTGGTGCAGGAAAACCCGATCCTGAAGGGCTACCCGATGTTCGACCTGCAGAACGTGGAAGTCCTGCGCGGTCCGCAAGGCACCCTGTTCGGCCGCAACACCCCGGCCGGCGTGGTCAAGTTCGAGTCCGCCAAGCCTAGCCTGAAAGGCATCGAAGGCTACTACAACCTGTCCTACGCCACGCACGCCACCGCGAACGTGGAAGCCGCCGCCAACATCCCGCTGTCGAACCAGTGGGCGATGCGCGTTTCCACGCTGCGCCAGCACCGCGACGACTACGTGTCCAACGCCTTCCTGAACCAGCCGGATTCGATGGAAGGCTACAACGAGCACGCCGAACGCGTGCAGTTCCTGTTCCAGCCAAACGGCACCTTCAATGCGCTGTTCAACATCCACCAGCGCACCAGCGTGGGCAGCTCGCGCCTGTTCCGCGCCAATATCATCAAGAAGGGCACCAACGACTTCGTTGACGGCTTCGACGCGGAAAAAATCTACACCAACGGCCAGAACTACCAGAACCTGGATACCCAGGGCGGCAATATCCGCCTGAGCTGGGACCTGGGGGCCGTGAAGCTGTACTCCATCACCGGCTACGAAAGCATCAAGGACTACAACAGCCGCGGCGACATCGACGGCGGCAACCCATCCGGCCCAGGCGTAGTGCCGTTCCCGGTGGAGACGGCCAGCGTGCTGCCTGAACTGCAGCAGTACTCGCAGGAGTTCCGTGTCGAGTCCAAGAAAGCCGGTCCTCTGAGCTGGCAGGCTGGCCTCTACTTCTTCAACGAAGACGCACAAGGCGGCAGCGACAACTACAACCCGGCCGGCGCCCGCACCTCGCGCGTGGTGAGCGAACAGAAGAACCGTGCTTCGGCCGTCTTCGGCTCCGTGAACTACGCGGTGAGCGAAGCCCTGACCGTGCGCGGCGGCCTGCGCTACACCAAGGACGTGAAAGACTTCCGCACCGTGGAAGCCATCAACACCGTGCTGGTTGGCCCGCAGTCGATCCACTCCGACAAGGACAAGTTCAACTGGGACCTGAGCGGCACCTACACCGTGAACCCGGACGTGAGCGTGTACGCCCGCGTGGCAACCGGCTTCCGCGCGCCGTCGGTTGGCGCAGCTTCGACCTCGGTGCCAATCACCGTGGCCGATGCGGAAACCATCACCTCCTACGAAGCCGGCATCAAGGCGGACCTGCTGAACCGCCGCGCACGCGCCTCGCTGAGCGTGTATGACTACGACGTGAAGAACCAGCAGCTGACCGTGGTGGGTGGTAACTCCAACGTCACCAAGCTGATTAACGCTGCCAAGACCAAGGGCCGCGGCATCGAAGCGGAACTGGAAGGCTTCGTGACGCCGGACTTCAAGATCGCCACCAGCGCCTCGTACAACTTCACCGAGATCAAGGATCCGTCCCTGTCGGTGAACAAGTGCGCGCAGTGCACGGTGACGAACCCGATCAACGCAGCCGGGCGCGTGGTCATCGACGGCAACCCGCTGCCGCAGGCGCCGAAGTGGATCATCAACGCCAGCGCGCGTTACAACATCCCTCTGGCCGACGGCAACCTGTTCGTGCTGACCGACTGGTCCTACCGCAGCAAGGTAAACTTCTTCCTGTACGAAGCCACCGAGTTCACAGGCAAGGCCATGACCGAAGGCGGCCTGCGCGTGGGCTACAACTGGGCAGGCGGCAAGTATGAAATCGCCGCGTTCGGCCGTAACATCACCGACACCCAGCGCATCACCGGCGCCATCGACTTCAACAACCTGACCGGCTTCATCAACGAGCCGCGCCAGTGGGGTGTGCAGTTCAAAGGCTCGTTCTAAGTACTGGACAGCCTGAAAGTGGCCGTCTATAATGCGGCCTCTTTTCCCTGATAGCTCAGTCGGTAGAGCGACGGACTGTTAATCCGCAGGTCCCTGGTTCGAGTCCAGGTCGGGGAGCCAGAATTCAGCAGCATGCCAAAAACCCAGCCCTAACCCGGCTGGGTTTTTGCGTTTCAGGAACTGTCTATTTACTTACGGTGGCCCGAGGTTAGTACACTGGGCGGGGATTGCTTGGGCACTTAGATGTGGCACCCAGCTTGAGGAGCACTTGGCTATCCTTGTTCGTGGTGTTCCAATCAAGGAGAGATGACATAATATTCCGAGAACCACCTCCAACCCACAGGGTTGCAATTTGGAGTTCCAGACCGTCCATACTGGCTTGCACAGCCAAGAGGCGTAAAAGCGCCACCTGATGGTGGCGCGTGAAAATTGGGTTTGGCCAAGGTTTGACGGTAACGTCATCCTCCCTTTACTTCTTTGGCGGTGCCTTTTTCGCTGCTGCCAAAGCAACACGGAGTTCTTTTTTCTCTGCGTCCTTTACCTTGCCCTTCAACTTTTCCGCTGCAAGACTAGCTTTTAGCGCGGCAACTTGAGCTATGAGTCGATCCTCACGTGGAGAGTGATTTTTGCTTCCAGGCCTACGGCCATTTGCACTTTTGGTAGTTGCCATAAATTTCCTATTGATAATAAATTACTTGAGCGAATAGGTGTGAGTCTGTCAATTATCGATGCTGAACGGTAACACAACCTATCATGCGAGCATATACGATGCAGACGGGAAAAGGTGAACTTAAGGCTATCGTATGAGAAAATTTTTATACTAACTGTTACTTTTTTACTGAATGCTCAGTGCTCGTGCCAGGCAAACCGTCATTGTTGCGTGTTGGCGGCATGAAGATTGTTGGGAGGGCTATAATGCGCACAATCTCCTCCATTTCTGATGCGCATTGGTCGTCATGAAAGCTGTTCCTCTCCAAGAAAAGCAGCCTGCCAAGAAAGCAACCAACATCACCTTGTCGTTGGATGTCTATCAAGCTGCGAAGAAACTTGGTATTAACATCTCGCAGGTCTGCGAGGAGCGTTTACGCGAGGAGATTCAATCGCGGATGGAGCAGCAATGGAATGTAGAGCATGCGGATTTTCTTGCTGCATACAATCGCAGGGTAGAGGAGGAGGGGGTGGCGCTTGACGAGTGGCGGTCGTTCTGATGAGCCGCTTCGACGTCTTCATCAACCCAGGTAGGAATAGCCGGAACATCCCTTACCTCATCGATGTGCAAAGCAATGTGATCAGTGGCCTGGCAACGAGAATAGTGGTTCCCCTCCGGCCTCTGTCGGCGTTCCCTTCAATGACTCTTCCGGCAGACCTGTTCCCTATTATTGCAATCGATGGGGACGAATACGTTATGGACACGCCACAACTCGGCGCCGTTCCCGCAAGCGAGCTCAAAGTAAACGTCGCGTCGGCTCGGGCGCATCAATTTCTGATTCAGGGCGCTCTGGACAGGCTGTTGGGAGCATACTGAGCGCCGCTATATGCCCTAGCTAACAGACAGAGCGCGCTGCGGTTCGTAACCTGAGGTTTTGATCATCAGGAGCTGAACCGTGAATATTCGTAATCTTCTCTCCTCCGCCCTGATTGGCGCCGTTGCCAGTGCACGGGCGATGACGCCGATGGCTACCATTGCGGCCGCACGCCGGTTTGGCCGCCGCACGCCGGGCGAATTGATGCTGCTGGATCGTCCGCTGTTCAAATACGGGGCCATGGCGATGGGCCTTGGAGAAATGGCAGGAGACAAGATGAAGACCGCGCCGGACCGCACTGTTCCACTGGGCCTGATGGCCCGCGTGGCAAGTGCGGGAATCGCGGGCGCTGCGCTGGCGCCGAAGGGTAAGGAGACTGCGGGGGCTGCGGTCGCGGTGGCAACCGCCGTGCCGCTTGCTTACCTCACGCTCGCCGGCCGCAAGCGCGCCATGGCACGGATTGGCCAGACGCGCAGCGGTCTGATCGAGGATGCCCTCATCCTTGCCGCCGGGACTGCAATCGTGGCGCTGGCGACGGCGCCCAATGCGCCATCCACGGACACTAAAGCGCGGCTACGGTAGAGGCCTTATTGACGGTAGTATCGAAAACCCAGCGTAACGGCTGGGTTTCTTTTTGCTTCCATGCATGTTCCGTGAGATATTTGCTTCTCACATAGCAGCCCTTGAGGACCATATGAAATTTCTCCGCGTGATCGTTGCAGCCTTTGCGATTTCAGCGCAGCTTCCATCGTCAGCGCAAACGCTTTGGAAGGACAGCGTTTACGGCATGACTGAAGCGGAAGTGCTGAAAGTGAATCCATCGGCCGTCAAAACGAAGAAGGGGAGCAGCCTGCCAAACGGCGCCGTACAGACACTTGAAGTACAGAACATCGAAATCGTGAAGCGGAAATTCACGGCGGAGTTTTATTTCAAGGACAAGAAACTGAACCAGATTACGCTCTCACTGAATAAAGGCAGCGACACGCTGGATGCATCCTCAAAATGGGATGAGCTATACCTGGCTTTGTCAGCGAAATATGGCAAGGAGCTGAGCAAGAAGAGCCAGGATGGGATCCTGAAGCAAAAGCTTGCCGAATGGGCGGCGGGAAAAACTAACATTCAGCTGTTGTTCCTCGCCGTGGGTGAAAAGGATCCCATCCTGCAGATTGCCTATCACCAGGGAATAACGCAGGATGCCGAGAAACTCTGATCACGGCATCCCGCCATGTCACCAGCTGTGGTGCACGTACTGCGCGATACGCTTGGCGTAGATGTCGCGCAGCGCCGCCATGGTTTCTGCTGATAAGGCGGGCAGTCCGCTGGCGCGGGTGTTGGCTTGCGCTTGCTGGGCGTTGCGCGCGCCGGGGATCACGGTGCTGACTGCGTCTTCCATCAGGATCCAGCGCAGGGCGAAGTCTGCCATCGTGAAGTCTTGCGGTACCAGGCGGCGGATTTCTTCGATCACTTCAAGCGCAACGTCGTATGGCACGCCGGCGAAGGTTTCGCCTTTGTCGAAGGCTTCGCCGTTGCGGTTGAAGGCGCGGTGGTCGTCGGCGGCGAATGCGGTAGTGGCGCTCATTTTGCCGGTCAGCAGGCCTGATGCGAGGGGCACGCGGGCGATGACGGCGATCTGGCGCTTCTTCGCTTCGGCGAAGAACAGGCCCGCCGGGCGCTGCCTGAAGATGTTGTTGATGATCTGAACGCTCTTCACGTTCGGATATTCGATCGCTTTCAGCGCTTCTTCCACTTTTTCGACCGACACGCCGTAGTGGCGGATCTTTCCGGCAGTGGCCAGGTCGTCCAGGAGGCCGAACACTTCCTGCTGGTAGTAGATTGCCGGAGGCGGGCAGTGGAGCTGCACGAGGTCGAGGCAATCGGTCTGCAGGTTGACCAGCGAGCGTTCGACGAAGGCCGTCATGTTCTGCTTCGTGTAGCCTTCCGCCACATGGGGAGACAGGCGGCGGCCAAGCTTGGTGGCGACGAAGGGTTTTTCGCCGCCGCGTTCCTTCAGTACTTCCGCGATCAGCTGTTCCGAGCGACCGTCACCATACACGTCGGCGGTGTCGATGAAGGTCACGCCGCTGTCCAGCGCTGCGTGCAGCGCGGCTTTGGCGTCATCCTTCGATACGTCGCCCCATGCGCCGCCAATGGCCCATGCGCCGAAGCCGATTTCCGATACCTGTGCGCCGGTGCGGCCGAATGTTCTTTGTTTCATAGTCCGTATGGGTCGATGGTTTTGATGCGGCCGTCTTCGTCGTAGTGCAGCTCCGTCACTTTCACCGAACGCAGATGGGTGATGCCTTTCGACAGGCTGCTGTCGTGGTAATACAGGAACCAGCGGCCCTTGAATTCAACGATGGAGTGGTGCGTGGTCCAGCCGATCACCGGTGTGAGGATCATGCCCTGGTAGGTGAAGGGGCCGTAGGGATTGTCGCCAACGGCATAGCACAGGAAATGCGTGTTGCCGGTGGAGTAGGAGAAGTAGTACTTGCCCTTGTACTTGTGCATCCACGGGCCTTCGAAGTAGCGGCGGTCGTGGTCGCCCGCCAGCAGCGGCTTGCCGTGTTCGTCGAGGATGACGACATCGCGCGGCGCTTCAGCGAAGCCTTTCATGTCGGCCGTGAGGCGCGCAACGCGCGCAGTCAGCGCGGGCTGGTCGTCGGCCGGTTCTTCGTTGCCGGCCGCGTAGCTGTTGTTGCGGTATTTCTGCAGCTGGCCGCCCCAGATGCCGCCGAAGTACATATAGTGCTCGCCATGGTCTTCGAACACGGCGGGATCGATGGAATAGCTGCCTTCGATCGGCTTCGGTTCAGGCGTGAATGGCCCTTCCGGCTTGTTGCCAACGGCCACGCCGATCTGGAAGATGCCATCGGCTTTTTTGGCCGGGAAGTAGAGGTAGTACTTGCCGTCCTTGCGCGCGGCGTCCGGCGCCCACATCTGGCGCTCGGCCCAGGGCACGTCTTTCACGTGCAGGGCAACGCCGTGGTCGGTGGCGGGGCTGTCCGGGCTGTCCATCGACAGCACGCGGTAGTCTTCCATGCCGAAGTGGTCGCCGTTGTCGTTGAAGGGAATGCCCGCTTCAATGTCGTGCGATGGGTAGACGTAGATCTTGCCGTCGAAAACGTGGGCCGACGGGTCGGCCGTGTAGATGTGCGTTACCAGCGGCTGCGAGATGGCGCGCTGCAGGGCCGCTTCTTCGGCCGGGGTCAGTTGCTCGGGCATGTTTTTACCTTTTCAATTCGCTGCGGCCGCGCGGCGGGTCAGCAGGTCCTGTTCGATGCGGTGCTCGGCGCTCTTGTTGATCTCGTAGAAGTAGAGCAGGGCCACCGTGGCGAGGAAGGGCAGCGAGGCGTAAATGCTGATCGATACGCGGATGCCCTCCGCCACCGTCTGCGGCTGGGTGGCTTGCGCGCCGTCGTAGCCGTAACCGGACAGCAGGCCTGCCACCAGCGCACTGCCGATGCTGAGGCCAGCTTTCAGGCCGAAGATCATTGCGGAGAACAGCAGCGCAGTGGCGCGGCGGTTGTTTTTCCATTCCGAGTAGTCGGCCACGTCGGCGATCATGGCCCACAGCAGCGGGATGGTGATGCCGTAGAAGAAGCCGTGCAGGATCTGCGAGCCGAACACCATGCCAATGGAGGTCGGCGGGAAGATGTAGAAGGCCAGCATGAACAGCGTGGCGGCCAGCAGCGCGGCCCCGAACACATTGCGCTTGCCGAAGCGGCCCGCCAGCGGCGAGGAGAAGCCGATACCGATGATCATGCAGATGATGCCTGCGCCGTTGAACAGGCTGAAAGCCGACGTGGCGGGATCTTCCGGCCACTGGAAGCGCGTGAGGCCGATGCTCACCAGCGCTGCGTTCAGGTGTTCGATGAAGGCGATGAAGCCGATGTCTTTCAGGAACTGGGCCAATGCGGCTTCGCTGAGGTAGTTCTTGAAGTAGTAGATGTAGAGGCCGCCCTTCAGCGCCAGCGTGACGAAGACGAGGATAGTCACCAGCAGCAGCACCACCCATGGCTTGTTGCGCAGCAGGTCGCCGATATCCTGGCCGATGCTGGAACGCTGGGTCGCCGTCGGCACGATGCGTTCACGCGTGGTGGCGAAAGCGACCAGGAAGCAGATGGTGCCGGCCACGGCGAAGATGATCATGGTGTTGCGGAAGCCTTCCACCTTGTCGCCGCCGCCGAGGATCAGCACCAGCGGCAGCAGCAGCACCTGGATGATCAGCTGGGCGACCATCACCGCCACGAAGCGGTAGGAGGACAGGCTGTTACGTTCCTGCATGCTGCCGGTGAGCACGCCGCTCAGGGCGGAGTAGGGCAGGTTGTTGGCCGAGTACACCAGCATCAGCAGGATGTAGGTCAGCGTGGCGTAGATGATCTTGCCGTTGTCGCCCAGGTCCGGCGTGCTGAAGGCCAGGATGGAGATCAGGCCGAAGGGAATCGCGGTCCACAGCAGCCATGGCCGGAACTTGCCCCAGCGCGTCACGGTGCGGTCGGCGATCAGGCCCATCAGCGGATTGAAGCAGGCGCCCGCCAGGCCGCCGAGGAAGATGATGGTGGCGGCGGCGTTGGCCGGAATCCGGTAGACGTCCGTGTAGAAGAAGGCGATGAAGGTGAGCAGGGTCTGGAAGATCAGGTTGGCCGCCAGGTCTCCCAGGCTGTAGCCGATCTTTTCCACGACCGAAAGTTTGCCCGTCGGGCTCAGGGTAGAGGTCATTGCGTCTCTTTATCGTTGTGAGCCGTGTCTCCGCGGCTATGGTCATGGTATTACCATGCTTTTATTGGCTAAATGAATAGCGCTACCATTTTATTGTCACTTTTCCTGCCGGGTGCGTCAAGCAGGTTTTCGAATCGCGGGAAAAAAATCGCCCGATCGCAACGCGCGCGTCAGTGGTCCGGGCGGCGGCGGCCCAGCAGGTCGTCCATCACGGGCACCCAGGCCAGCAGGAGCAGCAGGGCGGCCAATGGCACGGTGGCCAGGAAGCCGATCTGCTGGAAGCCGACCGCGCCGGCGGCCCCGCCCAGCAGGAACATGCCGAGCAGGGAGGCCAGCACGCGCAGCCTGGTGAGGTCGGCGCGCACCGGGTGCCCGCCGTGGCGGTTCCAGTAAACCAGCTTGCCCAGCTCGATGCCGATATCGGTCACGATGCCGGTCACGTGGGTGGTGCGGATTTCGGCGCGCGATACCTTGGTGATCATGGCGTTCTGCAGGCCCATCACATAGCAGAGCAAACCCACCGTGGCGGGGAGCAGCAGCAGGCGTTCCTGTTCCAGGCGGGCGCCGATCAGGCCGAATGCCAGCAGGAGCACGGCTTCCAGCATCAGCGGAGTGGCGTATTCGCTATGGGCGCGGCGGCGCCGTCCCCAGTGGATGCAGATGGCCGAGGTGGCCGCGCCCAGCAGGAACAGCAGCACGGAGCCCAGCGCGGTCGATGCCAGCGCCACATGGCCGGTGACGAGGTTGTCGTTGATGGAAGACAGGATGCCGGTCATGTGCGAGGTGTACTGGCCCACGGCCAGGAAGCCACCGGCATTGACGGCGCCCGCAACGAAGGCCAGTACCCGTCCCAGGCGAATGTTCGCGGCCTCCGTGCGTTGGGCGGCGGTGAATGTGCGCAGGTACTGGACGGGCATGGCGTATGGCCTTAGCGGGCCTGCTGCAGCAGCGGCAGGGGATCGGCAACGGTAAAGGCGCCGGATTGCTGCGCAAATTCGCGCAGCAGGAAGATGTGGCCCGCGCCGTAGATCACGAGGATGCGGTCGTCGGCCTGCGGCGCCAGCGTTACCAGCTTGTTGAATATCTTCAGGTTGCGGCCATACCAGTTGGCCACCCAGTTCGCGCCGGGATATTGTTCCTTGTTGCCGATCATGGCGAAATCGAAGTAGCGGCGATGGCTGCGCGCCAGCGCTTCCGGCTGGTTATATTTGAGCAGCCACTCGGCCACCGTGGTGCTGTGCAGCTGCCGGTTGTCGTCGGCAATGGCCGGGTTCTCGCGAATCCGCGCCAGCAGCGTGGATTGGCCGTTCTTCGTGGCCCATTCGTCATAGTCGAAGTCTTCCACGGTCCCTGGCGGCATCTCGTTCCAGTCGATGCCGTAAATATCCTTGTGGCCGGCAGCGGCGGCAATGCGCATGCCGAGCTGTTCATATTCGTCGCGGCGCAGCTGGTAGCTGCCGGCAAGGTAGTCGCGGTAGGCGGCGCTCAGCTTTTCCTGCCGTTTGGCCGGCATTTCGACGGCGACCTTGGTGGGCCGGAAGGCCAGCAGGGCTTGCGTAATGCGGGCTATCTCGGCCTGCCGCTGTGCCGGCAGCACGTCCGGTACCGTGGTGTTGCTGATGTCCTGGTTATAGTTGGCGAAGTGGGGCGCGCCAATCAGCATCAGCGTGGGGCGCTGGCCTTCGCTGCGCTCGCGCAGCAAGGGAAGATCGGCAGCCATGGCCTGGACGGCCGCAAGCAGGCCTGCCAGCATCAGCAGGCGGGAGGGGAAAAATCGCATCGTTCATTCCTGTGTCAATGCTTCCTGGCACTATTGCGAGGAGGCATAAAAATTCTAGCATGTGCCTGGACCGCTGGTTCGTGGTATTGGCAAGCCTGCCCGTGTTCGGTATCCTCTGATGCCCTCAACATACCTTCCATGCCATGACCGAACCCGCCAACACTCGGCTGACCCCGCAGCGCTTGTTGTCCACTGCCCTCATCCTGTTCCTTGCCTATCAGTTGCCGGAAGCGCTGCAGATATACCCCTTGATGCTGCTCGTGCTTCCTTTGGCGTGGGCGTGTTCCCGTGTGCTCGGTTTCCGTGGACTGCGTGCCTGGTATATCGATGCCCGCCCGGGATGGGCCCTGCTGCTCGCCGCCGGTCTCGCCCTGGCGTGTGCCTGCAAGCTGGCCGCGCTGCTGGCCGGTGAGAAATTCGGGGTCTACAGCGTGCGCTGGACGGGCATCACGGCTGCCACCCCGTTCTTGCTGATGTTTGCCTGGCAGGCATTCCAGACCTTCATTCCTTCGATCTCGGAAGATATCCTCACGCGGGGACTGGTACGCAGGGCCTTTCCTGGGATTGGAGCAACATGGCTGTACGTGCCGCTGGCAGCAGCGATTTTTGTGCTGAACCACATTTACCGCCTGCATAAAGGACCGGTCGAATGGCTCATGCTGTTCGTGTTCGGCCTTGCCTATGCGGCGGCGCTGTACCGTACCGGCTCGCTATGGGCGGCGGTGGGGGTACATTGGGGCTGGAATTTTACGAATGCTGTCGTCGACCAGCTTGCCGATGTTTCGGTGAGCCAGGCCGGTACCGCGCCGTTTCTCTCCATGATCGCCCATGTGCTGATGCTGGCCGGCGTGTTATTTCTTTGGCGTGGGCGCCCGAGCGGTGAGCAAGAATGCCCTCGCTGAATACTGTCACCGCGCAGCTGTACTACGAGCGCATCGCGGGCCGTGCGGAACGGCCGGTGCTGGTGTTCCTGCATGAAGGACTGGGCAGTGTGGCCATGTGGCGCGACTTCCCTGCACGGCTGTGCGCGGCCACCGGCTGCGAAGGGCTGGTTTATGACCGGCACGGCTATGGATTATCTTCGCCGCTGGGCGCCGCGCGCAGCATTCATTACCTGCACGACTATGCGCTGAACGAGCTGCCCGCTGTGCTTGCGGGCTTGCTGCCTGAGCGGGATTACTGGCTGGTGGGCCACTCCGATGGCGGCAGCATCGCACTGATCCATGCGGCAGGACGCCCCGCGCATTTGCGCGGCGTGATCACCGAGGCGGCGCATGTGTTCGTGGAAGAGGTGACGCTGGACGGCATCCGCGCGGCGCGCGCAGCCTGGAATGTGGGCAAGCTGAAAGGGCTGCAGCGCTACCATGGCGACAAGACTGCCGCCATCTTCGCGGCCTGGGCCGATACCTGGCTGGAGCCTTCTTTCGCTTACTGGAATATTGAATACCTGCTGCCGGCAATCGCCTGCCCGGTGCTGGCGCTGCAGGGCAGCGAGGACCAGTACGGCTCGGCCGCGCAGTTGGTGGCCATTGCCGGCAAAACGCCGCGCGGGCAGCAGCGGATGCTGCCGGCATGCGGCCACACGCCGCACGCGGAAGCAGCCGGCGCCACGCTGGACGCCATGCGGCGCTTTATTGCGTGACCTGCACCTTCGTCACGTAATACTCGGTCTCGCCGAAGCAGCTGGTCGGCACGCCCTTGTGCTGGGCGTAGCTGAGTACCACGCGCTTGCCGATGGCGGCGGTGAGCTGCCTGGCCACCTCCGGCTCGCGCACGCTGAATTCGAACTTCTCGGGAATGGCGCCCGGCATCGAGGTCAGCAGGATTTCCCCTTCCCAGGTCTTGCAGATCCACCCGCGGGTGGAGAACTTCTGCAGGAAGCCCGCGCGCTCGCCTTCCGAGTAGGACCAGCTCAAGGTGATCCACACGTAGGCGAGGAAGGCGAGGATGGCCGCCGCGACAAGGCCGATCAGGACGCCGATAAATTTCATTCAGCCACCATTTTGCGTTTGTATTTGATGGAAGACCACACCGATACCAGGATGAAGGCCACGCCGGACAGGCCGGTAAACCATTCCGGAATATGGTACGAGACGCTGGCGAACATGATCACGGCCAGGATGCCGATGGCCCAGTGCGCGCCGTGCTCCAGGTAGATGAACTCGTCCAGCGTGCCCTTGTGCACCAGGTAGACGGTGACGGAACGCACATACATGGCGCCGATGGCCAGGCCGAGCATGATGATGACCACGTCGCTGGTAATCGCGAAGGCGCCGATCACGCCGTCGAAGCTGAAGGAGGCGTCCAGTACTTCCAGGTAAAGGAAGCCGCCGATGCTGCCGCGCTGCACGGTCTTGCCCAGCGCCTTGGCTTCTTCCGGATCTTCCTCCAGCAGGCCGCTCAGCCAGCCCACGGCCAGGTAGATGGCCACGCCGGCCACGCCCGCGTACAGCACGGGGAAGCGTTTTTCTTCCGGCACCATTTCCACGGCCACGCCCACGGCCACCAGGGCCAGCAGCACCGACAGGCTTTCGGCGCCCAGGCGGTTGGCGCGCTCCTCGATCCATTCGATCCAGTGCACGTCCTTGTCGTCGTCGAACATGAAGTTCAGGAACACCAGCAGCAGGAAGGCGCCGCCGAAGGCTGCCACTTCCGCGTGCACATCGGTGAGGTGGCGCGAATACTCGGATGGGGTGTTGATGGCCATATTCCATACGGCCAGCATGTCCAGGCCGGTCGCCACGGCCACGATGGCCAGCGGGAACACCAGGCGCATGCCGAACACGGCCACCAGGATACCGACCGTCAGGAACAGTTTCTGCCAGAACGCGTTCCAGTCCTTCAGCACGGAGGCGTTGACCACCGCGTTGTCGAAGGAAAGCGACACCTCCATCACGCCCAGCACGCCCGTAATCCACAGCGCCGTCAGCGCGCCGCTGAAGCCGCCATTGCTATAGCCCCACCAGCCGGCCACCGCCATCAGAATCACCGTGACGATGATCGATACCCCGAAATGTTTCATGCATCCACCCTTTGTGTTTTTAGTGGGGCGATTTTACTGCACCCGCTTCCGTCCGTGAGCATGCATCTGCGATAATGGTGAATTGCCAAAAAGGAACTTTCACATGGACCTCGCCTATCTGCTCACGCCCCTGATCACCTGGATCACCGTCGGCCCCATCAAATTCCTGATCAATAGTGCGCGCACGCGGCGCTGGGCCTTCGACCTGGTGGGCAACGGCGGCTTCCCCAGCAACCACAGCGCCACTGTGGCCAGCATGGCCACCCTGATCGCGCTGCGCGAGGGCATGGGGCATCCGGCCTTCGGCGTGGCCGTGACGCTGGCCTTTATCGTCATCATCGACGCCAACAGCCTGCGCCAGCACGTGGGCCGGCATGCCGCCGCGCTCAACAAGCTGGGCGAGAAGACCGAAGGCTACCGGTGGCTGCGGGAACGCATGGGCCATACCAAGGTGGAAATCACCGGCGGCCTGCTGACGGGCATCGCGATCGGCCACCTGGTTTTCGCCCTGTTCGGCCGCGCTTGAATATTCATTAATGAATTAATTCGTCCGCCCTGTCCGGGGCGGACGTCCGCCCCGATTGCAGTCTGTCCACGTTTTTTGACACTCCATCCCCGAAATCGCGCAGTCTGGCTTCCAGCGATTGCTTTCTACCCCGGCAGCGGGGAGAATCCTCCGCTGCAGTAGTGTGCATTCCATGCGCCGTATTCAATAACAGCAAAGTATCACCAAAACTCTCGGAGAAATTCTATGTTGCGTAAGACCCTACTCGCTCTCGCCGTAGCTTCAGCGCTCGTCGCCTGCGGCAAGTCAGGCCCGGATAAAGGGGATCAGGCGTCCAGTAGGGCGGAGGCCAAGAAGAATGCCACCCTGCAGGTGGCCCCGGAGGACCTGGTCACGCTCCAGAACGATGCGCTGGCCTCCGGCCCGGTCATCACCGGTTCCATCGAGCCGGAACGCAAGGCCGACCTGCGCGCCGAAGTGGGCGCCGTCGTGCTGCAGGTGCTGAAGGAGAACGGCGAGGCGGTGCGCAAGGGCGACCTGCTGGTGCGCCTGGACGACACCTCGATCCGCGATTCCCTGACCTCGGCCAACGAAGCGGTGCGCGCCTCCCAGCAGTCGCTGGACCAGGCCGACCGCATGCTGAAGCGTAACAAGACCCTGCTGGCCTCGGGCATGACCTCGGCCCAGGCGATGGAAGACGCCGAAGTGCGCTACAACAATGCCCAGAGCGACCTGGTGGCCGCCAAGGCGCGTGCCGCCACGGCCCAGCAGCAGCTGGCCCGCACCAGCGTGCGCGCCCCGTTCGACGGCATCGTGTCCGAACGCAAGGTGTCGAACGGCGACACGGCGCAGGTGGGCAAGGAACTGATCAAGGTGATCGACCCGAACAGCATGCGCTTCGAGGGCCTGGTCTCGGCCGACAAGATCGGCACCGTGAAAGTGGGCCAGCACGTGCAGTTCCGCGTCAACGGCTATCCGGGCCAGGTGTTCGACGGCAGGGTGAAGCGCGTGGATCCCGCCGCCAACCCCGTCACCCGCCAGGTGGAAGTGCTGGTGGACTTCGCCGACAAGGTGCAGCCGAAAGTGGCCGGCCTGTATGCGGAAGGCCGGGTGGAAGCGGAATCGCGCGATACGCTGATGATTCCGGATTCCTCGCTGGTGCGTAACGGCGACAGCACCTATACCTGGCGCATCAAGGACAACACCCTGCGCAAGGCCGACCTGACCATCGGCGCGCGCGATGCCCGCACCGGCCAGTGGGAAGTGAGCAAGGGCCTGGCCGCGGGCGACCGCGTGCTGCGTGCCCCGGCATCCAGCTTCAAGGATGGCCAGAAAGTGGAGCTGCTGTCGGCCAAGGCGGTAGCCTCGGCCAATGGCAGCACCGCTCCGGCTGCCGCGAAAGGAAACTAAACCATGTTCCTGTCTGATTTTAGTGTCAAACGGCCTGTCGCCATGATCGTGCTGATCGTGGCGACCATGTGCCTTGGCCTGCTCGCGCTGTCCAAGCTGCGCGTCAACCAGAATCCCGACGTCGAGATCCCGACCATCTTCGTCAGCATTCCTTATCCGGGCGCATCGCCCGAGACGGTGGAGCGCGAAATCGTCAACCGCCTGGAGAAGTCGCTGCAGGGCCTGTCCGGCGTGACGGAACTGAACAGCACCTCGCAGGAAGGCAGCGCCACCATCGAGCTGCGCTTCACCTTCAGCAAGAACCTGATCGAGGCCTCGGACGAGATCCGCAACGCCATCGCTTCCGTGCGCTACAAGCTGCCGGTGGAGATGCGCGAGCCCATCCTGCAGCGGGTCGACGTGTCGGCCCAGCCGGTGATGCAGGTCTCGCTGTCGTCCAAGACCCAGAGCCATGCCGAAATTTCGCGCCTGGCGGAAGACCAGCTGGCGGACCGTTTCCGCGCCATCGACGGCGTGTCGAACGTGACCGTCAACGGTTCGCTGCGGCGCGAGCTGTCCGTGCTGCTGCGCGCCGAGAAACTGCGTGAATACAATGTGTCGGTGGCCGAAGTCACCAATGCGCTGCGCATGCAGAACACCAATGCGCCGGTCGGCAAGCTGCGCGGCAGCCTGGACGAGAAGAGCATCCGCCTGGTGGGCCGCATCGAGCGTCCCGAGCAGTTCCAGGACGTGATCGTCAAGCGCCAGGGCGACCAGCTGGTGCGCCTGGGCCAGGTGGCTGAGATCAAGGACGCCTTTGCCGAGATCAATAACCTGAGTATCCGCAGCGGCAAGTCGAATGTCGGTATCGCCATTATCCGTACCCGCGACGCCTCCACCGTGAGCGTGGCCAAGGGCGTACGCAAGCTGGTGGAAGAGATCAAGAAGGACCTGCCGGAAGGCACCTCCATCGAGATCAGCCAGGACGGCGGCGAAGATGCGGAACACAGCCTGAACAACGTGATCGAGGCGCTGGTGTTCGGCGCCGGCCTGACCATCTTCGTGGTGTATGCCTTCCTGAACTCCTGGCGTTCCACCCTGATCACCGCGCTGTCGCTGCCAACCTCGGTCATCGCCGCCTTTATCGCGGTGTGGCTGTGCGGCTTCACGCTGAACTTCATGACGCTGCTCGGCCTGTCGCTGGCGATCGGCGTGCTGATCGACGATGCGATCGTGGTGCGGGAAAACATCGTGCGCCACATGCAGATGGGCGAAGACCGCCGCACGGCGGCGCTGAACGGCACCGCCGAAATCGGCATGGCCGTGGCCGCGACCACCTTCTCCATCATGGCCGTGTTCATTCCGGTGGCCTTCATGCCGGGCATCTCGGGCGAATGGTTCCGTCCCTTCGCGCTGACCGTGACCTGCTCGGTGGCCGTGTCGCTGTTCATTTCGTTCACGCTGGACCCGATGCTGTCCGCCTTCTGGGGCGACCCGCCGGACCACCACACCCGTCCGAAGAAGGGCCTAGGCAAGGCGCTGGACAAGTTCAACCACTGGTTCGACCACCAGGCCGACCGCTACGGCAACGTGATTGCCTGGGCGCTGCACCACCGCCGCTGGATGGCCATCATCGCCGTGGCATCGCTGATCGGCGCGCTGGCCCTGCACACGAAGTTCGGCGGTTCGAGCTTCCTGCCGAAGTCGGACTTCGGTTTCCTGCGGGTTGACGTGCGTACGCCGTCGTCCAGCAGCCTGGAATATTCGCGCCTGAAGCTGATGAAGGCTTCCGATATCGCCCACTCGATTCCGGAAACCGAATCCACCAGCACCTATGTGAACCTGACCGGCGGCCGTATCTATATCGATATCGGCGACAAGAACAAGCGTACCCGTTCGGCCGAGGAAGTGGCCGTGGAACTGCGCAAGAAGATGGCCGGCCTGGTGGGCGCCGAATACGTGGTGCAGGATGACGTCTCCAACGGCGGCAACAAGCCGGTGCAGATCGAATTCACCGGCCCGGACTCGCGCCGCCTGATGGAACTGACCAGCGCCTATATGGACAAGCTGCGCCAGGTGTCGGGCGCGGTGGACGTGAGCCTGTCCGAGCAGGATCCGAAGGATGAGATGCAGATCGAGCTGAACCGCGGCCTGGCCAACTCCATGGGTATTTCGGCCGGCGACGCGGCGCAATCGCTGCGTGTGGCCTTCGCCGGCATCGAAGTGGGCGACTGGGTGGACCCGACCGGTGAAACCCGCGACGTGGCGGTGCGCCTGCATCCGGAAGACCGTACCAATTCGGAAAACATCGAGCGCCTGCCGATCGCGGTGAGCGGCACCAACCAGATGGTTCCGCTGGACCAGATCGCGACCGTTACCATGGGCAAGGGCCCATCCACCATCCGCCACAAGGACGGCAAGCGCGTGATTTCCGTGTCGGCCAACGTGGAAGGCCGTTCCAACGGCGAAGTGACGGCCGACGCCATGAAGCTGGCGAAGAGCATGGACTTCCCGCCGGGCTACGGCCTGCGCCTGGGCGGCGCAGGCAAGGACCAGCAGGAGCTGTTTACCCAGATGCTGATCTCGCTGGTGGCAGGTATCGGCCTGATGTACCTGATCCTGGTGATGCAGTTCGGTTCCTTCACGGCGCCGGTGGCGGTGATGCTGTCGCTGCCGCTGTCCCTGATCGGGGTGGTGCTGGCGCTGATGCTGACCAAGAACACGCTGAACCTGATGAGCTTTATCGGCATCATCATGTTGATGGGGCTGGTGGCCAAGAACGCCATCCTGCTGCTGGAAGCGGCGCGGGCGCGGGAAGAGGAGGGCTTCGGCCGCGAGGAAGCGCTGATGCACGCCGGCCGCATGCGTCTGCGTCCGATCCTGATGACGACCTTCGCGCTGATCGCGGGCATGATTCCGGTGGCCATCGGCATGGGCGAGGGCGGCGAGTTCTACCGTCCGCTGGCGGTGGCGATCATCGGCGGCACGATTACCTCCACGCTGCTGACCCTGCTGGTCGTGCCGACCTTCTATGACAGCATCGAGATCTCGCGCGACCGCATGGCGGCCAAGTTCAACCGGCGCGCCGAGCGCTGGCCGGTGGCGATCGCCTTCTTCGCGACCTTCCTGGAAGCGATCCTGACGCTGGTGATGGTGCGCGCCGTGTTCCGCGGCATCGTCTGGGCCTTCAACAAGGTCACTGGCCGCAGCCGCCGTCCGGTGCTCGCCAAACCGGCATAAGTTTCAACTTTGCCAAGAAAAAGGGCTGCTTTTAGCAGCCCTTTTCTAATTTATAAGTTCACAAATGTAGTATGCTTCGGCCCTTGCCGCGCCGGGGACCGGGGCGGCTCCATGACAAGCATAAGATTGTGAGACTTATATGAACCAGAAATTCCTGTCGCTGGCCGTAGCCGCGGCCCTCGCCGCCGTTTCCGCCACCGCCGCCGCATCCGGCTACCGCTTCGGCTCCCAGAGCGTGTCCTCGCAGGGCACGGCCGAATCGAATGGCGCCGAAGCGGCCGACGCATCGACCATTTTCGCCAACCCGGCCGGCCTGAGCCGCCTGCAGGGCCAGCAGTTCTCCGGCGGCATTACCGCCGTGGTGCCGCACTCCACCTTCAACGACAGCGGCTCGCGCCGCTTCACCGGCGCCAGCACCGGCGGCCTGGCAGCGCAGGACGACTACGCGCCGAACGCGGTGGCCGCGCCCTCGCTGTACTACAGCCGCCAGCTGAACAGCCAGTGGACCGCCGGCCTGGGCATCTTCGTCCCTTACGGCACCAAGCTGGACTACGACAACAACTGGTCCGGCCGCTACGCGCTGACCAATATCAAGCTGGAAGCCCTGACCCTGAATCCCTCGGTCGCCTTCAAGCTCGATGAACGCCATTCCTTCGGCTTCGGTCTGAGCGCCGAGTTCATGAAGGCCGAGCTGGGCCAGGGCGTGGACGTGCCGGGCACCATCGCGGCGCTGAGCGGCTCCTCGCAGGGCATCGCGCTGGCGCGCCAGATCGCGCTGCTGGGCGGTAACGCAGCGCTGCTGGCGAACACCAAGGACGCGCACGGTTCCAACGACGGCAAGGACTGGGGCTTCGGCTTCAATGTGGGCTACCTGTTCAACCTGGACGCCAACACCCGCTTCGGCATTGCGTACCGCTCCTCGGTTTCGCACAAGCTGCGCGGCAGCACGGTATGGGACTTCTCCACCGTGACCACCGACCCGGTCGTCAACAAGGTGCTGCAGGCCACGGCCAACAAGTTCAACTCGGCCGCGCTGGTGGAACTGAAAACGCCTGAGACCCTGTCCGTGAACGGCTTCCACCAGTTCAACGACAAGTGGGCCGGCATGGCCGACGTGACCTGGACTCGCAACTCGCGCATGCAGAACATCAATATCCAGTTCCCCGGCACCGATGAGGGCGACGAAGTGATCCGCCAGAACTGGAAGAACACGGTGCGCGTGTCGCTGGGCGCGAACTACAAGCTGAACGACAACGTCACGCTGCGCGGCGGTATCGCGCATGACGATTCGCCGGTACGCAGCGACGAGCTGCGCCATCCGGCGCTGCCGGACGCGGACCGCCTGCAGCTTTCCTTCGGCGCCAACTGGAAGCTGAGCCCGAACTCCTCGGTCGACCTGGCCTACAGCTACCTGGACTTCAAGGATGCCAACGGCAACTACAAGAACAACTGCTCGCCGGTGACGCACGGCTGCACCGGCAACGGTGAACTGACGCGCGGCACCTGGCAGACCCATATGCAGCTGGTCGGCCTGTCCTACAACTACAAGTTCTGAACCGATGTCGTTCCCGCGGATGCGGGAACCCAGGAGTGCTGTGGCACGCCCCTGGGGCCCCGCATCCGCGGGGACGACGCTGCAACGAAGACGGCGCCTGCGGCGCCGTTTTTTTTTGCCCGCGCGGCGCTTAACGGCGCGGCGTAGTGTTGGTGTTGCCGGTGCCGGTAGTGCCGGTCATGCCGGAGGAGTCGGTCGCGCCGGCCGAGCCGGAACCGGTGGCGCCGGTGCCCGAAGTGCCGGAGCTGCCGGGCGTAGTGCCCGTGGCGCCCGTGCTGCCGCCGGCATCGCTTGGCGTGCCGGTGCCGCCCGTGGTGCCCGCAGCGCCGCCGGTGGCGCCGGATTCGCTATTGCCGGCGCCGGTGCCGGTGCCGGCCCCGGTACCCGTCGCGTCCGGCGTGGTGGCGGTGCCGGTGCCGCCCGTATCCGGCGTGGTGGCCGGGGTGGTGGCGGCCGGCGTGGCCGTGTCGGCCGGCGTGGTGCTGGTGTCGGTTGCACGGTCCTTGCAGCCGGCGAGGGCAGTGGCCAGCAGGCCTGCCAGGAGCAGGGCGGAAGGTTTATGTAGCGTGGTCATGATCATTCCTTTCATCGTGGTTTCAGGTCTGTCGTTCTTCGACCGCTTGCAGCGCCCGCAGTTTCCTTGCCTTGCGAAATAAGACCGTGTGGCGCGGCCTATGCGGGAGCGAGGGTGCGCAGCAGCGCCGGCACCTCGGCAGAAATTTCGCGCGCCAGATAACCCAGCACGCCGAAGCGGAGAGAAAGCTGCTCGCCGGCGGAAGCATGCAGCGCCACGCCCCAGGCCGCAGCCTGTTCGAGCGTGGCGCCGCGCGCCGCCAGTCCGGCGATGATGCCGGCCAGGGTGTCCCCCGAACCGGAGATGGCCAGGCCGACGTTGCCGCCCTGGTGTTGCCACAATGCGCCGCCCGGGGCGGCGATGACAGTGGTAGCGCCCTTCAATGCCACCACAGCATTCCATGCGTCCGCAGCCTGCCTGGCGGCCTGCTGCGGATCCTTATTGATATCGTCCTTGCTGCGCCCGCTCAGGTGGGCCAGCTCGCCGGCGTGCGGCGTCAGCAGCACCGGCTCGCCGAAGCGGAAATGTTCGCGCTCGCTGGCTTCTTCCAGCAGGTGCGGTTCGCGGCCCGGCCGCACGGCGCCCATGGCCGCGGCATCGATGACGATGCGTGTGCCGCTGAAGCGCGGCAGCAGGGCCCGCACCAGTTCGGCCGCCGCCGCATCGTCCTGCATGCCGGGCCCGACAAGCAGGGCATCGGCCTTGCCGTGCAGCTCGGCCAGCCTGCGCGCCGCTTCCATGGTAAAACCGCCGCCGGCCGTTTCGGCCAGCCCGATCACGCGTGATTCCGGAATCGCCAGCGCCACCAGCGGCGCCACGCTGGCGGCCGTGGCAATGGTCAGCTTGCCCGCGCCGGCGCGCAGCGCGGCCGTGGCGGCCAGGATCACGGCGCCCGGCATTTCGCGCGAGCCGCCCACAATCAGGATATGGCCGCGCACTTCCTTGTCGCCATCGAAGGAGGGCTGGGGCAGCGGCCACTCGCGCAGCACGGCGGCAGTGATGTCGGTAAGGGCAGCGCGCTTCATGGCCGGCCTCAGGATTTCGGCGCGGCCGGAATATCCGGCCTGGCAGTGACCGGCGTGCCGCTTTCGGTCAGCGGCGCGACAAAGTTCTCCAGCTGCAGCACCAGCTTGCCGCGCTTGCCCGCCTGCGGGTCGAAAGCATAGGAGGTCACGCCGCAGTTGGGCACGTCGGCCTGGCGGTCGATGCCGAGGATTTCCGCCTCGTCCATGCGCTCCAGCAGGTAGCGCATGCAGTTCACGATGACCTGGTGGCCGACGATGAGCACGCGCTCGCCGCGGTATTCGCGCGTGATGGTGTCGAGCACGCTGCGCAGGCGCAGGATCACGTCGCACCAGCTCTCGCCGCCCGGCGGCCGGAAATAGAACTTGCCCACGTGGCGGCGCTGCGCATGCAGTTCGGGATATCTGTCGGCGATGCCGAGCGGGGTGAGGCGGTCCACGATGCCGAACTCTTTCTCGCGCAGGCGCTCGTCGGCCACGCTGCCCAGCAGGCTGTCGCGGCCAAGCGCCTCAATGATGGCCTGCGCCGTGCCGCGCGCCCGCACATAGGGCGAATACAGCACCACATTGGGCCGCTGCGCTTCCGGCATGGCGGCGAACCATTGCGCCAGCGCCTGCGCCTGCTGCACGCCCAGTTCGGACAGGGGCACATCCATATCGCGCTCGGCGATATCGATGAGGAATTCCGATGCCGCCTCGGCTGCCTCGCGCGCAACATTGCCAGCGCTTTGCCCGTGCCGCACCACCCAGATCTGTTGAGGCCACTTCTGTTCCATCGATTCGCATCCGTCCCGGAGATGGACGAATACTAGACGAATCGCTCAAAGGGCGGCGCAAGCAAACGAAGCGGACCCTGCCAGCTCAGGCGGCCTGCGCGTCCGTATCGCTTTCCAGTTCGGCATCGGTGGCGAACACCGCCATATCGCTTTCGCCGAGCACGCGGCTGGTGACGGTGCCGGCCGTGATGGAGCCGCTGACGTTGAGCGCCGTGCGGCCCATGTCGATCAGCGGTTCGATGGAGATCAGCAGGCCGGCCAGCGCCACCGGCAGGTTCATGGTGGACAGCACGATCAGCGCGGCAAAGGTGGCGCCGCCGCCCACGCCCGCCACGCCGACGGAACCGATGGTGATGACGGCCAGCAGCGGCAGCAGGAAGGCAGCCGTGAAGGGATCGATGCCCACCGTGGGGGCAATCATCACCGCCAGCATGGCCGGGTAGATGCCCGCGCAGCCGTTCTGGCCGATGGTGGCGCCGAAGGACGCGGCGAAATTGGCGATGCCTTCCGGCGTGCCGAGGCGGCGCGTCTGCGTCTGCACGCTGAGCGGAATGGCGCCCGCGCTGCTGCGCGAGGTGAAGGCAAAGGTGAGCACGGGCAGCAGCTTCTTCGCGTAGCGCAGCGGGTTCAGGCCCACGCCCGCCACCAGGAGCAGGTGCACGCCGAACATCAGCAGCAGCGCCGCATAGGAAGCGATGACAAAGCTCAGCAGGTTGAGGATGTCCTGGTAGCTGGAGCCGGCCACCAGGTTGGCGATCAGCGCGAAGATGCCGTAAGGCGTCAGCCGCAACACCAGGGTGACGATGCGCATCACGATGGCATGCGCCACTTTCACGAAATGGTCGAAGCTGGTGAACAGCTCCGGCTTCTTGTCCGCGATGCCGTGCGCCGCGATGCCGATGAAGACGGCAAAGATCACCACCGCGATGGTCGAGGTCTTGCGCGCCCCCGTCAGGTCGAGGAAGGGATTGGCGGGCAGGAAGCTGAGGATCATGTTCGGCAGCGTGATGGCCTGCGCGTCGGCCAGCTTGCCTTCCAGGTAGGTGCCGCGCGCGATCTCGGCGGCGTTCGCCGCCAGGCCTGCGGCGTTCAGGCCGAACAGCTTGGCCATCAAAATGCCGATCAGCGCCGCCACCGCCGTGGTGGCCATCAGGATGCCGATGGTCAGCGCACTGATGCGGCCCAGCGCGCCGGCGTTGCGCAGCTTGAGGATGGCGGACACGATGGATACCAGGATCAGCGGCATCACGATCATCTGCAGCAGCTTCACATAGCCGCTGCCGACGATGTCGAGATAGGCGGCGGTCTGCTTGATGGCGGCGTGGCCGGCGCCGTAACAGGCCTGCAGCGCGGCGCCGAACAGCAGGCCCACGCCGAGCGCCGTAAACACGCGCACGGTAAAGCTGGCGTGGCGCCGCTGCTGGGTGGCCAGCAGGGCGAGCAGCAGCGCAGCCAGCGCCAGGTTGAACAGGGCAGGAAGGGACATCGGGATTCTCTCTTGGAAATCTTATTGCCCGATTCTATAGGAATAAACCGAAATACGAGGGGCTGGAGCGCGCCGTCCGGCCGCAATTGATGAGAATATTTCCGCATAAGCTTAGAAAAGGAATTCCGGCTATGCGTTTATTACAGAGGCTGTTCGGCGCCGGTTATGTGGCGGCGTCGCTGTTCTTTCTCGTGTGCGGCGTGGCGCTGCTGCTGATGGCCGCCTGGGAGATCTGGCTGGCGCTGGCGCCGGTGGCCGAGGAGCAGGCGCAGCCGCGCTTCGTCAAGATCCTGGAAGCGGTCGGCCTGCTGACCATCGGCGTGGCGGCCTTCGAACTGGGCCAGACGGTGCTGGAGGAAGAGGTGCAGCGCGAAGCCAGCCTGGGCACGCCGACGCGGGCGCGGCGCTTCCTGTCGCGCTTCCTGATCGTGGTGGTGGTGTCGCTGTCGATCGAATGCCTGGTGTCGGCCTTTCAATCGCTGCACGGCAGGCCGGAGCTGCTGCCGCATGCGGGCGTGATCGGCCTGTGCGCGGCGCTGCTGCTGCTGGCCTGGGGCACCTTCGTACGGCTGAATATACCGGCCGAACACCTGGAACCGCAGGCCATGCAGGAGGCGCAGGCCGAGGATACGAAAGTGGAAACCTGATTACTTGCGCGACATCGCCACCAGCGCGTCCAGCACCTGCATGGTGGCCATGCCGGCATTGGCGTTGGTGACGCCGGGATTGCTCTTGCCGATCAGCTCCGGGCTGGTCAGGTAGCGGCCGTTCACGATCAGGGTCGGCGTGCTGTTGACCGTGTAGGCGGCGGCCACCTTGCCGAGGCCGCGCAGGCGCGTCACCACGCCGAAGGAATTGTAGACGCTGGTGAACTTCGCCTTGTCGATGCCGTTCTTCACGGCCCAGTCGAGGTTGTCCTCGTCCGAGCGCAGCTGCTTGCGCTGCACATGCCAGGTGTGCAGCACCTTGTCGTGCAGGCTGTCTTCCAGCTTCATCGCGTCCAGCGTGAGGAACAGGTGGGCTTCCGGATCATTGGGGCCGGTCAGCGGCAGGTGGATGCGGCGGAACGTGACCTTGTCGGCATTCTTCGCGGCCCATTCCTTGATGGTGGGTTCCAGCATGTAGCAGGCCGGGCAGTGATACATGAAGAACTCCACCACTTCCACCTTGCCGGGCGCGGCCTGGGTGGCCTGCGGCGCGGGCAGGGTGCGGTATTCGGCGCCGTCTTTCGGCGCGGTGGGGGACGCAAAGGCGGAGGAGGCCAGCAGGCCGGCGCCGAGCAGCAGGGCGGGGATGAAACGCATGAATATCCTTTAAGTCGATGGTGCCATATGGTGACACGCTATCGGCCCCCTCGCAACCGTGCTCAGACCGCCAGCCGCACCGCGCCCATCAGCAGGATGATGAACAGCGCCACGCCGATCAGGCCGCCCGCGATCACGTAGAGCGGGTTCATCGCCCCCACGTCCTCGTCGAAATCGCGCTTGCGGCGCAGGCCGACGAAGGACCAGGCCACCGCGCCCAGGGTCTGCAGGAAACTGCGTTGGGTAGTTGATTTGTCCATGGCCCGATTGTGCCCCGGCCGGCGGCCGCTGAACAGGCTCAGATGCGGCCGGGATCGACCGTATCAGACGGCTTGCAGGTGGGCCAGCACGGCGTTGGCCGCCAGCGCCGCCAGCAGGGCGCCGGGCGACACCGGTTTCACCAGGTAGTGGTTGAAGCCGGCCGCCAGCGCGCGTGCACGGTCGGCATCCTGTCCGTAGCCGGACAGGGCGATGGTGTACGGCCGGGCGCCCTCGGGCGAGGCGCGCAGGGCGCGCATCAGCTGCAGGCCGTCCAGTCCCGGCAGGCCGATATCGCAGATGATGATTTCATAGCCGCCGCGCTGGGCCAGCGCCAGGCCGCCATGGCCGTCGTAGGCGATGTCCACCGCGTGCTGGTCCAGGGCCAGGAAGGCGGCCAGGGTCTCGGCCGCATCGCGGTTGTCTTCCACCAGCAGCACCCGGCGCGCTGCCGGGGCGGCGGCGGCCGGCTGCAGCGGCGGCGCGGCCGGCGCGGGACCGGCGGCGGCCGGCAGCGTGACCGTGAAGGTGCTGCCGCTGCCGGCGCCGGCGCTGTGCGCGCTGACCTGGCCGCCATGCATCTGCACCAGGTTGCGCACCACGTTCAGGCCGATGCCCAGGCCGCCTTCGGCCCGGTCCAGGGAGCGCGGGCCCTGGGTGAAGAGATCGAAGATATGGGGCAGCACCTCGGCCGTAATGCCGGTGCCGTTGTCGCGCACGGTGATGGCGACCTGGTCCTCCACCAGCTCGGCCAGCAGGTGGATCTCGCCGCCGTCCGGGGTGTACTTGGAGGCATTGCCGAGCAGGTTGCTGAGCACCTGCGTCAGCCGCACCCGGTCGCCATGCAGCGCCAGCGGGGCGGCGGCCGCATGCACGTGCAGCTGCTGGCGGCGTTCGGCGATGCGCGGCTGCGCCACCTCGACCGCGCGTTCGATCACCTCCGCCAGGTGCAGGGCCTGGCGCTCCAGCGTGATCTTGCCGCTGCTGATGCGCGCCGCATCCAGCAGGTCGTCCAGCAGGCGCGCCATGTGTTCGACCTGGCGGCTGATGATGGTGCGCAGCTGGGACAGCTCCGCGTTCGCATCCGGCACCCGCTCCAGGATGGCGGCCGCGGTGCTGATCGGCGCCAGCGGGTTGCGCAGCTCGTGCGCCAGCATCGCGAGGAACTCGTTCTGGCGCCGGTTCGCTGCTTCCGCCTCGTCCTGCTGCGTCTGGGCGCTGACGGTGGCCAGCACCAGGTGTTCGTTGGCTTCGCGCAGCTGGGCAATCATGGCCTGCAGCGCGGAATTTTCAGCGCGGGCGGCAAGCAGCGCGGCGCTATCGGGATCGACGGGAGCTGCTTGCGGCGTCATCATCTCAGCGTCCGCTACGCGGCGACGGGTGCCCTGACAGCATGCCTTCCGCCTGCAGCGGGGAAGGGCCGATTTCAAGTCCCTTGTCCGTGATCTGCAGCAGGCGCAGGTCGGTGCTGTGCGCGCTGCCGCGCACCTTGACCACCGACAGCACTTTTTCCAGCCGCCCGCCTAGTTCCACATAGCGCAGCGCGATGATGGCGTCGGTCAGGAACGCCACCTCCGACTGGCTGAAGCGCAGTTCGGTAAAGCGGTCGTCAATGCCCATGGTCAGCATCACGGTGACGTCCAGCTTGGCCAGCGCGCTGAGGATGCGGAACACGCCCAGGCGCAGGTTGTCGCGGAACTCGGGCGCCAGGTAGAGGCTGAACTCGGACAGCGAATCGATGACCACGCGGCGCGCGCCGGTGCGCTCGACGGTGGTGAGCAGTTCGTCCAGCAGTTCCTCGATGCTGAGGTCCAGCGCGCGGCTCTCCACCACGCTCACATGGCCGGCCTGCACCAGCTCGGCCAGGCGTGCGTTGCGCAGGCGCGAAGTGCCTTTTTCGAAATAGACGGCGACCCCGTGCTCGCCCTGGCGCGCGCCTTCGGCCAGGAACTGGGTGGCCAAAATGGTCTTGCCCGAGCCGGAAGGGCCGGCCACCAGCACCGAGTGCCCTTGCGGGATGCCGCCGTGCAGCAGGGGATCCAGCGTGGCGACGCCGCTCGGGATGCGGCGCACTTCGCGGTCGACCGGATGGCCGGGCAGGCGGTCCTCGGCCAGCGGCGGCAGCAGGCGCGGATAGATATGTACCCCGTCGCCGCTGATGCGGAAGGTATGCGACCCTGCCAGGTGGGCCTGGCCGCGCATTTTGACCACGCGCACCTTGCGCACCACGCTGTTCTGGTCATGGTGCTGCGACAGCGACAGCACGCCATCCGCCACCGTCAGGATGGGGTTGGCGTCCACGTCGGCATGCGCGTATTCGCCGATCAGGAAGCTGGTGGCCTGCCAGCTGGCCATGCGGGTGCCCAGTTCCTGGATGAAGTACTGCAGCTCGGCCACGCCTTCATTGCCGGCGCGCGCCGTCTGCACCACCGAGCGGAAGGAGTCGACAAACACCAGGCCGGGGCCGAAGGACTCCACCTCTTCCATGATGCGCGTGATCACGCCGCGGAAATTCCCGGTGCGCAGGTCCTCGGCCAGGTTCACGTAGCGGATCGAGGAGCCCACCTTGTCCAGCTCGAAGAAGCTGTACTGCTGCTGGTAGCGCAGCATCTTCAGCGGCGGTTCGCCCAGCACCGTGAAGAACAGCGCCTTGCGCTCGGGCGAAGCCAGCGCAAACATGATCTGGTGGGCGAGCGTGGTCTTGCCGCTGCCGGGAGCACCGGCAATCATATTGAACGAGAACTCGCCCAAGCCTCCACCCAGCAGCGTGTCCAGGCCCGGCACCCCGGTGGCCAGCATCCCCAGGCTAACTTTTTCGCTCATTTATTTATGCTCCCTGCGTGTTTCCCGCTTGGACCGGCCGCCCAGGCCGAGTCCAGCAACCGTGTGGTAAGTGCTTCACCGATCATGGCCGACAGCAATGTGATATAGGCCGTCAGCAGCGCCGCGTTGCCCCGCGCTGCCTGGGCCGCATCGACCGAGGCCAGTTTTTCCTCCAGCGTGGTGAGCAGGCCCGCGACCGAGGAGGGGGCCGCGGCGCCGCCCAGCCAGGCATGCTCGGGCCCGCACAGCCGTGAGGCGCGGCCGAACAGGGCGCCGAAGCCGGTCTCGCCGACCAGCGGGCTGAAATGGGTGGCCAGCGTGCGCCATGGCGCAAGCATCTGCGCGCTGCGGGCCGCCGGCGGCAAATCGTCCGGCATGGCGAGCATGGCTGCTATGAGTTGCTGACGTTTATCGGCTTGGTTATCCATGCATGCGGTGTCAGTATAGGAGGTAAGCGAACGCGTCGCAGCACCTTAATGCGGGTCAAGTTCCGGCCCGCGCAGCGCCATTATACCGGTCTGCCGCCTGCTTTATCTTTTCTGCAAGATTAATCGTGCAGCCATTCAATTGTTGCTAAAAATCCACGCTAACTGCAAAGTCGCCATCGCTTTGTGACATTCTGTTAGAATTGCAGTGAGTTAATTTTCCTTTCTGCCGTCTCCGCGCCCAAGCCCGCGCGCCGCCGGCTATTCCGGCCCCGGATCAGCCGGTTGGACAGCAGCGCTGTCCGCCTTGTGTTTCGAGGGTAGGTATGCGATTTCCATTCAATACAGCCAGCGTGAAGTTCCGCATGAGCGCCGTGCTCGGCCTGCTCGTGCTGTTCGCGGCCGGACTTGTCGCGCTCGCTTCGCTTTACTTTGCCGAGCGCCAGATGCGCGCCGTGCTGGGCCAGGAGCAGCTGACCTTGCTGTCCAGCGCCGCCGCCTATATCGACCAGAACCTGAATGCCAAGCGCACCCTGCTGGCAGCCGTGGCCGAACGCGCCGCCCACGACCCTGCGAGCGTGCAGCAGCTGCTGGAGCAGCACCTGACCTTGCGCGAGGAATTCTTCAATGTGGTGGTACTCGACCGGCGCGGCGAACTGATCGGCAACCTGAACGACCGCCGCGAGGTCGGCCAGGGCAATTTTGCCGACCGCGCCTATTTCCGCGATACCGTGGCGGCGCGCGAAGGCCTGATCTCGGCGCCGTTCCGCAGCCAGCTGTCCGGGCGCCGGGTGGTGCTGGTGACGCATCCCGTGTATGACCCCCAGGGGCGTCTGCTGTATGTGCTGTGCGGCGCGATCGACCTGGCGCGGCCGCGTTTCATCGGCCAGATCGAATCGCTCAAGCCCAGCCCTACCAGCTATCTCTTCATGCTGACGAGCGACGGCACCATCATCCACCATCCCAACCGCAGCCGCCTGCTGCGCAAGGTGACGGAGGAGCCGGGCGCGCCGGTGCCGGCCACGCTGGCTGCACTGGGCGGCTGGGAGGGCTGGGCCGAGGGCGAGACCAAGGCGGGCGTGCCGGCGCTGCTGGCCTACAAGCGCCTCCGTGCCGCGGACTGGATCATCGGCGCCGTCTATCCGCTGGACGAGGCTTTCGCGCCCCTGATCGCGCTGCGCCACCACGCGCTGCTGGCTTCGGTAGCGGTGGCCGCGCTGGCGGCGGCGCTGGGCTGGCTTGCGATCCGCTGGATGCTGCAGCCGCTGGCCGTGCTGCGGCGCCAGGTGGCCGGCCTGGCCGAAGGCGAGGGCAGCATCCGCCAGTTCGACGTGGCGCGGCGCGACGAGTTCGGTGAACTGAGCCGCGCCTTTTACGCATTGACGCGGCAGCGCGAGCTGGCCGAAGCCAGCCTGAAGGCGCTGGCGCGCACCGATACTCTGACCGGCATCAGCAACCGCCGCATGTTCGAGGAACTGTTCAGCGCCGCGCTGGCGCGCCAGGCGCGCAGCGGGCTGCCGCTGGGCCTGGCCTATCTGGACATCGACCATTTCAAGCGCATCAACGATACCCATGGCCATGGCGCGGGCGACGAGGTGCTGGTGGAATTTGCCCGCCGCCTGAAAAACGTGGTGCGCGTCAGCGACACCGTGGCGCGGCTGGCGGGCGACGAATTCGTCATCATCTTCGACCAGCTCAGCGGCGAAGCGGAACCGGCGGCGCTGGGCGCCAAGATACTGGCCGCGATGAAGGAACCCTTCACGGCGGGCGGCCTGCGGCTGCCGGTGGGGGCCAGCGTGGGCATCGCCCTGCTGAGCGGCGGCTCGGCCGAGATGGACGAAGTGATACGCACCGCCGACGAAGCCCTGTACGCCGCGAAGGCGGCGGGGCGCCAGCGCTGTGTCGTCAAACGGGTGGCACCCCGGCTGCGCCAGATAGCCTAGCGGCGCGCGCGGCCGGCCCCGGCTAGAATGGCGCCATGAACGCAGAACTGGACGACGACCTGCTGATGCAGGAGCTGGGCCTCGCCGCCCGCAAGGTGGAACTGGTCAAACTGGAAGGGCGCGTGTTCCTGCGCCTGCATGGCACGGTGCGCAGCGCCGGCCTGGAGCTGCCGTATGCGCTGGTGCCGGAGCAGGGCGTGCTCGCCAAGCCGTCCAAGTGGCGCAAGCTGGAACGCGCAGAGCGTGCAGCCCTGCTGCTGCAGCGCGCCAGCCCGGCCGCGGCCCAGGCCCTGCACGACAGCGTGGCGGCTTTCGTGGCCGAACTGGCGGACGATTGCGCCGGACATGGCCTCGATGTGCGCGACTTCCTGCCTGCGCTGGACCAGCTGCAAAGTTCGGAACCGGCCGGCATCGTGTTCGAACGCCTGCGCCAGCGCGTGCAGCATGCCACCGAGCGCCAGCGCGAGGAACAGCATGCGGAGCGCACCCGGCAGAGCATCAACCTGGCTGAATATCCTGCCTCCTTCGAGGTGGCGCGGCGCCTGCCGCGCCGCTTCATTGCGCTGCTGGGGCCCACCAATTCCGGCAAGACCCACAAGGCGATGGAAGCGCTGTCGAAAGCCGGCAGCGGCGTATATCTCGCGCCGCTGCGCCTGCTGGCGCTGGAGAACTACGAACGCCTGCTGGCGGCGCAGCCGCATGGCAGGCCGCTGGCCGTAAGCCTGATCACCGGCGAAGAGCGCCGCATCGCGCCCGATGCCACCCATGTGGCCAGCACCGTGGAAATGCTCGATGTGCGCACGCCGGTGGAGGTGGCCGTGATCGACGAAATCCAGATGCTGTCCGACCGCGACCGCGGCGCCGCCTGGACCGCCGCCGTGTGCGGCGCGCCCGCCCGCACCGTGTACCTGGTGGGCGCACCGGAGGCGCGGCGCGCGATCGAAGCCCTGGCCGAGCGCCTGGAATGCCCGCTGGAAGTGCATGTGCTGAAGCGCAAGGGGCCGCTGGTGGTGGAACCCACCTCGGTGCGCAAGCTGCGTAATGTGCGTGCCGGGGATGCGCTGATCGCCTTCTCGCGCCGCGAGGTGCTGATGTGGCGCGACCTGGTGACGGAGCTGGGCCTGTCCGTGGCCACGGTGTACGGCAACCTGTCGCCGGAGGTGCGGCGCGCGCAGGCGCAGCGCTTCCGCGAGGGCAAGGCGCAGGTGGTGGTGGGAACGGATGCCATTGCCATGGGCCTGAACCTGCCGATCCAGCGCATCGTGATGACCAGCACGGTCAAGTTCAATGGTGTGGAGGAAGAGGAAATTCCCGCCGCGCTGGCACGCCAGATCGCCGGCCGGGCAGGGCGCTACGGCTTGCACGAGGAAGGGCTGGTGGCGGGCTACGACGACGAAACGCACGGCGTGCTGCGCGCGCTGCTGAAAGAAAAGCCGGTGCCGCTCGGCGCCAGCGGCTTTGCCGTGGCGCCCACGCTGGAGCACCTGCACCGCATTGCCGCCGTGACGGGCGAGCAGTCGCTGGCCAAGCTGCTGAAGCGCTTCGTCCACAACATCGATGTGCCGGACGGCTTCTTCTATCCGCGCATCACGGAAGACCAGGCCGAGCGCGCCGCCTGGCTCGATACCCTGCCGCTATCGGTGGCCGACAAATTCACCCTGTCGCTGGTGCCGATCTCGGCCAAGATCGCCAGCCTGCAGAATGCCTGGGAGCACTGGGCGGTGTCGCTCTCGCGCGGCAAGGTCACGCACCTGCGCCCGGAGCAGCAGTCGCTGCACTACCTGAACCTGCAGGAAGTGGAAGACCTGTGCCGCCTGTACTCGGCCTATGCCTGGCTCGGCTACCGCCTGCCGGAATACTTCCCCGATATCGAGGCGGCGCAGCAGCTGTCGCGCGAAGCCTCGGAGCGCGTGGACAGCATCCTGCAGGACCAGAATGCGGCCGCGCGCCAGCGCCATCACAGGAAGTACCGGTGAGCGAAGAGGCGCTCTGTCCCTTGTGCGGGCGCCCGCTGGGGGCGGTCAATATCGACCGCCACCATCTGGTGCCGCGCACTTTCAAGGGACGCGAGCAATTTCCCGTCCATAAGATTTGCCACCGCAAGATCCACTCCGTGCTGAGCGAGCGCGAACTGCTGCAGCACTACCACACCTGGGAAGCGCTGCGCGCCCATCCCGACATCGCCACCTTCATCGCCTGGGTGGCGCGCAAGCCCCCCGGTTTCTGGACCAGCACCGCCACCGCCAAAGGGAAGCGGCGTTGAGCCGCCTGCAGGCTGCAAGCTGACGCGCTCGTGCAAGGCCGCCATCGTGCGCGGCGCTGCAATGCTCAGGCCGTGACGACGTTCAGCACCACATCGATATTGCCCTTGGTGGCTTTCGAGTACGGGCACATGGCGTCCGCGCCGTGGGCGATGGCGGTGGCAAGCTCGTGCGCAATACCGGGCACGATCAGGTTCAGGCGGGCCTGGATGAAGTACTCGTTGCCGCCCAGGCCCAGGTCCACTTCGATTTCCACCGCCGTGTCGGCGGGCAGGGCAACCTTCATCTGCTTGGCCACGATGCCGACCGCCGCGCTGTAGCAGGCCGACCAGGCGCCGGCGAACAGCTGCTCGGCAGTCGGGTGCGCTTCAATGGCGGCAAAGTGGTGCGTGCGCGCGGTGCTGTTGCCGGGGGCGCTCAGCTGGATGTCCAGCTTGCCTTCATGGTTGCCGGAAAAAACGGCGGAATCGCTGCCGGTAGTGCGGGTTTTGCCGGTGGCGAGGACTTTGGTGATTTTGCTCATGATTAGCTCCAGAAAGTATGGATTAAGATCGCATACGATGTAATCGCATTCGATGTGTGAAGTATAGCGGCGTATGTGCCGGTGTCAAGCGTTTTCGATTAAATCGTATGCGATAAAAAATAGTCAAGAAATTGCGTGAAACGAAGTAATAGTGGTGCCACAATAGGGCGGCGCCACTGGTAGCGCTTCCACTTCAAGCCGAGCCCATGAATCCATCGTCCCGCCTCGATCTTGTCGACGCCCTGCGCGGCTTCGCTCTCGTCTCGATCATGCTGCTGCATAACATCGAGCATTTCGACCTCTACCATGTGCCGACGGGTTTGCCGGTTTGGCTGGCGGCGATCGACAAAGTGATCTGGGATGCGGGCTTCTTCCTGTTCGGCGGCAAGTCCTACGCCATCTTCGCCATGTTGTTCGGTGTTACCTTCTGGCTGCAGTTCAGCCGGCGCGCGGAGCAGGGCGCCGACTTCCGCCCCCGTTTCGCCTGGCGCATGCTGCTGCTGTTCGGTTTTGGCCTGGTGAACTCGCTGTTCTACCACGGCGATATCCTGACGCTCTACGCGGCGCTGGCGATCGCGCTGCTGCCGGTGGCGCGCCTGCGGGACGGCACCGTGCTTGCCATTGCGGTGGTCCTGCTGCTGCAGCCCTATGCCTGGTGGGAATTGCTGCAGGCTGCGCCAGTCACCGGCGATCCGGCTTCCTGGGCCTATTTCGGCCGCGCCAATGAGTACCTGGCCCGCGGTTCGCTATGGCAGGTCTGGACCGGCAACCTCCTGAACGGCAAGCCCGGCGTGGTGCTGTGGAGCTGGGAGAATGGCCGCCTGTTCCAGATTCCGGCCCTGTTCATGCTCGGCATGCTGGCCGCGCGCCGCCGGCTGTTCGCGCTGACGGAGGCCAATGGACGCCTGTGGCTGCGGGTGCTGGCGGCCGCGCTGGTCGCTTTCGTTCCGCTCTTCCTGATGAAACGGGGCGTGCCGGCGTGGGACCTGGGCCTGGCCGTGCAGCGTCCGCTGGAGACCATCCTGGCGTCGTGGGCGAACTTCGCTTTCATGCTGGTGCTGGTGTCGGCCTTTGCGCTGTGCTACCAGCGCCGCGCGGGCGCGCGCTTCCTGTCGGCCTTCATGCCACTGGGACGCATGAGCCTGACCAGCTACCTGCTGCAGTCCGTGGTCGGCACCACGCTGTATTACGGCTGGGGCTTCGGCCTCTACGAGCATACCGGCGCCACGGTGTGCCTGCTGATCGGCATCGCGCTCGCGGTGTTGCAGGGCATGTTCAGCGCATGGTGGCTGCACCATCACGCACAGGGACCGCTGGAATCGTTGTGGCACCGCCTGACCTGGCTGCGCCAGCCACTTGCAGCTCACAAGTTGACGCCTTAGCGCAACGGCCTTCCGTTCTCGTCTTGCTGGCCGGCACGGGATAAAACTATGCTGCTGGTATCGGGCCACGCATGGAAAGGGAAGTGATGCCGCGACGACCAAACAATCTGGTGAAGTTCAGCAAGAGCGGCGGCGTCAGCAAGCGCCCGGTGTTCAACGCGAACGCGAAGGCTTTCGCGCGCCTGAACCATAACGAGCAGCCGGGCGCCGAGCAGGTGACGCGCAAGACCAATCTGAACAACCTGAACGCGGCGATGCCGCACCGCATGTCCTGGAAGGACATCCGCGACAACACGGCGCGCTTCGCCTCGCGCAAGGAGACTTCGGCCGATTTCGAACGCTGGACAGACCGCTTCATCGAAGCCGGCGCCGAGAAGATCAGCCAGCTGGACAAGGGTTCCGCACTGCACACGGCCGCGAAGAAGTCGCATGCCGAGTTCCAGGTCCGGCGCGACGCGTTCATGCGCGATCGCAGCAGTCCGAAAAAGCGCGAACTCTTCGAGAAAAGCGCCAACCAGTATTTTGCCAACGTCCCCGACCTGGGGCCGCATTTCGGCGTGAATAATGTGGTGGGGGAGCTGGCCCACCTGAATGTGGTTGAACGGGGGCGGGGAAGGATCAGGAGCCCGTCCGATCACACGCGCGAGTTCAGCCCGATGAGCCGGCGCGTGCTCGACATGTCGCCAGGCCGCCTGAGCGGTGTGGCGGTGACATCAGGCGGCGAGCTGATCGATGTGCGCGGCAAGACCCACGCCCGCAACACCGGTAACTTTTCCCAGTCGCGGCTGGACCAGATCAGCGGCCACGGACCGACCGTGGTCTCTTCCTTCCGGCCAGGGACCAAGGGCCCGTTCAAATAAAAGGCGTCCCGACGCACCCCCCGCGCAGCCGCGCGCACGCATTTTGCCAAGCTCGGCTATCATTGCGCCCGCCCGGCACGGCCATCTGCAATGCGCCAGCCGGTTTGATTTGGTAGAACGCGCGGCAAGGGAAGTCGATGAAGGGTGTGGCAGGAGGGGCGGCCGCTGTGGCGCCGCCGCAGTTTGGTTTGATCAATGTATTGAAGGCCGGTGCCGCGCAGCTGATCGTGCTGCACCATCTTGCGTTTTACGGGCCCATGGCCGACCGCGCCGGAGAACTGTTCCCGGACCTGGTGGGATGGCTCGCGTCCGACGCGCGCATTGCCGTGCAGGTGTTCCTCGTGATCGGCGGCTTCCTCGCGGCGAAATCGCTGGCGCCGGCCGGGCATGCGGGGCTGGCCGATCCGCTGGGCGCCCTGTGGCAGCGCTATCTGAAGCTTGCGCCGCCTTTCTTCGCCGCGACCTTGCTGGCGGCTGCTGCGGGCGCCCTGGCCGCGCAGTGGATGACGCACGAGTCCATTTCCGCGCCCGCCACCGTGGGCCAGCTCGCCGCGCATGCCTTGCTGCTGCATGATGTGCTCGGCTATCCGGCGCTGTCGGCGGGGGCCTGGTATGTGGCGATCGACTTCCAGCTGTATGCGATGGCCGTGCTGATGGCCTGGGGCGCCGGCCTTGCCATGCGGCCGCGCGCGCTGCTGCTGCCGCTGATCGCGGCGGCCGGCGTTATCCTGTCGCTGCTGCACTTCAACCTGGATCCGGACTGGGACAACTGGGGGCTGTATTTCTTCGGCAGCTACGGCCTGGGCATGCTGGCCTGGTGGGCCGGCGATGCGCGCCGGCCGGCACGTGCAGCGCTGTTGCTGGCGGCGCTGATCGTGCTGTCTGCGCTGCTGGCGCTGCTGGTCGAATTCCGCAGCCGCATCGCGCTGGCGCTGCTTACCGCCTGCCTGCTGCTGCTGTGGGGCCGGGTGCGGACGCATGCCGCCAGTGCCGCCTGGCCTGCTGTGAATGCGCTGGCACGCAGCTCTTACTCGGTGTTCCTCGTCCACTTTCCCGTATGCCTCGTGGTCAATGCCGCCTTCACGCGGTTTGCGCCGCCGGCACCCGAATGGCAAGCCCTGGGCATGCTGCTGGCGTGGGGCGCCAGCGTCACGGGCGGCGCGCTGTTCTACCGCGTTGTGGAAGCGCCGCTCGCCGCATCTGACCTGATGAAGTCGAGGAAGGCGCGCAGCGGCGGCGGCACCAGCCTGCGTCCCGGGTAATACAGGAAGGGGCCGGAAAACGAAAGCCACCAGGGTTCGAGGATCGGCGCCAGCGCACCGCTGTCGAGGTGCGGGCGCAGCCAGTCTTCGAAAAAGTAGATGATGCCGCTGCCGGCAATGGCCGCTTCGATCAGCAGGTCGGACACCGCGCCTCCCTGCACCATGAGCGGACCATCCACATCCACCTTCAGCGTTTCGCCCGCGCGCGCGAACTCCCACGCGAAGGGGGCCCGTCCGGCAAAGCGCAGGCGCAGGCAGTCATGCTGCAGCAGTTCGCCGGGGTGCGCCGGGCGTCCGCGCCGGTCGAGGTAGGAGGGGGCAGCCGCTGCCGCGAAACGCTGGACGCGCGGGCCGATCGGCACCGCGATCATGTCCTGCTCCAGCCTTTCGTCGTAGCGAATGCCGGCATCGCAGCCGGCGGCGACCAGGTCAACGAAGGTGTCTTCAGCCGTGATATCAAGGCGGATGTCCGGGTAGGCGGCAAGGAAGCGCGGCACGATGGCGGGCAGTACCAGGCGTGCGCCGCTGATCGGGACGTTGAGGCGCAGCGTGCCCGCCGGCCGGCCCCGGTAATCATTCAGCGTATCGACCGCCGCCGCCACTTCCTGCAGCGCCGGGCCGAGCCTGTCCAGCAGGCGCTGGCCCGCTTCGGTCGGCACTACACTGCGCGTCGTCCGGTGCAGCAGGCGCACGCCAAGTTGCGTTTCGACCCGCCGCACCGCCTCGCTCAGGCCGGAAGCGCTCATGCCGCTGGCGCGCGCGCCTTCACGGAAGCCATGGGCATTGGCCACCGCAATGAAGGCGTTCAGGTCGGCGAGATCAACTTTCATTGTGCGGGATTTCGTACAGGTTGTACTGATTATACTGGCTTATCGAACGGGAGGCGGGCAACTACACTGGTTCCATTCTTACTGAGGAGCCTGAAATGAAACAGCCAAACCCAACCTTCCAGCTTGGCCAGCGCACCGTGCGGCGCATCGGCTACGGCGCCATGCGCTTGAGCGGCCCGCACATCTACGGCCCGCCGGCCGACCGTGACGGCGCGCTGGCCGTGCTGCGCGCGGCAGTGGACGCCGGTGTGAACCATATCGACACCAGCGACTTCTACGGTCCGCACATCACCAACCAGCTGATCCGCGAGGCGCTGCGCCCCTATCCCGGCGATCTGGTGATCGTCACCAAGATCGGAGCGCGGCGCGGCGCGGACGCCTCCTGGCTGCCGGCCTTCAGCCCGGATGAACTGGAGCAGGCGGTGCACGACAACCTGCGCAACCTCGGCCTTGATGTGCTGGAAGTGGTGAACCTGCGCGTGATGTTCGACGTCATGGGACCGGCGGAGGGCTCGATCGAAGCGCAACTGACCAAGGTGGCGGAGCTGCAGCAGAAAGGACTGGTCAGGCATATCGGCCTGAGCAACGTAACGGCGGCGCAGGTGGAGGAGGGGCGCAGGATCTGCGAGATCGTTTGTGTGCAGAACCAGTACAACCTCGCGCACCGGCAGGACGATGCCCTGATCGACAAACTGGCCCAGGACGGCATCGCCTTCGTGCCGTTCTTCCCTTTGGGCGGTTTTTCGCCGCTGCAGTCATCCGTGCTGTCCGAGGTGGCGGCCGGCGCCGGCGCAACGCCGAACCAGGTGGCGCTGGCCTGGCTGCTGCGCCGCGCACCGAATATCCTTCTGATTCCTGGTACCTCGTCGCTGGCGCACCTGCACGAGAACCTGAAGGCGGCTGAGGTCGAACTGACGGAGGAAGCGATGGCAAGGCTGGACAGCATTGCGGGCTGATGGAGACCGTGCCTTTCCCTCATGGTCGTCGGCGTCGCAAACCGGGAGCTCATCCAGCGCTTCATGGCGGCAACAGGTGGGGAATTCGGCATCCACCTCACCCTGCCGTGCGCCACGAAGCGTGGGATGTGGCATTCGCCAGCCAGACGGCGGCAAGCCGCTGGAACCACCAATGCGGCAAGGGAGCGCAGGTGATGCGCGAAACCGATATCACTGTTCAAGCGCCACCTGCCCGCTGAGTTTTTTGCTTGGCAGCCGGACCGGAAACAAAAAAGCCCACGAACCGGAATTCGTGGGCTTTTCTGATGAATCTTGGTAGGCCGTGCGGGATTCGAACCTGCGACCAACGGATTAAAAGTCCGCTGCTCTACCAGCTGAGCTAACGACCCAAAGGTGTAAAACCTTAGTTCTTTCGAATGGTAGGCCGTGCGGGATTCGAACCTGCGACCAACGGATTAAAAGTCCGCTGCTCTACCAGCTGAGCTAACGACCCCCGAAAGAAGCGAGATTATAGTCGGCCCAACAAAGACTGTCAAATGCCCTCAAGCATGTAATTGGCACTGACACCATGGTGCCTGACCCCATGGTGTCAGGTGGGTGGCTTACTTGCCGCGCAGGCGTTCGCGGGCGGTGGCGGCGGCGTCGCTGTCGGGGTAGTTCTTGACCAGTTCCTGCAGCGTTTTCTTCGCGTTGTTGACGGCTTTCAGCTCGGTCTGGCAGCTGGCGATGTTCAGCAGGGCCTCCGGCGCGCGCGGGCTGTCCGGGTATTGCTTGACCAGCTGCTGCTGCGCCAGGATCGCGCCCTTGCAGTCGCGCTGGGCGTACAGGGCGGTGCCGAGGTAGTACTGGGCGTTGGCGGCGTAGCTGGAGCCCGGATAGCGCTGCACGAAGTTCTGCAGCGCCGCGCCGGCGCCCTTGTAGTCGCCGTCCTTCAGCATTTGCGTGGCGGCGTCGTAGGCATTCAGCTCGGCCTGGTCGACGGCGGCGGTCTTGCCGTCGATCGTCACTTCCTTCGGTTCGATTTTCTTCAGGCGCGCGTCCAGGTCGGCGTAGAAGTCCTTCTGGCGCTTCTGGGCGATGGAAATTTCGTTGGCCAGCAGTTCGATCTGGCCGCGCAGCTGCGCGATTTCCTGCATGGTCTGCTCGTGCTGGGCCAGCAGGTCCAGCGTGGCGCTCTTGTCGGTCTTGGTGTCGAGGCGTGCGTTCAGGTCGCGCTGCAGGGCCTCCACCTTGGTGCGCAGGTCCAGGATCGCGCGGCGCGCTTCATCGTCGTCGAATACGCCGGCGGCGGCATGCAGGGAGAAACCGGCCAGGGCCACAGCCAGCACGGTCTTGGAGAATTTGATCATGGTTCAGACGCTTTCTCAAACAAAATGGAAACGGGGCAGGGCGCAGTATATACCGCGCGCCGCCCCGTTATGCCTGGCAGAAGCAGGATCGTTCAGCGATTACTTGTAAACGATGTCGGCACGGCGGTTCTGTGCCCATGCTTCTTCGTTGTGGCCTTCGGCTTTTGGCTTCTCTTTGCCCAGCGACACGGCTTCGATCTGGCCTTCCGCCACGCCCAGCGCGGTCATGGCCTTGCGCACAGCTTCAGCACGCTTCTGGCCCAGGGCCAGGTTGTACTCGGCGCCGCCGCGTTCGTCGGTGTTACCCTGGATCAGGATGTTGCGGCCGGTGTTCTTGGTCAGGTAAGCGGAGTGGTTCTGCACCACTGGCTTGCCGTCTTCACGCACCACATAGCTGTCGAAGTCGAAGTACACCGAGCGGTTCGCCAGCACGCCTTTCGGATCGTTCAGCGGGTCGATCGATGCGGTTTCCACTGGGGCCACAGCGCGGGTGTCAGCGGCTGGCTGGGCAGCTGGAGCGGCTTCCACCACTGGTGCTGGTTCGGACAGTTTCACTGGGGTCGAGCAAGCGGACAGCAGGGCTGCGCTGGAAATGAGGAAGGCGATGCTTTTTACGTTACGCATTTTTGTTTCTCCTGGTCGTTAAGGAATTTACTGCTTACTTCATGAAAGGACCCCAGGTGGGCTCCTTGATATTGCCCGCTTGAGTGGTCAAGCGCTGCTTAACTCGGCCGTCGACCGATACCATGGCCAGCGCCTTGCGTCCGCCCGAATCGGTCGCGTACAGGATGTACTTGCCGTTCGGCGCGAAACTCGGCGCCTGGTCATTGGTGGTGTCGGACAGACGTTGCTCCTGGCCGCTTGCCAGATCCATTACATAGAGCTGGAAGTTGCCGTTGCGCCGCGATATATAAGCCAGCGATTTTCCATCGGAGGAAATGCGCGGGCTGATATTGTAGGTACCGGAGAAGGTGACGCGCTGCACGTCGCCGCCGTTGGCGTTCATCCGGTAGATCTGCGGACCGCCGCTGCGGTCGCTGGTGAAATAGATAGACTGGCCGTCGGCCGAGAACTGCGGTTCGGTGTCGATGACCGGCGGGTTCGAATTGGTCAGGCGGCGCAGGCTGCCGCCGCCGGCGCCGGCCACCCAGATCTGGGTATTGCCGCTCTTGGACAGCGACACCGCGACCTTGCTGCCGTCCGGCGACCAGGCAGGGGCCGAGTTATTGCCTTTTTCGTTGGCGATCACGGTGCGCTGGCGCGTCACCAGGTTCTGCACATAGACCACCGGCTTCTTCTGCTCCAGCGACACATAGGCCACCTTGGTGCCGTCCGGCGACCAGGAAGGGGAGAAGATCGGTTCGTTCGAGCTCAGGGCCAGCTGTTCGCTGTCGCCGTCCGAGTCGGCCACGTAGAGGCGGTAGGACTTGCCTTCCTGCTTCACATAGGCGATGCGGGTGGCGAAGATGCCGGGCACGCCGGTCAGCTTTTCATAGACGTCGTCGGCGATCTTGTGCGCGGCCAGGCGGGTGTACTGCGGCGGGGCCGACTGGTCCAGCTGGCTCAGCTTCGAGGACTGGATGGTGGAGTGCAGCTTGTAGCGCACGTCGAAGCTGCCGTTGGCCAGCTTCTGCACCGTGCCCACCACGAGGGCGTCCGCCCCGCGCTGCTTCCAGGCGCCGTAGTCCACATTGTTCGGGTCGTTGATCGTGCCGGCATCGATCACCTTGAAGGCGCCGCTGCGCTCCAGGTCGGCCTTGACCACGGCCGAGATGGCGGTGGGCGACTGGCCTTCGTCCGCGAAGGCGGCCACGGCCACCGGAATCTGGTTGCTGCCGACGCCGGAAATTTCCACGCGCAGCTGGGCCTGCGCCGCGCCGGCGGCGAGCAGCAGGCTGAAGCTCAGGGAGACGAATTTGAATTTAGTCATAGTCAGGGCAAGTCTTTAAGGTTGAATCCAGCGTTGATGTCCCGTTCCACAGTGCCGTCCTTTTTCTTCGGCAGCGGCGACGATTTCATGATCGCATTCTCTACCGCCGTATCGTAGGCCGGGATCCCGCTACTCTTGATCTTTCGGACCGAAATAATTTCCCCAGTTGGCAATTGGCTGATCTTGAACTCGGCGCGCGGGTTGCCCGGCACATCGCCGCCCGTGTACGCAATATTGCTCTTGATCTTGGCCGTAATCGCTGCCACGTAGCCGCTGTCCAGGCGCGGCGCGGTGGATTTCTCCGCCGTGCCGGTGGCGCCGCTGCCCAGGCCTGCCGTCATGCGGCGCAGGTTATCCAGGCGCTGCTTCTCGGCCTTGGCTTCAGCCAGCTTCTTCTCGGCCAGTTCCTTTTTCTTCTTTGCGTCTTCCAGCTTCTTTTTCTCGGCCAGTTCTTCCTGGCGCTTCTTCTCCGCTTCCTTCTCCGCCTTTTCCAGCAGCTTGCGGTCTTCCTCGGCCTGCTTGCGCTTCTCTTCAGCGGCCTGGCGTTCCTGTTCCTTCTTCTTCTCGCGTTCCTTGCGCAGCGCGATCTCCGGATCGGGCTGCGGCGCCACCTTCTCCGGCGGCGCCACCGGCGTGGGCGGCGGCGGGGCCGGCTCAGGCTCCGGCTGCTGCTCGGGTTCCGGCTGCGGCGGGGGCGGCGGGGCCGCCTGCTGCGTGCTCAGGTCCCATACTTCCGCTTCCACGGCCGTTGGCTGCGTATTCTGCCAGCGAATGCCGCCCCAGAGGAACACAAACAGCAGCGCGTGCATGCCGATAGCTAGCGCTACCGAGCGCCAGCCATCGTGCCGCTTGGGCACCTTGTAGGGACCACCTGCCATTGCCATCGTCATCGTTACTTCGTTGCCAGGCCGACCCGGCTGATCCCCATCTTCTTCGCTTCCGAGATCAGCTGGATCACGTCGTCGTACTTGCTTTCCTTGTCGCCTGCGATCAGCACCGGATATTCGGGATGCTCCTCATGCAGGGCCGCCAGCTTCTTGACCAGCGCGTCGCGGTTCGGCGCCGTTTCCGGCGCGTCGGCCGCCTTGCCCGCCACGCCGATCGACAGCGCGCCGTTCGGCTTCAGGGTAATCTGGATATAGGCATCGGGCGGGCGCACCGCCTTTTCCGCATGCGGCAGGTCGACCGAGCTAGGGTTGTTCGAGCTCGGCATCACCATGAAAATGATCAGCAGGCAGAGCATCACGTCGATATAGGGCACGACGTTGATCTCGGACTTCAGCTTGCGGCCGCGGCCGCCGCGCATGCTGCTGTGGAAGGAGGATGCCATGGCTGCCTCTTAGCGCGACTGCCGCTGCAGGATGTTGGAGAACTCTTCCACGAAGCTCTCGAAGCGGATGGCCAGGCGGTCGATATCATGCGAGAAGCGGTTGTAGGCCACCACCGCCGGAATCGCCGCGAACAGGCCGATGGCGGTGGCGATCAGCGCTTCCGCAATGCCAGGCGCCACGGCCGACAGCGTGGCCTGCTGCACATTGGCCAGGCCGCGGAAGGCGTTCATGATGCCCCACACGGTGCCCAGCAGGCCGATATACGGCGACACGGAACCGACCGAGGCCAGGAAGGCCAGGTGGGCTTCCAGCGCATCCATTTCGCGCTGGAAGGCGGCGCGCATGGCGCGGCGCGCGCCGTCCAGCACGGCGCCCATGTCCAGCGCATCGCGGGCCGCCGCAGCGGCCTGCTTACCCTTGATGAATTCGCCCATGCCGGCTTCGAAAATGCGGGCCAGCGCGCCGCTGTGGGCGCGGTTGCTGCTGGCGCTCTGGTGCAGGGCATGCAGGTTGCCGCCCGCCCAGAAGGTCTTTTCGAACTCGATGGTCTGCTTGCGCGCGGCGCGCACGTCGAACATCTTCTTGAAGATATAGGTCCAGCTGACCAGGGATACACCCAGCAGCAGCGCCATGATCAGCTGCACGATCAGGTGCGCATTCGAGATAAGGGCAAGGAAGGAAAGATCCTGGGTGACGTCGTTCATTGGTTCTCGTTATGGATGATTGAAACCGGTCTCACAGCAGCGCGCCCTTCATCTGGGCCGCTACGGCGTCCGGTACGGCGCGCGGACGCAGCGCGGAATCGACGCAGCCGACCTTGACGCGGGCCACGTTCAGCAGGCTTGTGCCGCACCAGGCCTCCTGCACAAAGACGACGGAGGCGCGGCCCAGCTTCTCGATTCTCAGTGTTAATTTTAATACATCGTCCAGCTTCGCTGGCGCATGATAGTCGGCGCTCACGCTCTTGACGACAAACATCGCATCATGCTCGGCCAGCAACACCTGCTGGCCAACGCCAATTGCGCGCAGCCATTCGGTCCGCGCGCGTTCGAAGAACTTCAGATAATTTGCGTAATAAACGATGCCGCCGGCGTCCGTGTCCTCGTAATAAACACGAACCTCCCAGGTGAACTCCGAAGCCATTGTTTGATGCTAACAAGTGTTGTTAGGCAACATTTTACGCCATTTCACGATAAATGTTGCCTAATCTTTGGTGTTAATCAAGATAGCCGATCAGTAAATCTGATCAAACGCTTAAGGCCAACCCCTGTAACATTCGCTTACGTTTGTTATCAGGCAAGGGAACGCTTGATGTTAAAGGGAGAAAAGCCCTGGCAGGTCGGCATCAGTTCGATCAGGTTAACGTTGATATGGGGCGGCAGGGTGGCGATCCAGTAGGCGGTGTCGGCAATGTCCTCGGCCGTCAGCGGGGTGGTGCCCTCGTAGACCTTGGCCGCCGCCGCATCGTCGCCCTTGAAGCGCACATTGGAGAACTCGGTGCCGCCGCACAGGCCGGGCGCCAGGTTGGTGGCGCGCACCCCGGTGCCGACCAGGTCGGCGCGCAGGTTCAGCGTGAACTGTTCGACGAACGCTTTGGTGGCGCCGTACACATTGCCGCCGGGGTAGGGGTAGTGGCCGGCCACCGAGCCCAGGTTGATGACGCAGCCGCGGCCGCGCGCCACCATGCCGGGCAGGATGGCGCGGGTCATTGTCACCAGGCCGGTGCAATTGGTGGCGATCATGGTTTCCCAGTCCTCCAGCGAGGCTTCGTGGGCGCCTTTCAGGCCCAGCGCCAGGCCGGCATTGTTGATCAGCACGTCGATCTCGGACCATTCGGGCGGCAGGGCTGCTACGGCGGCGTGGATGGCGGCCTTGTCCGACACATCCAGCGCGATCGGGCGCACGTTTGCGCCCAGTTCCGCCGCCAGCGCCTGCAGCCGCTCCTCGCGCCGCCCGGCGATCAGCACCTTGTGGCCATTACGGGCAAACACGCGCGCCATCGCCGCGCCGAAACCGGCGGTGGCGCCGGTGATGAAAACGATCATGGTCGGGTCCTCGTTGGTAAAGTGAACTGACCAGATTGTAGCCGAAGCGGCAAGCTTGCGTGCCCGCCGCCCCGGCTGCGCTTTACTGCTGGTCGCGCTGCACGTAGACAGAGAAGGCCACGGTGTTGCCCTGGATGCCGTCGGCTTCCGCGCTCACGGTGTAGCCGCCGTTAGCAAGGCCTAGGAAGGTGTAGAGCCACTGGCCTTCGCCGTTGGCCGCCACGCTGACTGCCTGCACGTTGCCGCTGGCGCTTTCCGTCAGTGTCAGCAGTACGGTGGCGCCGGGGGCGGCACTGCCGTTCAGCGTGACGTCGGCGCTTTGCAGCGGCTGGCCCGGCGTGCCTGGTGCAATCACCACCGGGGGCACCGGATCGCTGCTTACGACATGGACGACGCTGGTCTTCGCCACCTTGAAGAACACATCGGCCGTGCTGACGGTATGCAGGATGGCGCTGGTTTGTGGCGGTTCCGCGGCGTTGTCCGCAATTGCGTGGACGGTGACTTGCTGCGGCAGGTCCCAGTTCGCGGCAGTGAAGGTAATTTGGGCGGGCGACCAGGTGATCTGGGCGTCCCCGGCCGCGCTCACTGTGACGTCAGTGGACGGTGCGCGGTTCAGGGTGAGGCCGTAAGTGCCGGCAACGCCGCCTTCGATCAGCTGCAGGCTGGTCGGATTGGCCTGGACCGCGTGCGGCGGGCCGAAGTCGAGGATGGCAAGCTGGCGCGTAAGCGGCGTGCTGCCATTGGTGGTTGCGTACAGGGCGACATAGCGGCCATCGGCGCTGATTACCGGGTTCTCCACAAACTTGCCCTGTGCCAGATAGGCTTGCAGGCCGCCGCGCGAGGCCTTCGCCAGCCTGTCATAGAGCCACACGGCTTTCGGGCCGCCCGATGCCGCATAGCCCTGGTAGATCACATAGCGGCCGTCGGCACTGATCGATGGCTCGATCGACAGCAAGGAAGCAGTGGTGAAGCTGATGCGCTCAGTCGTGCCGGCAGCGCGGTCGCGCACGAAGATATCGTTATTCGTTTTCGTTTCATTGGGCGTACTGAGGTTGATTGCTGTCGATTGAAATGCCACCACCTTGCCGTCGTCGCTCATCGTCGGATTGCGGCTGCTGCCGGCGGGCAGCGCCGCCTCGCCAGCCGTATTCACGTTGACGATCTCGCGCGTTCCGGTACTGCGATCATAGACATAGAGGTTGACGACGTTGGCCAGCGAGCGCCCGGCATAGGAGATATAGCGGCCATCGCTGCTGATATTGATGCGTTCCGCAATGCCCACGGACTCCACATCGGGTATCGGCAGCGCTTCCGTGACTTTCGTGATGCGGTCCCATATATAAAGCTGGGCTGGATTGCCCGTGTTGCCGCCCTCGATCCGGTAGACCACATAGCGGCCGTCGGAGTTGATGCCCGCATAAAAATTATTGCGCAGGCGGTTGATGTTGTTGGTAGCGACCAGTTCGGTGGTGCCCAGCTGCCGGTCGCGGATGAACAGGCTGCCATTCGATGCGGGCACGCCGAGATCGGCGGCGCGCGAAATGAAGATGACAAAGCGGCCGTTTCCGCTAATGACGGGCATCTCGCTGTTCGGAGAAGAGGGGGCCCCGGCCGGACTCACGTCGGCCTGTTCCGTGCCGCCGGTGACGGCATCGTAAACCAGGATATTCCCGGGCGACAGGGTGCTGCTGCCGGAGGGAACGTACTTGAACGCTACATAGCGGCCATCGCCGCTGAGAGAAGGCCGAGGTGCCGCCGGCGATGGAGATCCATAGGCATACCATTGGGTCGGCACTTCAGCTTGTGCGTAGGCCTGTCCGGTCCAGAATCCGCCACAGGCAGCCAGGATCACCGCTGCATGGTGGAGTGTGCTGCGCATTGTTTGCATGAAGATTTCCTCTGAAAAAATTGCGGCTTGCATATTGCAAGTATGGCAATATTGCCATGTGGAATCTATCACAAATTTCTAATTGGAAATATGGGATCCTGGCCATGCATTCTTGCTCTGCGATGACACTTCACATACAATCTGGGCTCCATTTATGTCTCACGTAACTGGCGAAAAGCGGCAAGGCCGCGAAAGGTGGGTATCCACCGGGGAACGTGAGAAGTCACCATAGCCGTTCGCCTGGGCAGCCACCGATGGAATCGTGCGAAGAGGCTGCCTTTGCGACTACCGGCTTCCCTCATTCGATCCAAACTGCCAGTCCTACTCATTGGAGTTATTCATGTTTGCAAAAGATCACACCCTCGCCAGCATCGACCCGGAACTGTTCGGCGCCATCCAGAACGAAAACAAGCGCCAGCACGACCACATCGAGCTGATCGCCTCCGAGAACTACACCTCGCCGGCCGTGATGCAGGCCCAGGGCTCCCAGCTGACCAACAAATACGCCGAAGGCTATCCGGGCAAGCGCTACTACGGCGGCTGCGAATACGTGGACGTGGTGGAACAGCTGGCGATCGACCGCGTGAAGCAGCTGTTCGGCGCGGAAGCCGCGAACGTGCAGCCGAACTCCGGCTCCCAGGCCAACCAGGGCGTGTTCTTCGCCGTGCTGAAGCCGGGCGACACCATCATGGGCATGTCGCTGGCCGAAGGCGGCCACCTGACCCACGGCATGGCGCTGAACATGTCGGGCAAGTGGTTCAACGTGGTGTCCTACGGCCTGACCGCGGAAGAAGACATCGACTACGACGCCATGGAAAAGCTGGCGCACGAGCACAAGCCGAAGCTGATCATCGCCGGCGCGTCCGCCTTCTCCAAGAAGATCGACTTCGAACGCTTCGCCAAGGTAGCGAAAGCGGTCGGCGCCTACTTCATGGTGGACATGGCCCACTATGCCGGCCTGATCGCCGCCGGCCTGTACCCGAACCCGGTGCCGCACGCCGACTTCGTGACCTCGACCACGCACAAATCGCTGCGCGGCCCGCGCGGCGGCATCATCCTGATGAAGGCCGAACACGAAAAGATCATCAACTCCGCGATCTTCCCCGGCATCCAGGGCGGCCCGCTGATGCACGTGATCGCCGGCAAGGCCGTGGCCTTCAAGGAAGCGCTGTCGCCGGAATTCAAGACCTACCAGCAGCAAGTGGTGAAGAACGCCGACGTGCTGGCCAAGACCCTGATCAAGCGCGGCCTGCGCATTGTGTCGGGCGGCACCGAGTCGCACGTGTTCCTCGTCGACCTGCGCGCCAAGAACCTGACCGGCAAGGAAGCGGAAGCCATCCTGGGTTCGGCCCACATCACCTGCAACAAGAACGGCATTCCGAATGACCCGCAGAAGCCGTTCGTGACCTCCGGCATCCGCCTCGGCTCGCCGGCCATGACCACGCGCGGTTTCAAGGAAGCGGAAGCGGAAGAAGTGGGCAACCTGATCGCCGACGTGCTGGACAACCCGAACGACGCTGCCACCATCGAGCGCGTGAAGGCGGCGGTGAAGGTGCTGGCCGACAAATACCCTGTGTACGCGAGCTGATCGCCGATGAAATGTCCGTTCTGCCAGCATGACGAAATTCACGTCCTCGACACCCGCGTGTCGGAGGAAGGGGACGCGATTCGCCGCCGCCGGCGCTGTGGCCAGTGCGACAAGCGCTTCACCACGTACGAGCGCATCGAGCTCTCGATGCCGTATGTGGTGAAGAAGAACGGAAGCCGTGCCGAATACTCCGCAGCCAAGCTGCGTGACAGCCTCACGCTGGCGCTGCGCAAGCGCCCCGTGGCGGCGGCCTCGGTCGACCTGGCGATCCAGTCGATCGAAGAAAAGCTGCTCACCAGCGGCAAGCGCGAAGTCGACACCGGCTACATCGGCGAGCTGGTGATGCAGGAACTCAAACGCCTCGACAAGGTGGCCTACATCCGTTTCGCCTCCGTCTACAAGAACTTCGAGGACCTGGCCGAATTCCAGGACGCCATCGAAGAAGCCGGCCGCGCCAGCAAACCCCGCAGCGAATAAACCTGACATGAGTGCCTGACACCATGGTGTCAGCTGACACCATGGGGTCAGGCACTCATGTCAGCACGAGCTCAGCCATAGATCGGGCTGCGCACGTTTGATTTAGCTCAAGCGCGTAACACAACAGCACGATAAGGTTCACTGCAGAGTTTTAGCGGGAGGGCGATATGCGTGCAATGCAGGCGGGCTTTACCTTGCTGGAGGTGCTGGTCGCCGTGCTGATGCTGGCGCTCGGCATGGTGGGCGGCGTTGCCATGCATTTGCATGCGATGCGAGCGCGGCATGAGTCGGCGCTGTTGTCGAATGCCGTGCAACTGGCGGCCGCTGCCATCGAGCGCCTGCGCGCCAATCCCCGGCAGCTGGCAAGCTATCTTGAGCTTGATTACGACGCGCTGGCCACGCCGGTACCCGGCATGCCTTCCGAGAACTGCTTCGCGCAGGACTGCGACCCGGCCGCCTTGGCCGCTGCCGATCTCTACGATATCAAACGCCTGGCCGCCACCCAGCTGCCCGGCGGGCGCGTGCGCGTCTGCCGCGACAGTGCCAGCTGGCAGGGCGGGCGCCTGCGCTGGGCCTGCAGCGGGCAGGCCGGGGCGCCCATCGTCGTCAAGGTCGGCTGGCAGGCGCGCCGTCCGGACGGCGCGCGGGCAGAAGAGGCGGGTACTGAATTGCCGGTCCTTGCGCTGGCGCTGGGGAGCTTGCCGTGACTGCCCGGCGCCAGCGCGGCTTCGGCATCAGTGAGGTGATGGTGGCACTGGTGCTGGGGCTGCTTGTCACGCTGACGGCCAGCGCCATGCTGGTGGGCGCGGGCGGCAATTTCCAGCACCATGCGGCGCACGCGCGGCTGAATGATAACGGGCGCTTCGCGCTGGAGCTGATCGGGCAGGCACTGCGCCAGGGCAGCTTCGTGAACCTGGCCGAAGGGACGGCGCCGGATGATACGGGGGAAGCCATGGTGAGCGGCTTCGATGCGGCCAGTATCAGCCGCAGCAGTCCGGGCCTTGGCGCACCGCAGGGCGGCGCCATCAACGGCAGCGACGTGCTGGCGCTGCGCTTCAGCGGCTCCGGTGGCGGCAACGGTGACGGCTCGGCCCTGAATTGTGCCGGCTTCGCCGAGGCGTACAGCGGCTCGCCCGCATGGAGCATTTTCTATGTCGGCATCAGCGAGGACGGCGAGGCCGAGCTGCGCTGCAAATACCGGGGCGACGGCAGCTGGAGCGCCGACGCCATTGTGCGCGGCGTGGACAGCTTCCAGGTGCTCTACGGCCTCGACACCGATATCCCCGCCGACGGCACGCCCAACCGCTACCTGAACGCGAGCGCAATCCGCGCCCTTGACGACGCGCTGGTGCTGGAAGGCAGCACGCCCTCCGAGCAGGCGGCCGACCTGCGGCGCAGAACGCACTGGAAACGCGTGGCCGGCCTGCGCGTGTCGCTGCTGCTGCATGGCGAACGCAATTCGCGCCAGTGGCCGGGCGATGCGGTGTATCGCCTGTTCGGCCCGGCGTACGACGCGCCCGGCGATGCGGGCACCGTGATCGAAGAGGCGAAATGGCCTGATGAACTACGGCAGCGTGCGCGGCGCCTGTTCGAGGCCAGTTATGCCGTGCGCAATGTGCAGAGGTGAGCCATGCGGCCGGTGTGGACCAGGCAGCACGGCATTACTTTATTGCTGACTTTGCTGCTCCTGCTCGGTGTGCTGATACTGGGCGCCACCGCCGCCAATATGGCGCTGGTAGGCGAACGCGCGGCGCGGGCCGACCGGGACCGGCACCTGGCGTTTCAGGCAGCGGAGGAGGCGGTGATGGATGCCGAGCGCGATATCGAAGGCAAGGCCGGCCCCGCTGCGCGGCAGGCTGCCTTTGCCGGCACGGCGCCGGATGCCTTTGCTCCCGATTGCGGCAGCGCCGACCTGGCCGGCCTGTGCGCCTCACCCGATGGCATGGCGCCGGCATGGCAGCGGGTCGATATTGCGGATGGTGCGGCGAGCGCAGCGCACGGCCAGTTCACTGGCGCCGCGATGGAAACCGGACAGGGGGCGCTGCCGCTGCGCCGCCCGCGCTACATCGTGGAGCGCCTGCGCTATCGGCAGCCGGGCGCCGCGGCCGATGAGGAAGCCGGGTACTACTACCGCGTGACCGTCGTCGGCTTCGGCGCACGGGAAGGCACGGAAGTGGTGCTGCAGACGGCATATCGTAAAACGGACGAGTGAGGCTGCTATGAAAGGGATCTGGCACATCATGGCCTGTACCGTTTGCCTGCAGGCAGCACAGGCACTGGCACAGACCGGCGTCACCATCGATACGGGGCAGGCGGCGCTGGGCTGCGGCTTGTCCGGCGCGCTCATGCGCGGCCCGGCATTGGCGGTTCCGACGCCCGGCGCGGACAGCGGCGAGCCGCCGGCGGAGCTTTTGCGGACAGAGTACAAGCTGGATGAGGGGAGCGGTACGCTAACCCGCTCAGCACTGTGGAACGGGGCGGCGGCAGGATTCAGCCTCAGCCCCGCACGCTGGAATGCCGCGACCGAGCTTGGTGCCATGCCGCCTGCAGCACGCAATATCTATACGCTCGGCAGTGCGGGCAGCACGATCAGCTTCCAGTGGAACGCGCTGAGCGATGCGCAGCGCGCCGCGCTCGACCGGCATCCGCCATCACAGCAGCAGGCGGACGGCCTGGGCGAAGCGCGGCTCGCCTGGCTGCGCGGCGAGCGCAGCCGCGAAGGCCATCCGTTTCGGGTACGCAGCAGCGTGCTCGGCGCCTCAGTCCACGGCAATCCGGTCTATCTGGCCGCCGCACCGGAGCGGCCCGATATCGATGGCTACGCCGCCTACCGCGCGGGAACGCTGCAGCGCAAGCCCGCCGTCTACCTGGGCGCCAACGATGGCATGCTGCACGCTTTCGATTTCAATACCGGCAAGGAGCTGCTGGCCTATGTGCCGGATGCCTTGTTCCCATTCCTGAACCTGCTCACCACAGCCGGCATGCCGCCGCGCGCCTATGTCGACGGTCCGCTGTTTGCCGGGGATGCCCATATCGGCGGACAATGGCGCAGCGTGCTGCTGGCCGCCATGGGCGGCGGCGCGCCGGGCCTGTTTGCGCTGGACGTCACCGATCCGGAACGTTTCAGCAGCGGCCGCGGCGTGCTGTGGGAGTTTACGGAGCGCGATGATCCCGCGATCGGCAATCTCACGGTGCGGCCGCAGGTCGCACGCCTGCAAACCGCGCCAGCCCGATACCGCCACTACGCCGTCACGGGCAACGGCCTGAACGCGGAAGGCGAGGGTGCGCTGTTCCTGCTGGCGCTGGACAAACCGCCCGCCGAAGCCTGGCAGCTGGACATAAACTATCACCGCCTCGCTCTGTCGCCGGCGGGCGTTCCGAACGCCCTCGGCAGCCCGGCCCTGGTGGGCGACGGGCAGCGTGTGCTGCACGCCTACGCGGGCGACCTGCGCGGCAATCTCTGGCGCTTCGATTTTACGGGCAAGGCGCCGTGGAAGCAGGCCGCGCGGGCCCTGTTCACGGCGCGCGGACCGGATGGCCTGGTGCAGCCCATCCTGCAGACGCCGCGCGTGGCCTTCGCGCCCAATGGCGGCTACCTGGTCCTGTTCGGCACTGGCCTGCTGCTGAGCCGCGCCGACCGCATCCAGTCCGGCAGCCAGAGTTTCTATGCCATCTACGATGACCCAGGCCAGCCGGCTCCCGCTGCGCCGCTGAGCCGTGCCGACCTGCTGCCCAGGCATCTGGACGGCGCTGACGGCGGGCCGGACTTCACGGTGCTTGGCCGCCCGCAGGGCATCGGCCCGAACGGGGCAAAAGGCTGGTTCCTGGATTTCCGCGATGCCGGTGAGCGAAGCCTGGGCAGCGCGGTCCTGCGCGACGGCAAGCTGCTGTTCGTCACCACCATCCCCGGTACGGGACCATGCGATTCCAGCCTTAGCCGCAGTTACCAGCTGGACGTGCTGGCAGGCCTTCCATCCGACCCGGCGGCGCGCACCGGCCGGCAGGTCGCGGATTTCATCGACACGCCGCCCCTGCTGCTGCCTGCCGCGCGCACAGTGCGCCGCGAGGCCAGCGGACGCGCGACGGTGACAAAGACGATCACCGTGGTGCAGTTCGGCGCGGAGCAAACGCTGCCGCAGCAGGGGGAAGCGCTCACGGCGCATTTGCCGGCGGGGCGCCTGAGCTGGCGCGAAATCGCCAACTGGCGCGAGCTGCACCGCGCGGCGGGGGCGCCATGATGCGGCGCCAACAGGGCGGCAGCGTCAGCGCCATCGAACTGATGGTCGTGCTGGGCATTACTGCTGTGCTGAGCACGGTTGCCTTGCCCAGCTACCGCGAGCAGGTGGTGCGCCTGCGCCGGGCCGAAGCCCAGGCCGTGCTGCTTTCCTTGATGCAGCAGCAGGAACGCTATGCGTCCCGCCACAATACCTTCATCGCTTTCTCGGCCGACAGCACGGACGCCGATGCGCAGCAGTTCCGCTGGTGGTCGGGCAAGGATCCGGCCGCCAGCGCCTACGAGATCGAGGGCAAGGCCTGTGATGGCGAGCAGATCAGTGCCTGCATCCAGCTCCTGGCCAAGCCCGGCACCCACCGCGTCGATCCGCAGTTCAAGGATCCCGAATGCGGCCAGCTCACGCTCACCAGTACCGGCGACCGGCAGGCGCTCGGCCCCGCCCAGCGCTGCTGGCAGTAAGCCGCCGGCGCCGGCCCGGTGTGCGCACACCGGGCTTCACGCTGATCGAGCTGCTGATGGCGCTGGTGATCGCCTCGCTGCTGCTTGGCCTCGGCTCGGCCTCGATGCGCGAGGCGGTCGAAGGCTACCAGCTGCGCAGCACGGCAAATGAACTGGTCGCGGCGCTGCATTTCACCCGCAATGAAGCCATCGCGCGCGGCGCCGTCGTGCTGCTGACGCCGGCCGGGGACGGCACGGACTGGAACCAGGGCTGGCAGGCCTTCATTGACCGCGACGGCAATCGCCGTCCGGGGAACGGCGAGACCGTGCTGCTGCGTCATGGCCCGCCTGCCGCCGCGCTGCGCATCTGGTCCCGCTTCAGCGCCAACACCGCCCCGCTGTATATCGCCTACAATAGTGCCGGACGAAGCTGCAAGGCCGCTACCGGCCTCGGCGCCCATTTCGGCACCGTGTCGCTGCAGGCGGGCGTGCAGCAGCGCAATATCAAGATCAATATGCTGGGCCGGGTCAGGCTGTGCGACCCTGCCCACGAAGCAACTGGCTGCACCCCGGCCAGCAGCTAGGAACGGCAGACACAATGAACATCGCGAACGACCTGGAAGGCATGCGCCTCGCCCTGCAATGGGCGGAGAAGGGCCTCTACACCACCTCGCCCAATCCGCACATCGGCTGCGTGATCGTGAAGGACGGCCTGGTGATCGGCGAGGGCGTGACCCAGCCCGCAGGCCAGGACCACGCTGAAATCCAGGCCCTGAAGGACGCCCAGCGCCGCGGCCACGACGTGCGCGGCGCCACCGCCTACGTCACGCTGGAACCCTGTAACCACTACGGCCGCACGCCGCCATGTTCGGAAGCGCTGGTGGCCGCAGGCCTCGGGCGTGTGGTGGCCGCGATGGAAGACCCCAATCCGCTGGTGGCCGGGCAGGGCATGGCCCGGCTGCAGGCAGCAGGCATCGCCACCCACACCGGCCTGCTGGCCGAGGAAGCCTATGAGTTGAACATCGGCTTCTTCAGCCGCATGCGCCGCCAGCTGCCCTGGGTGCGCATGAAGACGGCGGCGAGCCTGGACGGCATGACCGCGCTGCACAACGGCATGAGCCAGTGGATCACCGGACCCGCGGCACGCGCCGACGGCCATCACTGGCGCGCCCGCGCCTGCGCCATCCTCACCGGCATCGGCACCGTCAAGGCGGACGATCCGCAGCTTAACGTGCGCGAAGTGGCCACGCCGCGCCAGCCGCGCCGCATCGTCATCGACAGCCGCCTCGATATCGACCCGCAGGCGCGCATCCTGGATGGCGGGGACACCTGGATCGTGGCTGCCAGCACCGATCACGAAAAGGAAGCCGCGCTGCGCGACCGCGGCGCCGAGATCATCACGCTGCCCAACGCGCACGGCAAGGTGGACCTGCCGGAGCTGATGCGCGAACTGGGCCGCCGCCAGATCAACGAGCTGCACGTGGAAGCAGGCACCAAGCTGAATGGCTCCATGATCCGCGAGAACTGCGTGGACGAACTGCTGGTCTACCTGGCGCCCATGCTGCTGGGCGACGCGCAGGGCATGTTTGCGCTGCCGCCGCTCGCCGACCTCAATGGCCGGAAACAGCTAAAATTCCACGATATCCGGCAAGTGGGCGACGATTTGCGCGTCCTTGCCCGTTTCAACCCTCAATAAGATTGCTCGCTATGTTTACTGGAATTGTCGCCGCCGTCGGCGAAATCAAATCGGTATCGCCGCTGCCGGGCGGCCATGAAGCAGGCGTACGCCTCGATATCAGCGCCGGTGCGCTGCCGCTGGCCGATGTGGCCCTGGGCGACTCCATCGCCATCAACGGCGCCTGCATGACCGTGGTCGAAAAAACAGACGGCAGCTTCACCGTGGACGTGTCGCGTGAAAGCCTGAACTGCACCGTGGGCCTGGATGCGCCCGGCGAAGTGAACCTCGAAAAGGCGCTGACGCTGGCCGAACGCCTCGGCGGCCACCTGGTGTCCGGCCATGTCGACGGCCTGGGCACCGTGCGCAAGTTCGAGCCGGTGGGCGAGTCGTGGGAACTGGTGGTGGAAGCGCCGCGCAATATCGCGAAATACCTCGCTTTCAAAGGCTCCATCGTGGTGAACGGCGTGTCGCTCACCGTCAACCGCGTGCACGATATCGGCAGCGGCGAAGACCTGGTATGCCAGTTCTCCATCAACCTCATTCCACACACCATCCAGGTCACCACGCTGAAACACCTGAAGGCAGGCGCGAAGGTCAATCTGGAAATCGACCTGATCGCGCGTTATGTCGAGCGCATGCTGTCGCTGACGGAGACCGGGGAACTGCGCCGCTAAGCCTTACTGCTTCGGAATGAAGTCTTCCGCCACCGCCTGGCGCATCAGGTCCGGCGGCAGGATGCCCTGCGAGATGATGAAGTCATTGAAGGCGCGCAGCTTGAAGCGCTGGCCCAGCGCGATCTCGGCCTGCGTTTTCAGGGCGCGCAGCTTTACGTAGCCATAGTAGTAGGAGGTTGCCTGCCCCGGGCTGCGGAAGGAGTAGCGGTCCACTTCCGATTGCGCGAAAGGTTCGGACAGCACCACTTCCCGCATCAGGAATTTCTTGGCTTCTTCCGGCGTCATGCGGCCCAGGTTGATCTGCGGGTCGAGCAGGGCGCGCGCCATGCGCAGCAGGCGCGCCTGCAGCGACACCAGCTGGCCTTCCGGCGGCATATAAGGCAGGATCAGCGCTTCCGAATACAGGCCCCAGCCTTCCACGTTCGCACTGTTGAAGGCGAAGTTGGCGCGGGCGATGGACATGCCCTGTTCCACAATCGAGGCAAACTGCAGCTCGTGGCCGGGGCGCGCTTCGTGCGCCGTCAGCGTCCACGCCATCGCCGCGAAATCGAAATCGTTCATGCGTTCCGCGGATTTGGCATTCGGGTTCGACAGCGGAATCACGAATTCGCCGTATTCGCCGGTATTGCCGATCAGGCGCGGCGGCGTCATGAAGGGCGCCGGGGAACGCGCTGCTTCGGCGCCGGTAGCGGTGCGGATATTCGCTTCGCGCGTGGGCAGCGTCACCAGCTCGTTCCTGCGTATCATGCCTTCGATATCCTTGAGGCGCTCGCGGTAGTAGGGCAGCAGCTGGTCCGGCGCGATCTGGTTCTTCTTCAGTTCCCGGATCACGTCGCGGTAGTCAGAGGAGGGCAGCTTGCGCTCCGCCGCGATGGCGTTGGCGATTACCTGCATCTGGTCGCGTACTTCCTGGAAGTCGAAGCCCGCGCGTTCGATCATCTGTTCCGGCGAAATATCGACGCCCACGTTGGCCAGGCGGTTCACATAGACCGGCAGCGGCAGCCGCACTTCCTTGCGCGCGCGCGGGATGATGGCGCTGCGGGTCCATTCATCAAAAGCCTTGACCTGCGCAGTCAGCGCGGCGAGGTCCGCTTCCCAGCCGCTCAGCTTCGCCTTGCGGAACAGGTCCGCAATCCCTTCCATATAGGTAGGGTTGTTGTTCAGACCTTCCTCCACCTCGCCGATGTACGGGCCGATCAGGCCCTTGCTGGCGAAGCGTTCTTCGGTACGGGCGCGGATCAGCGACGCAATCGGCGTATAGCCCGCTTCCTTGCCCGCGTAGCGCTTCAGGCGCACCAGGGCGGCAGCCTGCCGTTCCGGCTTGTTGCGCGGATCGAGCAGGGAGCGCAGGCCGTCATACACCACCTCCCCGGCATTCGTATATTCCAACAGGTATTGCCGCTGCAGCTTCATCGCATCGATCTTCTTCACGCGCGAAGCGATCAGGATATCCAGGTCCTGCCTTACTTTGGGATCGCTTTCCTTAACGCGCAGCTGGCGCAGGGAAGCGAGGCGCTGTTCCGTGCTGGCCAGCTCCCGTTCATAGTCCCTGGGTTTGAAGTCGGCGACAGCCGTATCGAATTCGGCGTTTCCCAGCTGGCTGGATTGCTCGGGCGCGAAGCGGCCGGTATCCTGCAGTACCGGTTGCGCGTAGGCGTCGCTGCGTGCGACCCAGGTGGGAGTGGCGGCGAAGGCGCTGCCGGAAATGATCAGGAGGGCGATGCTGATGCTGCGGCCAACTGCGGACATGGAAATCCCTTTCACGAGCAGTCCGCACCATGCGGACAGGCGACAGGAATTGTAATCCGAAGCCGGCCGCGCGGCGAGCTTACAGCAGCGTCGCGTCCAGCGTGATGCTGGTATTCAGCAGTTTGGAGACGGGGCAGCCTGCCTTGGCCTTGGCCGCCAGTTCCTGGAACTTCGCATTGTCGGCGCCGGGGATTTTGGCCTGCAGGGTCAGGTGTACGGCGGTGATGGAGAAGCCGTCATCGACCTTGTCCAGCGTGACTTCGGCCCTGGTGTCCATTTTCTCTGCCGTGTAGCCGGCCTCGCCGAGGATCAGGGACAGGGCCATGGTGAAGCAGCCCGCGTGGGCGGCGCCGATCAGTTCTTCCGGATTGGTGCCCGGTTTGCCTTCGAAACGGCTGGCGAAGCCGTAAGGGTAGTCTTTCATCGCACCGCTCTGGGTGCTGATTGCGCCTTTGCCATCCTTGATGCCGCCGGACCAGACGGCCGAGCCATGAGTCTTCATCGTGTACTCCTTCAGAAATTTGTAGGGAAGGGTGAAGCACGACTATCTTATGCGGATTGCCGGGCGTGCGCCGCCCGCTTATGGCAGAGGCATCAACGGCCGAGTCCGCCGGATGGCCGTACCCGACACCTGGGGCCTGGCCCCAAGGTGTCGCAGGCTCAGCCGATGCGGCGCTTGTCGGGGGTTTCGGCGCGCTGGAAGGCTTCGCGCACGGCGCTGCGCAGCTCTTCGTCGTCCCAGGGCTTGCTCAGGTATTTGTAGACGGCGCCGCGGTTCACGGCGTCCTTTACGCTGGCCATGTCCGCATAGCCGGACAGGATCATGCGCACCGTGTTGGGATGCAGCTCGCGCGCCCGCGCCATGAATTCGGTGCCGTGCATTTCGGCCATGCGCTGGTCCGATATCACCACCTGCACCTCGTTGCAGGCCATTATTTCCAGCGCCTGGCTGGCGCTGTGCGCCAGCAGGATGTTGTAGCCTTCGCGCCGGAACAGGCGTTCCAGCGCGTACAGCACCGACGGCTCGTCGTCCAGCAGCAGCAGCGTGCGCGGCGGCGTGCTTTCGTCGTTCACCGGTTTCAGGCAGCGCTGCTCGCGCAGCAGGGCGGCGAATTCGTCGGCAGGCAGCGGACGGCTGAACAGGAAGCCCTGGATCTTGTCGCAGCCCATGGTGCGCAGGAAGTTCAGCTGGCCCTCGGTCTCTACGCCTTCCGCCACCACCACCAGGTTCAGGCCATGCGCCAGCGCCGTCGTCGCCTGCGCAATGGCGGCGCTGCGCGGTTCGCTGGTGATGTTGCGCACGAAGGTCTGGTCGATCTTCAGCTTGTCCAGCCGGAAGCGCGACAGGTAGCCCAGCGAGGAATAGCCGGTGCCGAAATCGTCCAGCGAGATCGATACCCCCATCGAGGACAGTTCGTTCAACTGCATCTGCGTATGCTCGCTGTCCTGCATCATCACTGTTTCGGTCAGTTCCACTTCGAGATACTGCGGCGCCAGCCCGCTGCAATTGAGGGCGCGGCGCACCACGCCGGGCAGGGTGCCGGCCGAGAACTGGCGTGCGGAGACGTTCACGGCCACCGTCTGCGGCGGCAGCCCCGCCAGTTGCCAGGCCTTGTTCTGGCGGCAGGCTTCCTCGATCACCCAGTTGCCGATGGAGAGAATCAGGCCGCTGTCCTCGGCCAGCGGAATGAAGTCAGCCGGCGAGATCGCACCCAGTTCGGCGCAGTTCCAGCGCAGCAGCGCTTCCATGCCTTTCACCTTGCCGTCTTTCAGCGACACCTGCGGCTGGTAGTGCAACTGCAGTTCCTTGCGCTCGATGGCATGGCGCAGGTGCACTTCCAGCGACATCCAGCGCAGCGCGTGCGCATTCATTTCGCCGGTATAGAAGTGGAAGCCGTTGCGGCCCGAATCCTTTACGTGCGACAGCGCCACGTCGGCGCCGATCAGCAGGGCGCCCGGCGTGGCGCCGTCGCGCGGATAAATGCTGATGCCCACGCTGGCCGTGACATACACTTCCTGCCCCTGCAGGCGTATCGGCTGGGCCACCTGTTCCATCAGGCGGCGCGCGCACACGATCACGGCATCCACATCCTGGCACTTGGTCAGCAGCAGGGCGAATTCGTCGGCGCCGAGGTGGGCCAGCGTGTCGCCCGGCGTCACAATGCCGCTCACGCGCGACGCAACTTCCTGCAGCAGGGTGTCGCCAGCGTCGTGTCCCAGCGCGTCGTTGATCCGCTGCAGACGGTCGATATTGAACAGCAGCAGCGCGACCTGCTTGCCGCTATGTTCCGCCGCCGTCATGGCCAGCTGCAGGCGGTCGTTCAGCAGGTTGCGGTTGGGGAGCAGCGTGAGCGGATCGTGATTGCTGAGGAAGTCCAGCTGGTGATGGGCTTCCTTCAGCGCGCTGATGTCGCTGGACACGGACACATAACCGGTCACTTTCTCGCGCTGGTCGCGCACCGCGTTGATGCTGATCCGCTCCGGATACACCTGGCCGTTCTTGCGGCGGTTCCAGATCTCGCCGCGCCACTGGAAATCGGTTTCCAGTGCATGCCACATGGTGCGGTAGAAGGCGCTGTCGTGCCGGCCGGAGCGCAGCAGGCGCGGATTCTGGCCCAGCACTTCGTGCTCGCTATAGCCGGTAATCTGTTCGAATGCGGGATTGACGGCGATGATGTTGGCGTCGGCATCCGTCATCATGATGCTTTCCTGCGTGCTGTCGAAGACCTGGGCCGACAGGCGCAGGCGCTCCTCCAGCGCACGGCGCGCCGTGGTGTCGCGCAGGATCACGGTGAACATCTGCTCGTCTTCGATGTTCACGACCGACAGTGACAGTTCGGCGCTGAATTCTTCGCCGTTCTTGCGGATGCCGAACAGCTCCACCACCCGCCCGCTGTAATAACGCTCGCTGGTTTTGCGGTAGCGTTCGAAGCGGTTCATATGTTCTTCGCGCGAGCGTTCCGCAATCAGCTGCACGATGGACTGGCCGATGATTTCGTCGGCGCGGTAGCCGAACAGGACTTCGGCGGCGCGGTTGAAGTGCAGCACGCGCTGCTTCTCGTCCAGGCCGATGATGGCGTCCGGCGCAGACTGCGTCATGGCGCGGTAGCGCGCCTCGCTGGCGCGCAGCGCCGCATCGGCGCTACGGCGGGCCGACGCCTCCATCTGCAATTGCGCCGCGTGGCGCTGCACCACCTCGTACAGGTTCATGTTCTCGTAAGCCACAGCCAGCTGCGCGGCCAGCATGCGGATGAACTGTTCGTCCTCGTCGTTGAAGCAGGGCGCACCTACGCGGTCCGCCGCATACAGCCAGCCATAGAGGTGGTACTGGTCGCGGACCGCGAGGCCCAGCAGGTTCGGCACTTGCGGATGGCCGCCCGGCAGCGCAGGCATGTCGCCATCGCCGGCGCAGCGCCGCAGGATTTCTCCGTCATCCATCATGTTGCCGGGGAAGGAGGCGCGCTCCAGCAGCACGGGGCGCAGGACGCCGGCGTCGATACCCACCGTCTCTATATGCTGCACCGAGGTTTCATGCGCATCCAGCAGGCACAAAACGAGGATGCGCGCTTCCAGGATGCGCGCCGCCGTATGGCAGAACAGGGCCGCCATGCTGGCCGCATCGCGCTCGCCGTTCAGATGCAGGCTCAGTTCGTGCAGTGCAGCCATGCGGTCCACGGTGCTCAGGATGGCGGAGGGCTCGGGATAGGGCACTTGGCGCACCGCTTCCACGGCCGCTTCGGCGCCCGCCATTTCGCCGTTCTCGCCCAGTTCCAGCTGCACGGCGTCCAGTATCTGCTGCGGATCGGCCGGTTTCGGCAGCACCGTGCGCACGCCGCAGCTGGCCGCCATGGTCCTCAGTTCGGGCAGGGAATAGGTGGCGCTGAAGAAGATAACGGGGGTGTGGGCCAGGTCCGGGCTGGCGCGCAGGTGCTGCACGAACTCATAGCCGTCCATGGTCGGCATCAGCACGTCGGTGATGACCAGCTCGGGACGATGGGTGCGCGCCAGCGCGAGCGCCTCGGCGCCGTCCCCGGCCTCCAGCAGGCGATGCGGCGTGAAGCCGAGCAAGGTCAGCAGGTAGTGGCGGTTCGTTGGACGGTCGTCGACGATCAGTATGGTGGCCATTGGTACCAGGCAGCGCTTTTGGTGATTCTTGGTTTTATGCTACTCCGCGCGTCCCGCCGCGGGCGCACGCCTATTCTTCCGGCTCATCTTATTCCAGTCATCCGCTGATTGCCAAATTGTTTCTTGCTATTGTGTAGCATTTCACGAATTGGCTGTCTGGAAATGATGTTGTCAGCCGGTTTCCCGGTGGGCTTGCGGCAAATCCTTTAAAATAGCGGGTTATTAGTAGCTGTTCCCGAATTGAAGGAAAAGAATATGACTATCTCCAGCACCGAAGAAATTGTTGCCGAGCTGCGCGCCGGCCGCATGGTGATTCTGGTCGATGAGGAAGACCGCGAAAACGAAGGCGACCTGGTGCTGGCAGCCGACTTCGTCACGCCCGAAGCCATCAATTTCATGATCCGCCACGCCCGCGGCCTGGTGTGCCTGACGCTGAGCGAGGAAATCTGCGACCGCCTGGAACTGCCGATGATGGCGACCAAGAACGGCACCTCCTTCGGCACCAATTTCACGGTGTCGATCGAAGCGGCGGAAGGCGTTACCACCGGTATTTCCGCGGCGGACCGCGCCAGGACCATCCAGGTGGCCGTTGCCAAGGGCGCCAAGCCGAGCGATATCGTGCAGCCGGGCCACATCTTCCCGCTGCGCGCGGTGGCAGGCGGTGTGCTGATGCGCGCCGGCCATACCGAAGCGGGCTGCGACCTGACCGCGATGGCGGGCCTGACCCCGGCCTCGGTGATCTGCGAGATCGTCAAGGACGACGGCACCATGGCCCGCCTGCCGGACCTGCTGGAATTCGGCAAGGAACACGGCCTGAAAATCGGCACCATCGCCGACCTGATCCACTACCGCAGCCAGAAGGAATGCATGGTGGAGCGCGTGGCCGAGCGTCCGCTGCGCACGGCCCACGGCGATTTCCGTATGATTGCATTCCGTGACAAGCCGAGCGGCTCTGCCCACCTGGCGCTGGTGCACGGCGAGATGAAGCCGGGCCGCGAATCGCTGGTGCGCGTGCACCAGCCGGTATCGATCCTGGACCTGCTGGAAACCGAAGCCACCACCCACTCCTGGAATGTGTCCTCCTCGCTGAAAGCGATCAAGGCGGCCGAGCAGGGCGTGATGGTGCTGCTGAACTGCGGCGAGACGGCGGCACAGCTGTTCGACCAGCTGGAAGCGCTGGACAAGCCTGCCGCGAAGCCGGCCGGCCGCGCCGCCAGCATGGACCTGCGCAGCTACGGTATCGGCGCCCAGATCCTGCGCGCGGTCGGCGTGAGCAAGATGCAGCTGCTGGCCAGCCCGCGCAAGATGCCGTCGATGACAGGCTTCGACCTGGAAGTGACCGGCTACCTGGCCAAGCCGGCCCAATAATTCAACCCCAATCAAGAAGAGGTATGTCATGACCGTAGGAAGCTACGAAACCAACCTGAACGGCGAAGGCCTGCGCATCGGCATCGTGCAAGCGCGTTTCAACGAAGACGTATGCCACGGCCTGCTGTCGGCCTGCCTGGCCGAGCTCAAGCACCTGGGCGTAGCGGACGAGGATGTGCTGCACGTGACCGTGCCGGGCGCGCTGGAAATCCCGCTGGTGCTGCAGAAGATGGCCGAATCCGGCCAGTTCGACGCACTGGTGGCGCTGGGCGCCGTGATCCGTGGCGAGACCTACCACTTCGAGCTGGTGTCGAACGAGTCCGGCGCCGGCATCACCCGCATCGGCCTGGACTACAGCATTCCGATCGCGAATGCCGTGCTGACCACCGAGAACGACGAGCAGGCGGAAGTGCGCATGGCCGTCAAGGGCGCGGACGCCGCGCGCGTCGCCGTGGAAATGGCCAACCTGGCGATTGCGCTCGAAGAGCTGCACCAGGACCAGGGCGACGACGAGTAATTACATCAGGAATACACCAGAATGAACGATAAATCCGTGCACGCCAACCCGAGCAAGAACCGCACGCCGCGCCACCGCGCGCGCGAGTTCGCGCTGCAGGGCCTGTACCAGTGGCTGCTGAATAACGAGGCCGCGTCCACCGTGGTCAACAACATCCGCGCCGCCCATGGTTTCGACAAGGCCGACGCCGAATACTTCACCCAGTTGCTGCATGGCGCGATTGCCGATTCCGTGGCCCTGCGCGACACCTTCGCGCCGCTGGTGGACCGCGGCGTGGCCGAGCTGTCCCCGATCGAGCACGCCGTGCTGCTGATCGGCGCCTATGAGCTGAAGAACAACCTGGAAATTCCTTACCGCGTCGTGATCAACGAGGCGGTGGAGCTGACCAAGTCCTTCGGCGGCATCGACGGCCACAAATACGTGAACGGTGTGCTGGACAAGCTGGCAGGCCAGCTGCGCGCCGAGGAAGTGGCGGCCGACAAGAAGCGCTGAGCGCGTCCGGCGGCAAAAAAGGCCAGCCCGCGGGCTGGCCTTTTGCGTTTACGGCGACGGCAGCTGCGAAGGCACGGTAACGGTCGCGGTGCCGGTGGCGGGCGAGGTGAAGGTATGGTTGGAGCCGGTCTCCCAGACCGGCGTCACGATGCCGGCACCCTTGCGGATGAACTTGAAGCTGATGCTGGAGTTGGCCGGCACGCTCACGTCCGTGTACCAGTTCGGATACTGGTACACCACCTGGTTGAACATGGGGCCGAGCGGCGTGGCGTCGCTCCAGTTGGTCATCTCGTAGTTGCTGCCGGTGAGGTAGATATTCTGGCCGGACAGCGTGGCGGCATTCTGCACCACGAAGCGCACCATGACCTGCGGGCCGCTGAGCAGTTCAAAGTTGTTGTAGGTATTGCTGCTCACGAGGCCCGAGGTCTTCACCGTCACGCCATACATGCCCGCCGCCACCGAGGGCACCTTCACCTTGATCTGCGTGGCTTCCCACGACAGGATATCGGCGCCGCTGACCACGGTCGCGCCGAAATTCACCGTGCCCTTGGTGCTGCCGAAGGCGCGGCCGTCGATGGTGATGGTGTTGCCGGGCGCCGCCATCATCGGGCCGACATGGCCGACGGTCGGCGTGGTGATCGCCGGCGCCGATTGCCAGACCGCGATGGCCCCTGCCGCCAGCGTGAAGTTGCTGACGCCGCTGCCGGCGCCCACGGTGATGTTGTTGCCGTTGAAGCCCAGGCCGTTCAGCACATCGGTATAGCTGCCGGCCGGCAGCTGCGTGATGTAGCCGGAGATCGGCTGCGCATTCACCAGGTCGCGGTTGATGGCCACGGCCACCACATTGCTGCCGAACTTGCGTTCGTAGATATAGACATTCGAATTCAGCCAGCGCTGCGTGGTGTTGCCGTAGGCGAGGGCGGGATTCGATTTGCGCAGCGGCGCAATCGCCTGGATCAGCTTGTAGGCCTGGGTGGTGGTGGAGAAGGACGACATCATGGCCCGGTTATTGGGATCGCCCACGCCGGTCATGTACTGCTCGGTACCGTAATAAATGCCGGGCACGCCGCGCGAGGTCAGGGTGAAGGCCAGGGCCTGTTCCAGCTTGCGGTTATTGGCGCCCGAGACCTGGAAGCGATCCATGTCGTGGTTGTCGATGAAGGTGACCTGGTCATTGACGACGGTGTATTGGCTGGCCGTATCGCTGATCATCTGGTTCAGGCTCACCATGTCCGCGCTGCCGTCCTTGAAGACCTGGCGCACCTTCTGCCCGAACTGGAAGTCCAGCAGGCTCATGCCGCTGCGGTTGGCGAAATAATGGTTCGCCGTATCCACCTCGTTCGGGCTGAGGAACCATTCGCCGAAGGAGAACACCGGCTTGTAGCCGTTGATGTAGGCGATGATGTTTTTCTGCCAGCCGAAAGGCATGTGCTTGACCGCGTCCCAGCGGATGCCGTCGATGCCCAGGTCCAGCCAGATCTTGATGGCCGCCTTCATATACAGATCGATGGTGCTGTTCGCGTGGTTCAGGTCGGCCAGGTCGAACAGGTTGCGGTAGGTGCCGTCTTCCAGGTTGGAGAAGCTGGTGCCGCCGTTGTGGTGGAAATAGCCGTTCGGGTCGCTGGCATAGGAGGCCATCAGCGTGCCGTTGTCATACAGCTTGCCGTTTTCGCCGAAGCCCGCATTGGCGGAGTCGGCCGGCGAGGTGTGGTTGGGCGCGAAGTCGATGATCACCTTGATGTTCTTGGCGTGGGCCGCGTTGACCATGTTGCTGAAGTCCGTGAGGCTGCCGAAGGCGGGATGGGGCTTCTTGAAATCGCGCGCCCAGTAGCCGTGGTAGGAAGTGCTGTTGGTGCCGGAGTAGTTCAGTACGGCGGTGATGTTTTCCACCGGCTGCGAGATCCACAGCGCGGTGATGCCCATATTGCTGAAGTAGTTATCGTCGATCTTGTTCTGGATGCCTTTCCAGTCGCCGCCGCAGTAGAGCTTTTTCTGGGTGCAGCCGGCCGAGAAGGAAGTGCCGCTGGGATTGTTGGCCGCGTTGCCGTCGAGCAGGCGGTCGGTGACGATCTGGTAGATCACATCGGTGGCGAAACTCTGCTTGTTCGTGACGCTGGTGTCCGGCGCGCCCCAGGCCGGGGCCAGGTTCAGTGCAAGCAGCAAGAGTGAAGCTTTCAGTCCGGTCTTCATATTTCAGTCTCCAGTGTTTTTATCTACAGGGTGCCAGCCTGCCGGGGCGGGAGTTTGAAATATTTAATAGGCTGGCCCCGTTTACAGTAGTTTAACTACATAAAAAGTCAAGGAAAGACGTGACTGGGGTATATTGAGTGAGAAATGGTGAGTTTTTGGCGTGAAACAAGTGTAGTCAAAATTACTTGTTTACGTAGTTTTGATACAAAACAGCGAATTAAGGGCGGCGGCGCTTCCACCACAGCGAGATGCCGCTGATGCCCAGGGTGCCAAGCATGAGGCCGTTGAGCATGACCAGCGCCTCCAGCCAGGCGCCGCCCAGCTCGCCCGTATGCAGTGGATAAACGATGGCTACCGCACGCGCGCCGGGGTCCAGTTCATTCCAGCGGTTCATACCCAGCACGGCGCCGCCGCGTGGGTTCATCCATACGGAGGTGAGGCCGTTCGGGTGCGGGTCGTCCGGCAGGATGAGGCGGATGCGTACCGGGCGGCTGTCCTGTCCCGGCACCTGGATATAGCCGACCGCGCCATCGGGAAATTGCGCGCGCGCCGTGGCCACCAGCGTATCCAGCGAGACGGGCGCCAGCTTCGCGCTGGTTTTCGGCACCTTGGGCGGCTTCACGGGCGTGCCGCCGGCCAGCGAGGTGACGACCTCACCCAGCGGGCGCCACGCCATGTAGGCGCCGGTGGCGACGGAGACGGCGATCAGCAGGCCGAGCACGGCGCCGCCGGTGCGGTGCAGGTCGAACAGCCCCCGCAGCAAGCCTTTGCGCAGCTCGATGCGCAGCGAGGGGGGCCAGCGGCGCGGCCACCACAGCACCAGGCCGCTGATCAGGAAGAACAGATAGCCCAGCGCAATCCAGGCCAGGATGGCCTTGCCGGTATCCCCCAGGCCCAGTGCGCTGTGCAGCTTGAACAGGGAGTTGCGAAAACCCTCGGATTCGCCGCGGCGGCCCTGTTCAAGGCCGTTGGCAGGATCGATATAGACGGTGCCGCTCCATTTGGCGCGCACCAGCACCCACAGGCTGTCGCCCGCTTCGCGCGGCGGGCGGAAGGTGAGGGTAGCGTCCTTGCCGAATTCATCAACGAGCCGCGCGCGCAGCGGCTCCAGCGCCACCATGGCCTGCGGCCCGGAACGCGCCATGAACAGCTCCGGGTGCAGGACCCGGTCCAGCGGCCCCACCACCACCATGAGGGCGCCCATCAGCGCCACCAGTGCCAGGATCCAGCCGACGCCCAGCCCCAGCCAGCGGTGCGTGCGCAGCCACAGCTGCCGGAGTTTCAATGCCATCAGAAGCTGGTGCGTGCCTGCAGGTACACGGTGCGCGGTGCGCCCACCATGCGGCCTGCGTTGCCGTCCACGTTACGGGTGTAATAGCGCTTGTCGGCGGCATTGTTCACGCCCGCCAGCAGTTCTACGCCGCCCAGCTTGTAGCCCAGCTGCGCGTTCCACACATTGAAGCCGGGGATCCGGCCAACGCCGCCATTGGCCGCTTCCGCCACGGTATTGGCCGCGTCGGAATACTGCTTGCTCTGCGCCGTGCCGGACAGGTTGATGGTGAAGGCGCCCACCGCGTAGCGCGCGCCGACGGTGCCGGTATTGCGCGAGTAGAAGGGCACGTCCTTGCCGATGGTATCGCCGGACTTCTGGATCGCCTTCGTATAGTTGTAGTTGGCATAGACCTCGAAGCCCGCCAGTGCGCCGTCGCGGTCGAAGCGGTAGTCGATGGCGCTCTCGAGGCCTTCGTGGTGCGTCGCCCCGATATTGCGGAAGGTGGCCGGGGTGATGCCCGGCACCTGGATGATCTGGTTATCGAAGCGCAGCTGGTAGATGGTCGCTTCCGCACTCAGGCCCTTGTGCTTGTAGCGCGCGCCCAGCTCAGCCGTCTTGGCCAGTTCAGGCTTCAGGGGATTGCTGGCGGTCTGGGAGTTCAGCTGCAGGTTCTGCACCGGGCCGAAGGAAGTGCTGTAGTTGGTGAACAGGGTCAGCGCCGGATTCACCAGGTAGGCCACGTTCAGCGAAGGCAGGGCCTTGTCGTTTTCGGTTTCGAAGCTGCTGCGGGCGGCGCGGTCATCGCGCTGCGATTCGATGTGCTCGAAGCGCACACCCGGCGTAATGCGCCAGGCGCCCAAGGCGATGCGGTCATCAATATAGAAGGCGTGGGCGTCGGTCTGGTTGTCGAAGCTCACGGTGGCGCTGCGCGCGCCGCTGGCGATGGTCAGGTTGTAGCTGTTGTCGTCGCCGCGCTCGCGCAGGTAGCGGTAGCCGGCCGTGATGTCATGCGTTGCCGCGCCGGATACCACACGCTGGGTATAGCGCGGCTCGATGCCGAGCACCGTGTAGTTGCGCGGCTGGTAGGCCAGCTGGGTGCGGGCGGCATTAATCAGGGCGCTCTGGCGCGTGCTCTCGTTGTAATAGGTCTTGATCTCGAATTCCTGGGTCGCGGACAGCGCGTTCAGGTAGCCGAGGTCGATGCCTTTGCGTTCGCCGTTCCAGAAGTCGGTAGGACGGGTGTTCTGGAAAGGATCGGCCTTGTACTGCGCCACCGTGAGCCCGCCCGGCGTTTTCGAGGTGACATCGTAATAGGACAGCTTGCCGTAGAACTGGCTGGCGGCATCGATCCGGTAGCGGAACTTGAAGGCCAGGTCATTGATCTTCTCATCGCTGCCCGCGCGCCATTCCGTGCCGTCCATGCCGGAATACAGGATCGCCACGCCCAGGCCATTCTCGCCCTGTGCGCCGATGAAGGCGCTGTACTGCGTATTATGGCCGCCTTCGCTGAAGTCGTTGTAGCGCAGGCTGGCGTCGCCGCTCACCGTGCCTGCCGTTTCAGGAATGGCCCGGGTGCTGAAATTGATGATGCCGCCCACGTTCTGCGGGCCGTAGCGCACCGCGCCGCCGCCGCGCACCACGTCGATCGATTCGATATTGTTCAGGCTCACCGGCGCGAAGGAAAGCTGCGGCTGGCCGTAAGGCGCCACGGCCAGCGGCACGCCGTCCAGCAGCACGGTGGAGCGCGGCGAATAGCGACCGGTGAGGCCGCGCACGCCGATGTTCAGGGAAATGGCGCTGCCGGCCGTGCCCGAGTTCTCGCTGGCCTGCACGCCCGGAATGCGGCGCAGCACGTCGGCAATCGAGGCGGCGCCGGTCTGGTCGATCTCATCCTTCTGCACCACGGTGCGCGCGCCGGCGAAGTTCTTCACGCTGTTCTGCAGGCCGGATCCCAGCCAGTTGCCGGTGATCTGCACGGTCTCCAGCGCCGCATCCTGGGCAAACGACTGCTGTGCGAGCAGGGCAAGGGCCACGGCAGCGGCGCAGCGGGTCAGGGCAGGGCGGGTCGACATACCAAATTTCTCCGAAACAATGATAACAAACAGTGAATGATAACACTTCTCATTCTCATTGTCTGCGGAGCTGCCGAAAACAAAAATGCCGCCCGGCGTGAGCCGGACGGCATTCGGGAGGAATCGCTAGATCAGAGACCGGCCAGTTCGGTCGCGGCCGCCGGGGCGGCGGAGGCCACGGCCGGCGCCTGCACTGTCGTCGTCTTGGCCAGGACCGGTGCGGAAGGCGCGGTGAAGGTCGGCACCTTCTTGCCCGCCGAAACCTGCTTCAGGCGGCGGTATTCGGCCAGCACCTTGGAGCCGTAGCCGTCATCGGTTTCAAAGGCGGCCGCGCCCACATAGCTCTTCAGGCCGGCTTCCACCGAACCGCCGCGGGTCACATAGTCCTTCAGGATCAGCGAACCGACGCGGATATTCGCCACCGGGTTCAGCGCCGCCTGCACGCCGCCCATTTCCTGGAACTTGTCGTGGTGGACCTTGGACATCACCTGCATCAGGCCCTGCGCGCCCATCGGGCTTTCCGCGAAGGGATTGAGGCCGGATTCGATCGCCATCACGGCCAGGATCAGCAGCGGATCCAGCTTGATCTCGCGTGCCGTCAGGTAGGCGGTGGACACCAGCATATTGGTCGCGTCGCCCGCCACACGGTAGCGCTTGGCCAGCCAGGACGTCACCCACTCCTGCTGCTTGCGGGTGCCCATCAGGGCTTTTTCTTCCTCTGTCAGCGGCGCTTCTTCAGCGGCGGCGGAGACCGGTTTCACGGCCGGGGCTTCCATCAGGGCCGACAGCGGCGGGGCCACGACAGCCGGCGCCACAGCTTCGTCTTCGGCAATCGCCTTGGACAGGGAGCGCGCCAGGTCTGGGCGGGCAAACAGGACAGCGATCATCACCAGGGCGCTGACGCCGAATACGGTGAGGGTATGTTGAGCAGTCGTAAATACACTGCGAAGAGAAACACGTTGCGCAGCAAGGCGCGCGACTGGCGATACAGCCAGCGAGCGGGCGGCACCAGCCATCCCGGTAATGCGAATATTCATTAAGAACTCCCCTAATGTCCGAAAAGAGCGTGCATGCGCCGCGCGAGTTCGCGCCGTGCTGCAGATACGCCAATGCCGTACACAGAAATTAATCGTTCGTCGCCGCAGGGAGCGCGCTTCGAACGCGAGATTGCTTGCTTGAGCTGGCCTCTCAGTGGGCCAGTTGCAATACAACTTGTACCGGGGGGAGGGCAGACGCCCTGGAAAACACTCCTTAAAATGTCTGATGGAGCCCGGACTCCGTGAATGAATGAGAGGCAACTCTGTTGACGAAATTGCCATAACTCGCTTCAAGTAAAACGAATTGTAGAAGCCGTTTTATATCCAGTCAATACTAACACAACTGTTTTTTATAACTTTTGAATCTAGGTTTTGGAGCTATGGATGAGCAAAAACCAATAGAATCAACCACTTGACCGGAAGAGCTCAGAATGGGCGTCCGAAGCATAAAAATCGTAAAAATTGTATGAAATACTCAGATCTGCGTGATTTTATTTCCCAACTGCAAAAAATGGGCGAATTAAAGCCCATTTCCTTGTCAGTTTCGCCACATCTGGAGATGACGGAGGTTTGCGACCGCACCTTGCGGGCCGGCGGCCCGGCGCTCCTGTTCGAAAACCCCGCCGGATTCACGATGCCGGTGCTGGGCAACCTGTTCGGCACCACGCGCCGCGTGGCGCTGGGCATGGGCGCCGAGGATGTGAGCGAACTGCGCCGCATCGGCCACCTGCTGGCGCAGCTCAAGGAGCCGGAACCGCCCAAGGACTTCAAGGACCTGATGGGGCTTGGCTCCCTGGTGAAATCGCTGTGGGACATGTCGCCCAAGGAGCAGCGCGGCGCGGCCTGCCAGGAGATCGTGTGGGAAGGGCAGGACGTGGACCTGGGCCGCCTGCCGATCCAGCATTGCTGGCCGGGCGATGTGGCGCCCCTTATTACATGGGGGCTGGTGATTACCAAGGGCCCTAACAAGAAGCGCCAGAACCTGGGCATTTACCGCCAGCAGGTGCTGGGCCCTAATAAAGTAATCATGCGCTGGCTGGCGCACCGGGGCGGCGCGCTGGATTTCCGCGAGCATGCCATCCGCAATCCTGGCCAGCCTTACCCGGTCTGCGTGGCGCTGGGCGCCGACCCGGCAACCATCCTGGGCGCGGTGACGCCGGTGCCGGATTCCCTCTCCGAATACCAGTTCGCCGGCCTGCTGCGCGGCAGCCGCACCGAGCTGACGAAGGCCATCGGCAGCGAGCTGCGGGTGCCGGCATCGGCCGAAATCGTCCTGGAAGGCCATATCTACCCGGACGAAAACCATCCATCGGGCTACGAGCATGCGCTGGAAGGCCCGTATGGCGACCACACCGGCTACTATAATGAGCAGGACTGGTTCCCGGTCTTCACCATCGACCGCATCACGATGCGGCGCGACCCGATCTACCACTCCACGTATACAGGTAAACCGCCGGACGAACCGGCGATGCTGGGCCTGGCCCTGAATGAAGTGTTCGTGCCGCTGCTGCAAAAGCAGTTCAGCGAAATCATCGACTTCCACCTGCCGTCGGAAGGCTGCAGCTACCGCATGGCGGTGGTGCAGATCCGCAAGCAGTACGCGGGCCATGCCAAGCGGGTGATGTTCGGCGTGTGGAGCTTCCTGCGCCAGTTCATGTATACCAAGTTCATCGTGGTGGTGGACGAAGACGTCAACATCCGCGACTGGAACGAGGTAATCTGGGCCATCACCACCCGCGTGGACCCCACGCGCGACACCACGATGGTGGACAACACCCCGATCGACTACCTCGATTTCGCCTCGCCGGTAAGCGGCCTTGGCAGCAAGATGGGCATCGACGCCACCAACAAGTGGCCCGGCGAAACCACCCGCGAATGGGGCACGACGATCCACATGTCCCCCGAGGTCAAGCAGAAGGTCGACCAGATCTGGCAGGAGCTCGGCCTCTGAATCGCCGAGCCCGTGTCCACCTTGGGGTCAGGCACCAAGGTGGACACGGGCTCGGCTATCGGATTTCCCACTTATGGCGGGAGCAGGTATAATGTTCGCCGGGCGGGCCCCTGCGCATTGCGGCATGGCTAACCTGGTCAGGTCGGGAACGAAGCAGCCACGGCTGTTAACCGCAAGTGCCGCAGATCAGGCTCGCCTCCTTATTCGTCTTCCATCAGTTCCGCTTCCAGCGGCCGTGCGGTCGCTACCATCAGCGGATTTTCCTTCAGCAGCGCGTTATCCGGCTTCAGCCGGATCTGGTGCTTCGCATCGGTGGCGTACTGCAGCGCGCCGGCGCGGGCTTGCACCGTTACCTTGGCCGGCTGGTCGAATTTCAGCACGATCCACTTCATTTTCGGCGCAAACAGGCTGAAAGCACCCGCCACCTTGCCGATTGCCTCGTTCGACTGCTCCACACTGCCCATCAGGTTCGCATACGGCCATTGCGTGCCCGCCGGGACCAGGGCATTCAGGATGTAGGCCATGCGCGCCTTTTCGCCGGTTGGCATGGTTGTCATGATTTTGGCGTCTTCCGCCAGCCATTTGGCATTCGGCACCACATGCATGCGGCCCTCGGCGTCCAGCGGCAGCGGGGTGCGGCCGCCGCTGTGCACCACGGCCAGGCCGATGTCGCCCGGTTTGATGGCCTTGTTCTGTGGGATGATCTTCAGGCTCAGGTCAATTTTGTCGCGCTGCGCGGCCGGCAGGGAATAGTATTTGTCCAGCTTCAGCGATTCGACGAATTTCTTGTACGGGATCCATTCGCGCTCTTGTGCGATGGCGGAACTGGCGAGCAGCAGCAGGAAGACGGGCAGGAGTTTTTTCATGGTTGTTGTGTTAGGAAAAAATCAAGTGTAAGCGAAGTGAAGAGGTTTGGCTATTGTTGACCTCACGGCTCTCCAACTACGGTAAAATCACTGAATGTCCTATCAAGTCCTCGCTCGCAAATACCGTCCCCGGAACTTTGAAACGCTCGTTGGCCAGGAGCACGTCGTCCGTGCGCTGACGCATGCGCTGGGCACGGGACGTCTGCACCATGCCTATCTGTTTACCGGCACCCGCGGTGTCGGCAAGACCACGCTGTCGCGTATCCTGGCCAAGTCGCTGAACTGCACGGGCCCGGACGGGCAGGGCGGCATCACCGCCACGCCTTGCGGCGTGTGCGAAGCCTGTACCGCCATCGATGGCGGCCGCTTCGTGGACTATATCGAGATGGACGCGGCGTCCAACCGCGGCGTCGATGAAATGGCGCAGCTGCTGGAGCAGGCGGTGTATGCCCCGTCAAATGCGCGCTTCAAGGTCTATATGATCGACGAGGTGCACATGCTCACCAATCACGCCTTCAATGCGATGCTGAAGACGCTGGAAGAGCCCCCGGAGCACGTGAAATTCATCCTGGCGACCACCGATCCGCAGAAGATTCCTGTCACCGTGCTGTCGCGCTGCCTGCAGTTCAACCTGAAGCAGATGCCGCCGGGGCATATCGTCGGCCACCTCGAAAATATCCTGGGCCAGGAAAACGTCAGCTTCGAGCAGCCCGCTTTGCGCCTGCTGGCACAGGGCGCGCATGGTTCGATGCGCGATGCGCTGTCGCTGACCGACCAGGCGATTGCCTACGCGGCAGGCGCGGTGACGCTGGATGCTGTGCAAGGCATGCTGGGCGCGCTGGACCAGTCTTACCTCGTGCGCCTGCTGGACGCGCTGGCGAACCAGGATGGCGCCGACCTGATGGCGGTGGCCGATGAAATGGCTTCGCGCTCGCTGTCCTATAACGGCGCCTTGCAGGACCTGGGCACGCTGCTGCACCGGATCGCGCTGGCGCAGACGGTGCCGTCGGCGGTGCCGGAAGATTTGCCGGAACACGCGGACATCGTGCGCCTGGCGCAGTCTTTCGATGCCGAGGAAGTGCAGCTGTATTACCAGATCTGCGTGCATGGGCGGAACGAGCTCGGGCTCGCGCCGGATGAATACGCGGGCTTCACCATGACGCTGCTACGCATGCTTGCCTTTCGGCCCGGCATCGGCGGCGCAGAGGGACTCCCGGCTGCGCCGGTAGCGGCTCGTCCTGCCGGTCCGAATCCGGCACGCGCTGCGGCGGCTGCGGCAGGCGTTGCGCCGCGCGCGGCCTCGGCTTCGCTCGCGAGCCATGCGAGCATGACGCCGCATCCGGCCGTGGTGGCGGGGGCTGCCGCTGCGCAAGCAGTGAGCGAGCCGGCAACTGCGCCGCGAGCTGGCACATCCCCAGCCTCTGACGCAGCGGCAATGGCTGCCGCCTTCGGCGAACCCGAGCCGGCAGCGGCACAAGGCGCCCAGGCGCCGGCTGCTGCGGCTCCGCAAGCGCCGGTACCCCAAGCGCCCGTTGCTGCCGCAGCACCGGCGCCGCAAGCGTCCGCACCGCAGGCACCAGCCGCTGCGGCTCCCGCACCGGCACCGCAGGCAGCAGCCGCACAGGCAGCACCAGCGGCGCCGCGTCCTGCATCGTCAGGCCCAGTAAGCCCGGCGCGCGCTGCAATCAACGCTGCGCTGGAAGCCGCGCGCGCCGCAACGCTGGCGCGTACCGGTGCGCGTCCGTCAATGAAAGTCACGCCGGACGCTGGAGGCGCTTCTGCCGCACCATCGGCGTCCGCCGCAGCGCCGCAGCCTCAAGCCGCCACGCCGCAGCCGCAAGCCGTCGCCGCGCCGCAGGCGCAATCGGCCGCAGCCCCACAGCCGCAAGCCGCAGCGCAAAGGCCTGCCGCCCGCGCCCCCGCACCATGGGAGGATGCACCCGAAGACGCGAACATCGGCGACGCCGCCGTCATCGAAGCACCGCCGCAAGCGCAGCAGACGCAAACTGCGCCCGCGCAGCCGGCGGCCCGCCAGTCTGCGCCGGTGACGGAAGAAGACGACCTGCCGCCGTGGGTCACTGAATTATCCGACGACAGCGCCACGCCTGCAGGCGCCGCTCACATGGACGGCGAGGAATTCCCGGCCGCGCCAGTGGCACGCCCGGCGCAGGCCAAGGCGCCGGCCAAGGCCCCATATGAATATGTGATCACGCCCGTTCCGGAGCTGAACTGGGACGGCAACTGGCCGATGCTGGCCGCTCACCTGCCGCTGCGCGGCGTGTCGCAGCAGCTGGCCACGCAGGCCGAGCTGGTGAGCTGCACCATCGACGGCAACGCGGCGCTGTTCAAGCTGCGCTGCCCGATCGACACCTGGTGCACGCCGCCGAACATCGAGAAACTGACCGCTGCGCTCAGCGAGCGTTTCGGCCGTCCGGCGCGCGTGGAAACGGAAACCGGTCCGGTGTGGTACACCACCACGGCCGAAGCGCAGGCGCACCGCGAGGCCTGCCAGCGCGCGGCCGAGCAGACCGTCAACAACGATCCCTTCGTGCAGGCCATGGCGCGCGAGTTTGGCGCCTTCGTGGTCGCCGGCTCCATCGTTGCGCCAGTGACCCCCGCACATTAATTACAATTCCCTCGGAACTACTACGGAGTACACCATCATGATGAAGAATCAGCTCGCCGGTTTGATGAAGCAGGCGCAAGCCATGCAGGACAATATGAAGAAGGCCCAGGAATCGCTGGCCCTGATCGAAGTCGAAGGCCAGTCCGGCGCCGGCCTCGTTAAAGTTGTGATGACCTGCAAGAATGACGTGAAGCGCGTGTCCATCGACCCGTCGCTGCTGGCGGACGACAAGGACATGCTGGAAGACCTGGTGGCCGCCGCCTTCAACGACGCCGTGCGCAAGGCCGAAGCCACCGCCGCCGAGAAAATGAGCGGCCTGACCGCCGGCATGAACCTGCCGGCCGGTTTCAAGATGCCGTTCTAAGGAAGTCATGGCCAAATCGCTGGAGTTCCTGACCGAAGCCTTGCGCCGCCTGCCCGGCGTGGGGCCCAAGTCGGCGCAGCGCATGGCCTTCCATCTGCTGCAGCATGACCGCGACGGCGCGGCCATGCTGTCGCGCGCCCTGTACCAGGCGGTTGAAGCCGTCCACCACTGCGCGCTCTGCAACACCTTCACCGAATCCGAAGTCTGCGAACTGTGCTCCGACGAGGCGCGCGACCGGCGCCTGCTCTGCGTAGTCGAAACGCCGGCCGACCAGGCCATGATCGAGCAGACCCTGACTTACAAAGGCCTGTACTTCGTGCTGATGGGCCGCCTGTCGCCGCTGGACGGCATCGGGCCCAAGGACATCCATCTGGAAAAGCTGCTGTCGCGCGCTGCCGACGGCACGGTGGCGGAGGTAGTCCTCGCCACCAACTTCACCAACGAAGGCGAAGCCACCGCCCATTACATCAGCGAGATGCTGAAGGCGCGCGGCCTGCAGGTAACGCGGCTGGCGCGCGGCGTGCCGGTTGGCGGCGAGCTGGAATACGTGGATGCCGGCACCATCGCCCGCGCCATGCTGGACCGCCGCAGCACCTGAGCTACTGGTTCAGCGCAGGCACCGCCAGCATCTCCGTAATCGCATGCTCCGGCGACGGCCTGCCCAGCAGGTAGCCCTGGGCCAGGTCGCAGCCGTATTGCTGCAGCAGGGCCAGCTGCTCGCCGGTCTCCACACCTTCCGCCACCACGGCCAGTTTGAGGCCATGCGCCATCGCGATGATGGCCCGCGTGATGGCGGCGTTTTCCGAATCCTGCGGCAGGCCGCTGATAAAGCTCTTGTCGATCTTGAGTGCCCGCACATCGAAGCGTTTCAGGTAATTCATGGACGAATAGCCGGTGCCGAAATCGTCGATCGACAGGTATACGCCGATGCCGCGCAACTGCTCCAGCGTGGCCATGGTGGCGAGCGCGTCATCCATCAGCGTGCCCTCGGTCAGCTCCAGCTCCAGCATGCGCGGATCGAGGCCGGTGTCGTGCAGCACGGCGAGCACGGTCTGCGCCAGGCCTTCATCCTTGAACTGCCGCGCCGACAGGTTGACTGCAACGCGCAGCGCCCGGTGGCACTGCCGCTGCCAGGCGCGCGCCTGGTGGCAGGCGGTATGCAGCACCCAGGCGCCGATCGGCACAATCAGGCCCGTTTCCTCGGCCAGCGGAATGAAATCGTTGGGCGGAATCACGCCGAGTTCCGGATGCCGCCAGCGCACCAGCGCTTCCACACCAACGATGCGTGCGGTAGGCACGTCGAACTGCGGCTGGTACAGCAGGTATAGCTCGTTGTTCTGCAAGGCCTTGCGCAGTCCCACTTCCAGTTTTACGTGGCTCATGATCTGCGTGGTGAGGGAGGAGCTGTACAGTTTTGCGTTGTTCTTGCCACAGTTCTTGGCGTGGTACATGGCGGTGTCGGCGTATTTCAGCAGCGAGGTGCAGTCCTCGCCGTCCTCGGGATAGAGCGAGATGCCGATGCTGGCCGTGACGAAGATCTCGTGGCCGTCCAGCAGGAAGGAACGGCGCATGGCGTCGCGCACGCGGTGCGCCACGTTCAGCGCGTCATCCACGCATTCCAGGTCGGGAATCAGGATGGTGAATTCGTCGCCGCCCAGGCGCGCCAGGTTGGCGTGTTCGCTGCGCGAGACCATGTCGCTGGGGCGTATCGTTTCGCGCAGGCGTTCGGAGACGACCTTGAGCAGCAGGTCGCCGATATCGTGGCCCAGCGTGTCGTTGATGCGCTTGAAGGAGTCCAGGTCCATGAACAGCACGGCGAACTTGTTGCCGTGCTGGCGCGAGCGCGCCAGTTCACGCTCCAGGGTTTCCAGGAAAGCCTGGCGGTTCGGAATGCCGGTAAGGCTGTCGCAATAGGCCAGGCGCCGTATCTGCTCCTCCGTGCGTTTGCGTTCGCTGATATCGCGCACCAGGCCGAGCACCGCGCCGGCGCCGGTGTTGACCAGCCGGGCTTCGAAGTGATGCACGGCGCCGTCGCGTTCAAGCTCATAGTCGACCGAGCGGATGCTTTGCGTGCTGAGCACCGCTTCCAGCTGCGCCATCAGCCGCCCTGCAATCGGCTCCGGCAGCACTTCGCTGACGTGGCGGCCTGCGCAGGCCTGTTCGTTGAATACCGCCGCCGGGGCATGGCCCTGTTCATAGTCGAGGTACACGCCTTCGGGACTCAGGCGGAAGAAAGTGTCGGGAATGGCCGCCAGCACGGCGCGGTTATGCGCGTCCGCCACGCGCAGCCGTGCAATCGCGTCGCTGGCGCGCAGCACGTAGAGCACGCGGTGGCCGAGAATGGGCCAGTTGATCGGCTTGGAAACGAAGTCCGTGGCGCCGTCTTCATAAGCCTGCGTCACGGCGTCCAGGTCATCGCCGCCCGTCACCATAATGACAGGAACCGCATGATGCTGTTCCTGGGCGCGAATCGCGCGGCATACGGCGAAGCCGTCCATTCCCGGCATGTCGACGTCCAGCAGCACCAGGCCGGGAGAGCGTTCGGCGAACAATGCAAGGGCGCGTTCCCCGTTCTCCGCCTCGATGGCGGGAAGCCCGACCTGTTCGAGCATGCGCAGCATCAGCATGCGCATCACGGGATCGTCGTCCACAACCAGCACGGTGGCCATATCAGGTCTCCTTTTCAAGCATGGCGCTGAAGGACTGCCGGACTGCCCTGAATTCGCGGTCTATATCGGCCATCAGCACGGATGCGCCATGCGCCGTGCCCTGCCGTCCCAGTTGTTCGATTTCCCGGAACAGCTGCGCCAGCGCATCCGCGCCCACGTTGGCGCTGCTGGACTTCAGGCTGTGCGCCGCCTGCCGCATGGCCTGCGTGTCGCCGTTCTGCACCGAAGCGTGCAGCTGGCGCAGCATGGCGGGGGTATCGTCCACATAGGTATGAATCACGCGCTCCAGCAGCGCTTCGCCCTGGCTGCCGAGCGCGCGGATTGCATCCAGGGCTTTCTGGTTGATGGCTGCTTCGCGCACCGCCAGCGCCGGAACCTGCAGGTCGCCGTGGTGCACCGTTGCGGCGCGGGGCAGGGCGATCCAGCGCGCCAGCAGCTCGGCCAGGCCCTGCTGGGTGAAAGGCTTGCTCAGGTAGTCGTCCATGCCGGCGGCGAGGCAGGTTTCGCGGTCGCCCTGCAGGGCATTGGCGGTAATGGCGATGATGGGCAGCTGCCGCATGCCGCCTTCCTGCTGTTCGCGGCGGCGGATTTCGGCGGTTGCCGCCATGCCGTCCATCACCGGCATCTGGCAATCCATCAGCACCACGTCGATGCCGCCTTCCTGCACCGCGCGCACAGCCTGCTCGCCGTTCGCCGCATGCCGCACATCGAAACCCAGTGTCTGCAGCATGGCGGAAGCGACTTCCACGTTGACGGGATTATCCTCGGCCAGCAGTGCGGTCAGGCGCTTCTGGGTGGAGCGGCGCAGCGCAGGCGCAGGAGCGCCGGGACGCACGCCTTCGCTGGCGCGCAGCGGCGCGACGATACAGGCGTACAGATCGCCTTCGCGCGCGGGCTTGATCAGCTGGAAGGCCACACCGGCTTCACGCCGCTGGCGCGTGTCCGCCGCAGAGCGTTCGGTGCTGAGCAGGAGCAGGCGCACGCCGGACAGCTCGGCATCTGCCTTGATCTCCGCCCCCAGCGCCAGGCCGCTGAGGATGGGCAGCGCCATATCGATCAGGGCCACGTCGTAAGGCTGGCCGCAGGCGATGGCGGCGCGCAGCAGGTGCAGGCATTCGTCGCCATCGCAGGCGGTATCGCAGCGCAGCTGCCAGCGTGTGAGCGTGCTTTCGAGCGCCTGCCGGCCTTCCGGGTCGGGATCCACGATGAGCGCCCGCAGCTGCTTGCTGCCGGCCGGCGCCTCGGCTTCGATGGCGCGCTTGTCGAAGCGCACCGTGAACCAGAACAGCGAGCCGCGTCCCAAGGGCTGTTCCATGCCGATGGCGCCGCCCATCAGTTCCACCAGCTGCTTGGAGATGGCCAGTCCCAGGCCGGTGCCGCCGTGCTTGCGGGTGGTGGAGCCATCGGCCTGGGAGAAGGAATCGAAGATATGGTCGCGCGCTTCGCGGGAGATGCCGATGCCCGTGTCCTGCACTTCGATGCGCAGGCATACGGCTTGCGCGTCTTCCGCCGTGATTGAAACACGCAGCAGGATGCGGCCCTGGTCCGTGAACTTCACCGCATTGCCCAGCAGGTTGACGATGACCTGGCGCAGCCGGTTCGGATCGCCGCAGACGGCAACCGGAATATCGGGCGCGATGTCGAAATCCATCGCCAGCTGCTTGGCCTGCGCCTGCGGCGTGAAGACGTAGTCGATATCGTCCAGCAGTTCGCGCAGGTTGAAGTGGATGTACTCGACGGTGAGCTTGCCCGCTTCCACCTTCGAGAAATCGAGGATGTCGTTGATGATCACCAGAAGGTGCTCGCCGGAGCGCTTGACGGTGTCGGTGTAATGGCGTTGCTGCTCGTTCAGCGGGGTGGCCAGCAGCAGCTCGGTCATGCCCAGCACACCATTCATCGGCGTGCGGATTTCGTGGCTCATATTGGCCAGGAAGGCGCTCTTGGCCTGGCTTGCCGCTTCGGCCGCATTCTTGGCCTTCTCCAGCTGCTCAGTGCGCAGGCTGACCTGGCGTTCCAGCTGGTCACGGTATTGCAGCAGCTTGAGGTCGCGCTGCTCCACCTGCGACAGCATGGCGTTGAAGCTGTCGATCAGGGTGCCCAGTTCGTCGCTTCGCTGGTGCTCGATCTGCGCATAGGTTTGGCTGTGCGAGACCTGGCGCGCGGCGGTGATCAGCTGCGTGATTGCCTGCGCGATGCTGGTGCGGAAGCGGCTGGCGAAGAAGAGCGCAATGGCGAGGGCGATGGCGCTTGCTGCCCCGGTCAGCGCCAGGCTTTCGGCGATGTCCATCAGGAGCTGGCGCTGGTTCGCTTCGATCATGACGATGCCGACCAGGTGCTGATCTACATGCAGAGGACGATACAGGCGCAGCGCCGGGTCCCATGGCGGTCCTATCCAGACCGTGCGTGCCACAGCTGACCTCGTGTCCACCTTGGGGGCAGGCACCAAGGTGGACACGAGGTCAGCTGTGGCGAAGAGGGCGCCGTTGCGGTCGAAGAGGGCCGTGCACTGGATGCCGGGCTGGGTGGCGAGCACGCCGAGTACCTGCTGCGCGGCCGCGCGGTCCGCGCCGAGCAGGGGCACGATGCTTTGCGCGCCCGTGGTCTCGGCCAGCGTGGCGAGCTGGCGCTCCTGGGCCGCGCGCTGGTGATGCACCGTCGCGAACGCGAATGCCACGAATACCACCAGCAGCGCGCTGCCAGTAGAGAGCAGGGAGGTCAGCGTCAGCTTCTGGCTGAGGCTGGAGCGTTCGAAGTTGAGCATTGCCACCGCCGAAGAAGATTCCTGCCGGAAAAATATACCTTCGGGCAATGGCCTGCCTTGATCTGCCTCTATGCTTCGTCGTTGCGGGCGGCCAAGGGCTCGCCGATGGCGTAGAAATGTCCCCCGGCGATATGGTGCAGGCTGCGCAGGGAGGGATCGGCATCCTCGAAATGCCAGCGGCCCTGGCTGAATACGCGCGTATCGGCCCAGGCGGCCGTCACTTCGCCGATGAACAGGTCGTAGGCCTGCTGGTTGTGCGGCTCCGGTATCAGCTTGCAGGCCAGCCACGCGGAGCATCCGGCGACAAAGGGCAGTGCATGGCCGCCGATATCGAACAGCTGGACGCCGCTGCGCGGCAGCTTGTCAGGCATGTCCGCCAGGCTGCGGTTGCCCACGTCCTGCGTCAGCTGCAGCTGGGCCACCGTGGGCACCTGGATCACGAACTGGCCGCTGCGCTCCACCAGCGCACGCGTCCTGGTCGCCTTGTCCAGCACCACGGTCAGCTTGGGCGGTGCAAAATCGAGGGCGCAGCACCAGGCTGCCGACATCACGTTGTCCACGCCGCCGTGGCGCGCCGAGACCAGCACCGTCGGCCCATGGTTGATCAGGCGATAGGCCTTGCCCAGTTCCACCGCCGCGATATGGCTATCCATATATTCGTCCTTCAATAGAAAAATCCCCGCCGAAGCGGGGATCTTACGTCAGCAGCAGCCGCCGCGCTTGCCGGCCCCGCCGTAGCGGGCTTCCTGGCGTTCGCGGAAGAACTCTTCATAGCTCATCACGGGTTCGTCCGGATGGGTGCTCTCCCGGTGCGCGACATAGGTGTCGTATTCGGGCAGGCCGCACATGAGCCGCATGCTCTGTCCGAGATAGCGGCCTGCCTTGACGATGTCCTGGAACATTACGGTGCCGCCGGCATCAGCTGCGCCGGGCTCTCGTTATGCGATGGCTTGGCGTTGGCGCGGGCACGCAGCGCAGTGCGCACACCGAATACCAGCACTGCCAGCACCACCACCATGAAGAAGCCGGCCAGCGATGCATCCAGGTAGTCGTTGAACACGATCTGGTGCATCTGATCCATCGACTTGGCCGGCGCCAGCACCTTGCCTTCGGCAATCGCGGCCGAGTACTTATCGGCATGCGACAGGAAGCCGATCTTCGGATTCGCGTCGAAGATCTTCTGCCAGCCTGCGGTCAGGGTGCACAGCAGCAGCCACACTGTCGGCACCATCGTGACCCAGGCGAACTTACCGCGCTTCATCTTGAACAGCACGCAGGTGGCGAGGATCAGCGCAATACCGGCCAGCATCTGGTTGGCGATGCCGAACAGCGGCCACAGGGTGTTGATGCCGCCCAGCGGATCCACCACGCCCTGGTACAGGAAGTAGCCCCATGCCGCCACGCACAGGCCGGTGGCCAGCAGCGAGGCGAAGGTGGATTCGGTACGCTTCAGCGACGGTGCAAAGGCGCCCAGCAGGTCCTGCAGCATGAAGCGGCCGGCACGGGTGCCTGCATCCACTGCGGTCAGGATGAACAGTGCTTCGAACAGGATCGCGAAGTGGTACCAGAAGGCCATCATGGCCTTGCCGCCGATGACGTTGGACAGGATATGCGCCATGCCCACCGCCAGCGTTGGCGCGCCGCCTGCGCGCGAGATGATGGAGTGTTCGCCCACGTCCGCTGCCATCTGCGTCAGCATTTCAGGCGTGACACGGAAGCCCCAGCCGGAGATCGCGGCAGCTGCCGATTCGGCGGTGGTGCCGATCAGGGCGGCGGGGCTGTTCATGGCGAAGTAGACGCCCGGTTCGATGGTCGATGCAGCCACCAGCGCCATGATGGCGACGAAGGATTCCATCAGCATCGCGCCATAGCCGATGAAGCGCGCATGGGTTTCGTTCTCGATCATCTTCGGCGTGGTGCCGGAAGAGATCAGCGCGTGGAAGCCGGAGACGGCGCCGCAGGCGATGGTGATGAACAGGAAGGGGAACATATTGCCCGCCCACACAGGACCGCTGCCGTCGATGAACCTGGTAACAGCCGGCATTTGCAGGTAAGGCGCGACGATCACGATGCCCAGCGCCAGGCCGACGATGGTGCCGATCTTGAGGAAGGTGGACAGGTAGTCGCGCGGCGCCAGCAGCAGCCACACCGGCAGCACGGAGGCGATGAAGCCGTAGCCGATCAGCATCCAGGTCAGTTCGGTGCCGGTAAAGTCGAACAGCGGCGACAGCGCCGGATTCTCCTGCACATACTGGCCGCCCACAATGGCCAGCATCAGCAGCACGAAGCCGATCAGCGACACTTCGCCGACACGGCCCACGCGGATATAGCGCGAGTACACGCCCATGAACAGGGCGATAGGAATCGTCGCCATCACGGTGAAGCTGCCCCATGGCGAATGCGTGAGGGCCTTCACCACGATCAGCGCCAGCACGGCCAGGATGATCACCATGATCATGAAGGTGCCGAGCAGCGCGATATTGCCGGGGATTGGGCCCAGCTCGGACTTGATCAGGTCGCCCAGCGAGCGGCCGTCGCGGCGGGTGGAGATGAAGAGCACCATGAAGTCCTGCACTGCGCCGGCGAACACCACGCCCGCCAGGATCCACAGCATGCCGGGCAGGTAGCCCATCTGCGCCGCCAGTACCGGGCCGACCAGCGGACCCGCGCCGGCGATGGCCGCGAAGTGGTGGCCGAACAGCACGTTCTTATTGGTCGGCACATAATCCAGGCCATCATTGTGCTTGTAGGCCGGCGTCATACGGCGCGCATCAAGGCCCATCACGTCGCGCGCGATGAACAGGCTGTAGAAACGGTAAGCGATCAGGTAGACGCAGACCGCGGCGATGACGATCCAGATGGCGCTGATCGGTTCGCCGCGGTTCAGCGCGACGACGCCCAGCGCCCCGGCGCCGGCCAGCGATAGCGCTGCCCAGCCGAGTTTACTCAGTACGGGATTCATTGAAGTCCTCCAAAGGGTATGAGAGTGCCGCGCGCTGCCCGTTTCTGCTGTCGGGATATGGTCTGCGTGCAGCTTATGCGGAGTATTCAGGAATCGCATATCTGCCACAAGCGCAGGACTACGCAAGTGGCCTGCGTAGTACTACGGAGCGCGGCTGCCCGCTCTCCACGTACAATCGTGGAATGAAACTCCGGCAGAAAGTCCTGTTCCTGGCCATTGCGCCCCTGATCCTCGCCCTGTGCGCCATTGCGCTCGCGGTGCAGCACCAGGCGCGCCTGCTGGCGCAACAGCAGAAGCAGACCATCGAACAGGCCTACCTCGCCAGCAAGGAAGCGGAGTTGAAGCACTATGTTACGTTGGCTTCCCATTCGATCGCGCACCTTTACCAATCGGGCCGTACGGACCAGGCCACGCAGGATGAGGCCAAGCGCATCCTGGCTTCGCTGAGCTTCGGCGACGACGGCTACTTCTTCGTCTACGACATGCAGGGCAATAGCCTGATGCACCCGCGCCAGCCGGAGCTGGTGGGGCGCAACCTGTTCGAGCTGCGCGACGCCGAGGGCAGCCCGACCATCCAGCGCCTGCTGGCGCGCGCCCGCGAGGGCGGCGGCCTGGAACGCTACTCATGGACCAAGCCCTCAGCCCACAAGGAAGTGGCAAAGCTGGGCTATGTGATCCAGATGGAGAAGTGGGGCTGGATGATGGGTACCGGCATCTACCTCGACGATGTGGAGATGGCCCTGGCCAAGGTGGATGCCCAGCAGCGTGGCAATATCCAGAACACCATGCTGTGGATCGCGGGCATTGCGATCCTCAGCGCGCTGGTGGTGGCGGCCAGCGGGCTGGCCCTGAACGTCAGCGAATCGCGCGTGGCCGATGCCAAGCTGAAGGCGCTGGCGCAGCGCGTGGTGGAATCGCAGGAAGAGGAGAGGGCGCGCCTGTCGCGCGACCTGCACGACGGCATCAGCCAGTGGCTGGTGTCCATCAAGCTGCAGATCGAGGCGGGCATTATCCGCCTGTCCGGCGGCGCCGAGCAGCAGAAGGCGGCGCTCGGCGTGTTCGAGCACACGGCCGAGCAGCTGAATAATGTGCTGGGCGAGGTGCGCCGCATCTCGCACAACCTGCGTCCCGCGGTGCTGGACGATATCGGCCTGGCCGCCGCGCTGGCCCACCTCACCGAGGAATACCAGCAGAACAGCGGCACGCCGGTGGCGTTCCGTGCCGAGGGCTGCACCGACGGCCTGCCTGAAATGGCCAACACGGTGCTGTTCCGCATCGCGCAGGAGGCGCTGACCAATATCGAGCGCCACGCGCAGGCGCACAAGGTGGACGTGCTGCTGCAGGGCGGGACGGACGAGGTCACGCTACGCATCCGCGACGATGGCCAGGGCTTCGACGCGGCCGGCATTGCGCAGCATCCCAAGCGCGGAATCGGATTGCGCAATATGATGGAGCGTATGGAGGCCATCGGCGGCCGTTTCGAACTCGCCTCGTCGGCGGAGGGAACGGTGGTCACGGCCCATGTACCCAACCGGAGCTAAGGCATGGCAATCAGGATTCTGCTGGTAGACGATCACCCATTGGTGCGCGATGGACTGCGTGCCCGGCTGGAGGCCATGCCCCAGTTCGAAGTGGTGGGCGAAGCCGGCAGTGCGGGGGAAGCGCTGGAGGCTGCGCGCGCCCACCAGCCGGACCTGGTGCTGATGGACATTAATATGCGGGGCGTGAACGGCATTGAAGCCACGGCGCGCTTCCGCGAGCAGTTCCCGGATATGGCCGTGCTGGTGCTTTCCATGCACGACAAGCTGGAATACGTGTCGCAAGCCATCCAGGCCGGCGCGCGCGGCTATGTGCTCAAGGACTCGCCCGGCAAGGACATCGTGGTCGCCATCGAAACCGTGATGTCGGGCGGCATCTACTACAGCGCCGCGCTGGCGCGCCAGCTGGCCAAGCCGCAGAACCAGGACAACCAGCTCACGCTGCGCGAGCAGGAAGTGCTGCGCCACATCGCCAACGGCGAATCGAACAAGCAGATCGCGCGCCAGCTCGATCTCAGCGTGCGCACCGTGGAGACCCACCGCCTCAACATCAAGCGCAAGCTCGGCATCGAAGGGCAGGCCGAGCTCATCAAGTTTGCAGTGCAGCACGCACCATTAGGCAACGTCGATTTGTAACTGACCGGAAATGTCTCGGCAGAAGCACAGATTCTCTCCAATACTCACGCTTTTTGCGCAGCGGGGCTGAGCAAACCCTGATTCCGCCGTATTTTCTGGTATATTGCACAACTCAGCAGTAATGTTTTCCTGATAATAATTTTTGTTGCTTTGTGGTAAATGTTTCGGTGTGTTGCCCTGCGCAAACGGGTTGCCTTCCGTCAATATTTGAACTACGATTCGCGCAAACCCGCACCGAGATCGTGATGCCTGCCGTTGATTCAAGCACCTTCCCGCTGGTGGGGTTACAGGCCGTGTCCAATGCCCGCAATGAATGGGTAGGGCTGGCCTTCCAACCCCATGCCGATGGTGGCGACGCCTACCAGGCCTTGCTGCGGCTGTTCAGCTATCCGGACATGGCGGCGGCCCTCGCACCGCTCGACTGCATCCTGCCGCTGCACGATCCCCTGTCGCTCGACCCGTCTCACTACGCCACGCTCCCGGCAAGCCGTGTTGTGTTCCAGCTGCCCGCGGCCGTCTTCGGCTCGCGCGCCGCGCTGCAGCGCTGCCGCCTGCTGGCGGACGAAGGCTACCGCCTGCTGTCCGAAGGCGAAGTAACGCTGCCGGCTTCCGAAACCGGCATCACCGGCCTGGCCTTCGATGCCGGCCCGATGCCGAGCGTGCTGGCGATGGTGGCGCTGCCCGGCCCCCACTGGGTGCGCCATGTGGACAGCGACGCGCGGCGCGAGCAATACCTCGATGCGGGCTTCAACTGGGTCAGCGGCCGCTACGCCTTCGAGACCGACGCCGCGGTGGCGGGCGACGGCACCTCGCGCAAACGCATCCTGGCGCTGCTTGGCCTGCTGGCGCGCGACGCCGATTCGCGCGAACTGGAAACCCTGCTGAAGGAAGATCCGGCGCTGGCCTTCCACCTGCTTAAGCTGGTGAACTCCGCCATCTTCGGCTTCCCGAACCCGATCCGCAGCTTCACGCAGGCCATCAATATGCTGGGCCGGCGCCAGCTGCAGCGCTGGCTGCAGCTGCTGCTCTACGCCCGCCAGAACGACACCGGTCCCGCCAACCCCTTGCTGCCGCTGGCCGCCGTGCGCGCCGCGCAGATGGAAGCGCTGGTCAAGCTGCGCGGCGCGGACCGCGAAGCGCAGGACCTTGCCTTCATCACCGGCGTGTTCTCGCTGCTGGACCTGCTGCTTGCGATGCCGATGGCCGATATTGTCGCCGGCCTGCAGCTGGACCTGGACGTGGTGCGGGCGCTGGTTGAACGCAGCGGCGAGCTGGGCGAACTGCTGTCGCTGGTGGAAGCGCAGGCGCCCGAAGCTGCCGCGGTGCGCAAGGCCGGCTTCAGCAACGAAGCCTTCTGGCAAAGCCAGTTGCAGGCCTATCACTGGGCCATCCAGGTCAGCAGGAACACCTGATGCCACAGCACCCCGTTACCGATTTCCTCAGCAGCAGCGCAGCCCTGTGCGACGCGGTGCTGCGCCTGCGCGGCCCGGCCCTGTCGGAAGAACTGGGCCGCATCGCGCGCGAAGTCACGCACAGCCTGTGGGGCCGTTTCATTCCGCGCCAGGACAAAGACCCGCGTGCCGCCAGCGGCCTGCAGCAGGACGTCATGTTCGACGACCAGTATTTCGGCCGCTTTGAAGTAGGCGGCCGCGAAAGCTATTCCGACACGGAGCGCAAGCACCTCGCCAGCCTGGCCAGCCTGGCCGGCAGCGTGATGCAGGTGCACTCGGTGGCGCAGCGCACCACGCACGCCTATGTGCAGGTGGAAGCGCAGCTGCAGCACCAGTCGCAGATCCTGGACCAGATCCACGAATCCGTGCTGACGATGGACCTGAACGGCTTTATCACCAGCTGGAACAAGGGCGCCGAGCGCCTGTTCGGCTACAGCTCGGTGGAAGCGGTGGGCCGCAACATCCTCTTCCTGTACGACGAAGAAGACACCACCTTCAGCGACGACTTCCTCGAACAGGGCGGGCGCCTGATGGAAGTGCGGCGCAAGAAGAAGAACGGCGAAGTATTCTGGGCCAGCCTCTCGCTGTCGCCGCTGTGCGACCGTGAAGACCGCTCGATCGGCCTGATCGCCTACCTGACCGACATCACCGAACGCAAGATGGCGGAAGAGCGCCTGCACCACCTGGCCTACTACGACGCGCTCACCAGCCTGCCCAACCGCTCGCTGCTGACCAAGCTGGTGGACCAGGCGCTCACGGTGGCACAGCGCAGCAAGCTGCATGGCTGCATCCTGTTCATCGACCTGAACCGCTTCAAGCTGATCAACGACACGCTGGGCCGCGCCGCAGGCGACGAACTGCTGCGGGAGGTGGCGCGCCGCTTCCGCCTCGCGCTGCGCGATCAGGACCTGGTGGCGCGCCTCGGTGGCGACGAATTCGCGGTCGGCCTGTTCGACATCAGCCAGCACTACGAAGCCAGCATGGTGGCGCAGAAGCTGCTGTCCGTACTGAACGAACCCTTCCTCATCGACGGCAACGACCTGCGCGTGGACGCCAGCATTGGCATCAGCGTCTACCCGCAGGACGGCAACGATGGCGAAACCCTGCTGCGCCAGGCCGACATTGCCATGTACCGCGCCAAGGTGGGCAATCCGGACGGCGAGCGGGTGGCCTTCTACAGCCAGGACATGAACCAGGGCATGCAGGAACGCATGCGCATCGAATCCGGCCTGCGCCAGGCCTTGGGCAGCGGCCAGCTGCAGCTGCACTACCAGCCCAAGTTCTCCATCGAAGATGGCCACATCATCGGCGCCGAAGCGCTGGTGCGCTGGAAGCACCCCGAGCGCGGCCTGGTGCCGCCGGCCGAATTCATCCCGCTGGCCGAATCCACCGGGCTGGTGGTGCAGGTAGGGGAGTGGGTACTGGAAGCCGCGTGTGCGCAGGCACAGGCGTGGAAGATGGCGGGCGTGCCGCCGATCCGCCTTGCGGTCAACGTCTCGGCGCGCGAATTCACCTCCGCGCTACCGGGCCGCGTGCAGGAAACGCTGCGCCGCTACGGCCTGGAGCCCTCGTGGCTGGAGCTGGAAATCACCGAGAGCACGCTGATGAACAACATCGACCGCGTAATCGGCATCATGGACCGCATCACGGAGCTGGGCGTGACCCTGTCACTGGACGATTTCGGCACCGGTTACTCATCGCTGTCCTACCTCAAGCGCTTCCCGATCGACACGCTGAAAATCGACCGCAGCTTCACCACCGGCATCCCCTCGGACGCCAACGACTGCGCCATCGCCAGCACCATCATCAGCATCGCGCAGCAGCTGAAGCACAAAGTGATCGCCGAAGGCGTGGAAACGGTCGAGCAGCTGGCCTTCCTCAAGAGCTCAGGCTGCGACGAAGTGCAGGGCTACCTGTTCTCCCAGCCGCTGCCGGCGGCCGATTTCGAGCGCGCGCTGAAGGAAAACTGGACGCCGGCCTGATTCGCACTGGCCAGCCCAGCAGGTTTCGGTATAATGCAGGTCCCCAAGGAAGCGTGGCCGAGTGGTTGAAGGCAGCAGTCTTGAAAACTGCCGACGGGGAAACCCGTTCGTGAGTTCGAATCTCACCGCTTCCGCCAGGAAATAAACAAACCGCCGCAAGGCGGTTTTTTATTTCCTGGCGGAAGCGAGGGGAGCGCCTGCGCGCTCCCCGTGTGAGATTCGAAGGCCATGGCCCTGCAGGGCCATGCCTCTTCGAATCGCCCGATTGCTGCCCGCGTGGCGGGCAGCGTCGCGCGCCGTGGGCGCGCGCTACCAGTGCCGCCGATCCCGACTTAGCGCTTACCATGCACGCCTGACCGCACAGCAATAGCCCCCAAGCAACATCTCCCCTAAAGTTGAACCGTCCCGACTATTTCTCAACATGTGGAGATGGTTGTTTGTAGCCGGCCCCGCCAGGGCCGGCTTTTTTTTGCCGCAACTATTCGAGAGATTTCCGTAAATTCATTAAACGTATAATAGTTCCAACTTTTTGAATGGGTCTCCCTATGTCTCCTCGTTTGTTCTGGTTTGCACCGTTGATCGTCCTGGCCTCATGTGGTGGCGGCGGCCCCGAAGGCTCGAACCAGACCCAGCCCTCGGGCGCCCAGGTCCGTAGTGCGGCAGGCCCGTCCAGGTCAGCGACCAGTTCAGCCATCACTCTGCCATACCAGCGTGCTGCTTATTTCGTCAGCGCAGCCGACGGTGGTAGCGTTGCTCGTCTGGTTGACGATCCGTCCGATGCAGGTATATTTGTTCCAAAGAATGCGGCTATCCGGTTTTCCGACACCTCGCTGCTCCCCTATGTGGAGGACGGAAACATGGCTTCGGTCTATCGTCTTTACCGTGCGGCATTTGCCCGCAAGCCCGATGCCTCAGGGCTGCTGTATTGGATAGGCGTGCGTAACGGCGGCGCCTCGCTGGAATCTATCGCACAGGGGTTCGTCAGCTCGCCCGAGTTCAAGGGGATCTACGGTCAAAGCTCGACCGACCCGGCGATCATTACCGGACTATATCGCAATGTGCTGGAACGTGATCCTGACCCCTCGGGGCTCCAATATTGGCAGGGCGTGCAGCGGCAGGGGGCGGCGCTCGCGCAAATCCTGGAAGCGTTCAGCGAGAGTCCCGAGAACAGAGCCAGTATCGCCACGCAAATCGTCAACGGACTGTCATTCAAGGAAGATGGAGTGGCCTATCCTGGCACTGGCGCGCCTGGAGCGACGATCGAACTATCGTTGAGCGGGACGCGGGCTGTCGGCAGTACCCTCGTGATCAAGTCGATCCCGGCAAGGGCCGTGAGTGCTCAGGCCAGCTATACCTGGACGCTGATGGGTAAGCCCACCGGCAGCCAGGCGCGTGTCGACGGTGCGGCCTCGCAGTTGAGTTTCACTCCCGACTTACCCGGCACCTATCAAGTTGGTCTCGTCATTAACGATGGAGGCAGCAAGTTCAATGGTTCTCTCCAGATAAGAGTGACTGAGCAGCGTTTGCTGAACACGCCATACCTGGCGAAGAATGGTATGACAGTGACGCTTGAACGCCTCACCGTCACCGAGCGCGGAACGAATTACGTGGATTACAAGATTACCTACCTTCAAGCCAATAACACCGCCCTGGCGATTGAGGAGGGCACCTGGAAGCTGTACTTCGGTACGGCGGCAGGAATGCCTCAATATGGCGCATTCAACCACATCTATCCGGGTGAGAGCCTGCGCAGGACTTACACCTGGACGCAACTGAAGAGTGAAACACCGGCAGTAATGGAATACGACCGGGATAACTTTTTCCGTGAGTTCCCAGCCAGCGATTCCTTGCGTTGGCCTGTTCCCATCAATTAAAAGTCCACTTGTCGATATTGTCGTGCGCGGCCGATCCCGCTGGGATCGGCATTTTTTTGCCAAAAAGCCTTGACACATTTCGATGGTTAGCTAATTATCACATCATGAGCCAGGTATTCAAAGCCCTTTCCGATCCGACCCGCCGCCGGGTGCTGCAGCTCCTGCGCAAGGGGCCGCTAAGCGCCGGGGAGCTCAGTGCGCAGTTCAATGTATCGAAGCCGACCATGTCGGCCCATTTTGCAGTATTGAAAGAAGCCGACCTGGTGCATGTCGAGAAGGCTGGAAAGTCCCTCATCTATCACCTGAAGCTCTCGGTGCTTGAAGAAGCGCTGCTGGGCTTTGTCCACTCGTTTGGGCCGGCCGCCGAGGCGGCGGAACCAGGAAAGGAGATTGCGCGATGAACAAGGAAGTGGCGGGAAGCCTGGCCTGGGGCGTTGGCATTCTTGTGCTTGCCTTGTGCGCCAGCCTCGCACGCAAGCTGGGGTATCTGGACAGTGAAACCGTGACGCGCCTCGTCATCGGCGCGAACGGCCTCATGATCGCCTGGTGGGGCAACCGCATGCCCAAGGCTTTCGTTCCGAACGCCGCGGCACGCCAGCTCAGGCGGGTTGCCGGCTGGTCGCTGGTGCTGAGCGGACTCGTCTACTCAGGCATGTGGGCGTTTGCTCCGCTTGCCCTGGCGGTGCCGGTCGGTTGCGGGGCGGTGGCGGCAGGCATCCTCGTAACCTTCGCCTATGGCTTCGGGCTGCGATCCGGCCACGCGAAAAACCGGCTTACGTAAAGCCGAGGGCCTGCGCGGCGGGCACAAGCGGCGCTCGAAGCGGGCCACTCTCGTGCACCGGCAGATGGAAGAGTTCGGAAGGCTTCGCCCAGCGTACACAGGGGTAGCTGCTTGTCAAGGCGAGCAGTTCGTCGAGGAATTGCCAGCCGTCGCCATCCATCACCAGATGATGGCTTAGCAGCCCCACCGCGGGCAGCGTGTCTTTGCCTTTGCGCTGGCGCCCGAGATAGTGGCTGAGCTGAGCTGCAATCCAGTCCGGGGCCTGGAGGCTGGGAGTGGCTGTCCAGCGCATCAGGTCCACATGGGTGTTGGTTTCCACCATGCCTGCCGGCAGCTTGATCTTCCCCATGCTGACGTGGCGCGACATCCCGGCATAGCTGGTGGCCGCCATGCTGTCTGGCGCCAAGTTGTTCCAGGGTGGGACGAAAACATTGATGTAGCGCTCACCGAACAGCTCGCCCATGCGGCGCGCGCCCTTCAGCATGTCGTGCCGGATGGCTGCGCTGCTGCGCGCGGGGCCGAACTCGCTTTTCCTGTTCTCGGGCTGCTCGTGGTTCTGATGCCGCCAGCCATGCTGGGCAAACTGGAAATGGTGCACGGCCATGGTGTCCTTGCCCAGCGTGGGCGCCGCCTGTCCGGGGATAACAGCCAGCAGTGCCGGCACGTCATGCTTTTCAACGAGAGCCCGCAGCCGGTTGAACTGCGGGGTAATCGCCGCCAGATCGTCGTCGCGCAGCCAGAGCTGGCAAGTTCGGCCTGCGGCATCCCAGCGGTTCAATTCCTTGCGTAAGGCCACAAACTTGTCAGTGCGTTTGAAGAGATTGAGCCACATGGACACTCCAGTCAGGGTGAATTGTTGAGCACTGGAAGGCAGCTTACAGATGAGCAGCAGAGGGCTGGCGCACGATTGCATGCGTCGCGCGAGACTATTTGTGTGGTAGTTTCCGCGCTACTGCTGGGCTGAGGTCATCGTAGGACCCTGGTGCGCCCGTACATTGACGCTGCTGGAGGGAGGAGCGGATTGCGGGGAGTGGGATGGAGTGCCGGATGTCTGTGCGCGGCCGTTGTCATCAGGCGTCGGCCGCGCACGAAGCTTAGTGGCGGCGGTCGTTAGGACTGGACAGCACGCGTTTGATGACCTGCGGCTTGATGCGATGGCGGGTGAGGAAGCGGTGCGCGTCCTTCAGGCCGGTGCTGCCCTGGATGGCGAGGGCGCGGTTGATCAGCAGCTCAGTGAGCACGTCGCTGCGCGAGTAGGCTTTTTTAATCTGGAACATGATGGACCTCCTTTGCAAGAAGCATAACGTGCTACCCATGCGCACGGTGTGCGCTGGGTAACAGTTCAGCTGCATTTGCCGGGGTCAGTCGCGGCAGTAGCGCTTGCCGTCCCGCCTGATGCAGTCGCGCCGTTTACGCGGACGGTCGTGCTCATCCTCGTTGTCGGCGGCTACGGCTGCCACCACCAGCGCGCTGGCGACGACGGCCAGGCCGATCTCCGCTTCCTTCTGCTGCACGATCTGGCCGCAGGCAGCCGGGCTGATGCGGCGGTCCAGCAGCTCGGAGTTCAGGTCGCTCACGAAGCGGCGGTCGGTAGCCGCTTCCTCGCCCTGCAGCGCCTTGCAGATTTCATAGTTGCTGGCCGCCTGGGGATTGGCGTGGAAGTCCGCGCGGCTGACGGCGCAGCCCGTCAGGGCAGCGGCAATGGCGAGCAGGGCGGCAGTACGGGCGTGCAGGACAGAGCGCATTTTATTGTTTAAGGGCAGTTGGGGTACTGTCAATAACGCGCTGGAGTTCTTCTCCGCTGACAATATGTTGCTTGCCATCGCGTTCAACTTTCTTGCGCGGGATGAGACTGCCGGTTGGCGTATAGCTGTCATCCTTGAAGGCCACTTCGGTGGATCCTTCAGGACCGGCGCAGCCGGCGAGCACGGTAAAGGCGGAAATGGACAAAATATGTTTTATGTAGGACATGGATTCCGATTTGTTTGTTAAAAAAAGGAAAACGCACGATACCATGCTGCCACTCGGCAAGTTCAGCGAATTTGTAAGTTTTATAAAGGCAATGCTGTGCGGCGATTTCCGGCGATCCGCTAGCATGAAGCTTCGATAACATTGAAGCTACGGAGGCATTCATGCGTAACGATAACCAGCAGCGCGCGGACCAGCCGCCCATCCACACCCACCTGCCGGACCAGGTGCCGAAGCAGGACGAAAAGAAAATCGTCGGCGAGCAGGTGCCGCAGGGCGCCGACTACAATTCACCGCCGCCGGATGGCGCGGCCAAATCCATGGGAACGGGACTGGATGATGTGGGCGGCGCCATGGGCGAGCCGGCGGGAGCGCGTTCCGAGGGCCTGCTGCCGGCGGGCGATGGCAGCGGCGAAGACGGCCGCTTTAACGTCGCTGAGGAAATCAGCGCCGACCAGCAGTCCGACCAGGCGCGCAAGGTCGGCAGCATCGAGGAAACCAGCGCCGGGCCGCACGGCGACAAGTTGCAGGATGCGATTGCCCGCTCCGTCGGCAAGAAGGAGCAGTAAAAACAGCGCCGGGTTTAAGCTGGCTCAAACGCGGACAGGCACTGCCGGTGGGCGAACTACCTATACTGGAATGATCGTGCGGTGCGTCGCACCGCCGCCCATTCGGGGAGGTCGCCATGCGTCAGGATCCGGTCATCGCAGGGCTCAGTGGCTTGCTGCAGAAGTACAGGCAGACGGAGGAATGGCTGCGGCGCGCCGGCTTGCCGGCGGTGCTGGCGCGCCTGCCGCTGTCGCTGATTTGCCTGAACTATTGCGGCATGCTGTTCGGGAAAACGCTGCGCCTGGCGCGCATTGCCACCCGCATCCACCGCTGGCTGCTGACGGTGGAGCGCCTGTCGCAAAGCGAGAAGGCGCGCACCGAGATGATCGATCTCGACGGCGGCATGCGCGACGATATCGAAGCCACCAAGCGCACCATCGAGTCGCTGCGCGATCTCTGCCTCGGCGTGGCGCAGCTGTTTGCCTCGGTAGGCCATCGCTCGCGGCTGCTGGACAAGGTGCAGCAGATGTTCACCGGCGTCGTGGATGACTGCTGCGATACCGCCACCCGGCTGCAGCAGGCGCTGGCCGAGCACGACCAGCGCGCCTTGTCCCTGCTGCGCCAGATGCAGGCCGAACAGCAGGCGGCCGATGCCAGCGAGGCGGCGCACGCCGCGCGCGCCGCCCTGCAAACGGCCTCTTAGAAGCCTTCCAGCACGATCTTGCCCTTGGCGCGGTTGCTCTCGATGAGGGCGTGCGCGCGCTTCAGGTTGGCGGCATTGATCGCGCCGAAGCGCTCGCCCACCGTCGTCACCAGCACGCCGGTATCCACCAGCCTGGCTACATCGTTCAGCAGCGCGTGCTGCTGCTGCATATCGCTGGTGCTGAACATCGAGCGGGTGAACATGAACTCCCAGTGCAGGGATACGCTCTTGCGCTTCAGCTTGCGCACATCGATGGCATCCGGATCGTCGATCAGCGCCAGTTTGCCTTGCGGCGCAATCAGCTCGGCCAGGGCATTGAAATGGGTGTCGGTCTGGTTCAGGCTGGCGACGTAATTCACCGGCGGCAGGCCGAGGCGGCGGATTTCTTCATCCAGCGGTTTGCTGTGGTCGATCACGTGATGGGCGCCCAACTGCTTCACCCATTCCGCCGTGTCCGGCCGCGAAGCCGTGCCGATCACGGTGAGGCCGGTCAGCTGGCGCGCCAGCTGGACCAGGATGGAACCCACGCCGCCTGCGGCGCCCGTCACCAGCAGCGATTTGCCGTGCACGCTCTTGTCGCGGCTGACTTCCAGCCGCTCGAACAGCAGCTCCCAGGCCGTGATGGCCGTCAGCGGCAGGGCGGCCGCCTTCGCGAAGTCCAGTTTCTGCGGCTTGTGGCCCACGATGCGCTCGTCCACCAGATGCAGTTCGCTATTGGTGCCGGGACGGTTCAGGTCGCCCGCGTACCAGACTTCATCGCCCGGTTTGAACAGGGTGACGTCGGGGCCCACGGCCTTGACGATGCCGGCGGCATCCCAGCCCAGCACCTTGGCCTGGCCGTCGGCCGGGCTGACGAAGCGGCGGATCTTGGTGTCCACCGGATTGACCGAAATGGCTTTGACCTCGACCAGCAGATCACGGCCCGTTGCGGCGGGCGCAGGCAATTCGATATCGAGCAGCGCGTCCGGATGGTCGATCGGCAGCGAGCTGCGGTAGGCAATGGCTTTCATGTGCTTTCCTTTGAGGGTTGGATGGAGCGATCATCCGCCAAACCACTATCTGGAAAAAGACTAAAATTGCCGAAACACTTTCATGGAAATGACGATAATGCTGCGCACGGACGATCTGGACGTTTTCATCGCCACTGCCGACCAGGGCAGCCTGTCGGCCGCGGCCCGGAGGCTGGAAATTTCACCGGCACTGGCCAGCGCGGCCCTGCGCCGCCTGGAAGAGGCACTGGGCCTGCGGCTGTTTGCGCGCACCACGCGCTCGCTCCGGCTGACGGAGGAGGGCGAGCGCTACCTGAAACACGCGCGGGAAGCGCTGCGCCTGCTGAAGGAAGGCCATGCCTCGGTGCGCCAGCAGCACGATACGCCGGGCGGCACGCTGAAGATTTCGATGCCGTCGGATTCCGGGCGCAACGTCTTCCTGAGCTGGCTGGACAAATTCCAGGCCCAGTACCCGCGTGTGAGCCTGCAGATCAGCTGCAGCGACCGGCTGGCCGACCTGTACCGGCAGCCGGTGGATATCGCGCTGCGCTACGGGAAGCAGGAGGATTCGAGCATGATCGCCATGCCGGTTGCGCCGCAAAACCGGCGCGTGCTGGTGGCATCGAAGGAATACATCAGCCACCACGGCAAGCCCGCCACGCTGGACGAACTGCCGCAGCATAACTGCCTGCGTTTCATGATCGATGAAGTGACTTACGACCGCTGGACTTTCACGCCGGCGGACAGCGGGCCGGTAACCGTTGCGGTGACGGGAAACCGCTGTGCCGACGATGCCGACCTGGTGCGGCGCTGGGCCGTTGCAGGGCAGGGCATCGCCTACAAGTCACGCCTGGACGTGACCGCCGACCTTCAGGCCGGCCGCTTGCAGGTGCTGCTGCCAGATATCGCGGGTGAAGAGGTGCCGCTCTATCTGCTGTGCATGCACCGCATGCAGGTCACGCCCACCGTGATCGCCTTGCGCGACTTCCTGCGCGCGGAATACGAACGGATGTGAAAAACTGCACAGATGAATCAGTGTGCTTTCGACAAGATCAGTAACCAGCGGCTGAACAGCAGGATCTCGATATGGCCGGGCTGCACGCCGGTATCGCATTCGATGATGGGATTGACGGCGTAGAAGCGCTTGCGAAAATCACGGCAAACCAGCATTTCGCGTTTGCCGAAGCGGACTAAAAAGGACATGGGAGCGTACTCGAGGCCAAAGCGGGAGCCGAAACCAGGGGTGATAGTTGCCATGATCATTCCTTCTGAGCGGTTAACGATGAGTGTTCTGTGCTGCAATGGAATACAGCTTAGCACAACTACTGTACAAAAACACAGGACTGTATGAAAAATCAGGTTTTTTTATCAATCGTTGTTTTTGCGTCAAACCGATGAGCCGCATCGCTTACAGCAAGATCCTGCGCTTCCTGGAGGCGCGCCTGACCCCCGGCGGGGCGCTGGGCCTGCACCTGACGGCCGGTGTGGCGCTGCTGCTGGCCGCCGTGTCCGTGTTCGCCGAAATCGCCGAGGACGTGGGCGAGCAGGACACCATCTGGCACATCGACCACGCCGTGTCGCGCTGGTTTTATGAACACGCTTTCGAGCCGCTGACCAGCTTCATGCTGGGCCTTACGCACCTGCACAGCACGATCGGCGTGAGCTGCATGGGCGTGGCGCTGGCCATCTGGTTCTGGCGCAAGCAGGCGCCTTACTGGCTGCTGGCGCTGGTGATCTCGCTGCCCGGCGGCATGCTGATGAACGTGCTGCTCAAACATGCCTACCAGCGGCAGCGGCCGGTGTTCGATGAGCCCTTGCTGACGCTCGCCACCTACAGCTTCCCCAGCGGGCACACGGCGGGGGCGACCCTGTTCTACGGCCTGCTGGCCAGCTATATCGTGGTGGTGAGCAGCAGCTGGCGCGTGCGCCTGTGGGCGATGTGCGGCGCGGCGCTGATGGTGGGGCTGGTGGCGCTGAGCCGCATCTATCTGGGCGTGCACTTCCTCAGCGACACGCTGGCAGCGATCGCGGGCAGTGCGGCGTGGCTGGCGGTGTGCATCACTTCCGTTTCGTCGCTGCGGCGGCGCCGTGCGGCGCGCGAGGACCAATAGATGCGCGAGATCGCCGTCATCATCAATGCCGGGGCGGGACTGGGGCATGACAGCTCGCTGGTAAATGAGCTGCAGCGCAAGTTCGGCGCCGCCGGCCTGGCGCCGCGCATCACGCTGGCGCACAGCGGCGATGAGATGATCGAGGCGGCGCGGCAGGCGCTGGCGGACGGCATCCGCCTCGTCGCGGCCGGCGGCGGCGATGGCACCATCAACTGCGTGGCCTCGGTGCTGGTCGATAGCGGCGCCACCTTCGGTGTGCTGCCGATGGGCACGCTGAACCATTTCGCGAAGGATCTCGGCATTCCGCTGGCGCTGGATGAGGCGGTCGCCACGATCGCACATGGGGTGCCGGCGCAAGTGGATGTGGGCGAGGTCAATGGCCGCATCTTCCTGAATAATTCCAGCCTGGGGCTGTATCCGGACATCGTGCGCGACCGAGAACGGCAGCAGCGGCGGCTGGGGCGGGGCAAGTGGCTGGCGTTCTGCTGGGCGGTGTTGGCCGCCTTGCGCCGCTTTCCCTTCCTGAGCGTGCGCCTGCTCGTGAACGGGGAAGCGCATGCGCGGCGCACGCCCTTTGTTTTCATCGGCAATAACGAATACCTGATGGAGGGATTCAATATCGGCGAGCGTGCGCAGTTGAGCAGCGGCCAGCTGAGCCTGTATGTGGCGCAGCGGCCCACGCGGCTCGGGCTGGTGCGGCTCGCCATGCACGCTTTACTGGGGCGCCTGAAACAGGCGCGCGATTTCGATGTGCTCTTGTCGCAGGAACTGGAAATCCATACACGGCATGAGCGCTTGCGGGTGGCAACGGATGGGGAGGTGACCACGATGTCACCGCCGTTGCGCTACCGCTCGCGCCGGGCAGCCTTGACGGTGCTGGTGCCACAACCATAATAAGGAGAAGATGATGCGAACCGTCGTGCATTTGTCCGATATCCATTTCGGACGGGTCGACTACAAGCTGCTTGAACCATTGAAGGAAGTGGTGTTCGGTGTGCAGCCGGACGTGGTGGTGGTCTCCGGCGATCTCACGCAGCGCGCGCGCAGTGCGCAGTTCAGGGAGGCGAAGGCCTGGCTGGATACCTTGCCGCAGCCGCAGATCATCGTGCCCGGCAATCACGATATTCCGCTGTATAACGTGGCCGCGCGCTTCCTCACGCCGCTGGACAAGTACCGCAAATACATAACGCCCGACCTGGCGCCGGAATACATCGACGAGGAGATTGCGGTGATGGGCCTCAATACGGCGCGTTCGCTGACCTTCAAGGACGGCCGCGTCAACAAGGAGCAGATCGGGCGCCTGCACGACCGCCTTGCTGGCCTCGGCAAGGATCTGACGCGCATCGTGGTGACGCACCATCCCTTCGACCTGCCTGAAAACTCGGATGAGGACGACCTGGTGGACCGGGCGCCGATGGCGATGGAAGCCTTTTCCCGCTGCGGCGTGGACCTGCTGCTGGCGGGGCACCTGCACGCGAGCCATTCGGCCAGCAGCGCCAGGCGCTACAAGATCAGCGGCTATGCGGCGCTGGTGGTGCAGGCCGGTACTGCCACATCCACACGCGGGCGGGGTGAGCAGAATTCCTTCAATGTGCTGAAAATCGATAGGGACGAGATCGAGGTGGTGCGCTACAGCTGGTCCGACGAGGCGGGCGCGTTCAAAATCGCCAACTCCGAACTGTTCCGCCGCACGGGGAATACCTGGGAGTCGTCAGTCGACTAGTAGAGGTTCGCAAGGCGCCCCAGCAGCGCGAGCACACCTGCCCCGAACGCGGTCAGCAGGCCGAGCAGGTAGTGCATTTCACGGGTACGGTCTGCGCTGAGGGCATCGCGCCATTTTTCAGATTTGGAGTCGATCAGGGTTTGCCACTTTGCGTTGTCATCATCTCGCGCAACCCGCCATTTTTCGTTATCGGCATCCCGTGTAGTCCGCCATTTTTCGTTGTCTGCTTCTCGTTCAACCCGCCATTTGTTGTTGTCCGCCTCACGTGCAGCCTGCCATTTGTCGTTGTCTTCCTTGCGGGCGGCAAGCCATTTGTCGTTGTCTTCCTTGCGGGCGGCGAGCCATTTCTCGTTCATTTCCTTGAAAGCGGCCTGCCATGCACTGTTGTCTGCTTTCCGTTCAGCCTGCCATTTCTCATCGCGGGTCTCCAGCGCAGCCTGCCATTTCTCGTCGCGGGCTTTGAGTTCGGCGCGCCATTGCTGGTTGTCGTGCTCACGGAGCGAGCGCCATTCGCGGCTGTGTTCTTCGATGAGCATGCGCAGGGACTGGAATTCCGCCGCCTGCTGGCGGAAGTTGGCTTCGGTGCGTTGCTCGAAGCGGTCCAGGCGGGTGATGACTTCTTCCACGACGACCTCCAGCCGCGTGACGCGCGCGGTGATGCGGGGATGATCATCCCCACGCGGTTCGCTGTCAAGCGGAGGCAAGTGGTCGGCCAGAATGGCCAATTGTCCGCGCCGGGCAGCACCGAAGTTTGAGGCAGCTCAATCGTGCTAGAGCCAGTAGTCCCAGAAGCGGGCCATGAATTCCTTGGCGCGGACCACGAAGCCGCGGTGCTTCCAGGCGTCCAGCGTCATCTCGTTCGAGTTGCGCAGGTCTTCGCGGAAGGCGTTCTCCATTTCGAGGCCGAAGGCATCGCCCATCACGATCACGTTCACCTCCGCATTGTGCAGGAAGCTGCGGGTATCGATATTGGTCGAGCCCACGGTCGACCAAACGCCATCGATCACCACCGTCTTCGCGTGCAGCACGGAGAGCTTCAGTTCGTAGATCTTCACGCCGGCCTCCAGCAGCGGTGTATAAAAAGCGCGGCCCGCATGGAACACCAGGCCGCTGTCCGACACGCTGGGCAGCACCAGCTTCACATCGACGCCGCGTTTCGCCGCATCGATCAGCGCCTGCAGGGTCTGGTCGTCCGGCACGAAATAGGCGCAGGTGATGTGGATGGACTTCTTCGCCTGCTGGATCGCCAGCAGCAGCGCCTTGTAGATCTCGAACTTGCCGCCAGGCTCGCTGCCCAGCACGCGCACCACCTTGTCGCCCGCAATGATCGGGTTCGGGAAGTACTCCGCTTCGCGCAGGTCTTCCGCATCCTGCGCCGTCCAGTGCTGGATGAACAGCCACTGCATGGCCTGCACCGCCGGGCCCTCGATCTTCACATGCGTATCTCGCCAGCCCACATCGTCCTTGTCGCGCGGACGGGACTTGGAGCGGAAGGGCGAGCTCTTGGCATAGGTGTCGCTGATATTGATGCCGCCCGTGAAACCGACGCGCCCGTCCACAATCAGCATCTTGCGGTGATCGCGGTTGTTCACTTTCCAGCCATTGCCGCGCACCTTGGCCGGGTTCACGGGATTGTAGGCAATCAGACGCACGCCGCCCTGGCGCATGCGGTCGAAGAATTCCTGCGGCACGCCGATGGTGCCCACGCTGTCATAAATCACGTTGACGGTCACGCCTTGCTTCTGCTTCTGGATCAGCAGGTCGGCAAACTTCTCGCCCAGTTCATCCTGGTCGAAGATATAGGTTTCGAAGTTAATATGGTTCTTTGCGGCGGCGATAGCTTTCATCATCTCCGCCATCGTGGCGGGGCCGTCGAACAGCAGCTTGACCGTGTTGCCTGCGATGAGGGGAACGCCGGTTGCCGCATCTTCCAGCGCCGCCTGCGCCTTGAGGTCCAGCGTATTCCTGGCCCAGCGTTTCTTCAGCAGCGCATTGGCGCGGCTTTCCGGCAGCACGCCATTGGCGGACTTGATGACCGGCGTATCCGCCGCAACTGCCTTCGCCTTGTCGGGATCGACCGCCGGAAGCTGGGCGCAGGCCACCACCGTCCATCCCATCAGGAGGGCTGCGATCCAGTGTCGTGCGGTGCTGTGCTTCATATTTTCTCCTGGCAGGCCTGTTGAGACCAGTCTAACCCTCAGGAAAAAATCTGAATGTACGCCAGCGAACGCTCAGCAGAGCTGTATTTTCGCGGCGGCCGCGCGCAGTTCGCCGCGGAAATCGGGATGGGCGATACTGATCAGGGCCTCGGCCCGCTGCTTCGCCGACTTGCCGCGCAGCTGGGCTACGCCGTACTCGGTAACAACATAGTTGATGTCGTTCTTGCCCGTGGTGACATGGGTGCCGGGCGTCAGCGTAGGCACAATGCGCGAGATGGCGCCATCCTTGGCGGTGGACGGCAGCACGATAAAGGCCTTGCCGCCGCGCGAACGGTTGGCGGCGCGCACAAAGTCCACCTGGCCGCCGGTGCCGGAATAGGGCAGGTGGCCAATGCTCTCGGAACCGCACTGTCCCAGCAGGTCCACCTGCAGGCTGGCGTTGATGGCCACCAGCTTGTCGTTCTGCCCCGCGATGTAGGGATCGTTGCTGAAATCCACCGGATGCATTTCCAGCATCGCGTTGTGGTGCATGAAGTCATACAGGCGCTTCGAACCGAGCGCAAACGTCGCCACCATTTTCCCCGGCAGGAAGTTCTTGCGCCGGTTTGTCACCACACCGGCTTCCACCAGTGTCAGGATGCCGTCCCCGATCATTTCGGTGTGGATGCCGAGATCGTGCTTGTTCGTCAACTGCTGCACCACAGCATCGGGAATGCCGCCGTAGCCGATCTGCAGCGTCGATCCGTCCTCGATCATGTCCGCCACATATTTCCCGATCGCTTCCTGCACCGGGCCGATGGCTGGCAGGCCGACTTCCAGCACGGGATCGCTGCTTTCCACCAGCGCCGTCACCTGGGAAATGTGAATGTGGCACTGGCCATGCGCGAAAGGCACATTGGGATTCACTTCCAGCACGATGGCGCGCGCTTTCTTCACGGCCGCCATCGTGTAATCGGCGCCGAGGCTGAGCGCGAACCAGCCGTGTTCGTTCATCGGCGACGCCATCGAGAACACCACGTCCGAAGCGATCTGCCCGCGCTCGATCAGGGCCGGAATCTCGGAGAAATAGGAGGGAATGAAATCGGCCCAGCCGGCCTGGCCGGCGGCACGCGAGGCGCCGCCGAAGAACAGCGCCACATGGCGCACATGCGCCGTGGTATCGCAGTCGAAATAGCCGTATTTGCGCATGGCCAGGATCTGCGCCACCTTGATATCGAGAAACTGGCGGCGCTGTTCGGAGAGTGCATGCAGCAGGGCAGGCGGTTCGCCCGCGCCCGTGGGAACAATGATGAAATCGCCATCTTTCAGGTGCTGCAGCGCGTCAGCTGCGCTCTGGCGTTTGCTCTCGTACAGGGAGCGGGCAGATTGTCTCATGGACCGGCCTTTCATGGACGTGGTAATTCACTATACCGCGCTTGAGCAAAAAGCTTGCGTTTTTTGTTGGCCTGCGCACAGAATGAAAGCAAGAGCAAGCACTAAACTGCTACCAAGCTTTGGGGGAAAAGCAAGCAAGGTGGCATAGCCGAGCCAATCGGTGTATTGTTGACTTGACCTTAGAGAGCATCATGAAGACCCCGATGATCGCGCTCATCTGCCTCAGTCCCTTGGCAGTGTGGGCCCAAAGCAGCTCCACCCAGATTTATGGCGTTCTGGATGCCGGCGTCGTGTCAGAACATAACTGCACGGGCCCTTGCCCCAGCACCAAAGTCTCTCCCGGCGTGTCCACTGGCTCCGTGCTTGGCGTGACCGGCCGCGAAAACCTCGGCAACGAGGTGTCCGCCGTGTACCGGCTGGAAGCCGGCATCCGCAACGACACCGGCCAGAGCGACGAGAACCGCCTGTTCGGCAGCCAGGTCTATGTGGGCCTGGACAGCCGCTGGGGCGTGCTCACGCTGGGCCGCCAGTACAACCTGCAGTACGAAGCCCTGGCCGAGGTGGCCGATCCCTTCCACGGCGGCACCACCGGCACCGCCGACAACCTGATCGGCAATGGCTACAAGCGCTACGACAACACCATCAAGTACCGCTCGCGCCCCTTCCACGGGCTGACCGGTTCGGCCATTTACAGTTTCGGCGAATCGACCTTCAGCAGTTCGCGCAACCGCGGCTATGGCGCCATGATCGGCTACGAGCGTGGCATCGTGAACCTGCGCATTGCGCACCAGCGCAAGAACAACTTCCTGGAAGCGGCAGGGTCCACGGCGCCGGTCGATCTCTCGGCCCGCAATACGCTGATCGCGGCGAATGCGAACCTGGGGCCGGCGACCGTGTATGCAGCGTATGGCGTCAACCGCGGCGTGGGCAGCTCGCCATGGGACCAGAACAATCCGATCGGCGCCCTGGTGCTGTCCTCGCCGTCGACCCGCAGCCGCGATGAACTGGTGGGCATCTCCGTCCCGCGCGGGAATGCCACCTTCATGGTCTCCTATATCCGCAAGGACGACCGCACGCTGGCCAACCAGGATGCGAACCAGCTTGCTGTCGGCATGACGTATGCAATGTCGAAACGCACTGCCGTCTACGCCTCGTATGCGAAGATCCGCGCCGAGAACAACGCGCCTTACACCGTCGGCACCTATACCGACCGCGGGCGCGGCCGCAGCGGCATCAGCATGGGATTGCGCCACGCCTTCTGACAGGCCATGCCGCCTGTGCTAAATTGTGAGGCTTACTCAACAATTCAGCAGGATGGCGGCATGTACCTCACTTACTTCAACGGCGCCTGGAGCGACGGCAATACTCCCATCTTCGGTGCGATGGACCACAGCGTCTGGCTGGGTTCCTCGGTGTTCGACGGCGCGCGCTCGGTGCGCGGCCGCATGCCGGACTTGCGCCCGCACCTGGAACGCGTGATCCGTTCCGCGGCCAGCCTGGGCATGCAATGCCCGCTGACCGTGGATGAAATGGAAGCGCTGGTGCGCGAAGGCGTGGCACGCTTCCCGGCCGACGCCGAGCTGTATATCCGCCCGCTGGTATTTGCCACCGAGGGCCTGCTGATCCCCGTGCCGGAAAAGAGCGGCTTCGCATTGACGCTGTTCGATGCGCCGATGCCGCCGTTCACCGGCTTCAGCGCCTGCCTGTCGCAGCTGCGCCGTCCGACGGCGCTGATGGCGCCGACCGACGCCAAGGCCTCGTCGCTGTATGCGAACACCTCGCGCGCGCTGCGCGACGCGAAGGAACGCGGCTACGACAACGCGGTGGTGTGCGACAGCGAGGGCAATGTGGCCGAATTCGCGTCCGCCAACCTGTTCCTGGTGACGCCGCAAGGCGAAGTGGTAACGCCTGCACTGAACGGCACCTTCCTGGCGGGGATTACGCGGGCGCGCGTGATCGCGCTGCTGAAGGAGGCGGGCATCACGGTGGTGGAACGTACCGTGATGCCGCAGGAGCTGGAAACGGCGGTGGAGATCTTCAATACCGGCAACTACGGCAAGGTCACGCCCTGCGTGAACTACGAAGGCCGCGCGCTGGCGGTAGGCCCGGTGGCCACCAAAGCGCGCGACCTTTACTTCGCCTTCATGGAAGCGAACTGATTACTGCACCTTGCCCACGGCGCCGCAATCGGCGCTGAGCCAGCGGCCGCTGCCTTCCACCGTCATGTTCTGCGGCTGGCCGCCGGCTGCGCTGTTCACATTCATGCGCATCGAGTAGCCGGTGTTCCCGTTGAAGATCACCTGGCCGTTGCCGCTGGACGCGGGCTTGCTGCATTTGAAGGCCACGTTCATGCCGCCCGGGACGGGCGTGCGGGTGGACGTGCAGTTGCCCGGCTGGCCGGACGGCAGCTCATTCCGGTCCGCCATCTCCTGCGTCATGCAGTACTTCACGGCCACGCCGCCGCCCTTGGCCAGCCCCATGCTGACGCCGTTCTTCGCCATCATGTCTTCCACCATCTTGCGCTGCTCGGGCGGCATATTGGCCATCTGCTGCTGCGCCATCGCCAGCGCCTGCATGGTCTCGGGATTGGCCGAGGCCACTTTGGTTTCCATCTCCCACAGGCCGGGCTTCATGGATTGCGCGGAGGCGGGCAGGGCGGCTAGCAGGCCGCCGGCGCACAGCATGGACAGGAACAGTTTCATACAGTCTCCTTAGCCGCCGCGCGGTGCAGGTTCCGCGACGAAGATTTCGACGCGGCGGTTGCGGGCGCGGCCAGTATTGTCATCGTTGGACGCGATCGGCTCGCGCTCGCCGCGGCCTTCCACCACGATGCGGGTCGGCGACACGCCGCGCGTAGCCAGATAGTCGCGCGTATGCGAGGCACGGTCAACCGAGAGCGACTGGTTGTGCTGCTCGCTGCCGGTGCTGTCGGTGTGACCGATGATGGTTACGCTGGCGGCGGGATTGTCCTGCAGCGTGCTGGCAAAGCGGTCCAGGATGGGGCGGAAGTTGGACTTGATGTCGGCGCGGTCGGTATCGAAGGAGATATCGCTGGGGATCTCCAGGCGCAGGCGGTTGTCGCCGGTCTGGCTCACCTGCACGCCGGTGCCGCGCGTGGCCTGTTCCATGGCCTGCTTCTGGTTCTCCATGCGCTTGGACCAGATATTGCCGACCACGGCGCCCGCCGCCGCGCCCAGCACGGCGCCGGTCGCCGTGCGGCCGCCACCGCCGCCGCTGGTGCTGGCGCCGAGGATCGCGCCCAGGCCGGCGCCAATGCCGGCGCCGGTGGCGGTGCCGCGCTGCGTGCTATCCATATTCGCGCATCCCGTTGCGCCGACAGTCATGGCCAGCGCCACGGCGCCAGCTGCTGCCCGGTTCAGTATCGTCGTCATGGTGTGTCTCCTTCTCAGATAAGGACAGACCCTGATTGTCTCGCAACAATCAGGGCCTGTCGTGGAATGTTACTTTGGATCGTGCGCTAGACGCCGCGTCCGCTGATCAGGCGCAGCAGGATCATGATGATCGCGACGACCAGCAGAATGTGGATGAAGCCGCCGATGGTATAGGAAGTCACCAGGCCCAGCAGCCATAGAATAATCAGTACTACCGCAATTGTATAAAGCATGATTGTGTCCTCTCATTCTTAGGGTTGAATGGCCGGCGATAAAAAACGGCGCCGTCATGGAATCCATTATCGGCGCCGCCCCTCATACCTTCTGTACGCTGACGTACAGTTCAGACAACGTTTGCATTCAATCATGTTTTTCCGCCAGCCGCGGCACCCAGCCCAGCATGCCGAGCAGGCCGGTAATGCCGAACAGGCCGATCAGCAGGCCGCCCGTCAGCAGCAGCATTACGGTAATTTCCGGCGAAGAGGTCTCGCCCGATTCCAGCGCTGCATAGCCGATACGGGCCAGCAGCAGCCCTGCCGCAATGATCCAACCCCAAAGTACCCTGTTCATTCTTGTTCTCCTCTTCACAAACCGTTTCCGCTTTGTGCGACAGCGTGAATTCATTGTCCGGCGGCATCGATCACGCACTCTGTTCGGCATCACACATAGCGAAAAAAAGCCCTGTGGCACGCCACAGGGCTTGTATGGGGAGAAAGTAATCTGTTGTGTTTTCGGCTTAGCGTGCGCGCAATTGACCGTTCACAATACGCACCCGGTCGCCTTCCTGCCAATTGGCCGACGTGGTGTGAATAGTGCGGGTTGCGCCATTGTTCATGCGCACCGTGACGTCATAGCTCTTGGTGGCTTTCATATTGCCTTCCACCTGGTTGCCGACCACGGCGCCGCCGATCGCACCGGCAATGGTGGCCAGGTCCTTGCCATGGCCGCCGCCCACCTGGTTGCCCAGCAGGCCGCCCACGACAGCGCCGCCCGCGGCGCCAACGCCGCTGCCGGAAGCGCGCTGCGTAATCACGCGCACGTTCTCGACCACGCCGCAGTTCTTGCAGACCGGCGCGGGCGCAGCGGCGCGCACAGGTTCAGGTTCCGGCGCCGGCTGGGGACGTGGCGCCGCAACGCCTGCGGCCGCACCGAGCGCTGCGCCGCCGACGGCGGCGTTCGCGGCGTACTGGCTATCGTTGACCGCGGCCGATGGCGGCGGGTAGGCAGGTTCCGCAGGGACCGCCGCAACCGGCGTGGTGTCGGCGCTGCCGATGGAAGAGGGCAGCCAGCCCATAACAGCGGCAATGCCCACGGTGCAGAACAGGATCACCGCGATGGCGGCGATTAGCAGTACTGGATGGGTGTTCTTGTGAGTGACTGGATTGTCCATGATTGTTCCCTTCGTGTGAATGCTGCGCAAAGCGTGCAGCGGGTGGAAGCATTGTCCTGCGGCACCGCTTCTCGTTCCGTGCGTCACCGTACATACATGGGTAATGAGAGTCGTTACGCTCGGCTTACCATGTGAAACGCGCCGAACTGACAGGCCTTATTGCTGATGAACCTGAACTTCGACACCGTGCAAAGCAGTCCCTCCCGGCCCCAGACCGCCAGCAACCGTTTGCTCGCGAGCCTGCCCGCCGAGGACCTGCAGCATCTCGAATCGCTGTGCGAGACGGTCGAGGCGGAGGTGGGGGACCTGCTGTTCGAACCTGGCGAGACGGTCCGTTTCGTCTACTTCCCCGTGGATGCACTGATCTCGCTGCTGGCGGTGGCCGAAGGGCGCATGACGCTCGAAGTGGGGTCGGTGGGACGCGAGGGCATGATCGGCGCCTCCGTGGCGCTGGGGCATGAGCAGGCGCAGGTGCGCGCCGTGGTGCAGCGCGCGGGCCGCATGCTGCGCATGGGCGCCAGCGACTTCTGCGCGGAGTTCAGCCGCAATGAAGCCTTGCAGCACCTGCTGCACCGCTATACCGACACCTTGCTGGCACAGGCCATCCAGATCGCAGTGTGCAGCCGTTTCCACGTGCTGGAAGCACGGCTGGCACGCTCGCTGCTGATTACGCGTGACCGCCTGCAGTCGGAGAAATTCCACCTCACCCACGAGTTCCTCGCACATGCGCTGGGCGTGCGGCGCGTCGGCGTCACCAAGGCCGCCAGCGCGCTGCAGAACCAGAAGCTGATTACCTACAGCCGCGGCAACATCGAGATCCTCGATTCCGCCGGCCTGGAAGCCGTATCCTGCCGCTGCTACGAGCTGGTAAAAGACAACAGCTAAGAAATTGGGGACAGACCCGGATTATGCGTTTCGTATAATCCGGGTCTGTCCCCAATTTTAAAAGGGGCCCTGAGGCCCCTTTGCGCTTAGCGGCGTGGCTTGTCGACCTGGTTGCCGATCACGCCGCCGACGGCTGCGCCGCCCACGGTGCCCAGTGCCGAGCCGCCGGACAGGGCGGAACCTGCTACTGCGCCAACGCCGGCGCCGATGGCGGTGTTACGGTCCTGGGTGGACATGCCGGAGCAGGCGCTCAGGCCCAGCACGGCAGCAACGATGGAAGCACGGCCTACGATCTGTTTGATATTCATGATGATCTCCTTGGATGATTGTGAAGAGCTTATTTCACCTGCATGTCGTTCCTGACAACCTTCACGCCAGTGATACTGCGCGCTGCAGCCACTGCCGTGTCGATTTCCTCTTGCGAAGGCGCGAACCCGCTCAGGCGCACTTCGCCGCTATACGTTTCCACCATCACGTCGCCAGGGTTCAGGCCCTTTTGATTCGCCAGGGCGGCACGCACGTTGTTGGTCAGCGTTACATCGTCCGTCGAGGCCACAACCGGCGCCGGTTCGGGCGTTGCGCAGCCCACCAGGGCAGCCAGTGCAAGCCCGGACAGGACGGCTGGCAGAGAAGTCAGTTGCTTCATGTTGCGCTCCTTGTTTGAACACGCTTCCATCATAGGCAGCAGGGCAGATACGTTCTGTTCGCCATCGCACCCAGTAACGCTTTGTTACTTTGGTATTACTTTTTCATCTTTTTGCCGGGCGGCGGCGCCTTCGGTTTTTCGCTTGCCACAGCCAGCAGCTTGCCGCAATCGGCGCCGCCGCCGCCGCCGCTGACAAGCGGCGCCAGCGCGGCCACCGGGGCCGCCAGCGTGGCCAGTGCAATGGCACCGCCGGCGCGCATGGCAAGCACACCCTTGTCGACGTCCACATCGGGCTTCTTGAAGGTGCCGCGCACATAGATGGGCGCGCGCAGCGAGATGATGCGCAGGCCCTTGCTCTCGGGTTTCAAGGTCAGGTCCATGCGTTCGTTGGCCAGGCTCAGGCCGCCCGTCACGTAGACCGTGGCGTCAGTGGTGTCGGCGACGAAGAGCCGCGTCTGCGCCACGCCGTTGGTGACGACGAAATCGCCCGCCAGGCAGTTCAGCTGCACCGGCTTGTCGCCAACCAGTTTGGTAACGATGATGTTGCCCACGTTGAGGCCCATCTGCTCCAGCAGCAGCTTGCTGATGGTGCCGTCGTTGATCAGCGTTTTCAGCTCGCCGTTCGAAGAGGCCAGCAGCGTGGCGACGGAATTGCCGGTGGCGGTCAGCTTGGTTTCGGCATTAATCTCGCCCACCGTGGCCTGCATTTGCGGCAGGTTGGGGAAGAGTTCCTTCAGCTTGATGTGGCGGCCCGTCGCATCCAGTTGCGCCGCGATCGCGTTTTTCACCTTGCGCCCGCTGCCATCCAGCTGCACCGTCGATTTCAGGTTCCCGCCCGCGAAGTCGAAATTCAGCGGGGTCAGCTTCAGCACGCCGTCGTTCAGGTGGAACTCGGTGTACAGGTTGCTGATGGGGAGCTGCTTGGTGCGCGTGATGCGGTCGGCCTTGAAGCTGACGTCGGCGTCGATGGCGGTCCAGCGTTCGGTCTTGAAGGTCTCCACCGGCAGCACTTTGTTTGCGGGCTGCACCGCCTCCACGCCGCGTTTCTCCTTGCTCTCGTTGGAATCGGCGCCGATCAGCGGGCCGAGGTCGGAGAACTGCAACAGCTTGGAGCGCACCGAGCCCGTGAGATGGCTGCGCGGTTCCCTGATCTCGTAAGTCAGCTTGCCGCCGATATCGCTGCTGCCCACACGGCCCGTGAAGTTCTCGTAGCTCCATTTGCCGCCTTCCTTGGCCAGCGTGCCGACCAGGTGGCCCGAGGTGGAGAAGGGGGGCGTTTCCGGCAGCACCAGGTTGGTGATCGGGTACAGGCGCGCCATGGAGGCGCCGCTGACTTTTACCATCATGTCCACCGCCGCCAGCTGGATAGGCCTGGTGAGCGTGCCTTCGGCCGCCACGTTGACCAGGCCGAGCTTCACATCGGCCAGGATGGGGAAGGGCAGGTCCTCGTCCTGCAGCGAGAGCACGGCGCCGGTCTTGCCGCCGCCGCCGATGCTGGCCTTATGCCAGGTGCCGGACAGCTTCCACTGCACGCCGTATTTCGGATCGTTGTCCAGCGTATCGACCTTCGCGGTGGCGTCGATCTTCTGCACCGCATCCACCAGCTTGATCTCGCCTTCGCTGAATACGATGCGCTGCAGGTCCAGTTCCCATGGCGATTTCTTTTCCTTCTTCTTGAAGGTCCAGTTATTGCGGCCGTCATCGATGCGCCGCAGGTAGACCTGCGGCGAATCGAAGCGCAGCTCGGGAATCGAGATCTGGTGGTGCAGCAGGCCGAAAGGATTGAGCGAGAAAGCGAAGGCTTTCACCTTGGCCATATCGGCCGGCATCTCCAGTTTGGCATCCGATGCCATCGCCGCCGGGTTGCCGATGTGGACGTCCTGCGCCACCAGGTGCGGCCATGGGATGTAGTCGCGCCAGCTGCGGTCCTGGGCCGGCTTGGGCTGCTTCTCCCAGGTCAGCGACAGGTTGCCGCGGATTTCGAAGGGGCGTTCGATAGCCTCGCTGGTCTTCTGGTTGAGCCAGGGCTTGGCTTTGTTCCAGTCATAGTTGAGCAGCACGATGAGGGCAATGGCCGGGATGGCGATCACCGTGCCGCCGACGGCAAGGGCGATCCTGGTGCGGCGTGGCATGGACATGGCGGTCCTCTCGTATGAATACAAATAAGCCTGCAGGCTACACCAATTGAACGGCAGGCAATGTGCGGTCGCGCACCGTGAGGCAGAGCAGCGGCACGCTTGTCCGCATATGTGCGGTTCCGCACTGATTCGCCGGGGCTGCGCAGCTATAACGTCAATACCATCACACGAATATTGAGGAGAAGAATAATGAAACCTCGTTTCACTCTGGCTGTATCCGCTGCGTTGGCGCTGTCCGTACTGGGCGGATGCGCAAGCGAAAAAGTTCCTGCAACGGCAGACGTGGCCGTATCACGCAACGCTGTCGAGAATGCGACTGCCGCCGGTGCGGCGGAGCTGGCGCCGGCGGAAATGGCGTCCGCACGCGAGAAGATGCTGCGCGCGAACCAGGCGCTGGCTGCGAAGGACTATGACACCGCACGCGACCTGGCTGCCCAGGCCCAGGCCGATGCCAAGCTGGCGCAAAGCAAGGCCAGTTCGGAGAAGGCCACGGCCGCCGCCAATACGCTGCAGGAAGATATCCGCGTTCTGCGCGAAGAGCTGGACCGCGCCAACAGCAATCTGACCACCAAATAATAAGGGAAGGACACCATCATGAAAAAAATGATCTTCAAGCCTGCCCTGCTGGCACTGGCCATCGCCGTTTCCGCCTGCAGCTCCGTGCCGACCACCACCAGCACGCTGGAACAGGCGCGCAGCGACTTCGCGGCGGCCCAGAATAATCCCGCCGTAGGCCAGTATGCGGCGATGGAACTGAAGGCGGCGACCGATGCGCTGAATGCGGCGAATACCGCAGCGGCCGAAAAGGAAAGCCTGGAAAAGATCGACCAGCTGGCCTATATCGCCAAGCAGAAGGTAGCGACGGCGCAGGAAGTGGCGCGCGCAAAACAGGCCGAAGCCGATATCGCGAAGGCCGGCCAGCAGCGCGACCAGATCCGCCTGGAAGCCCGTACCGCTGAAGCGGAAGCTGCGAAGCGCGCCGCCGAACAGGCGCAGGCCGAAGCCCAGGCGGCGCAGAACCAGGCGGCCAATGCGGAGGCGCAAAAGCGCAACGCGGAAAACGCTGCCGCCATTCTCGCCGCCCAACTGGCCGAGCTGCACGCCAAGCAAACGGAACGCGGCATGGTGGTGACGCTGGGCGACGTGCTGTTCAACGTGGACCAGGCGGTGCTGACTTCGCAGGGCATGTCCACCGTGCAGAAGCTGGGCCAGATCCTGACCGACAATCCGGACCGCAATGTGCTGATCGAAGGCTTCACCGACAGCACCGGCTCCACCGCGCACAACCTCGAACTGTCGCAGCGCCGCGCCGAATCGGTGCGCAATGCGCTGATGCAGATGGGGATCGCCAGCAACCGCGTGCAGACGCGCGGCTATGGCGAAGCCTACCCCGTGGCGAGCAATGCTACCGCCGGCGACCGCCAGCTGAACCGCCGTGTCGAGATTGTGCTCGGCGAAGCAGGCGCACCGGTGCAGGCACGCCGCTAAATTAGTTTTAAACGCAAAGAAGGAAAATCATGGCTGAATCCAACCCAACCCAAACTGGCGGCATCGACAAGGAAGCTATCCGCATCGCGGCGCAGAACCTGTCCGATGGTCCGGTTACGGCAGGCTACAAGGGCGACCGCGAGGCCGTCCTGCAGATGCTGAATGAAGCATTGGCCACGGAACTGGTGTGCATCAACCGCTACAAGCGCCATTACTACACGGTGGCCGGCCGCGACAACGCCGGCATCAAGGCCGAATTCCTCGAACATGCGACCGAGGAGCAGGAGCATGCCGACTGGCTGGCCGAACGCATCGTGCAGCTGAACGGGCAGCCGGACTTCAATCCGGCCACTTTGCTGGACCGCAGCCACGCCGAGTATGATGACTCCATGGAAGTGCAGTCGATGGTCCGTGCTAACCTGATCGCCGAGCGCGTGGCAATCGAGTCCTACCGCCAGATGATTGAACGCATCGGCGACAGCGATCCGACCACCAAACAGCTCCTGATCAGGATCATGGCCATCGAGGAAGAGCACGCGGACGATATGCGGGATTTGCTTGAATAGCCAGTCCGCTGTAAAGTTTCCACTTTCGTACTATTAACAAGGAGCCAATCATGCTGGAAAATAACATCAGTACCGTAAATAACGACGTGAAAACCCTGGTGAAGGACGCGCAGGCCCTGTTCACCGCCGCCACGGCCCTGACCGGCGAAAAGGCGGACGAACTGCGCGGCCGCGGCATGCGCGCCCTGGAAACCGCCCTGGCCAAGGCCCAGGAAGCCCAGCAGGCCGCCGTGGAATACGGCAAGCAGGCTGCCAGCTCCACTGATGCCTATGTCAAGGAAAATCCATGGCGTTCGATCGCCGTGGCAGCGGGTGTCGGCCTGCTGGTTGGCGTGATCCTGGGCCGCAAATAAGCGCCGCTGGCTGGAGTCCCTATGGAACACTCCGAGCCACAAGCTCCCGGCCTGATCGGTTCCCTGGCCGGGGTCGCAAAAAACAGCCTGCGCCTGCTGCTGGCACGGATCGAACTGGCGGCCTGCGAGCTGTCCGAGGTGCGCAACCACCTCGTGCAGCTCTCGGTGCTGTTCGCCCTGGCGATACTGGCGGCATGGTTTGCCATCGCCTTCGGTACCGCCACGCTGATCTACCTGGCCTGGGAAGCCCTGGGCTGGAAGATCCTGCTGATCCTGACCGGCGTGTTCCTGGTGGTGGCCGTCGGCCTCATCATGCACATGATGAAGGTCATCAAGCAGGGCAAGCTGGCGCTGCCGGCCACCATGGCCGAGCTGAAAGCCGACCGCGATATGCTGTTGTGAGAGGATGGCGATGAGCGACAAGGAAGAACAGCGCCGTGCGGCGCAGGCCAATAAGGAAAGGCTGATCAGGGAAGGGGAGCTGTACCGCATCAGCGTGCTGCACTCGAAGGCGCAGGTGGTCAATGCGCTGCATCCGGAAGCTTTGCTGCATGGCGCCTTCGACCATGCCGTCGGCGTGGCGCAGGCCCGGCTGGGCGGATTGCTGGGCGGGGGAGGCGGCGGCGGTGGCGGCGGCTTCCTCGGCGGCGTCAATTACAAGGCGCTGATGCCCTATGCGATTACGGTGGGCTCCTTCATTGCCCGCAAGCGGCTGATCAAGCCGGTGCTGGCGCTGACCGTGGTCGGCGCCGGTGTCGCGGCCTGGCTGCTGCGGCGCAAGCGGGGCATCGATCCCGGAATCTGAAGCAATCAGTCAAACGCCGCCTCGCGCGGCGTTTTTTTATATGCGATACCATTGGCGCTAAAGGAGGCCAGATGGCTGCGAATCGACTCAACCCCCAGGGCCTGCGCATCGTCCTGGTGCTGCAGGGCGGCGGTGCGCTGGGCGCCTACCAGGCCGGCGTGTACCACGCGCTGCACGAGCACAAGCTGGCGCCGGACTGGATCGTCGGCACCTCGATCGGCGCCATCAACGGCGCCATCCTGGCCGGCAACCGGCATGAGGACAGGCTCACGCGCATCAAGGCCTTCTGGGACCGGGTAGCCCAGAATAACGGCATCAATATGTCGCACCTGAGCGACCAGCAGCGGCGCCACAACGTCGGCCTCTCGACCTTCGATGCGCTGTTGCGCGGCATTCCCGGCTTCTTCCGGCCGCGTCCCCTGAACCCCTTTGCCCTCGGCCTGCCGGTGGCGCCGGAACAGGCCAGCTTCTACGACACCGCCGAACTCACGGCAACACTGAAGGAGCTGGTGGACTTTGACTACCTGAACAGCCCGCAAGGCATGCGCCTCACCGCCAATGCGCTGCGCGTGAAATGCGGCAGCCTGGTGAGCTTCGACAGCAAGGATGGCCAGATCTGCGCCGACCATATCCGCGCCAGCGGCGCGCTGCCGCCCGGTTTCCCGCCGGTGCGCATCGACGGCGATCTGTACTGGGATGGCGGCCTGTATTCGAACACCCCCCTGGAAACCGTGCTGGCTGACCGCAGCGGCGCCGATACCCTGTGCTTCATGGTCGACCTGTGGGCCGCCGAAGGCCCGGAGCCCACCACATTGGAAGAAGTGCAGACGCGCCAGAAGGACGTCACCTTCGCGTCACGCTCCAGGCGCCACCTGGCCGACTATGTGAACACGCGCCGCATGCAGCAGACGCTGCGCGACCTGTACGCGGCCTTGCCGGACGAGGAGAAAAGCGCCCAGGCGGCGCGCGAGCTGGAGGCGATGGGCTGCGGCAGCACGCTGCACGTGGTGCGCCTGCCGTATGCAGGCCACGACTGGCATATGCCGATGAAGGACATCAATTTCTCGAAGGGCTCCATCGAGTGGCGATGGGACCAGGGCTACCGCGACGCCACGCGCGCGATCAAGGCCGCCGGCTGGCTGGCCGCCGTCAGGGAAGACACCCCGCTCGTGCTGCATGAACTGCCGCCGCACGAGCAGGCCGCCTGAGAAGTGTTATTGGCCGGTGCTGTCGTAGTCCGAACCCATCTGGTTCGACTGCGCCACCAGTTCGCGTACATTCGCCATGTCTTCCTGGTAGGTGGCGCGTGCTTCGCGCATGCATTCATCGCGCTCGCCCGCGGCCATCTGTTTGCACTCCACTTTCGCTTCGTTCAGGGCCGCGCCGATTTCCTTGCGCTTGGTGGCGATCTGCGCCTGCATGCTGCGGTCGGCTTTCTGCCAGCGCGCCGGTTCGCCGCGCGCAATTTCCTTTGCCTGGTTCTTTGCCACCTCGGGCGGGGTGGTGTCGCCGGTCTGCGCGAAGCCGGTGCAGCACAGGCCCGCCAGCATCATGCCGATAAGGGTATGTTTCATGATGTGCTCCTGTAAAAAGGGGCGCCGCAGCGCCCCTTGTTCCTTATAACCTGCCGGTCAGCAACATGATCAGCAGGATGATCACGATCAGGCCGGCGATGCCGCTCGGGGCATAGCCCCAGTTGCGGCTATGCGGCCAGGTTGGCAGCGCCCCGATCAGGACGAGGACCAGAATAATCAGCAGTATGGTGCCCATAGTGTAGTTTCCCGTTCAGATTAATAGCGGTAGACGCGGCCGTCGACCACGCGCACACGGCTGCCCACGCGCAGGTCATAGACGTTGTCTTGGTTGATGGTGCGGTAGTCGCCGTTGTCGAGGCGCACGGACACCTGGTAGACGTCGTGCGGCTGGTTGCGGTTGCGTTCCACGCTATTGCCCACCACTGCGCCGCCGATGGCGCCCGCTGCCGTGGCGGCTGCGCGCCCGCTGCCCGAACCCACCTGGTTACCCACCAGCGCGCCTACCAGGCCGCCTGCTACTGCACCAGCGCCGCTGGTGGCAGGGTCCACCCGCACCACCTGGATGTTGTCGATCACGCCGTAGGTAGACGCATCGTTGCGGGTGGAGTAGTTGGTGTCCGTCGGGTAGCTGCTGCTGGCGCAACCGGTCAGGGTTGCGACGGCGACCATGATGGCCGCCAGTACTGGTGTCGTCTTCATGTTCTGTCCTCCTGATTTGAATGTGCTTCCAGCTTAGGCAGCGCGGCTGTCGCGGTCTGTGCGATGACGCACCTTTTATTGTTGTGTTTCCCTTGTCGCAATGTACGCCACCGTACAGAACACAAGGCGCAACTGTTGGACACTCTCGTCATCGCAATAAGAAAAAAAGGGAGCGCAGCAATGAAACTGCTCATGACATTACTGCTCGTGGCCAGCGGCGCCGCAATCGCTGCGACGCCGGAAGCGAAAGCGCTGTACAACAACGCCAAGGCTGCTGCGGCCGCCAACTACAAGGTGGCGCGTGCGCGCTGCGACAGCATTACCGGCAACCCGAAGGATGTGTGCGTGGCGGAAGCGAAAGCGGCCCGCGTGCGGGCTGAGGCGGATGCAAGCGCGCAATACAAGAACACGCTGCGCGCTTATACCAAGGCGCGCAAGGATATCGCCGATGCCGATTTCGCGCTGGATAAAACCCGCTGCGATGCCTTTACCGGCAATGACAAGGATGTGTGCCTGCAGCGCGCCAAAGCGACCCACGTGGCCGCGCTGGCCGATGCCAAGGCCGACAAGAAAGTGATCGAAGCGCGCAATGCGGCGCGTGAAGACAAACGAATCGCCGAGTACAAGGTCGCAGCTGAAAAATGCGATGCATTGGCCGGTACAGCCAAAGACCAGTGCGTCTCGGCTGCGAAGAGCCAGTTCGGTTACTGAACTGGATTAATGACGCTCGCTTCCTGAGCATTTTTGACCACACCAAGAAGGAGAACCACCATGAAAATCGCACAAAAAATCGCAACCGCCGTGTTCACCGCTGCTACCGTCTTCTCCGTGGTGGGCTGCGCTTCCACCGCTTCCAAGGAAGGCACCGGCGAATACATCGACGACGCCGTGATCACCACCAAGGTGAAAGCCAGCATCTTCAACGAGCCAACCCTGAAGGCTACCGAGATCAACGTTGAAACCTTCAAGGGCACCGTGCAGCTGAGCGGCTTCGTGGCCCAGCCTGGCGATATCACCAAGGCCGGCGAAATCGCCCGCGGCGTGAAAGGCGTGCAGTCGGTGAAGAACGACATCCGCGTGAAGTAATTCCGGCGCAGCCGGCGCCTGCCACGCAGGCGCCGGGCTTGAACCCATATGGACCAGCCGCCACGCACCGTTCCCGCCGATAACGACACCGTCGAAGCGGCTGCATCCCCCGGCACCTTGCGCCTGCCGCTGCATGTCAATGCGCGCGGCCTGGCACTCGGCATCATTGCCACCGTCGCCTTCCTGTACGCCGTGCAGTGGGCCCGCAATTTCCTCGTTCCCTTCCTGCTCGGCATCCTCATCGCCTACACGCTGAACCCGCTCGTGGTGTGGCTGGAGCGGCTGCGCATTCCGCGCGCCATCGGCTCCACCATCGTCACCGGCGCCATCCTGTTCGGCACCGCGATGATGCTGGACCGCGTGCATGGGGAATTCCGGAATATCGTGGAAGAGCTGCCCACCGTCTCGCACAAGCTCTCCAAGCTGCTGGCCAGCACCACCAGCGGCAGCAACAGCACCATCCAGCGCATCCAGGCCGTGGCCAACGAGATCGAGATGGCGACGGCGGGCCAGCAGGCGCGCCGCGCCGCGAAACGCCCGATGCCGGCCATGAGCGACACCGGCGGCATCAAGGTCATCGACTGGATCTGGGCCGGTTCGCGCGGCCTGATCGGCTTCCTGAGCCAGGCCACGATGGTGATCTTCCTGGTGTTCTTCCTGCTGCTGTCCGGCGACACCTTCAAGCGCAAGCTGGTCAAGCTGACCGGACCCTCGCTGTCGAAGAAGAAAATCACCGTGCACATCCTGGAAGACATCAACAGCTCGATCCAGTCCTATATGTTCATGCTGCTGGTGACGAATGTGCTGCTGGGCCTGCTGATGTGGCTGGCGCTTACGGCCATCGGCCTGGAAAACGCCGGCGCCTGGGCCATCGTGGCCGGGCTGCTGCACATCATGCCTTACTTCGGCCCGCTGCTGATCACCAGCGCCACCGGCCTGGTGGCCTTCCTGCAATTCGATTCGCTGCAGATGGTGCTGCTGGTGACGGGGGCCTCGCTCGCCATCGCCACCCTGGTCGGCACCTTCGTCACCACCTGGATGACGGGCCGCATCGCGCGCATGAATGCGGCGGCGGTCTTCGTCAGCCTGCTGTTCTGGGGCTGGCTGTGGGGCGTGTGGGGGCTGCTGCTCGGCGTCCCCGTGATCGTGATCCTGAAAGTGGTCGCCGAACGGGTGGAGGGCATGGAGGTCATCGCCGAATTGCTCGGCGAATGATCTTCACACCTTGAGCCTTCCCTGCGCGTCGCGCGGGTGGTGGCGCAGGCTGCCGATCTGCAGCGCATACTGGCGCGCAAACTCGGCGCCGAGGAAGAAAATCTGCGCCGAGTAATAAACCCACAGCAGCAGTGCAATCATCGACCCCGCCGCGCCGAAGCTGCTGGCCACGCCGCTGTTGCCGATGTAGGCGCCGATCGCGTATTTCCCCAGCGTGAACAGGGCGGCCGTGCCGAGCGAACCGATGACCACGTCGCGCCAGGACAGCTTGATCCGCGGCAGCATCTTGTAGATGACGGCAAACATGGCGGCGATCACGCAGAAACTGATCACGTAATTCAGTACAGTCAGCAGCAGCGCCGTGTTCTGCCAGTAGCCGTGCGCGATCCGTTCCAGCACCGACAGCGCGGCACTGACCACCAGCGACACCAGCAGCAGGAAACCGAGCACCAGGATCATGCCGAAGGAAAGCAGGCGGGTGCGGACCACGTCCCACATGGTGCCGCTGCTGATGGGCGGGATTTCCCAGATCGCGTCCAGGCTGGACTTCAGTTCGGCAAACACGCTGGTGGCGCCGAACAGCAGCAGGGCGCCGGCAATGATGGTGGCGATCTTGCCTTCTTCCTCGTTCTTCGCGCCGGCCAGGATCAGCTGGATCGCTTCGGCGCCCTGGCTGCCGACCAGGCCGCGCAACTGCAGGAACAGTTCGCCCTGCGCCGCGTCCTTGCCGTAGAAGATGCCGGCAATGGCGATCACCAGCACCAGGATGGGGGCGATGGAAAACAGGGTATAGAAGGCGAGCGCGGCGCCCTTGCTGGCGGCGCTGTGTTCAAACCATTCGCTCAGCGCGCAATAGCCCACATTGGGCAGCTTCTTCGCGAGATGCGGAAACTTTCTCCAATTCATTTTTGGTCTCCGAAAAACAAAAAGGGGCATAACGCCCCTTTTTGATCGATCACGCCAAGCGCTTACTGCACGCGGCGTTCGATGGTGATTTGCTCGACTTCGACGCGGCGGTTCGGTTCCAGGCACTTGATCAGGTCCGAACGTTTCTTGTCGTTGCACTGCACCACAGGCTGGCTTTCGCCCTTGCCTTCGGCTTTCAGGCGGTCGGCGCTCACGCCTTTGCCCACCAGGTAGGCCTTGACCGATTCAGCACGGCGCTCGGACAGTTTCTGGTTGTACTTGTCGGAGCCGATGCGGTCAGCGTGGCCGGTGATGTTGATGTCGTTGATGCTGGTGTTTTCGTTCAGCACGCGGGCGATCTCGTCCAGTTTTGGCTGGTTCGGGTTCAGCTTGGCGCTGTCGAATTCAAACAGTTCGGTCGAGGACATCGTCACCTTCTCGAAACGGGCTGGCGGCGGTGGTGGCGGCGGAGCCACTGGTGCTGGTGGCGGTGGTGGCGGTTCCGCCACGACCGGTGCCGGTGCAGGCGCCGGCTTAGGCGCATCGCCCAGCAGGTAGTTGAAGCCCAGGGTCAGGTAGACGTTGTTCGACTTGGAGTGCGGGAACTCGTCGCCGCGCAGGAAGCCGTGCACATTGCGCACGTCAGCCTGGAAGGACCAGCGGTCGTTCATCGAGGACTGGAAGCCCAGGCCGGCGCTGATGAATGGCGAAGTGCGGCGTGGCTGCGCGAAGCTCTGGAACGGGTTGGTCTTGTCACGCTCGGCGCCGATACCTACCAGCACGAAGGGGCGGAAGGTCTTGCGGGAGAAGAGGTAGAGAGCGTCCAGACCAACGGTTTGCTGTTCATAGCGGGTACCGTTTTCTTTCGAACGAGCATAGGTGTAGCCCACTTGCACGTCCCAGTTTTCCGCGACGGCACGGCCGAATTTCAGGCCGCCGCCGAAGCCGGTCTTGTCAGTGACCCAGTCGCTGTCCGGCTTCAGTGCATTCACACTCGGAGCGATATACCAGTTCGGGTTGATGGTGGTGTCCTGGGCCGAGGCGGCGAAGGAAGCGCACAGCAGCGCTGCGGCGATAGCAATATTTTTATTCATTGATGCTCCTGATGCGTTTAAAAAATTTAATCCAGCGATTCGTGATGGCTGTTGGACGCAGTGTAGGGGGGCGCAGTTCCCACCATCGGTGCGCTAGCGCACAAAAAGCTTGCGTTAAATCAAACTTGTTGCGGTTTTCATACAAACCGCTGGTTACCGGAAGAGTCCAAACAAAAAGCCGTGCCTTCCTCCGGTAGAGGAGAGGCACGGCCGTAAGTGTACCAAAAGTAATTTATCGGGCCGGCGTGGTGGCCGTACCGTCGGCTGGCGGCGGAGTGGTGGCGCTGTCCGCGGCCGGGGTCGCCGGGGTAACGGTGGAGTCGGCGGGGGCCACTACCACGGTGTCGCCTGGCTTGCCGGGCTCACCCGGGGCGCCGGCCGGACCTGCCGGACCTTGCGGGCCTGGCACTGCCACAGCGGCCGGCGCATCGGCCGGCGGGTTGTTGTTAACGGTTTTTTCGCAGGCGGTCAGGCTCAGGGCGGCAACCGCTGCAATCAGGATGGAATATTTCATGGTGTTCGTCCTTTCGTAAAGGTCTGTCGATGAACCGGAGTCCAGATTAGGAGTCCAAGCATTACAGCTCTGTTCGAGAACGCACACAGCCGGGCCCATTTCCGCATTCCATGTCGGACGGGAAATAAATTGCCCGAGTTGTGTTCGTTGCCGCACAGACTCAGACCGCCCCAGAGCGCAATCTATAGCCATTGATACAAGCGATTTACCGCGCGGCTACCCGGCAGCCGCGTTTTCTGGCACCGTTTTTAAGGAGTTTCACATGCACGCAACCAATACTCATGACCTGCCAACCAGCGAAATGATGGGCGCTCAAAATGAAGCGCGTGACACTTCGGCCTCCGTGTCCTCCGTCAAGCCGCGTCTGGCACTGGTCGAGCGTCCGGGTCCGGGAACCGAGCGCAAGGCACTGTCGCTCGCGTCGATCGAGCGCGTGCGCTCGACTTCGGCGACCCTGCGCCGCATTGAAAACATGCAAAAACTGATCGGCGAGCTGCAGAACCATGAAATGCTGGCCGACGAAATTGCCTGGTTCCTCAAATTCTCGCCGTCCGGCGCCCGCAAATACATCCGCGACCTGCGCGAAGCGGGCGTGATCGAACTGGCGCGCTATATCGAAGGCACCGCAACCTACCTGGGCAAGGCCGTCTACCGCCTGACCCCGGACGCCGAGCGCGTGCAGGCCTTCCTGGCCGCCATCGCCCAGCCGAAGCGTGAAGGTGCGCCGCCGCGCAAGGAACGTCCAAGCCTGCGCGAGCAGAGCATGGCCGGCGCCGGCCGTCACTTCCATATCCTGGCCGATGATACCCACTATGCAATCCGCGTGAACCGCGGCCCGGTCACGCGCGATCCGCTGGTGGCTGCCCTGTTCGGCGCTCCGTCCTCGCTGCAAAAAGCGCAGTCGTAATGCCGTAGTGCTAAGCTTCCCTTGCCGGCATGTTGAAATGCCGGCAAGTTACCCCATCTGTGGCGGAACTGATCTGTTATGGACGGCATCCCATGGAAGCTTTGCTCTGGCTCTCTCTCCTGGCGCTCGCAGTTGCGGCGCCATTTGTCTATCCGCGCTGGTCCTTGCGCCGCGCGCTGGCCCGTCCCTTGCCCGCCTCCGCGCAGGCCATCCTGCGCCGCAATATCGCCGTCTACGAGCGCATGGCGCCGGCCTTGCAGGCCCAGTTGCAGCGCCTGGTGGTGCAGTTCCTGCACCAGAAAAAATTCGTGGGCTGCGCCGGCCTGCACGTCAGCGACGAGATGCGCGTGACGATAGCGGGCCAGGCCTGCCTGCTGCTGCTGAACCGGCACAGCAAGGTCTATCCTGCGCTGCACACCATCCTGCTGTATCCGGGCGCCTTCGCCGCGCCACGCAAGGAGATGGGACCGGGCGGCGTGGTCACGGACGTGCACCAGCATATGCTGGGCGAGTCTTGGGAAGACGGGCGCGTGGTGCTGTCCTGGGACGATGTGCGGCGCGGTGCGGGCGACTGGACCGACGGCCATAATGTGGTGCTGCATGAGTTTGCGCACCAGCTGGACAGCGAGTCCGGCAGCACCAACGGCGCCCCTTATCTTGGCAGCCAGGACAGCTACCGCAGCTGGTCCGAGGTGCTGTCGCGCGACTTCGCCAACCTGCGCTACGACGCCTATTACGGGCGCGAGGACAGCGTGATGGACCATTACGGCGCCACCAGTCCCGCCGAATTCTTTGCCGTGGCCACAGAAACCTATTTCGAAAAGCCGTGGCAGATGGCCGAGCGCCACCCCATGCTGTTCGGCGAGCTGCTCAAATATTACCGCGTGGATCCGCGCGATTGGCTGGACCGGCCACTGCCGCCCCCGGCGCCCGAAGCGCCGCCAGTACTGCCGGGCACCCGCAATATCGCCTGGGCCAGCTGGTAGCAGCTCATCCTGCACGGACTGTGTGCGTCAGCGTACGGAAGGCCGGGCCCCGGCGCGGCAAGCTGGCAGCGTACAACCATGCGGGAGAAAAACATGACAACAATTATTGCCGGACATTTCCAGTTGCAGGACCAGGTCGACAGCGCGCGCCAGGCCCTGCGCGACGCGGGTTTCCCAGACGAGCGCATCAGTTCCTTTTACCTGAACCAGCCGGGCCAGCACGACACCCATGAACTGGGCGGCGACCGTACCCTGTCGCCCGGCGCCAAGGAATCGCCGGAAGGCCTGGCCAAAGGGGCGGCCACCGGCGGCGCCATCGGCGCTGCAGTGGGCGCGGCCACGGTGCCGCTGACCGGCCCGCTGGGCCCCGTGGTCGGCGGCCTGGTGGGCGCCCATGTGGGATCGCTCTACAGCTTCTCGCATATGAAAGAGCGCGGCGAGCCGGAGCAGGGCAGCGGCGAGAACATGGTTGAGCCGCGCAAGGCCGGCATGATGATTGCCGTGGCCGTGGAGGATGGCGACGAAGGCCGGGCCGTGCAGACACTGCGCGACCTGGGCGCCAACCATATCGAGAAGGCTGAAGGCAGCATCGTCAACGGCGACTGGACCGACTTCAATCCGCTCTCCCTGCCACAGCTCGTGCACTGAAACGTTTGCGCCGGGGCGGCTGTTGTGAAGCATTAACAATTGCTGGCGTGCACAGCCATTTTGGCGCATGATCGGCACAGGAGGCGGCCCCCGCCTCCGTCGACAGGAGGAGCGTTCATGACACAGGCATGGGTAGTCCTCACGCGCCCGGATGGGCGCGACGTTCCGGCCCCGACGGAAGCGCAGCTGGCTTCCGTGCTGGCCGAGGTGTACGACGGCAAGGCGCGCGGCCCCGAAGGCGGGCCGGGCTCGGCGGTGCTGAAATTCGGTTATGACGACGGCTTGATGTACCAGATGGAGGTGGCGGCCAACGGCGCCATCCGCTACGAGGAATGGTCGGACCGCGATTGCGAGATTGCGCTGGCCAAGCCGCGCCATATGTCGGCCGACCGCCAGCATGCGCTCACCTTGTGGAAGCTGCTGGCGCAGCGCCAGGTGGCCAAGATACGCGACCAGGACTGGCGTTCCGACGCCTGAACGCCGACGACATCACCCGTCAGCCGCGTATGTCGTCAGTGCGCCATCAGCACGGGCAGGCCCATGGTTTCCAGCACGGTGCGGGTCACGCCGCCCAGCAGGGTTTCGCGCACCCGCGAGTGGCTGTAGGCGCCCAGCACCAGCAGGTCGCAGGACTCCTCTTCGGCCAGGCCGAGCAGGGCTTCGCCCGTATCGCCGGGCCGCTTCAGCAGGCCCTGGCGCGCGGTCTGGCGCAACGCCACCGTGGCTTGCACCCCATGCCGTTCCAGCCAGGCCAGCAGGTCGGCGCCCGGCTGTTCGCCGAAGGCGGCGGGATGCAGGTCGGCGTCCACGATGGCCACAGTCACGCGTTCGGCCCGCCGCAGCAGCGGCAGCGCCTCGCGCACCGCGCGCGCCGCCTGCTTGCTGGCATTCCAGGCCACCAGGGTGCGACGGCCCGGCAGCGGCCCGCCGGGGCTGGCCACGCCCGCGCTGCTGACGGCAATCGCACCATTGGCGCGCGCGCCATGCGGCACCACCAGCACGCCGCAGCCGGACTCCGTCAGTACCTCGGCCGGGAACTCGCCCGCGCTGCCGCGCTGGGCCGGGTCGGCCTGCGACACCACCACCAGGTCGGCATGCCGGGCCAGCAGGCTGAGGCCTGCACCGGGTTCATCGTCGAGGATGCGTTCTTCGAAGTGCTGCACGCCGAGTGCGCGCAGCTGCGGCGCGAATTCGGCCAGCGCGCGCTGGGCGCGTTCGCGCAGCACGTCCAGGTGGCGTGCCAGGTTCGGGTCTTCCTCATCCACGATTTCGTTCTGGTACAGGAAGCGCGAGACGCCGGTGGTGGCCGCGCCGATCAGATAAGCGCCTTCCCGCAGCGCCAGTTCGGCCGCGAGCATGACGCGCGCCCGCGAATGGGGCGAGTCGTCCACGTGCACCAGGATAGTCTTGTAGCCCATGGGCCGATTATAGGCGGGCGGGCCGCCGCGCCGCGCACGGATGGCTCAGCGGCGCGCCTGCTCGCGGCGGGTCTGGCAGGCGATGCAGAAACGCGCTTCGGGACTGACCCTGAGGCGCTGGAAGCCGATCGGCTGGCCGCACTGTTCGCAATCGCCGTAGTCGCCGCTGTCGAGCCGGGCCAGCGCGCTGCGCAGGGCGCGCAACTGGTTCTGGCGCAGCGCATCGGCCTCCAGCGCCAGTTCGTTCATGGTGCGGTTGCTGGCGCTGTCGGCCGGCGAAGTTTCGATTTCCTCCACCGCCTGCACGCGCAGGCCGCCTTCGCTTTCCTGGGGCTGCGCCAGCAGGCCGTCCAGCTGCCGGGTCAGCAGGGAGCGCAGGTATTCGAGCTGATCCGGAAGCAGCGTATCCATGCCCCGATTGTACGACGCGGGGCCGCGTTACGCTTGCCGATTGTCCTTGAGTGCGGACAGCGTGGCCTTCAGGTCTTCGGCGGCGGGCGCCAGGTCTTCCGGCCTGGCGGCGGCAACCGCGGCCGCCAGGCGCAGCAGGTTCCCTGCAATGTCCACCACCAGCTTGGTGCGCTCGATGCGGCGGATGGCTTCGCGCGCCTGTTCCGTGAGTTCCAGCAATTGCCGGCGCGGCAGGGCGAGGCTGCCGGCCGCCAGTACGGCGGCGTCCACATACAGCTTGTTGGCCTGCAGGCGCAGCGCCACTTCCTGGTCGAACAGAGTCTGGGCTTCTTCGTGGCCCAGGGCTTCGCGCCGGATCTCGCGCATGATGCGCGCATGCAGTTCCCCGGCGCAGGCGGTGAGGCTGTCGGCCAGCGCGGCGATGTCGGCGGGCGTGGCGGCGGTCTGGCTCATGGCGTGGCTCCCTGGATGGCGGCGTTGGACAGGACGACGGGGCGCGGCGCGGGCGTGTGCAGGGCGGGCTGCAGCACCAGCGCCTCATGCTGCTTGCGGATCGCTTCCACGTGCTGCAGGGCCAGCGTGTGGCGCAGGCCGAGCAGGTGGTATTCGCGCACTTTCTCCTGCCGGTGCGCTTTCGCGATGGCGGCCAGCAGGCGGTCGCGCGGCGTGTTGGCGAAGGGGATTTCCACGTCCAGCATGCCGAGCACGATGGCCTGTTCATTGTCGTGGTGCTGGTCGAAGGTGCGCAGCAGCACGGCCATCGCGTCCAGCGATTCCTGCAGCGGCGTGTAGCCTTCGCGCAGCAGGGTCTGCACCGCCTGGTCCTGGGCGTGCCCGGTGAACACGCGGGCCAGGGCGCGCGTGAGGCCGGCATAGGCGTTCACGTGGCGGTCGGTCAGTCCGGTATCCGGCCAGGCCTTGATGCCGGATGCCAGCCCCTTGATCTGGTCGCCGGCGTCATAGGTGCCGCCGTCGGCCAGCGCGCCCAGCACGCGCATGTAGAGCATGACGGACTGGTGCAGGGCCACGAAATCCGGATAGGCCTCGCGCCGCCGGTCGTCCAGCTGTACTTCGGTGCGCACGCTGGCCGCATTCAGGTAGGGCTGCTCGCGCTGGTAGGTGTCGCGGAAACGCTGGCTCAGGTCGGCGAATCCGGCCAGCTTGGGCGCTTCATTGGCGAAGGCGCGCACCTCGCGCAGGCGGGAGGGCTCGGGCGTGGCGCAGCCGCTGAGCGCAGCCAGCAGGAGAAGAACAAGGAATGGGCGCATGATGGATCTCCGCGGTCACGGGAAAGGCCATCTTGCTCCGATGAGGCCGCAGCTACTTGCGGCAGCGCAAGTTAGTGTTGCAGGGCCATGAACCAGCCGAGGCCGGCTTCCGTGCCCGCCTGCGGACGGTATTCGCAGCCCATCCAGCCTTCGTAGCCGAGCTCGTCCAGCAGAGTGAACAGGTAGGGGTAGTTGATTTCGCCCGTGCCCGGCTCGTGGCGGCCCGGCGTATCGGCCAGCTGCATGTGGCGGATCAGGGGCAGGGCGGCGCGGATGGTATTGGCCAGCTCGCCTTCCATGCGCTGCATGTGGTAGATGTCGTATTGCAGGAAGAGGTTGGGGCGCGCGCACTGGGCGATGATGTCCAGCGCCTGGCGGCTGCCGTTCAGGAAGTAGCCCGGCATGTCGTAGCGGTTGATCGGTTCGATCAGCACGCCGATGCCGTGCGGTGCGAATAAATCGGCGGCGTAGCAGAGATTGTCGGCATAGCTGCGCTGCGCGTCTTCCGGCGCAGCGTGCGCGGGGCGCAGGCCGGCCATGCAGTGCACATTGGGCACGCCCAGCGCCAGCGCATAGCGCAGGCCGAGTTCGCAGGCGCTACGGAATTCTTCTGCACGGCGCGGGTCGCAGGCCATGCCGCGTTCCCCCGCGTCCCAGTCGCCGGGCGGCAGGTTGAACAGCGCCAGCTGCAGCTGGTGCCGGTCCAGCTGCGCACGGATCTGTTCAGGAGGAAGGGCGTAGGGGAAGAGGAATTCCACGCCCTGGAAACCCGCCGCCTTCGCCGCGCCGAAGCGGTCCAGGAACGGCAGTTCCGTGAACAGCATCGACAGGTTGGCGGCGAAGCGCATCAGCGGCCGCGGCCGCCGCCGCTGCGGGCGGGAGCGTTGCCGCCCGGACGCGGTGCGCCGCTGCGCGGGGTGCCGTTGCGGACGCCGCCGTCGCGCTGGCCGGCGCTGCGCTGGCCGTTGCCGCCGTTCGGATTGCCTAGGATGCGAGGCTGCTGCGTGCTGCCGTTGCTGCGCGCCTGCTGGCCGCTGCCGTTGCCGCGCGGCTGCTGGCCATTGCCGCCATTGCCGGCAGCGCGTGCCGGCTGGCCGCCATTCGGCTTGCCACGGCCGCCGCCATTGCCGCCCGGACGCGGGTTGCGGTGGTGGCCGGCGCCGCTGCGCAGCTGGATGGGCTGCGCCTTGGCCGTCGGATCCGGCTCGAAGCCCGGAATCACTTCACGCGGCAGCGATTGCTTGATCAGCTTTTCGATGTCCTTCAGCATGTCGTGCTCGTCCACGCAGACCAGGGACACGGCTTCGCCCTTGGCGCCGGCGCGGCCGGTACGGCCGATGCGGTGCACATAGTCCTCCGGCACATTCGGCAGGTCGTAGTTGACCACGTGCGGCAGCTGGTCGATGTCGATGCCGCGCGCGGCGATATCGGTGGCCACCAGCACCTGCAGCGTGCCGTCCTTGAATTCGCCCAGTGCGCGGGTGCGCGCCGACTGGCTCTTGTTGCCGTGGATCGCCATCGCGCCCACGCCGTCCTTGCCCAGCTGTTCCACCAGCTTGTTGGCGCCGTGCTTGGTGCGCGTGAATACCAGCACCTGGGTCCATTTGTGGGTGCGGATCAGGTGCGACAGCATCGGGTGCTTCTTGTCGCGGTCCACCGGGTGGATCTTCTGGGCGATCACTTCCACCGTCGAATTGCGGCGTGCGACTTCGATGGTGGCCGGCTTGTCCAGCAGGCCGTCGGCCAGGGCCTTGATCTCGTCCGAGAAGGTGGCCGAGAACAGCAGGTTCTGGCGCTTCGGCGGCAGGGCGGCCAGCACCTTGCGGATATCGCGGATGAAGCCCATGTCCAGCATGCGGTCGGCCTCGTCCAGGATCAGGATCTCGATCTTGTCCAGCTTGACCGTGCCCTGGGCCATATGGTCCAGCAGGCGGCCCGGCGTGGCGACCAGAATGTCAACTCCGTGGCGCAGCTGCTTGATCTGCGGGTTGATGCTGACGCCGCCGAAAATGACGGCCGAATTCAGGCGGGTGTACTTGCCGTAGACCTTGACGCTTTCCTCGACCTGGGCCGCCAGTTCGCGGGTCGGGGTCAGGATCAGGGCGCGGATGGCGCGCGGCGAGGTGTTATTGGCCAGCTGCTGGCCCACGGTATCGGTGGACAGGCGGTGCAGCACCGGCAGCGTGAAGCCGGCGGTCTTGCCGGTGCCGGTCTGGGCGCCGGCCAGCAGGTCGCCGCCCTGCAGCACGGCGGGAATGGCTTGCGTCTGAATTGGGGTGGGCGCGGTATAACCGGTTTCGGTGACGGCGCGCACGATGGCGTCAGACAGGCCAAGTTGGGAGAAGGACATAATGATCTTTATAGGAGAAGCGGAGGGCGCGCACGGTATCGCGGGCGCAGCGCGAGTATAACAGTGATTATAGGAATATATTTCGCTACGGCAATAAAAAAGGAGGCTTTGCGCCTCCTTTTTTGTAACAAAGTTACCGGAAGAAACTTGTTTTTATGCAAATTCTGCCAGGAGGCCAACCATCTGGCCGAAGATTTTCGGGCTGCCGGCGATAATGTGGCCGGTTTCCATGTAATTGGCTTCGCCGTTGAACTCGCCGGCGATGCCACCCGCTTCCGTCACCAGCAGGGCGCCGGCGGCGATATCCCAGGGCTTCAGGTTCTTTTCATAGAAGCCGTCCAGGCGGCCGCAGGCCACATAGGCCAGGTCCAGCGCGGCGGCGCCGGCGCGGCGGATGCCCTGGCAGCGGGTGCCCAGCAGGCCGTACATCTTCAGGTATTCGGCCAGCGCATCCGGGTTGCCTTCGCGGTAGCCGGTGCCGAGCAGGGCGCCGGAAATGCGGTCCAGTTTGTTAACGCGGATGCGCTTTTCGTTCAGGTAGGCGCCGGCGCCCTTGGTGGCGGTGAACAGGTCGTTGCGCACCGGATCGTAGACCAGCGCCTGCGTGACCACGCCGCGCTGCTGCAGCGCGATGGAAATGGCGTACTGGGGGAAGCCGTGCATGAAGTTGGTGGTGCCGTCCAGCGGATCGATGATCCACACGAATTCACTCTCGTCGTTCACAGCGCCGATCACGCCGCCTTCCTCGGTGATGAAGCCATGGTCCGGATAAGCCTTCTGCAGCACTTCCACGATGGCCTGCTCGGCGGCCTGGTCAACGTCGGTCACGAAGTCGTTGTGTTTCTTTTCAGTAACATTAACGCGGTCGAGGTCGAACGAAGCGCGGTTGATGACGGCGGCGCCGCGGCGGGCAGCTTTCACGGCCGTATTGAGCATTGGGTGCATGGCAATATCCGGTAAAAAGAGACGTTCCGCCTGCCCGGCGCAATGCGCCCTCGGCAACGGAGGTCTGTGAACATGAATGAATTAAAGAGCGGCGCAGTGGCGACAGGGTAGAATTCCGGCCCATCGACAACGCAATAATCCTCCATTTTAAATGAAACAGGCCGAAAGCACACCGACTCTTTTTGACAGGCTGAGAATTGTGCTGGTGGAAACCAGCCGTCCGGGCAATATCGGCTCGGTCGCGCGCGCCATGAAAACCATGGGCTTCAGCGAGCTGGTGCTGGTCAATCCGCGCTTCGACGGGGCGCTGATGCATGAGGAATCGGTGGCCTTTGCCAGCGGCGCCGTCGACATCCTGGAGCGCACCCGCGTGGTGGGCAGCATGGAAGAGGCGCTGGACGGCATCCATTTCGCGGCCGCGGTGTCGGCCCGGCTGCGCGAATTCTCGCCGCCCGTGATGGCGCCGCGCGAACTGGCGCAGCAGCTGGCGGCCGGCGAGGCGCGCGCCGCGCTCATCTTCGGCAACGAACGCTTCGGCCTGCCCAACGAGATTGTGGAGCGCTGCAATGTGCTGGTGAATATTCCGGCCAATCCCGAGTACTCCTCGCTCAACCTGGCGCAGGCGGCGCAGGTGCTGGTCTACGAGTGCCGCATGGCGGCGCTGGACGGCCAGCGCGCCGCATCGGACGTGGGCTTCCAGGGCGATGCGGCCAGCGTGGCGCAGATCGACGGCATGTACGCGCACCTGGAGGAGGCATTGGTGCAGCTGGGCTTCCTGGACGCGAACAATCCGCGCAAGCTGATGCCGCGCCTGAAACGCATGTTCTCGCGGGCCGCGCTGGAGACTGAAGAGGTGAATATCCTGCGCGGCATCGCGCGCCAGATCATTGTGAAATGCGGGCGCAAGGAATAGCGCATGGTCTAGATTTTTCCCTCTAACCGGGACCGGGCGCTTCACGTACACTGAAGCAAAAAACCATACCTGGAGACCCCATGCAGACTTCGCGCAGATCTTTTCTCAAGATCGGCCTGGCTGGCGCCTTGACGCTGGCCGCTGGCGGCCTGCTGTACCGCCAGTTCAAGGCGGCGCCGCAGCAGTTCGAACTCGATGCCGCCGGCCGCGGGATGCTGGCCGCCGTCATTCCCGTCATGCTGGGCCCGGTGCTGCCTGCCGGGCCGGAACGCGGTGCGGCGCTGGACGATGCCATCGAAGCCGTGCGCATCGCCATCCTTGGCCTGCCGCTGGCCGTGCAGAAGGAGGTGCAGGACCTGTTCGGCCTGATGGCGCTGGCGCCCACCCGGCGCCTGCTGGCGGGCATTCCGCCGTGGAGCGAAGCGTCGCCTGAACAGATCGCGGAATTCCTGCAAAGCTGGCGCCGGCACCGCCTGGCGCTGCTGCAGTCGGCCTACCACGCCTTGCATGACCTGATCATCGGCAGCTGGTACGCGCAGCCTGCGCACTGGGCGGCGATCGGCTATCCCGGTCCCATGAAGGAGCTGGCAGCATGAGCGCCATACCGGATCCGATCCAGGCCGGGCTGGCCGCAGGCTGGAAGGTAATCGACGCGGCCACGCTGGACGGCCACCGCACGCTGGAGGCGGACGTGGTGGTCATCGGCAGCGGGGCAGGCGGCGGCGTGACGGCCGAAATCCTCGCGCTGTCCGGCCTCAGGGTGCTGATCGTGGAGGAAGGCGCGCTGCGCTCCTCCAGGGATTTCAAGATGCGCGAAGCGGAGGCCTATCCCGCCCTGTACCAGGAATCCGCCGCGCGCAAAACGCGCGACAAAGCCATCAACATCCTGCAGGGCAAGGCCGTCGGCGGCTCGACCACCGTGAACTGGACCTCCAGCTTCCGCACGCCGCCCGCCACGCTGGCCTTCTGGCAGCGCGAGTATGCGCTGAAGGACTATTCGCCGGAAGCGCTGGCGCCATGGTTCGCGCTGATGGAGCGGCGCCTGCATATCGAGGACTGGCCCACGCCGCCGAACGAAAACAATGAGCTGCTGCGCAAGGGCGCGGCGAAGCTGAATATTCCGGTGGCGGCCATCCGGCGCAATGTGAAGGGCTGCTGGAACCTGGGCTACTGCGGCATGGGCTGCCCGACCAATGCCAAGCAGTCGATGCTGGTGACGACCATTCCCTCGGCCCTGCAGCATGGCGCCACCCTGCTGACGCACGCGCGCGCCGAGCGCTTCGTGTGGCAGGGCGACCGCGCCGGCAGCCTGCAATGCAGCGCGCTGTCGGCGGACGGCCTGGCGCCCAGCGGCGTCCGCATTACGCTGCGCGCGCGCCACTTCGTGGTGGCGGGCGGCGCGATCAATTCGCCCGCGCTGCTGCTGCGTTCCCGCGCGCCCGATCCGCATAGCCTGCTGGGGCGGCGCACCTTCCTGCATCCCACGCTGGTCTCGGCCGGCATCTTCGAACAGGCGGTGGATGGCTTCAGCGGCGCGCCGCAGACCATCTACTCCGACCACTTCCTGGAAACCCAGGCCATCGACGGGCCCGTGGGTTTCAAGCTGGAAGTGCCGCCCATGCACCCGGTGCTGTTGTCGACCACCATGGCGGGCTTCGGCCAGCTGCATGCCGACACCATGCGCCAGTTCTCCCACCTGCAGGGCATGCTGGCGCTGCTGCGCGACGGCTTCCACGAAGACTCGCGCGGCGGCCGCGTGCACCTGCGCAGCGACGGCTCGCCCGAGCTGGATTACGTGATGAGCAAGCCGATGTGGGAGGGCGCCCGGCGCGCGCTGCTGACGATGGCCGAGATCCAGTTCGCCGCCGGCGCGCTCAAGGTGGCGCCGGTGCATGAACAGGCGCGCCACTACGGCAGCTGGGCCGAGGCGCAGAAGGAGATCGCGGCGCTGCCGATGAAGCCTTTGCAGACGCGCGTGGCATCGGCCCATGTGATGGGCGGCTGCACCATGTCCGGCGATGAACGCAGCGGCGTGGTGGCGGGCGATGGGCGCTACCGCGGCCTGTCGAACGTCTCGGTGCATGACGGCTCGCTGTTCCCGACTTCGATCGGCGCCAATCCCCAGCTGTCGATCTACGGCATCACAGCGCGGCTCGCCAGCCAGCTGGCGCAGCAGCTGACCGGCAAACCGGCGGCACAGCCGGTGGCTGCCTGAGATGGTGGTGCGCCTGCTCGCTATCATCATGCTAGCGCAGGCGCTGGCGGCACTGCTGCTGTGGCGCCTGATCAGCGGCGTGCTGCCGGGAGGCGTGGCATTGCTGGCAGCGCTGGCGCTGGTGGCCCTGGTGCGCATGCTCATCGTCGCCAACAATTTCCATCTCAGCTGGCGTGCACGCAGCGCCACGCCGCGGCAGCATGGCCTGGACTGGCGCGGCAGCCTGCGCCTGTTCTTCGGCGAGTACGCGGCATCGATGCGGGCATCGTCATGGACAATGCTGTGGCACCATCCGCGCATCCACATCGCGCAGCCGCCACGCGGCCTGCCGGTGCTGCTGGTGCACGGCTACGGCTGCAATGGCGGCTACTGGGCTTCGCTGCGCCGCCTGCTGGTGCAGCAGCGCGTGAGCCATGACGCCGTGGACCTGGAGCCGATAACGGCCGATATCGACCACTACACGGGCCAGATCGCGGCTGCCGTCCAGCGCCTGCTTGCCGCAACGGGGCAGGACCGGCTGGTCATCGTGGCGCACAGCATGGGCGGCCTGGCCGCGCGCGCCTACCTGCAGGCGCACGGCGATGCGGCGGTCGCCCGGCTCGTCACGCTGGGCACGCCGCATCACGGTACGGCGCTGGCCAGCTTCGGCATCGGCGCCAACGCACGCCAGATGCGGCGCGGCGCGCAGTGGCTGGCTGCACTGGACAAGGGTGATGCCGGGCGGCGCGAAAAGATCACCTCGATCTGGTCGCATCACGACAATATCATCGCGCCGCAGGACTCCTGCCGGCTGGAAGGGGCGCGCAATATCGAGATCGGTGGCGTGGGCCACGTTGCGCTGGCCGATAATGCGCTGGTTTTGTCACACGTTCTCGACGAGATTTTTGACGTTGTTGCCGACGCGCGCTAGACTGTCTCGAGATTATGCAAGAGAGTGTCATAAGGTCTTGTGAGTTTCTGTGAGATTTGCATGCGTGCTCTGTCTCGCAGGAGTTTCAGCGATACTCAAGGCTGGCGCATAACACCGCCCCCGTAACCCGAGAGACCCGGAGCGCATCGACGTGTCAGCACGCATCCTAATCATCGAAGACAATCCGACCAACATGGAGCTGATGGTTTATCTGCTCCGTGCTTTCGGCTACACGCCGCTGTCGGCAAGCGATGGTGAGGCTGGCGTGGCCGCCGCGCGCAGCGAACGGCCGGACCTGATCATCTGCGATGTGCACCTGCCCAAGCTCGATGGCTATGGCGTGATTGCCGCCCTCAAGGCCGATCCCGAACTGCAGCACACCCCGGCCCTGGCCGTGACCGCACTGGCCATGGTGGGCGACCGCGAACGCCTGCTGGCGGCCGGCTTCGACGGCTATATCGGCAAGCCGATCGAGCCGGATACTTTTGTCGAACAGATCGAAGCCTTCCTGCCCGGCGAAGAGCCGATGCCGGAAGCGCCGGCGCCGGAACTGCCGGACGGCACGGCCAGCATCCTGATTGTCGATGACCACGTGCTGAACCGCGAGTTCCTCATGACGCTGCTCGGTTTCAGCGGGCACCGCCTGATGGCCGCCGCCAGCGGCACAGAAGCGCTGGCGCTGATGGAGAATGAGCGGCCGGACCTGGTGATCTCCGACATCCTGATGCCGAATATGGACGGCTACGAGTTCGTGGCGCGCATGCGCGCCAACCCCGCCACGGCGCAGATCCCCATCATCTTCTATACCGCCACCTACCGCGAGCGCGAAGCGGTGGCGATGGCGCAGTCCTGCGGCGTGCGCTGGGTCCTGCCCAAGCCTTCCGATCCCGACGTCATCGTGAGCACCGTGCAGGAAGCGCTGGGCCTGGCCCAGGCCGCCGTGGCGCCGCCGATGGCGCAGGCGCCGGGCGAGCCGGGCGTGAGCGGCATCGACTTCAAGGTGGCGGAATACCTGGACGAACTGGAATCGAGCAGCCAGACCCTGACGCGCATGGCGAACAACGGCAAAGGCACGGCGGCCGAACCGGAACACATCGACACGATGACGCAGCGCCTGTCCAATTCGCTCTCCAGCCTGCAGGCCGTGAGCCTGCGCCTGACCGCGCTGATCGAACTGGGCATCGAGCTGGGTGCGGAACGCGACCCGCAAAAGCTGGTGGAGATCTGCTGCCGCGTGGCGCAGGACATCTGCGTGGCCCGCTATGCCTGCATCGGAGTGCTGGAACCGGAAGAGAATTACCTGACTTATTTTGCGACCTGCGGCTCCAGCGTGCCGGGGCCTGAGCTGCGCGATAACCCCAGCGTTGGCGTGCTGCGCGATGTGCTGGAACACCGGCGTCCGGTGCGCATGGCCGGGCTGCCGGGCAACGCCACGCATGTCGGCCTGCCGGAAAGCCATCCGCCGGTGCACTCCCTGCTGGTGGTGCCGATCACGCTGCACGAGCGCGTGCACGGCTGGCTCTACCTGGCCGACAAGCTGGGCGCCGATGAATTCAGCGAAGTGGACGAACGGGTTGCCGTCACCGTGGCGGCGCAGATCGCGGCCGCTTTCCAGAACCTGCTGCTGTACGAAGAAGTGCGCCGCAACCATGAGCAGCTGCAGCGCGACATGGACGCGCGCATCCGCCTGGATGAGGACCTGCGCCGCTTCCGCCTCGCGATGGACGCAACGGCCGACGCCATCTTCCTGGTGGACCGGGCCAACCGCAGCTTCGTGGACGTGAACGTGACCGCCTGCCGCATGCTGGGCTACGAGCGTGAGGATTTCCTGCGTTCGGAGCTGGGACGGCTGGAAGACCTGTACGACAAGCTGCTGGCCGGCGACCACGCCGGCACCATGACGGAGCTGCTGTTGCAGCGCAAGGACGGCTCGCCGCTGTCGGTGGAAGTGCAGGGGCGCACCCTGCGCTCCGGCAGCAACTGGATCCTGGTGGCGGTGGCGCGCGATATCACCGAACGCAAGGAAGCCGAACGGCGCCTGCTGAAACTGGCCCATTTCGATACGCTGACCGGCCTGCCGAACCGCAGCCAGTTCTACGAATCGCTGACGCATTCGCTGAGCATGGCGCAGGAGCATAAATGGGCGCTGGCCGTGCTGTTCCTCGATATGGACCGCTTCAAGAACATTAACGACACGCTGGGCCACACCATCGGCGACGAGCTGCTGCGGCAGTTCTCCAGCCGCCTGGTGGACTGCCTGCGCGTGCGCGACACCATCGGCCGCTTCGGCGGCGACGAATTCGCCGCCATCCTGATGCTGCCGGAAGGCGGGCAGAATGCGATTGCGGTGGTGGACAAGATACGCGAAGCGATGCGCCGTCCCTTCGACCTGAAGGGCCACGAAGTGACCGTGACCGCCAGCATCGGCATCTCGGTGTATCCGGAAGACGGCGTGGATGCGGACTCCCTGATCCAGTATGCCGACACGGCCATGTACCGCGCCAAGGAGGCCGGGCGCGATGCCTTCCGCTTCTTCACGGCGGAGATGAACGCGCAGTCGCTGGCGCGGCTGGATATGGAAAACGCGCTGCGCCGCGCCATCGACAACAAGGAATTCGTGCTGTACTTCCAGCCGAAGGTGCACATCACCACGGGCCGCATCAGCGGCGCCGAAGCCCTGATCCGCTGGCAGCGGCCTGGCCATGGCATGGTGTCGCCCGCGCTCTTCATCCCGCTGTTGGAGGAGACGGGCCTGATTGTCCGCGTCGGCAACTGGGTGATCGACGAGGCTTGCCGCAAAATCGCCGAGTGGTCGAAGAAGCCCAGCGGCGCGGTGCAGATATCGGTCAACGTCAGCGGCATCCAGTTCTTCGTCGGCGGCCTGCAGGAAGAGGTGATGCGGGCCCTGAAGGAACACGATATTGCGCCCGAGCTGCTGGAACTCGAACTGACGGAAAGCTCGCTGATGTCGAATGCGGAAGAAACCATCACCGTGCTCCAGAACCTGAAGCAGCTGGGGGTGAAAATCTCCATCGACGATTTCGGCACCGGCTATTCCTCGCTGGCCTACCTGAAGCGCTTCCCGATCGACAAACTGAAGATCGACATCGCCTTTGTGCGCGAAGTGACCAGCAATCCGGACGACGCGGCCATTGTGCTGGCCATTATTCACATGGCGCACAGCATGAAGCTGAAGGTGATCGCGGAAGGCGTGGAGCGCGATGCCCAGCTGTCCTACCTGAAGCGCCATGCGTGCGACGAAATCCAGGGCTACTACTTCAGCCGTCCGGTACCGGCGGATGAATTCGAGGCCATGCTGGACGAAGGCCGCGCCATGGCGCAGCCGGAGGACGATGAGGCAGGCGACGATCCGCCAACCCTGCTGATCGTGGACGACGACGCCTTCATGCTGGACGTGCTGAGCGACTTCCTCGAACAGGACGGCTACCGCATCCTGACCGCGCAGACGGCGGCCGAAGGCTTCGACATCCTGGCCAAGCACAGGGTGCAGGTGATCGTGTGCGACCAGTGCATGCCGAACATGAGCGGCATCGAGTTCATGGAACGGGTAAAGACCCTGGCGCCGGACACCTTCCGCATCATGCTGTCCGCCTATGCCGACCTGGCGCCGATCATGGCCGCCATCAACCAGGGCGCGATCGACCGCTTCTATACCAAGCCCTGGAAGGGAGGCATCCTGCGCGAAAACATCCGTGAAGGCTTTCGCCTGCACAGGCAGGCGGTGGCGCGGCGCGGACGGCATGCGGCCTGATTTCCCAGCAGAAGCCTTATCGGTGTTATGCTTGCGGGGGAATAAACCAATTCTCCTGCCATGCAACAAAAAGCCCCAAGACGCACCCGCGAACGAATTCTCGAACTCTCGCTGCGCTTGTTCAATGAATTCGGCGAGCCGAACATCACCACCACGGTGATCGCCGAAGAGATGAATATCTCGCCGGGCAACCTGTACTACCACTTCCGCAACAAGGACGATATCGTCAACTCCATCTTCGCCCAGTTCGAAGAGGAGATCGAGCGCATCCTACAGGTGCCGAACGGACGACGCTCCAATATCGAGGACGTGTGGAACTACCTGCACTTCATGTTTGAGCTGATCTGGCGCTACCGCTTCTTCTACCGCGACCTGAACGACCTGCTGTCGCGCAACCGCAAGCTGGAGCTGCAGTTCAAGCAGATTTTGGCGCACAAGATCAAGGTGGCCAAGCAGCTGTGCGTGGACCTGCGCAGCGAGAACTCGCTGGAAGCCAATGATGTGGCGATCGATGCCATGGCGACCAATATGGTGGTGGTGGCCACCTACTGGCTGTCCTACGAATACGTGCGCAACCCGCGCAACTACACCGAGCAGCAGTCGATGGCGGACGCGCTGGCGCGCGGCTGCTACCAGGTGCTGTCCCAGATCGGGCCTTACCTTCGGGGCGAAACCAGCGTGCGCTTCCAGAAGCTGTCCGAAGACTATCTCAAGAAACTCAAATGAAATCGATCTGTGTCTATTGCGGCGCCAATCCCGGCGCCAGCCCGCTGTATGCGGAAACGGCGCGCGCCATGGGCGCGGCGCTGGTGGAGGCGAACCTCGCGCTGGTCTACGGCGGCGGCAATGTGGGCCTGATGGGCATCATCGCCGACGAAGTGCTGCGCCTGGGCGGCGAAGTGACGGGCGTGATCCCCACCCAGCTGGTGGAACGCGAAGTAGGGCATACGGGCCTCACGCGCCAGTTCATCGTCAAGGACATGCACGAGCGCAAAGCCATGATGTCGCAGCTGTCGGACGGCTTCATTGCCATGCCCGGCGGCATGGGCACGCTGGAAGAGCTGTTCGAAATGCTGACCTGGTCCCAGCTCGGCATCCACAGCAAGCCGGTGGGCCTGCTGAACGCGGGCGGCTTCTACGACCAGCTGGTGGCTTTCATCGCCCACGCGCGGGAAGAGGGCTTCATCAAGCCCCAGCACGCGGCCATGATGCGGGTCGCGGACGACCCGAAGCTATTGATTCAAAAGCTGTCTCATCCATAAATAACTCGACAGTACATCCCGGCGCACGATAGCAAAAAATTATTATAAAAATTGCATGACGCATGATGTAATGCGCTTGCTGTTTGATAATATTTTTTTAACTAATTTTTTCCGGGGTGCATTGTGATCAAAAAAATGATGAAGGCGGCGGTAGTCGCCGCGCTGGCGCTGGCGGGGACTGCACAGGCCGATACGATCGACTTCAGCAACATCGGCTCGATGGGCTACCTCAACGTTGCGAACACGCTGATTATTCCTGGCACCTACACCGAAGACGGCTACCAGCTGTCGGCTGGCGGCCACTTCCTCGCCGCGCTGGCATCGGCTACCGAGGACAACGGAATTGCCTGGGCCGGCTCGGAGGCGCTGACCGCCGTGCCGCTGAGCACCGTGACCCTGTCGCGGGTGGATAACACCGCCTTCGACCTGTATTCGATTGACCTGGTGCGCCTGAAATCCTTCCTTGGCGGCGGCAACAGCGTGACCTTCACCGGACACCTGTCCGGCGGCGGCACCGTGGAGCAGGAACTGGTGATCGGCACCGACTTCAGCTGGGACACCTATACCTTCAACGGCTTCAACAACCTGAGTTCGGTGACGTTCGGCCAGCCGCTGAACCCATTCCACCTCTACCAGTTCGATAACATCAACGTGGCCGCGGTGCCGGAACCGGAGACCTATGGCATGCTGCTCGGCGGCCTGGGCCTGCTGGGATTCCTGGCCCGCCGCCGCAAACAGGGCTGATTACCACAGCTTCTGTCCTGAGTATTCGAGCTGGGTGAGGTAGAGGCGGACGTCGAACTCATATTGGTGGTAGTTCGGCTCCATATAAGTGCACAACTTATAGAACGCTTTGTCGTGCTGCTTCTCCCTCAAGTGGGCCAGCTCGTGTACGGCGATCATGCGCAGGAATTCCAGGGGGGCATCCCTGAACATGGTCGCCACTTTTATTTCGTGTTTCGCCTTCAGTTTCCCGCCTTGCACGCGCGAGATCGCCGTGTGCAGTCCCAGCGCATTGTTGATGACGTGGATCTTGCTGTCGAACTCCACCTTGTTGACGGGCTCCGCGCCTCTCAGAAACTCCGCTTTCAGCTCCTGCACATAGTCGTACAGCGCCTTGTCGTTGCGGATGGCATGCGCCTTCGGGTAGCGCTGCAGCAGCACGTCACCGAGGCGGTTCTGCTCTAAGATTTGCGCCACTTGTTGGCGGGTCTGGTCGGAATAGGCGCTGAGGTATTTCATGGAGCCGGGACTGTACCACAGCAGAGCCGCATCGTATGATGAGACTGTTTGTCATCGATGCCGAGCGCAAGGATCTCTCAATATGATGCGAGTGTTTTTATCAATTCTGTTGTTCCTTATCTCGTCGTTTTGCGAGGCCCAAGTTCCAGGCTACGATTTCCGCCAGCCACAGAGGGACGGCGTCACCCTTGTCGGCATGGAGTGCCATCACCGCAATATGACGCTTGAGATTGGTCTATTCTTCCCGGCCAATCCGCCGACCAAACGCATGGATTTATGGAGACTTGACGATCTGGTGAAGTTCAACCACTCCACATATTTCCTGGAAAAGGTTGAGGCGGTCGAAAGGAAATGCAATATTGGTGACGATCGTTACAGGGTTCGGTTTGAAGGCATTCCGGGAGCTAGCAATGCGATGTGGATGTGTGGCGCCAGTACTGGAGTTCATGCCACCGTATGGAGGAATGAAAAGATAGTCTTTGACGAGGATTTGTATAAATGTAACCGCGAAGACTATGTGAGCTTGGTGCGCTTGAAAAACGGAATGACATCCCCGGAAGTCGAAAGGCATAGGTGATAGATGATGCACGACCGACCTGCTTCGAACGACAGTTTGGATTACGAACGCATTGGCCGTTTCGTTTATTCATTCCACCGCATATGTGGATCTGTCGACGTGTTGACTGAAATAGGGCTGGACAGAACTGCGCCGCAGGAGCTTGCCAAACGCGCCGCTAGTCTCGCCCGGACGTTCGATCGAATTTTGAAGGATGCCATATCTGTTCCCGAAAGTGAAATTGATTCGGCTCTTCGTGAAGCAAGCGCAGTACAAACCGGGATCAATGAATGGCTAGCCGGGAAGTCTGGGCGGTGACTGGCCGAACCTGTCGAGACTGGTGGGCATGCTGGCTACGGCATTTGCCCAAAGGCCCCTCTTGGAAACTCCACCTTCAGCTCCTGTGGTCGTACAGCGCCTTATCGTTGGGACGGCATGCGTTTTCGGCTAGCGCTGCAGCAGCACTTCGCCCAAGCGGTTCTGCTCTAAGATTTGCGCCACTTGCTGGCGGGTCTGGTCGGAATAGGCGCTGAGGTATTTCATGGAGCCGGGACTGTACCACAGCCACGCGGCACCGTATGATGGCTGTTATCCGCAGCCGTTGGCGCAGGGCTCGCGCCGAAGATAAACATGACAAAACACATGACGTGGTTCGCCCGCTACCCCCTTGCTGCCGTATGCGCCTTCGCCGCTTACGAGGGGGCAGGACTAGCGCTGCAGGCTTACGAGTTTCTTGTTGAGGCATACCGTATAAACGCGGCCTTGATGCTCGCCTCGGCGAGCATCGCGTTGCTCTGCGCTTGCGTCAGCTTCCTTGCCGGCTGGCGAGGCGGCCTGCTCGCTATGCTGCTGAGCGTGGCCGCCATGCTCCTACTTGTGGTGCTCGGCCTTTGGTACATGGGCGACTCGCTGCGCCAGGCGCTGTTCCAGGCCTCATGCGCACCTGGCGCTGCAATCTGCTTTAATCAGGCTGCGGCCGTCGTGCGCCTCTGTCTGGCGCTGATCCTGGGCTGCCTCGCCTTGGCGGCGTTGCAGCGTTATTTTCTACCCATGCGATCAGAGACTCTGAGCTAAAATTGCATAATTGCAATCATTTGGCTGACCATGAAGCTATCCAAACCTGTGGTGATTGGCGCGGCCATCATCGTTGCGGCTGCGGCTGCCACGGCATACCTGAAATCCAGCTCGCAGCCGGGGAGCGCACCGGCAGCACCGGCCACGGCCACCGCCGGGGAGGCGCATGCACCGCTGCAGGCCGAGCTGCTGAAGATGCTGGCGAACTATCGCAAGATCATTGTCCTGCTGGCCGATGAACAATCGATGCCGGAGACCGACCGCAAGGCCGCGACTCAAGTTGGGCAGGTGCTGTTCCATGAAAATGTTGAGCGGCAGGGCACGGTCCGCGAACTGCTGGTGAAACTGCAGGCAGCGCCCGCAGGCCAGCGAGACGCAGCCTATGACGTTCTGCTGACCTATATCGAGTCGGCCCCTGACCTGTTCGACGCCGACCGCCTGGTATTCCAGGAAGTGCTGGTCGCCATGCAGCAGCAGGCGGCGGCCAACCAGACCCTGCCCGCGATCAAGCTGCATAAGCGCATCAGCGAAGACTTGGCCGCACTGGCTGATATCGAGCGCCAGTACGATAAGGAACTGAGCGGCATTTTCGCCCGCTTCGACCAGCGCGCCATTGTGCCGAAGCGCGAGCGCTGGGAAGATTATGTGTCGCACCTGAAGAAGCTGTTCAGCCGCGAGCAGATCATGAAGGACTACGGCGTCATCGTTCCTTACCCGGTCAAGCCGGACGCGAATGAAGCGGCGGCGGAAATCTTCGGCAAATCGCTGCCACCGAAAACCGTGGTGCTGACTTTTGACGACGGCCCGCATGCCACCTATACCGACGAAGTAGCCGCCATTCTCAAACAGTACGGCGTGCCTGGCGTGTTCTTCCAGGTTGGTAAGAACCTCGGCGAAGTCGATGCGAACGGCAAGGAGTCGCTTGGCAAACGCGCGGCCGCCAGCCGCCGCCTGCTGGAAGGCGGCAACGTGCTGGCGAACCACAGCTATAGCCACGCCATGCTGTCGAAAGAGAAGGGCGACCAGTTGTTCGGTGAAATCGCCCATGCAGACCAGTTGCTGAAGGCAGTCGATACGCGTCGCTCGGCGCTGTTTCGCTTCCCTTATGGTGCGCGCAACGCCGAGGGCCTGCAGGTGCTGAACAAACTGGGCCTGCGCTCGGTGATGTGGAATATCGATTCGCTGGACTGGGCGGACCCCGTGCCGAGCTCGATTGCCAGCCGCGTGCTGGGTTCCCTGGAAAAGGAAAAGCGCGGCATCATCCTGTTCCACGACATTCATGAACGCACGATCAAGACGCTGCCGTTGGTATTGGACAAGCTGGTGGCCGACGGCTACAGCTTCGCCACGTGGGATGGCAGTGATTTCACCATTGCGAAAGAGGGTAAGCCGCAGCCGGACAAGGTTGCCATCAGCAGCGGCTACGCCAACAGCTACGCGGTGGTCATCGGCATCAACGATTACCAGAAATGGCCCAAGCTGCAGTACGCGGTGCAGGATGCCAAGGCAATCCGCGATACGCTGGTGAGCCGTTTCGGCTTCGACAGCGAGCGTGTCTTCACTTTGACCAACGGTGACGCGACGCGCAACAATATCCTGGCCCTGTTCCACGAGAAGCTGGCGGAGGCGAAGCTGAAGAAGGACGACCGCATCTTCGTCTTCTTCGCAGGCCATGGCGCGACGCGCCAGCTCAGCTCCGGCCGCAGCCTGGGCTACATTATCCCCGCCGATTCCGATCCGCAGCAGGTCAGCGTGGACGCGATCCCGATGACGGACCTGCAGAACATTGCCGAGAGCCTCAATGCCAAGCACCTGCTGTTCGTCATGGATGCCTGCTATAGCGGTCTTGGTCTGACGCGCGGCGGCGGCACTGCGGCCTTCCTGCGCGATAACGCGCGCCGCATCGGCCGCCAGATGTTAACCGCCGGCGGCGCCGACCAGATGGTGGCGGACAACGGACCCAATGGCCACTCCGTCTTCACCTGGACGCTGCTGCAGGCGCTGGGCGGCAAGGCCGACCTGAATGGCGACGGCATGATCACCGCCACCGAGCTCGCTGCCTACGTGGCGCCAGCCGTGGCCAGCGTATCGCAGCAGACGCCAGCCTTCGGCAGCTTGCCCGGTTCGGAAGGCGGCGAGTTCGTGTTCCAACTGCCCGTCGAGGCGGAATTCCTGAGCGAGGGCAGCACCCAGTTGTCGCAGGAAGCCATCGCGCTGAACAACAAGCTGGATACCGGCCGCCGTGAACAGGTCGAAGGCAACGCTGTCGTCGTGAAAAACCTGCAGGGCGGCGAGCAGAAGCTGGCCGCACCGAAGCCGGTGGACGCCTCCAGCCGGCAACTGGCCCAGCGCGCCAACGACCGCGGCCTGCAGCTCTACAAGGAAAAGCAATACGCGCAGGCCGAAGCGGCCTTCACCGAAGCGCTGAAACACCGCGCGGACTTCGGGCTCGCAGCCAACAACCTGGGCTTCGTGTACTACAAACAGGATCGATACGCTGAAGCCGCGCGCTGGTTCGAAAACACCATCCAGATCGATGCCTCGCGTGCTATCGCCTACCTGAACCTCGGCGATGCGCGCCAGCGGCAAGGAAATTCCGACCAGGCGCGAAAAGCCTACACCAGCTTCCTCGAACTGGCACCGAATCACCCTAGCGCAGCCTACGCGCGCGGGCAACTGAAAAAACTTGGATAAGCAGCTACGTTTCTTGAGGCAGACTACCACTATGCATAAATTAATCTTTATTTTGCTATTGCTGTCTTCAGTGCCAGTTTTCGCGGAATCAGTGGGGCTTTGTTCGACCGATAAGCTGGAACGCGCTGGCGACGAGCTTCGTATCTTTCCTAGAGAAGATCGTGTTCCGGATATATTCATCAAGCGCGATGGCGAGACGCAGGCTAAGCACCTAAAACTTGGTCCCAATGAAAAATATTATGTTTTATATGAGGGCGATGTCGCGTATTTGAACTTCGACCCCCATTCTGGCTGCACACTTACGCCAATGAGCCAAGCCGCAGGACTAGGAGTTGAGTTTGAGGCGGTGATGCGATCTCCCTGGATTCCCCCGTTTTCCACAAAAAAATTCGTGTTGGCAACAACGAAATCAGAAGATAGTAATAAGTAATGTGCTATATGCTCGTCACATGGCAGCTTGTATGATGGCGGCATGCACACCCACGTCAATTCCGTGGGACTGCTGGTTTGCCCCGATACGGTCCTGAACTTCAGCTATCCCGCGCACATTCCCCGCGCCTGCATCGATGCGCTGCCGGCGCAGCCGGGCATTTACTTTTTCCGCGATGCCGACGGCACCGCCATCTATATTGGCAAGAGCGTCAATATCCGCCACCGCGTGATGAGCCACCTGCGCACGCCTTCCGAAGCGCAGATGCTGGGCCGCACCGCGCATATCGATTTTGAGTTGACAGGCGGCGAAATCGGGGCGCTGTTGCGCGAGGCGCAGCTGGTGAAGGAGCAGCAACCGGTGTTCAACAGCAAACTGCGGCGTTTCCGAGAGATGTGTTCATTGAGCCTGGCGGGCGCCACGCCGCAGGTGGTGTTCGCGCGCGAGGTGGATTTCGCCCGCACCGACGGGCTGTATGGCCTGTTCGGCAGCCAGAAGGCGGCGCTGGAGACGCTGCGCGACGTCGCGCAGACTGCCGGCCTGTGCTCGGCCTTGACCGGGCTGGAAAAGTCCACGCCGGGACGGCCCTGCTTTGCGCGCCAGCTGGTGCGCTGCCGCGGCGCCTGCGTGGGCGAGGAGAGCGCTGCGCAGCACACGGCCCGCGTGCAGGCCGCGCTGGCGCCGTTGCATATCACGCGCTGGCCGTATCAGGGGGCGGTCGCCATCGTCGAGGAATCGCATGGCCTGCGCCGGCGCCACCTGGTCGACGGCTGGTGCTATCTCGGCGACCGCAAGCCGCGCGGCAAGGCGAAACCGGCGCGTTTCGACATGGACGTCTACCAGATCCTGCTGCGCCCTCTGCAGGAGGGGACATTGCGGGTGGAGCCAGCGTGAATCAAAAGCGCTATATAATTCAGTATATAGCGCTTTTGATAAGGACCATTTCATGCTGCACAGAGTGTTTGCCGCCTTGGGGCTGGCCTGCGCCGCTACGGGGGGCATGGCCGCCGATGTGACGGTTTCCGCCGCCGCGAGCCTGACCAATGCCTTCCGCGAACTGGGAGGCGCCTATGAGGCAGCCCATCCTGGCGGCAAGGTGCTGCTGAACTTTGCCGCGTCGGATACGCTGGTGCAGCAGATTGCCAAGGGCGCGCCGGTCGATGTGTTTGCATCGGCCGATGAGGACGCGATGGACAAGGCCGAAGCGCAGAAGCTGCTGGCGCCAGGCAGCCGCCGCATCTTTGCGCGCAACAGCCTGGTGCTGATTGCGCCGGCGTCCAGCACGCTGGCGGTACCGGACCTGAACGCGCTGCGCCAGCCCTCGCTGCGGCGCCTCACCACCGGCAACCCGGCCAGCGTACCTGTGGGCCGCTACACGCGCGAAGCGCTGGAAAAGGCGGGCGTGTGGACCGGCATCGAAGAGCGCTTCGTTTTCGCCACGTCCGTGCGCCAGAGCCTCGACTATGTGGCGCGCGGTGAAGTGGATGCAGGCTTCGTCTACGCCACCGATGTGGCGGCCCAGGCAGGCAAGGTGAAAGTGCTGATGCCGGTGCCCACACCGTCGCCCATCCGTTACCCGATGGCGGTGCTGGCGGCTGCGCCAAACGCCGCAGGCGCGCGCCAGTTCGCCGCGTTCGCGATGTCCGCGCAAGGCCAGGCCATCCTCGCGAAATACGGCTTCGGCCGCCCATGAGCTTCGAACCTGCCCTGATTGCGCTTGGCCTTTCGCTGAAGGTGGCCTTGTGGGCCACCGCCATCGACCTGCTGCTGGGCATGGCATTCGCCTACCTGCTGGCGCGCACGCGGTTCTTCGGCCGCGATGTGCTGGATGCCGTGCTCACGCTGCCCATGGTGCTGCCGCCCACGGTGCTGGGCTACTACCTGCTGGTGCTGATCGGCCGCAACGGGCCAATCGGCGCGTGGCTGCAATCCGCCTTCGGCATCAATCTCATTTTCACCTGGCAGGGCGCCGTTATCGCGGCGGCGGTCGTCGGCTTTCCCCTGGTGCTGAAGGCCGCACGGTCGGCGTTCGAAACCGTGGACATTCAGTTCGAGCAGGCCGCGCGCGTGCTTGGCGTATCGCGGCTCGGCATTTTCCTGCGCGTGACGCTGCCGCTGGCCTGGCGCGGCGTGCTGGCGGGCGCCTTGCTGGCTTTCGCCCGTTCGATGGGCGAGTTCGGCGCAACGCTGATGGTGGCGGGCAGCATTCCCGGCAAAACCCAGACCATGTCGATTGCCGTCTATGAAGCGGTGCAGGCAGGGCAGGACGATACCGCCAACCTGCTGGTGCTGATTACTTCCGTGACCTGCATCGCCGTGCTGCTGCTGGCGAACCGGCTCACGCCGCCGCGCGAGGTGCAGGCATGACGGCGCTGGTGCAGGTCGACGTCGACAAGACGCTACGTTCGGGCAGGCGCGAATTCCGGCTGCGCGCGCGTTTCGAGGCGCATAGCAAGCGCGTGGTGATCTACGGCGCATCGGGTGCTGGCAAGAGCCAGCTGCTGAAGGCGATGGCGGGGCTGATGCGGCCCGACAGCGGCCGCATTGTGCTGGCCGGGCGCACGCTGTTCGACAGCGCGGCGCGCATCGACCTGCCGGCGCAGCAGCGGCAGGTGGGCTACCTGTTCCAGGACTATGCGCTGTTCCCGCACCTGAACGTGCGCCAGAATATCGCTTTCGGCCTGCAGCGCGGGCTGTGGAATCCTTCGGCAAAAGCGGACAATGAAACGCTGCGCTACTGGCTGCAGGCCTTCGAGCTGGACGCCGTGGCGCACCAGACGCCGGACCAGCTCTCCGGCGGCCAGCGGCAGCGGGTGGCGCTGGCGCGCGCGCTGGTCGCCGAGCCGTCCGCACTGCTGCTGGACGAACCCTTTGCCGCGCTGGATCCGTCGCTGCGCGTACGCATGCGTGCCGAACTCGATGCACTGCAGCGCCGCCTCGACATTCCCATGCTGCTGATTACGCACGATCCCGACGATGCCGCCACCTTCGGCGGCCAGGTGCTGACCATGGCCGACGGCGCCATAGCCGGGGAGGGCGTATGAGCGACAGGCAGATCGCGCTGGAAGGCAAGGTGTGGATGACGCTGGACGGCGAACACCTCGGCGGCCCTGACCGCGTGGCCCTGTTGGCCAGCATCGCCGCACATGGCTCCATCACGCAGGCGGCGAAGGCGGTGAAGATGAGCTACAAGGGCGCGTGGGATGCCATCGATGCGATGAATAACCTCGCCGGCGAGCCGCTGGTGGAACGCCTGGCGGGCGGCAAGGGCGGTGGCGGCACGCGGCTTACCGCGCGCGGCGAGCAGCTGGTGCAGAATTTCCGCCAGATCGAGGCGGCGCACCGGCGCTTCATTGAAGACCTGAGCCGCCAGTCGCATGCGCTGGCCGACGATTTCCTCCTGCTGAAAAACCTGAACATGAAAACCAGCGCGCGCAACCAGTTCTCCGGCACCGTAAAAACGCTCAAGCGCGGCGCCGTCAACGACGAAGTCACGCTGGATATCGTCGGCGGCCAGGAGATCGTTGCCATCATCACGCACGAAAGCACGGAAAGCCTGGGGCTGAAGGAAGGCGCGCAGGCCTTTGCGCTGATCAAGGCTTCGTCCATCATTGTGGCTACCGGCGATGAAGGAGGGCGGCTGTCGGCGCGCAACCAGCTGGCCGGCGTGATCGACCGGGTACAGGCGGGCGCCGTGAATTCCGAGGTGAGCATTGCGCTGCCGGGCGGCGGCGTGCTGGCCGCCACCGTGACGCGCGAAAGCGAGCAGACACTCGGGCTCGCTCCCGGTAAAGCGGCCACTGCCATATTCAAGGCATCCAGTGTTATTCTGGGCGTTTCCAGCTCATAACAACAAGGGAAATTTCCTTTCCTTGCGCCATTAGATATTTCATGGCAGCATCTTAGCTGGTCGACAATCGGTTTGGATGAGCCCACTACCATGGAACTACTTTCTGCGTTCTTTCTGAGTCATGGCCGCCTGCATCGCCTGGGCTGGTTCTACCGGGTTCTGTTCGCCGCGCTGGTATGCGCCGCCTTCGGCCTGCTGGCGCGGGAAATTGGCGGCGAACTGGCGCAGGGCGTGTTCGCGCTGCTGTTCCTGTGGAGCGCCCTCGCCATCTCCACCCAGCGCCTGCACGATACCGGCCGCTCCGGCTATCCGCTGCTGCTGCTGGTGATTCCCGTGCTGGGGCCGATCTGGGTGCTGCTGCTCCTGCTGCGCCGTGGCGCGGACGGCAGCAATGTCTATGGCCCGGACCCGCTGGCGCGCTTCGACTATCTCCAGGTTGACATCTCCAAATAAGATCCTGCCATGCCAACTGTCAACGACGTAACGCAGCTGAACCCGACTTCGGTCTTCGCCATTACCACGCCCACCAGCATCAGCGAGCTGCAGGATGCGTTGCGCAAGACTTCGCTGCCCATTTCAGTAGGCGGCGGCCATTTCAGTATGGGCGGCCACACGGCCAGCCCGGGCAGCCTGCACCTGGACATGCGCTGCATGAACCAGGTGCTGGCTTTCGAGCCGGACAAGCGCCTGATCCGCGTGCAGGCGGGCATACGCTGGAGCGATATCCAGCGCTTCATCGATCCGCATGGACTGTCGGTCAAGATCATGCAGACCTATGCCAACTTCACCGTGGGCGGTGCGCTGTCGGTGAACGCGCACGGGCGCTATATGGGCCTTGGTCCCGTGGTGCTGTCGGTGCAGAGTATTGTGCTGGTGCTGGCGAGCAGCGAAGTGCGGCACTGCAGCCGCACCGAGAATGCGGAGCTGTTCTTCGCCGCGATCGGCGGCTATGGCGGCATCGGCATTATTGCGGAAGCCACGCTGGAGCTGGTGCCGAATACGCGCGTTGCACGCGACAGCACGAAGATGCGCACCGATGCTTACCTGCAGTGGTTTGATGCCAATGTGCGTGGCCGCAAGGAGGCCATCTTCCACAATGCGGACCTGTATCCTCCGCATTACCAGAGCGCACGCGCGGTAACGTGGTGCGAGACCGAACTGCCTGCGGACAGCCCGCGCCTGCAGCCGCTGCGCGGCGCCTACCTGGCCGAACTGTATTTCCTGTGGTCCGTGTCCGAGACGCCGTTCGGCAAGCTGCGGCGCGAATACCTGATCGATCCGCTGCTGTACATGCGCCGCAAGGTCCACTGGCGCAATTACGAAGCGGGCTACGACACCGCCGAACTGGAACCTGTGGGCCGCCGCCAGCGCACCTATGTGCTGCAGGAATACTTTGTGCCTTATGACCGCATGATGGAATTCATTCCGAAGATGGCTGAGATCCTCAAGCGGCACAAGGTCAACACCATCAATATCTCGATCCGCCATGCGCTGGGCGATCCGGGAACCTTGCTGTCGTGGGCGAGGGGAGAGACCTTTGCCTTCGTGCTCTATCACAAGCAGCGTACGCGTGACAATGCCAAGGAGCGCGTGGGCGTGTGGACGCGTGAGCTGATCGAAGCCGCACTCGAATGCGGCGGCACCTATTACCTGCCGTACCAGCTGCACGCAACGGCCAAGCAGTTCCACCGCGCCTACCCGCGAGCGAAGGAGCTGTTCGCGCTGAAGCGCGCGCTCGATCCCGACTACCGCCTGCGCGGTGCGCTGTGGGATAAATACTATGCGCCCACCATCAGGCATGACGCGCCGGAGCCGGAGGCGCCAAGCCTGTTCCACGCCGTCTACAACAGCGCGGATGAATCGGACCGCTTCTATGCCTTCCTGCAGAATATCTTCAATGTGTATCCGGAAGACCGGCTGCATACGCTGATCTCGCAAACCACGCGCAAGCACCAGGACGAAGAGACGATTTACCGCGCGCTGCAATCCGGCCTGCCGGGCATTACGCCGCCGCTCTCGCTGCTGCGCTACGCCTTGCCGGCGCTGGCGGTGCAGAAGAAGGAGATGGGCGTGCAGACTGCGCGCCTGCTGGGCGAGCAGCCGCTGCGCGACTACGTGGAGATCGGCAGCCCGGGCCAGTATGTGCGCACGCTGAGAAAGCACCTGAAACTGAGCGGCAGCGTCACGCTGGTGCATGACCGCGAACCCGGCTACACGCTGCCCGATATCGTGGAGCGCGGCCAGCTGTTCCGGCCCGGCTCCTTCGTGCCGCTGAACGGCTATGCGCCTTTGACGCTGCCGGAGCAGAGCGCCGACCTGGTGAGCTGCTTCGCAGGCCTGCACCACATGGAGCCGGAAAAGCTCGATCCTTTCCTCGACTCGATTGCCAGCGTGCTGCGCCCGGGCGGCTACTTCGTGGTGCGCGACCACGATGTGCGCGACAAGGCGATGCACCAGTTCGTGAGCCTGGCGCACTGCGTCTTCAATGCGGGGCTGGGCGAATCGTGGGCGACCAATGAAGCCGAGCTGCGCTTCTTCGATTCGGTGGACGAATGGATACGGCGCATCGAGGCCGCCGGCTTCGAACACACGGGCGAGCGCCTGGTGCAGGACGGCGACCCGTCCGACAATGTGCTGATGGCCTTCCGCCGCGTCGGAGCCGGCCAATGAAGTGGCTGCGCGGGCTGGCGGGCGCCGTTGTGCTGCTGGCCAGCCTGGCGGCGCTGGCCGCGGACGACAGTCCCATCATGCATGACCAGCGGCGCAGCGTGGAGCAGACTTTCCTCACCTATCCGGAATGGTTCCTCGTCAGCAGTCCGGCGGAGTACGCGCGGTTTGCCTCGGTCCAGCCGGCGCACGGCTTTCCCTTCCTGCGGCATGTCGGCCAGCTGTGGTCCAGCTACCGCAGCGTAACGGCGGAGCAGCTGCGGGCCGGCTATCCGGCCAATATCGGCTACCACGTCATGATCTGCGTGATCGCGGGCAGCACCACGGCGGAATATGGACTGCGCTGGATCTACGAGAATACCGTGGGGCGCGCCAGCTGGATATTCTCGGGCGGCAAACTGACGGCGGAAGACCGTTACGGCGCCCAGACCGCGCAGGATTATGTGGACTTCATCCGCCGCGAGCCCTGGTACCGCTACAGCTTCATGAGCAAGCTGAAAGGGCTGTGGACCGACACGCCGCTAATCGGCCCCGATGTGGTGCGCAAGCTTGAACGGCGCTATGCGCTGAGCACTGAATATATCGTCAAAGCGATTTACGGCAAGATGATTGAGCTGGCCACGCGCTCCGCCTACGAACCGGCCCAGATGACGACGCAGGTCGTTGCGCAAAGCGTGCCGCAGGACTTCGTGCCGCCGGAAGGCGTGCGGCATCTGCTCACGCTGCAGGACGACCGCGCCGTGCTGGAGCTGCCGCGCTACGACAACTTCAAGCTGGCGGCAACGCGGCTGGCCGAGATGAATGTGCGGCTGGTGGATGTTGCGGGCAATGATTCCATGATTCTGGTGTCGGTGATTACGGATCGCGGTATGAGCTCGCTGCCGCCCGGCGTCCGCGTGCTGTTCGAGCAGCCCATCGTGACGGAGCCAGGCCGCAAGCGGCGTGCGCTCGTGGTGCCGGTGGCGGCGCTGTCCCAGTTCCTGCTGGAAGCGCCGGCCGAAGGCATGGCCATCGAGCACGTTTATGATTACTGAGTGCGCGTAGATTCGTAGAGGAACCAGATGCGTTCCTCGGCTTCGTCGATCCAGTTCTCGAGCAGGCTGGCGGTGGCGATGTCGTTGTCCTCGTCGCACAGCTCGTGGACTTCGCGCATGGCCTTCACCAGCGCCTGGTTATCGGCGCGCAGCTCGTCCAGCATGGCGGTGGCTTCCACGAAGTCGGAATCGTTGTCCTTGATGGTCTGCAGCTTGCCGATATGGCCGATGGAGCGGATCGTCATGCCGCCCAGCTTGCGCACACGTTCGGCGATCGGATCCAGCATCGCGTAGATGGCCGTAGCCTGCTCGTCCAGCAGCAGGTGATAGGAGCGGAAATGCGGGCCGCTCACATGCCAGTGGAAGTTCTTGCACTTCACATACAGCGCGAAGGTATCAGCCAGCAGGCGGTTCATGCCCTTGGCCACATCTTCGCGGGCTTTGTTGCCCAGGTCGGTAGGGGTTGCCAGCGCGCCGCCGGCGACTTTCTCAGTGCGGTCATTCATGGGGGCCTCTTATCAGTGGAGTAAAGGACGAAAATTATTGTAGCGCGGACAATTTTTCCGTGTTTTTTGCTCCGGCAAGCGTGCGCGCTTACTGACGAGCTACTGACACCGTGGGGTCAGGCACCGGTGTCAGTACCTGACACTGGGTGCCTGACCCCACGGTGTCAGTACCATCGTCGTTCATTCGGAGGATTTGCTGTCTTTGGCGGATTGGCGGGCGCCGCGGTTGGCCGATTGGCGGCTTTCTCCGCCCTTGCGGCCGATCTCCGCCATGTGTTCGCGGTCGCGGCTGACCGCTTCGCCGCCTTTTTGTCCTGCGCGGCGTGCTTCTTCGGAGTCGAATTCGTGCGCCGTGCCTTTCTGGTGCGCTGCCTGGCCGCCCTTGCTGGCAATCTGGCGCTGGGTGGCTTCATCCATCGCTGCGAAACCGCGTTTGCTCGTGCCTTTCTGGCTGCTTTGGCCATCGGCCTTCTGGCTGCTGCCTTTGTCACCTTGTTGTGTAGCCATCTCTCACCTCTCTCGGTCCATCGTTCGACCCGGGCAACATGCGCGGGCCGCGAGACAGCGTGAAACTGTCTCGCCTGGTTAGAGAAGTGGCGGCTGCTTTAGTTCCGCATGCGGCTCAGGAATCTGCCTGGCCGATGGCGGAGCGCTCGCCGCGCGCTTCCCGCGTGCCGGCCCGCAATGGCGCGGCACTCATGTCATGCTCCAGCTGCTCCTTGCGTTCCTGCAGCTGTTCGCACAGAGCCGTCAGGTCGGCGCCGGATTCCCGTGCTTTCGGGAACATTTCGCTTTCCTCTTCGCTGACGTGGTGCTCGATGGCACGCCGCAGCAGGGCGACCGTACCGTCGAGATCGGGGTCATCCCCCGCGAGGCCCTGGATGCGCGCGATCAGCTCCTTGGCTTCGGCGTGCTCCTGGATCGCTTCTTCCACCATCTTCCGGTCTCCCGTCTCCGTGCGTACTGCAGGATAGAAGATCTCTTCTTCGATGGTGGTATGAATGGTCAATTCAAGGCAGATCTGCAAGGCGAGGTCGGCTTTGAGGCTGATGTCGCCGATGTTCTGTTGTTTTTCGTATTCGGTGAACAGCTGCTTGACCTTGCTGTGATCGGCTGTAAGAAGGGCCACGGCATCTTTCGCCCTGGCGGAATGGCTTTGGGTACTCATGCGCTTTCTCCTTGTTGGTAGGCCTTTCCAGCGTAGCGGGAACGCTGTTTTTATGGCGCGCGGGTAGCAGGTCCGTGGTTCATGCGACAATACTGTCCCCATTGTTGAATTGACGCAGCCATGACCACCCAGCCCGAATATATCCTTACGCTTTCCTGCCCGGACCAGCGCGGCATCGTGCATAAGGTGTCCGGCTTCCTTGCCGGACACGGCTGTAACATCATCGACTCCGCGCAGTTCGGCGACCAGGACGAGAAGCGCTTCTTCATGCGCGTGCATTTTGCGCGCGAGGATGCCGCGGTCACGGACCAGGCGCTGCGCAGCGATTTCGCGGCGCTGGGCGAGGACATGCGCCTGGAATGGGAGCTGCGCGACGCGCACTACAAGCCGCGCGTGCTGCTCATGGTGTCGAAGATCGGCCACTGCCTGAACGACCTGCTGTTCCGCTACAAGAGCGGCCTGCTGCCGGTGGAGATTCCGGCTATCGTGTCCAACCACATGGACTTCTACCAGCTGGCGGCCAGCTACAACATTCCCTTCCACCACCTGCCGCTGGCGGCCGGCGCGCCGGAATCGGCCAAGCAGGCGCAGGAAGCGCGCATCATCGAGCTGCTGGAAACGCACCAGATCGACCTGGTGGTGCTGGCGCGCTATATGCAGATCCTGTCGCCGGAGCTGTGTGCGCGCCTGAAGGGCAAGGCGATCAATATCCACCATTCCTTCCTGCCCAGCTTCAAGGGCGCCAAGCCGTATGCGCAGGCGCACCAGCGCGGCGTGAAGCTGATCGGCGCCACCGCGCACTTCGTGACCGGCGACCTGGATGAAGGCCCGATCATCGAGCAGGACGTGGAACGCGTCGACCATTCGATGGATGCGGACACGCTGTCCGCCATCGGCCGCGACGTGGAATGCGTGGTGCTGGCGCGCGCCGTCAAGTGGTTCGTCGAACACCGCATTTTGCAGAACGGCCACCGTACCGTGATTTTCAAGTAAAGCATTTTTCAGATGGCACTCAAAGCAACGATCTACAAGGCAGAACTCTCGATTGCGGACATGGACCGCAATTACTACGCAACCCATTCGCTGACGCTGGCCCGCCATCCGTCCGAAACCGACGAACGCATGATGGTGCGCCTGCTGGCCTTTGCCATCCACGCCGACGAAGCGCTGAGCTTCACCAAGGGCATGTTCGATGTGGAGGAACCGGACCTGTGGCAGAAGGACCTCACCGACGCCATCCAGCTGTGGATTGAAGTGGGGCAGCCGGACGACCGCCGTATCCTGAAGGGCTGCGGCCGTTCCGAGCACGTCATCGTCTACAGCTACAGCGCGGCCAGCCCGATCTGGTGGAAGCAGCTGGCCAACAAGGTGGAGCGCGCGAAGAACCTCACCGTGATCAACCTGCCGTCCGAGACCACGGCCGCGCTGGAGAAAATGGCCCAGCGCAGCATGCAGCTGCAATGCACGATCCAGGATGGCCAGATCTGGCTCACCGACGGCACGGAGACCGTGCAGGTGGACCGCGAAACGTGGAAATCCGAACGCTAAGCTATAATCTCGCGCATGAAGAAATCGACGACACGCCTGCTCAGTGCATGGATCGCCTGCTTTGCGATCCTGCTGAATGCGCTCGCGCCTTCGGTTTCGCATGCCATGAACGGCCAGAAGACCTGGGAAATCTGCCTGAACGATGGCACCCGCCTGAGCGGCTACGGCCAGCTGACGGAAGCGGATTTCCGCGCGCTGACCGACCGCAGCAAGCCTGCGCCGCAGCCAGCCGAAGCCATGAACATGGCCGATTGCGCCTACTGCCTTACGCACGCCGGCAGCACCGGCTTGCCGCCTGTTGAATTCGCGCTGCTGCTGCCGGAAGGGGCAGGGCGCATCCATCCCCCGCTGTTCTACCAGGCCCCGCAGCCGCTGGAGATCTGGGTTGCCGCGCATCCGCGCGGACCGCCCGCCAACGCCTGAACCTTGATCGCACCATCCGACCAATTCAGGAGTTGAACCATGAAACAGATTTTTCTCGCGTGCGCACTGAGCGCCGCCTTTATTTCCACTGCATCCGCCCAGGTGACTGTCAAGGATCCGTGGATCCGTGCCACCGTGCCGGCCGCGAAAGCGTCCGGCGCCTTCATGCAGCTGCAATCGGCGCAGGACGTGCGCCTGGTTGAAGCCCGCACTCCCGTCGCGGGCAGCGCCGAGCTGCACCAGATGTCCATGAAGGACAACCGCATGATGATGTCGCCGGTGGACAGCATCGAGCTCCCGGCAGGCAAGCCGGTGGCGCTGGCGTCCGGCGGCTACCACATCATGCTGATGCAGCTGAAGCAGCAGATGAAGGAGGGCAGCACCGTGCCGCTCACCCTCGTCTTCGAAGGCAAGGACAAGAAGCGCAGCCAGGTAGAAGTTCAGGTGCCTGTGAAGCCCCTGAGCTACAGCCCGCACGCCGGCCATTAAACGGAGGCGAATTATGAACAAAATGATCGCCATCGCCGCAGCCCTGCTGCTGGCGCAGAACGCGCACGCCCATGTCACGCTGGAACAGCGCAGCGCCACGGCGGGCACTTACCAGAAGCTCACGTTCCGCGTCGGCCACGGCTGCCAGGGCAGCGCCACGCGCGCCCTTACCGTCGTCATGCCGGAAGGCGTGGGCGCAGCCAAACCCATGCCCAAGCAGGGCTGGAAAATCGCCATTTCGCCGACCGAAATCACCTGGACCGGCGGCCCGCTGCCGGACGAGTACTACGACGAGTTCTCGATGCAGGCGAAGCTGTCGCCGGAAGCAGGCAAGCGCTATTTCAAGGTAGTGCAGACCTGCGTGAAAGGCAGCATGTCGTGGGACGAACTGCCAGGCGAAGCCAATGTGAAACTCAAGGCGCCCGCGCCCGTGCTGGATGTGCTGCCTTCCGAGGCTGCCCCGGCGCACGTGCACTGAGGGGCTGCCATGAAGACAATCCGATTGAAACCGCTGGCTGCGATGCTGGCGGCGGCGGGCATTGCCGCGTCCGCGCAGGCGCAAACCGAAAAGGTCATGGACACCGTCACTGTGAACGGTGGCCGTCCCAGTTCGCTGCCGACGCAGATTCCAACCACCATCGAGAGCATCACCGCGCAGCAGATTGAAGAGCGTATCAACGCCTTCGACAGCGAGGACGCGCTCAAGTACTTCCCAAGCCTGAACGTGCGCAAGCGCTATGTGGGCGACTACGACCACGCTGTGCTGGCCAGCCGCGCATCCGGCACGGGCAACAGCGCCCGCTCGCTGGTGTATGCGGACGGCATCCAGCTTTCCAACCTGCTGGGCAATGGCGCAACATTTACCCCGCGCTGGGGCCTGGTGACGCCGGAAGAAATCGAGCGGGTGGACGTGCTGTACGGCCCGTTCTCGGCCACCTATCCCGGCAACTCGGTGGGCGCAGTGGTGGACTACCAGACCCGCATGCCAACGAAGCTGGAAGCGCATCTCAAGCTGTCCGGCTTCGCGCAGCAGTTCGCGGAATACGGCACGGACGACAACTACTACGGCAAGCAGGCCAGCGCTTCGCTGGGCGACCGCAATGGCGCGTTCTCGTGGTGGATTAACCTTTCGCGCACCGACAACAATGGCCAGCCGCTGGCCTTTGCCAACAAGTTCGTTTCGTCCGGTGTGAACAGCAGCGCGGGTGTGCCGGTGACGGGCGCTATCCTGGGCCGCAATCCCTCCAACCGGGAATGGCTGATCCTCGGCGCCACGAGCCAGATCCACACCGTGCAGGATCATGCGAAGCTCAAGCTGGCCTATGACTTCTCGCCGACGCTGCGCGCCAGCTACACGCTGGGCTGGTGGCAGAACGATGCGCAGCGCCATGTGGAGTCCTACCTGCGCGACGGCAGCGGCAAGCCCGTAACGCTGGGCGATATCAATGTGGGCGGGAAGCGCTATACGCTGGCGCCGAGCGACTTCGCGCCGCAGCTGAACGAGCTCGAACACCAGATGCATGGCCTGTCGCTCAAGCAGCATACGAAAGGCCTGTTCGACTGGGAGATCGCAGCCAGCCTGTATGACTACCAGCGCGACCTGGCGCGCACGCCGTCCAATATCACCGATATGGAAGGCAGCGGCTGGAATACGCTGGCGCTGAAGGGCATCTGGCGTCCCGGCACGCACACCGTCGATTTCGGCGTGCAGCGCGAGGCGGCGAAGCTGCGCACGCGCGTGTTCGGCGCTACCGGCTGGACCCGCGCCACCAGCGGCCGTTTCATCTCCAGCTTCGACGGCGAAACCCGCCTCGAAAGCCTGTATGCGCAGGACACCTGGCGCATCGATGAAAGCTGGCGCCTCACGCTGGGGGGCCGCTTCGAGCGCTGGCAGGCCTTCGGCGGCAAGCTCTCCGGCGTCGGGCTTCCGGCCCGCAGCGAAAATGCCTGGTCGCCGAAGACGGCGCTGGCCTGGCGCGCGAACGACGAGTGGACGCTCAAGGCATCCGCAGGCCGCGCGGTCCGCAACCCGACGGCGGCGGAACTGTTCCAGGGCTCCATCGTGGACGGCAAGCCGGTCAACACCGATCCGAACCTGCGCGCCGAGAAGTCGTGGACCACGGAATTGACGGCGGAACGGCTGACGGACAAGGGCAGTGTGCGCGCCACGCTGTTCCATGAGCGCACGCGCGATGCGCTGTATTCGCAGGCGCTCACGCCAACGGTGAACACGGTGCAGAATGTGGGCGGCATTGTCACCAATGGGCTGGAGCTGTCGCAGCAGGAGGATCAGCTGTGGTGGCCGCAGCTGTCCGTGAACAGCAGTCTGACGTATGCCGATTCCACCATCAAGGAGAACGGCGCCTTCCCGGCCAGCGTGGGCAAGCAGCAGCCGCGCGTGCCGCGCTGGCGTGCAACCTTACTCGCTACCTGGCGCGCCGGCGAGCAGTGGAGCACGACCTTCGGCCTGCGCTATAGCGGCAAGCAGTTCGGCACGCTGGATAACAGCGATCCGAACGGCTTTGCCTATATGGGGGTATCGGAGTTCCTGGTGGCGGACCTGCGTGCGCGCTACCGCATCAGCAGGCAGTGGACGCTGTCCGCCGGGGTGGATAACCTGAACAACAAGAAGTACTGGGCCTTCCACCCTTACACCCAGCGTACGCTGGTGGCCGAACTGAAGTTCGACCTCTAGAAAATGACAAGCCCGGCGGGTCCTAAGCCTGCCGGGCGGGTCAAACCATCACTTGCGCCTTTGTCTTACGGCGCGCTGCCGAGGCGCTTCACGCCGCCGGAGCCGAGAACCGTTTTGCTGACCTGCGGGTCGCCGTAGTAGCCAACGTCGCCGGAACCGGCCACGCTCACGCTGAGTTCTTTGGACGCGTTCACGACGGCGTCGCCCGAACCGCCGATGCTCACCGATGCTTCGCGCACGGCCAGCTGGCCCACCTTGACGTTGCCCGAACCGCCGATCGACACTTCCAGGCGTTCCGCCTTGCCGCCGGCCTTCACGCTGCCGCTGCCGCCAAGGGCGATGGCCACACGTTCGCTTTTCACTTCGCGCACATCGATGCTGCCGGAGCCGCCGACATCGAAGGACACCTTTTCGCCGCGCATTTCAGCCGCCGTGACGGAACCCGAGCCGCCGACCGAGATGTTCGACAGCTTGCGTGTGGTGACTACCACGCGGATATTGCGGGAATCGAGCTGCAGGTTCTTCTTGTTGGGGCGGATATGCAGGGAACCGTCTTCCACCACGGTTTCCAGCAGCGGCATGATGTTGTCGTCCGCTTCGATGCTGACGTTTTCGCTGTTGCCCAGCCGGACGTCCACCTTGGCGCCGATGCTCAGCGCCAGTCCTGAGAATTGGGCCACGTCGCGCGCTTGTTTCACGATGTGGCCACTACCTTGCACGCGCTCGCCACGCATCCAGTTCAGCGGCCCCGCGACAGCTTCGCTCATCGGTACGACGACGGCGAAGGCGCTGGCGGCCAGCAGGGCGGCGCTGACGGCGGTTGTGATTTTTTTAGCAAACATTCTGTTCTCCCCATGTATTGGTGTTCGTATGCCTTGCATGGTACGGCAGGGCACACAAGGGGGCATCCGGCGTGCGACAGAACGCAGCCGGAGCGGAACAGAATGCAGGATGGCGGGACAGGCTGCTGGCTAATCCAGCGGCACGTTGCGGTAGCGGTTTACTTCCACACCGGTGACCGGGCGGGCATTATTGCCCCAGTCACTGCGCAGGTAGGACACCACGGCGGCCACCTCGGTATCGTCGAGGACATGGCTGAAGGGCGGCATGCCATAGGGGCGGGGATTGCCCGCCGTGCCGGGCGCGAAGCCGCCATTCAGCACGATGCGCACCGGATTGGCCGCTTCGTCCATCGTCAGCGCGCGGTTGCCAGCCAACGGCGGGTAGTGCGGCGGAATGCCTTCGCCCTTGTCGCCGTGGCACTCGGCGCACTGCGCTTTGTAGATCTTTGCGCCGGCTTCAAGGAAGGCCACCGCCTCCGGCGCTTTCGAACGCTTGTACTCTTCCGGTTTGCCGTCCGGCGATGGAAGCGCTTTCAGGTACACCGCCATGGCGCGCACGTCGGCGTCCTCCAGGTGCTGCAGGCTGGCGCGCACCACCTCCGCCATGGGCCCGAACACCGTGGCGCGCGGCGAAATGCCGGTCTTGAGCAGGGCGGTGATATGGTCGATTTCCCAGTCGCCGAGGCCCGCTTCGGCATCGGAATTCAGCGAGGGCGCATACCAGCCCAGCACCGGCAGCAAGCCGCCGGACAGGCCGCCGTCGCTGCCGCCCAGTGCATTGCGGGCGCTGTGGCACGCGCTGCAGTGGCCCAGGCCCTGGACCAGGTAGGCGCCGCGGTTCCATTCGGCGGACTGCTTCGGCTCCGGCTTGAAGACAGCGGGCTTGAAATACAACGCGCGCCAGGCAGCCAGCGCAATCTGCTGGTTATAAGGGAAGCGCAGTTCATGCGGACGGTTGGCCTGCTTCACGGCGGGCACGGTGCGGAAGAACGCATACAGCGCATCCGAATCATCGCGCGTGATGGCAGTGTAGTTCGTGTACGGGAAGGCCGGGTAGAGCAGGCGGCCATCGGCGGCGCGGCCGTTATGCAGCGCGTTCCAGAAATCGTCCGCCGTCCACTTGCCGATGCCGGTTTCCGTATCGGAGGTGATATTGGGCGAAATGACGGCGCCGAACGGGGTTTGCAGCGCGCGGCCGCCCGCATACTGGGCGCCGCCGCGCGTGGTGTGGCAGGCCATGCAGTCGCCTGCTTTGGCGAGATAGGCGCCACGCGCCACTTTTTCGGCGGCCGGCATTGCGAGCGAGGTGGCGCTCGGTGGCGGGCCGTCGTCATGGCTGGGCCACAGGAACCAGGCGGTGGCAAGGAGGAAGGCGAGGAGGGCGAGCAGTGTCTTTTTCATGGTGCGCTCCTCACTGTGGCACGCCGCCGCATTTCAGCGGCAGCGGCTCGGGCAAGGAAGTGGCAGGACGCGCCGCCGCATCGGCGGGCTGCAGCGAGAGCCAGCCCGAAACGGCCGCCACATCCGCTTCGGACAGGCGATCTGCCACGTCGGCCATGCAATCCGGCGCATGCGCCTTGCGCACCTTGTTCTTCCAGGCGCCGAACTGCGCGTTGATATAGTCGCGCGGCAGGCCGATAAGGCCAGGGATTGCGGGCGCCACACCGGTCAGCTGCGCGCCGTGGCAGGAAACGCAGGCGGGAATCTTCTTCGCCGGATCGCCATGCAGGGCCAGCACGCGGCCGCGTTCCACCATGGCGGGCGTGGCGCTGTTCGGCTGCGGCGCGGGGTAGGGAGGATGCTGCTCCGAGTAGAACTGCGCAATCTCGCGCAGGTAGGCTTCCGGCAGCTGTTCCACCATATAGCTCATCATCGGATACTGGCGGCGGCCATCGCGGAAGTTCAGCAGCTGGTTGTACAGGTAGCCGGCCGGCTTGCCGGCGATGCGCGGGAAGAAGGCATCGTTGCGGTCCTTGACCTGGTGGCAGCTCATGCAGGGCGCCAGGCGCTGCTCCAGCGTGTCCTTCAGCTCGGGCGCCGCACTGGCGAAAACCGGCAGCAGGAAGCCGAGGCAGAGCACTGCCCGGCGGAAGCGGGAAGATGAGAGAATAGTCATGATGACATCTTACTCCCCCCGGCGCCGCGGGAACAGGCGCAGATGCCGACCGAAACGAGGTAATCAGATTTGAAGCTATACGAAACGCTGGCGGCTGAAATCGAAGGACTGGTGGCGCAAGGCGTATTGCGGCCTGGTGAAAAGCTGCCATCGGTGCGCGCGCAGCAGGAACGGCGCGGCGTGAGCCCGTCCACGGTGTTCCAGGCCTACTACCAGCTGGAAGCAAAAGGCGTGATCCAGTCGCGGCCCCGTTCCGGCTACTTTGTGGCCGCGCGCCGCGCGCCGCCGGAGCCGGAAGTATCGCGGCCCGACGCCGCCTCCACGGCGGTGGACGTAAGCAGCCTCGTATTCCAGGTGCTGGACGCCAGCCGCGCGCCGGGCATGGTGCCTTTCGGATCGGCTTTTCCCAGCCCCCTGCTGTTCCCGCTGGAGAAGCTGGCGCGCTCGGTCAGCAACAGCATGCGCCTCATCGACCCCTGGTCCACGGTGGCGGACCTCCCGCCCGGCAACGCCGAACTGCGGCGCCAGATCGCCTTGCGCTACCAGCTCGATGGCGCGCCGGTGGCGGCGGACGACATCATCATCACCAATGGCGCGCTGGAAGCGCTGAACCTCTGCCTGCAGGCGGTAGCGCGGCCCGGCGACACGGTGCTGGTGGAATCCCCCAGCTTCTACGCCGCCCTGCAATCGCTGGAACGGCTCGAGCTCAAGGCAGTGGAAGTGGCCACGCATCCGCGCGAAGGCATGGACCTCGGCGCACTGGCGCAGGCGCTGGACCAGCACAAGCCCAAAGCGTGCTGGCTGATGACCAGTTTCCAGAATCCGCTGGGCAGCCTGATGCCGCCCGAGAAAAAGCAGGCCCTGGTTACGCTGCTGGCGCAGCACGGCGTGCCGCTGATCGAAGACGATGTGTACGGCGAACTGTACTTCGGCGCCCACCGTCCCGCGCTGGCCAAGCGTTACGACAGCGAAGGCATCGTCATGCACTGCAGTTCCTTCTCGAAGTGCCTGGCGCCGGGCTTCCGCGTCGGCTGGGCCGCGCCGGGCCGCTACGCGCGCGCCGTGGAGCGCCTCAAGCTGACCACCAGCCTGGCCGCCGCCATGCCCTCGCAGCTTGCGCTGGCGGACTACCTGGGGCAGGGCGGCTATGAACGCCATCTGCGGCAGTTACGGGTGGTGCTGGAACGCCAGCGCGACCGCATGCTGGACGCGATTGCCACCCATTTCCCGGCTGGCACACGCGTGACGCGGCCGCAAGGCGGCTACTTCCTGTGGGTAGAGCTGCCGGCCGGCAGCGACGCGCTGGCGCTGCATGCCCGCGCGCTGGCGGAAGGCATCAGCATCGCCCCCGGCCCCATGTTCAGCGCCAAGCGCGACTACGCCCACTGCATCCGCCTGAACTACGGCCACCTGTGGGACGCCACCCACGAATCCGCCCTAAGCACCCTCGGCCACCTCGCCCACAGCTGACTTCGTGTCCACCCTGGGGACAGGCACCAAAGTGGACACGGGCTGATCAGCGCCAATGCTTCAGTCCGTGTCCACATCGGTGCCTGTCCCCAGGGTGGACAAGGGCTCAGCTGTTGGCCGCGGGGCGCGGCGGGCGGGGTTTGGCGGGTTTGGGTGGGCGGATCGGGGGCAGGGTGTTGCCGAGCGCGATCCAGTGGCGGTAGATGCGCAGTGCGACCTGGGCGTCGTCGGCCGCGTAGAGCATCTGCTTGTCGCTCAGGCGCGGCGCGGCCCAGTTGGTGGTGGAGATTTTTTTCGACTTCTGCAGCGCCTGGCCGAAATACTTGGCCACCGCGCTCTTCGCGCCCAGGTCGTGCTTCTGGCCCGGCACCCGCAGCACCACCGACAGGTCGGCCACCTGCTGCGGCTCGATGCCCAGCTTGCTGCGCACGCGTTTCATGTCGTCGGACAGGCCAAAACCAACCTTGATGGTCGAGGGAGACTCCAGCACGGCCTTCAGCGCCGGCAGCACCGCCGAGTAGTCCGCGCCCAGCGGGAACAGCCAGGCCCTGCGCTCATCGGCCAGCTGCACCAGATGGGGACCATCCGAGCTCTGTCCCTTGACGAAAGTGGGTTTGGATTCGGTGTCGAAACCGATAACGTCGGCCGCCAGCAGCGCAGCACGCGCCTCCTCGGCCTCGGCCGCGCTTTTCACCAGCCGCACATCGGCCAGCGCAATGCCGGGATAGGGCGGCAGCGCTGGATCCTGGGCAGCGGGCATCCCGCTCATTTGTTGCGGGAGAATTTGGCGGTCAGCTGTTCCAGCTTTTCCTGGCGGCGGCGGTTCGCTTCCTCGGCCGCGGCGGCGTCGCGCTCGGCTTTCTTGCGCTCGGCCTCCTTGCGGAAACGTTCCTGCAGCGTGTCCTTGGCGTGCTTGCGGTGCACATCGGTCACTTCGGCGCCCGCGCTGCCGTCCAGGTTATAGCGCACCGTGGCCTTTTCCATGGCGCGCAGATAACGCTGTGAACCGGTGTGGATGCCCAGCGCCGCGCGCATCAGCTTGCGGTCGATCTCCGGCTGCGCAGCCAGCAATTGCTTGTCGATGCCGATGGCCAGCGGCAGGCAATCGCGGAAAGCGGGGAATTGTTGCTGCAATTGCTTGAGCAGGGAGCGGGCGCTTGGCGCTGGCGCCGTGGCGGACGGCTGGCCGTCTGCCGGCGGAGGGGTGAGGCTAGTGTTCATCGACTTCATAGGAAAAAGCAAGAGCCGCCAGCATACCATACCGGCGCAAGATGCCGCGTGCGAAGCGCGCCCAAACCATGTATAATGATCGACGCACCAAATGCAGGGCGGTGCAGATTCAGTTTAATAAAGAGTTGTTGACCGGGGCTTGCGGCCCTTTGTTGTTCTGCGTTTGGGCATGTGCCCTCTCTTCTATTCGCACTGAATACATTCAACGGAAGCCGGGCCCGTACAACGGGCTTTTTTCATTCCGGATGATCCCCATATACGTGCCATCGGGACCGCATTGCCGGGCCGGGTGGATTATTCACTTTGCCGTGTCCACCAGCCATGGCTCAGAGAGATATTGAATGACGAAAACGCCAAAGACCTTGACCTTGTCTGCTAAAAAGCCGCGTGCCGCTGCTGCGCCGCTGGCCGTAACCAAGACGACTTTAGCTTATGTGATCGACAATGCGCAAGAGGAAGCTGGCAAAGTTACCGTCGTGAAGAAAACCCGTTCCCGCCTGGCCGCTGTGGCCGTGCCGGAAACGGCTGCCGCGGAAGCGCCGAAAAAGACCCGCAAGGCCGCCACGGTGGAAGCGGTGGCAGCGCCCGTGGAAGCCGCGCCGAAAGCGACCCGCGTGCGCAAGGCCAAGGCCGAAGCCGAGGCGCCGGCCCTGCCGCCCACCGCGCCTGCGGCCGTGACCGAAGTGACCGATGCCGCCGCGCTGGCCGCCATCGATACTTCCGGCTATCTGCTGCCGGGCGTGAAAGTGCCGGGCCGCCGCGGCCGCAAGCCGAGCGAATTTACTCCCGAAAACGACGAAGTCGCCGCGCTGAACGCGGTGGAACGCGCCGAACTGAAGGCCGCGTCGAAGGCGCGCGAGCGCAAGGCCAAGGGCATCGACGCGCTGGGCATGGACGCCAACGCCTCCGCCGAGGACCTGGAAAAGCGCCGCCTGCAGTTCAAGAACCTGATCAATATGGGCAAGGACCGCGGCTTCCTGACCTATGCCGAGATCAATGACCAGCTGCCCGAAAATATCGTCGATCCGGAAGCGATCGAAGGCATTATCGCCACCTTCAACGACATGGGCATCGCCGTCTACGAGCGTGCACCCGATGCGGAAGCGCTGCTGCTGAGCGATAACGTGCCGGCCGCCGCCAGCGACGACGAAGTGGAAGCCGCTGCCGCGACCGCGCTGTCCACCGTCGATTCCGACTTCGGCCGCACCACCGACCCGGTCCGCATGTATATGCGTGAAATGGGCGCCGTGGCGCTGCTGACGCGCGAGGGCGAGATCGAGATCGCCAAGCGCATCGAAGAAGGCCTGCGCGACATGATCCAGGCCATCTCCGCCTGCCCGACCACCATCGCCGAGATCGTGGCCCTGGCCGAGAAAATCGAGAACGACGAGCTGAAAGTGGACGATGTGGTCGATGGTTTCGTTGATTCCGACGACACCACGCCGGCTCCGGTCGTGGCCACCGCGCATGACGAGGACGACGAGGAAGATCTGGACGTTGAGGAAGACGGCGACGCCAATGGCGGCTCCGCCGGCTTCTCCGCCGAACAGCTGGTACAGCTGCGCGCCGACGCTCTGGACCGCTTCGCCGTGATCTCCACCCAGTACGACAAGATGCGCAAGGCCTCGTACGGCTCGGCGTCCTACCTGAAGGCGCAGAAGCTGATCTCGGCCGAGCTGCTGACCATCCGCTTCACCGCGAAGGTGGTGGAACGCCTGTGCGACACCCTGCGTGGCCAGATGGACCAGGTGCGCAGCATCGAACGCGCCGTGCTGGAACTGTGCGTGAACAAGTGCGGCATGCCGCGCGCCCACTTCATCAAGGTCTTCCCGGGCAGCGAGACGGACCTGGACTGGGTGGATGGCGAAGTCGATGCCGGCTATCCCTACAGCGCAGTGCTGGGCCGTAACGTCCCCGCCATCAAGGAACTGCAGAACAAGATGATCGACCTGCAGGAACGCGTGGCGCTGCCGCTGGCCGACCTGCGCGCCATCAACAAGCAGATGGCAGCGGGCGAAAAGCGCGCGCGCGAAGCGAAGCGCGAAATGACGGTGGCCAACCTGCGCCTGGTGATCTCGATCGCCAAGAAGTACATCAACCGCGGCCTGCAGTTCCTCGACCTGATCCAGGAAGGCAATATCGGCCTGCTGAAGGCGGTGGACAAGTTCGAATACCGCCGCGGCTACAAGTTCTCGACCTACGCCACCTGGTGGATCCGCCAGGCGATCACGCGTTCGATCGCGGACATGGCCCGTACCATCCGCGTGCCGGTGCACATGATCGAAACCATCAACAAGATGAACCGCATCTCGCGCCAGATCATGCAGGAAACCGGCAGCGAACCGGATATGGCGACGCTGGCGCAGAAGATGGAAATGCCGGAGCAGAAGGTGCGCGAGATCATGAAGATCGCGAAGGAGCCGATTTCCATGGAAACGCCGATGGGCGAGGACGGCGATTCCCAGCTGGGCGACTTCATCGAAGACAACACCACGCTGGCGCCGCTGGATGCAGCGCTGCACGCTTCGATGCGCAACGTGATCAAGGAAGTCCTCGACTCCCTGACCCCGCGCGAAGCCAAGGTGCTGCGCATGCGCTACGGCGTTGAAATGTCGAACGACCACACGCTGGAAGAAGTGGGCAAGCAGTTCGACGTGACGCGTGAGCGTATCCGCCAGATCGAGGCCAAGGCCATGAGCAAGCTGCGCCAGCCATCGCGCTCGGACAAGCTCAAGACGTTCCTGACCACGAACTAAGCGTCAAAGCAAAATGGAGGCTCCGGCCTCCATTTTTTTTCGCGCTGAGGCATACTGGCACTGTCGAAAGGAGGCGGGTCCATGCGGTTCAACATCTACGGCAGGTTCCAGATCGAAGTGCTCCGCGAGCAGGGCGCCTGGCAGGCCTATCGCCTGGAGCCGGGCAAGCGCGGGAAGATGGACAGCGTCGTGATTCCGCCGGACCTTGGAAGCGAAGAAATCATCGTCTACCTCGATGACATTTTCCACGAGCTGGCCGGCTTCGGCCAATCCATTGAGGTGCTGCCATGATCCTGCAAGTCGGTCCTACACGCATACTTCCCAAACACAAAGCGACCTGCCACTGTGGAGCGGTGGAGCTGGAGTTGTCGCTGCCGGACGGGATCGTCGATCCACGCCGCTGCGATTGTTCCATCTGCCGCCGCAAGGGCGCCATCGTGGCTTCCGTACCGCTATCCGGCATTACCATCGTCCGCGGTGCCGATGTGCTGCGGCTCTACCAGTTCAACACCGGCACGGCGAAGCACTTCTTCTGTTCCGTGTGCGGCATCTACACGCACCACCAGCGGCGGTCCAATCCGGAGCAGTACGGCTTCAACGTCGGCTGCCTGGAGGGCGTGAATCCGTTCGACCTGAAGTTTGTGCCAATCAACGACGGCGTCAATCATCCAGCGGACCGCTAAACCGGAACGGTCGTTTCGCTCCAAAAGCGAGTGCTATTGTGAGGACAGGTCCGCCTTCAGTTTCTTGCAAGCCTTCATACTCATTGCATTAGGGCGGTGCAGGAAGAAGGTACCGCGCGTCTCGTTGCGTTGAACTCCCAGTCCAGTCCAGTACATAATCGCAAGGGCGCATTCGGCTTCGGGGATCAGACCGCCATAGCTGGCCCCTCTATCAGTCACCGTGAGGAACCATTCGGCGGCCTTCGCATAATCCTGCGGCACGCCCTTACCCTGAGCGTACATCCGGCCGATGGCGAACTCCGACCACTGTGACCAGCGTACTGGCCTCATTGAATCCGCATTCAAGGCGATCTCTGTGTGATACCGCGCCATTGCTTTGGCGTAGTCTTGCGGGATGCCGATGCCAAACTCGTTCATTTCGCCAAGCCTTCGGTTGGCAATCGCGGCATGTACCCGGCTGTCGGCCACCGTTTCATAGAAATGGGCAGCCTTTGCATGATCGGCGGGTACACCGATGCCACTGTCATAGATCCTCGCGAGCGCAAAGCTTGCATCACGATTGCCGTTGCCGGCTGCACGCTGCAACCAGTGCAATCCCTGGACAATGTCGCTGTCCATGCCTTTGCCCTCCGCATAGCGGCCTGCCAGGCGAAATTGCGCCTTCGGGTCGCCGTTTTCGGCTTCGGCGCGGATGGCATCGGAGATTCTTGCTTCCTCTTCCTCTGTGGGCGATTTTAGCGGTTCGCAGTGCGGACAGGGAGGCGCTTCGAAGAACCCGCCGAATTCCCGCAGCGCGCGTTGGGGATCGGTGTAAGGGCCGCCCTGATTCCTGATGTAGTCCAGGTTCTCGTTCAATAAATCATTCAGCCGGGCTTTGCCATCATCGGCCAGGCCTGGCGGCAATGAAGCTGGGTGAACGCCAGCAGCCCACAGCAAGCAGAGCAGGGCTATCAGGGGCCGCGTTGTTCTGTCAGGTTGATTGAGCATGCTCATAATCCTGCATAGGGTGCTCATCTCAGTGCAGGTCTTGCTCCGCAGACCTGCCAAGCCGGATTGCGATCAGGCCGAAGACGATGCTGAAGAGCAGACTGACGGTGGAGATCAAGCCCCAGAAGCGCAGATTCTGGGCGGCACGCTCGCCGGTGAAGATGCTGCCAGCTTGCAGGATGCCCATTGCGGCGTAGAGGCAAAGCAGCAGCATCAATACGGCGCCCCACCAGCTGCAGATTCTCTTTGCATTACGCGTCATCGGTGCCGCCGCCAAGGTTGTCCGCAGGCGCATCAACAAAGAGGTGATGTGCATCATCGAACGCCCACGTGGTCTCATAGTCCACTTCAAAGAGATGCCCGTCCGGGTCCTTGAAGTAGCCAGCCACGCCCCAGTGCGTGCGTGTTGCAGGTTTGACGATGGCGCCACCCGCTGCGGCGGCTTTGGCCAGTATGCGTGGCACGTCGCCTGCTTTCCGGGCCAAGTGAATGAGTGCGATTCCGGCGAAGCCCGGTGTTATGGCATCCGGCTCCAGGGCATCTTTAGCAAGGTCGTCGCGGTTTATCAGGCAGAGTGCATAGCCGCCCATATCGAATTTCACGAAGCCGTCATTGCTGTTTCGGGTGCGTTGCCATCCGAGTAGTTCGTAGAAGCGTGCGGATGCCTGCACATCTTTGACGCCAAGCAGAATAAGGTGCAACCGCTGGCTTGGCGCCAGGGGCTGCGCGGTTTCGGATGAAAAGATATGGCCGGGAGCTTCGTCCAGCATCATGGTTCAGGTATTCCAGAGCACTTGCTGTCGCTTGGCGCCGAACAGGCCGGCACGGTAGTCGCGCCACACGTGGTTGACGGCCCAGAGCACGATGGGCAGGATGGTGAAGAAGGTCAGCCAGTCGACGATGCGCCATGTGCTGTCCGCTTTCGGAGCTTGCGTGGGCATGGCGAAGGCCTGGTACTTGTGGCCGGTGTAGGCGGCGCCGATGATCTTGCCGTCGTCCGTGACCTTGGTCGTCAGGTACAGGCTATTGCGGTTAGGGAGGATGCGCATCTTGCCTTGCTCGTAGACGAAGGTGAGCGGGGCGTTGTCGCCGGAGCGGATGGTGCCGACTACCGTGCCTTCGCGGTTGATGCCGGTGGCGTAGCTGTTGCCCTTGGCGATCATGGCGCCGAGGTCGATCATGCGCTTGCCGTCGTAGAGGAAGGCGTGCCATTTGCGGTCCACGGTCTCGGAGGCGCCGACGACGATGCCCTTGTCGTTGATCGCCATCGCGGCGCTGATGCGGCCGCCCAGCGTGGGCAGTTCCACCATGCCGGTTTCAGGCTTGTAGAGGAAGGCGCGGCGGTAGCCGTCCACATTTTGCGCGGCGCCGACCACGTGGCCTGAGGAGTTGATGGCGTAGGCGTAGCTGTTCTTGCCCCCGAAGGTGCCGAGGTCTTTCATCTCCTTGCCGTTGTGGACGAAGGCGTGGAAGGTGCGGTCGTCCACGTCCGCATAGCCGGTCACGTGGCCGTCGCGGTTGATGGCGATGGCGAGGCTGCTACGGCCGCCCAGCGTGCCGAGGTCGCGCATGCCGTTTTCCTGGTCGTAGCTAAAGGCGCGCCAGGCGTTGTTGGCATTGAGCGCGCCGCCGATCACCACGCCCGCGTGGTTCACTGCGGTGGCGTAGCTGTCGCTGCCGCCCAGCGTGCCCAGCTCGATCATCTTGCCCTGGCGCGCGAGGATGGCGCGGCGGATGCCGTCGGAGTCGCGGATTTCGCCGACCACGTCGCCAGCGATATTCACGTCCGCAGCGATGCTTTCTTCGGTCTTGCGTTCACCAAGGCCTGCCTGGGCCATGGCCGCGCCGTGCAGCAACAGGGTAAGACTGACAGCAGCAAATGCCTTCATGCTTCCTCCCAAACAGGTCTGTTTATATTGTCCGACACTATACGTTATTATTTTGCGCATATTTCCTCACATTGTCACGGGCTGAATATGAAGGTTTGCATTGTTGGAGCAGGCGCGATCGGCGGCTTTGTCGGCACGCGGCTCGCCGCAGCAGGGCGGGCGCAGGTCAGTGCGCTGGCACGCGGCGCCACGCTCGATGCCTTGCGCACGCATGGCTGGCGTTTGCGGATGGACGATGGCATGGTGGCCGCGCCGCTGGCTGCAGCATCGGCGAGCGCCGCGGAGCTGGGCCCGCAGGACCTGGTAGTCATCGCCGTGAAAGGGCCGGCGCTCGGCGCCATTGCGCAGGCGATAGCGCCGCTGCTCGGCGAGCACACGGTGGTGCTGCCGGCCATGAACGGCGTGCCGTGGTGGTTCGGCAGTGGCGCCGCCGGCTTGCCGGGCGGCCCGCTGGACAGCGTGGATCCGGGCGGGCGCATCGGCGCCGCCATCCCTTACCAGCGCGTGCTGGGCTGCGTGGTGCATGCTTCGGCCTCGGTGGCCGAGCCGGGACTGGTGCAGCACAAGATGGGCAAGGGACTGATCGTCGGTGAGCCGGAAGGCGGCGCGTCCGCACGCTCGCGCGAGGTGGCGGACCTGCTGTCGCATGCAGGTTTCGAGGTCACGCTGTCGCCGCGCATCCGCTACGACATCTGGTACAAGCTGTGGGGGAATATGACGATCAACCCGGTCTCGGCGATGACGGGCGCCACGGCCGACAAGCTGCTGGACGATCCGCTGGTCAGCGGTTTCTGCCTCGCTGCGATGCGCGAGGCCGCCGCCATCGGCCAGCGCATCGGCTGCGGGATCAGTGAAACGCCTGAGGACCGCCAGCTCGTTACGCGCAAGCTGGGTGCCTTCAAAACCTCCATGCTGCAGGATGTCGAAGCGGGGCGGCCCATCGAGCTGGATAGCATCGTCGGTGCGGCGCGCGAGATCGGCCAGCGCGTTGGCGTGCCAACCCCGAATATTGACGCACTGCTTGGGCTCACACGCCTGTTCGCCCGCATGCGCGGCCTGTATTAAACCTTGCGCACGAATTCGGATTTGAGGCTCATGGCGCCGAAGCCGTCGATCTTGCAGTCGATATCGTGGTCGCTATCCACCAGGCGAATGTTCTTGACCTTGGTGCCCTGCTTGATCACGCCGCCGGAGCCTTTCGGTTTCAGGTCCTTGATGACGGTGACGGTATCGCCATCCTGCAGCACGTTGCCGGCGGCGTCCTTGTAGACGCGGGCCGCGTCGGCAGCTTCGGAGGACACAGCGCTCCATTCGTGCGCGCATTCGGGGCAGATGTAGTTGCCGCCGTCCTCATAGGTGAATTCAGACTGGCATTGAGGGCAGGGTGGCAGGGAGCTCATAAGAATAACAATTCAGGAAAAACCGGAAGTATACAGGGAGAGCGGCATGATCAAGGAAGAAATGCTGGCGCGGCTGGCGAACCCGATCTGGGCGGCGCTGAACAGCGCACAGGCGGACTTCGCCCACAGCGCGGGTGGGATGAAGTTCTTTGCGCCGGAGGTTGCACCGTTCTGCGCGATTCCGGAGGATGGCATGGTGCTGCCCGCAACCGACCTGGAGTACCTGCCGCCGCAGGTCTACTTCCTCGGCGCCATTCCGCAGGTGCCGCCCGAGTGGACGATGACCGACGTGTCGGGCGTGGTGCAGATGGTGTATGACGGCGCGCCGGTCAGCAAGCCTGCGGCCGAAGGCGTTATCCAGCTTGCAGGCGATGATCCCGCCATGGTGGCGCTGACGGATATCGCGTTTCCTGGCTACTTCCGCCCGCGCACCGGCACACTTGGCCGTTATCTCGGCATCTACCAGGATGGCCAACTGGTGGCGCTCAGCGGGGAACGCATGTACCTCGGCGATTGCCGCGAAGTCAGCGCGGTGTGCACCCATCCGGACTATCGCGGCCGGGGCTATGCAGCCCTGCTGATGCAGCACATTATGTTCGGCATGCAGGAGCAGGGACAGACGCCGTTCCTGCATGTAGGCGCCGCCAACAAAAAAGCCCAGGCCCTGTACCAGGCGCTGGGCTTCAAGGTAACGCGGGAGCTTAAGCATACCCGCCTTGTACGGCCGGCCGGTTTGTGACAGTATTGGCCGGAATCAGACAAAGGAGTCAGGCATGAAGCGTCATCTTCCGGCGATCGCCTTGTTCGCGGCGGCGATTGCCTTGTACATCGTGGGCCAGGAGCCCGGTTTCGCGCTGCTCTTCGTGGCAGGTATTGGTTGCGAAATCCTCGGCTGGCGCCGTTTCCTGGCGCGCAGGAAGGCTTAGTCGCCAGCCTTCACATCGCCAAGTCCCATCACGGACTTGTTCAGCTGTTTCGGGTGGCCGTAGTAGGTCAGGTTGCCCATGCCGCGCACCACGGCGTTCAGGGTGTCGGAGGCATGAATCTTCACGTCGCCGATGCCTTCGAAGTTCACGTCGGTGCGCTCGGCTTTCAAGGCACGCAGGTCCACTTCACCCACGCCCTGGCCGCGTACGCGCAGCCATTTCACCTGGCCCTGGCCGGCCAGCCGGCCTGCGCCCTGGAAGCTCAGGTCCATACGCTCTTCCTTGATATCGAACAGCTGCACCTGGCCGGCGCCTTCCACCACGCACTTCACCAGTGAAGGCACGGTGATGATGATCTTGTCGCCGCTCTTCATTTCAACGTTCTTGTTGTCCGCGTAGGTGATTTTCAGTTCCTCGGCTTTCACCGACATGCCCACTTTTTTGATGAAACCATCGCGGCCGTAGATCGTGACGGATTGCGCCTTGCCCGCACGGACTTCCAGATCGATCGGACCGTCAATGGCAATCGCGCGGAACGGCGCGAAGCTGCGCTTTTCTTCCGCCGCGTGAACGGCAGTGGCCAGCAGGAGGGTGGAGAGGATCAGGAAGCGTCGCATTTGGGGTATCCCTTATATGAATTATGACGAGAGTGATTCTAATCATATTGCCTTGGGAAGTTGATGAAATGCGACGAACTGCATAAAACGGCCCTTGAAGCGAAAAAAAGCGTCGTTCCCGCGCAGGCGGGAACCCAGGAGATCAGCCAACGGCTCACCCCTGGATCCCCGCCTGCGCGGGGATGACGCGTCAGCCCGTGTTGCGCAGGCCGGCGGCCACGCCGTTGATGGAGAGGTGGATGCCTCGGTGCACGCGCGGGTCGGCCTTGTCCGGCACGCCGCCCGCTGCGCGGTGGCGCTTGATCAGCTCAACCTGCAGGTGGTTCAGCGGATCGAGGTAGGCGAAGCGGTTGGTGATGGAGCGCGCCAGCAGCGGGTTGCCCGCCAGGCGTTCCGTTGCGCCGGTAATCGCTTCCAGGCAGGCCAGCGTGTGCGTGTACTCTTCCGTGATGCGGCGGAAGATGCGCTCGCGCAGTTCCTTGTCCGCCACCAGCTCCGCATAGCGCGAGGCGATGGCGAGGTCGGTCTTGGCCAGCACCATGTCCATGTTCGACAGCAGCGTGGCAAAGAAGGGCCAGTGCTGGTACATCTGGCGCAGCAGCTCGATGCGCTGTTCGCGGTCGCCGTCCGCGATCCAGGCGCCGATGGCGCTGCCGAAACCGTACCAGCCCGGCAGCAGCAGGCGGCACTGGCCCCAGCTGAAGCCCCATGGAATGGCGCGCAGGTCTTCGATGCGCTTGGTCGATTTGCGCGATGCGGGACGCGAACCGAGGTTCAACTCCGCGATTTCTGCAATCGGCGTGGCAGCAAAGAAGTAGTCCGTGAAACCGGGAGTTTCATAGACCAGGTTGCGGTAGGCCTTGTAGGCGCGGTCCGAAATCTGCGCCATCACTTCCTCGAAGCCCGCCAGCTGCTCCTTCTGCGCGCTGCCCGATGGCGGCGGCAGCAGGCTGGCTTCCAGCGTGGCGGCGACCAGCAGTTCCAGGTTGCGGCGGCCGATTTCGGCGTTGGAGAACTTGGAGGCGATGATCTCGCCCTGTTCGGTCAGGCGGATCTGGCCGTTCACGGTGCCTTTCGGCTGCGCCAGGATGGCCTCGTAGCTTGGGCCGCCGCCCCGGCCGACCGTGCCGCCGCGGCCATGGAACAGGCGCAGCTTCACGCCCGCTTTCGCGAACACGTCGATCAGCGCGATCTCTGCCTTGTACAGTTCCCAGTTGGAGGTGAGGAAGCCGCCGTCCTTGTTCGAGTCGGAGTAGCCCAGCATCACTTCCTGGATCTGGCCCTGGCGTTCGATGAGCTGCTTCACCATCGGGATTCCCATCACGCTTTCCATGATGCCCGCAGCGCGCTGCAGGTCGGGAATGGTTTCGAACAGCGGAATCACCATCAGGTCCAGCACGTAGCCGCCATTGCCGTCCTGGCGCAGCAGGCCTGTTTCCTGCTGCAGCACCAGCACTTCCAGCAGGTCGGACACGGTTTCCGTGTGCGAGATGATGTAGTTGCGGATGGCGCGCTCGCCATAGCGCGCGCGGATCTCGCGGGCGGCGCGGAAGATGCTCAGTTCCGAATCCGTTTCGGCGGAGTAGCTGATGTACGGCGAATACAGCGGGCGCGATTGCGACAGTTCGGCCAGCAGCAGCTTGACCTTGCTGTCTTCGTCCAGCGCGGAGTAGTCGGCATGCGCGCCGGATTTGGCGAACAGTTCGGCCAGCACGCGCTCGTGAATGTCCGAGCTCTGGCGCATGTCCAGCGAGGCGAGGTGGAAGCCGAAGATTTCGGCGGCGCGTTTCAGCGTGGTCAGGCGCGGACGCGCCAGCATGCCGCCATGGTTCGCATCCAGCGAATCGATCAGCACCTGCAGGTCGGCCGCGAACTGCGCCGGCGATTCATACGGTTCCGCATGGCCCACTTCCTTGCGCAGGATATTGGTAGCGCCCAGCGCGCGCGCCGTGCTCGCGAGGCGGGCGTAGACGCCGATCAGGGCGCGGCGGTATGGCTCGTCCGAGCGGTGGTCGGACTGGTCGGGCGAAGCGTCGGCCAGCGCCTGCAGTTCAGGGCTGCAGGCCACCATCAGCGTGGAGATGGACAGCTCGGCACCCAGCGCGTGCGCTTCTTCCAGATAGAAGTCCAGCGCGGTGGTGGCCTGGCGCTCCAGCGCGTGCTTCATGGTGCCGGCGTTGACGTTCGGGTTGCCATCGCGGTCGCCGCCGATCCAGCTGCCCATCTGCAGGTAGGGGGCCTTGATCTGCTCGGGCGTGTCGTGGCCGTACTGGGTGGCGATGTCTTCCTCGATATCGTCGTACAGGCCCGGCACCTCCTTGAGGAAGGTGATGCGGTAGTAGGACAGGGCGTTTTCGATTTCGTCCGCCACCGTCAGCTTGGTGTAGCGCAGCATGCGGGTCTGCCACAGGGTGGCGATGCGCACGCGCAGCATGTGCAGGTTCTGCGCCTGTTCGCGCGGGGTGAGCGGCAGGTCGCGTTCGGCCAGCAGGCGGGCGATATCGCGCTCCGCGTCCAGGATGGATTTGCGCTGCACTTCGGTCGGGTGGGCGGTGAGCACGGGCGCAATCAGCGCGTCGGCGAAGAAGCCGTCCACGGTGCTTTTATCCACGCCGGCGGCTTTCAACTTGTCCAGCGCATAGGGAATGCTGCCGCGCTGCGGGTCGGAGCCGGCCAGGAAGTGGGCGCGGCGGCGGCGGATGTGGTGCTGGTCCTCCGCGATATTGGCCAGGTGCGAGAAGTAGGAGAAGGCGCGAACCACCGAAATGGTCTGTTCGCGCGTGAGAATCTTCAGCATGCCATCCAGTTCTTTGGCCGCGCCGGCGTCGGCCTCGCGGCGGAAACGCACGGCGGTCTGGCGGATTGTTTCCACCACGGCGAATACTTCCTCGCCTTCCTGCTCGCGCAGCACGTCGCCGAGCAGGCGGCCGAGCAGGCGGATGTCTTCTTTCAATGGCGCGTCTTTATCCGCGCCGGCTTGTTCGTCTGATGCACTAGCTTGTTTGACCATAATTGATGATTCAAAAAGATGATGAGTGTCGGTGCAAAAGGCTTGTGGCCGAAGGCTGCATAGGGGCGCATGCTAAAATTTGTGGTCTTGAAAACATGCGCATTGAACTGGTGAACGCCGGTCAGCGTTAGCAACAGCGAAAGAACTGGTTTTGAATACTCCTGAATTGGCTCCGCAGATCCCTTCCAAATTGGTGATCGCCTCGCGCGAAAGCCGCCTCGCCATGTGGCAGGCCGAGCATGTTCGCGCGCGCTTGTCATTATTATATCCGCAGTGCAGCATAAGTATCCTCGGAATGACGACGCGGGGCGACCAGATCCTGGACCGCACCCTGTCCAAGGTGGGCGGCAAGGGCCTGTTCGTGAAGGAACTGGAGGTGGCGATGGCCGAAGGCCGCGCCGACCTGGCCGTGCATTCGCTGAAGGATGTGCCGATGGAGCTGCCCGAAGGTTTCGCGCTGGCGGCTGTGCTGGAGCGCGAAGACCCGCGCGACGCCTTTGTTTCCAACGACTACGCTTCGCTGGCCGAGCTTCCGCCGGGCGCCGTGGTGGGCACCAGCAGCCTGCGCCGCCAGTCGCTGATCGCGGCGCGCTATCCGCATCTCGTGATCAAGCCGCTGCGTGGTAATTTGGATACACGGCTGGGCAAACTGGACCGCGGCGACTACGCGGCCATCATCCTCGCGGCGGCCGGCCTGAAGCGCCTTGGTGCAGAGCAGCGTATCCGCGCCTTGCTGGACCCGGTGGACAGCCTGCCGGCGGCCGGGCAGGGCGCCATGGCGATCGAAATCGCGCAGCGCAATGACGGCGTGGACCTGGTAGCACTGCTGGCGCCGCTCAACCATATCCCGACCGCACAGGCAGTGACGGCGGAGCGCAAGGTGTCCAAGGTATTCGGCGGCAGCTGCCAGGTGCCGCTGGCCGCCTTCGCCACCGTGGACGGCAGCCAGATGCACCTGCGCGCCATGGTCGCCACGCCGGACGGCAAGCGCATGGCCACCGCCGAGGTGCATGGCCCGGCCGTGGATGCCGACCAGTTGGGCGAGCAGGTGGCCGACAAGCTGCGCGCGCAGGATGCAGTCGCGATTCTCTCGGTCTGCCTGGCCGAGGCGGCCGCCGCGGATGCCGCCGCTTCGCCGAACGCAGCGCCGCAGCGCGCCCCCACCGATGCCGCGGCTACGCCGAACGCGGCGGCCCAGCGTCCAGCAGCCGATGCCGCGGCTTCCTCGCGGCCGGCGCAGGGTGATGCCGGCGCCGGCGGCAAGCCGCAGGCCTGAGCCGCGCAGCGGATGCCCGCCACCGTCGTTATCACCCGTCCCCTGGCTCAGGCGCAGCCGTTGGCTGAGCGCATTGCGGCGCTGGGCCGTGCCGTGGAGGTGCTGCCGCTGCTGGAAATCTCCCCGCTGCCCGACCAGGCGCCGCTGAAGGCCGCGCTGGCGGCGCTGGACGGGTACGCGCTGGCCGCCTTCGTATCGCCCAATGCGGTGGAAGCCGCGTTCACACACATCGCCGCCTGGCCGGCGGGAATGAAGGCTGCCGTGGTGGGCGAGGGCAGCCGCGCGGCCCTGCTGGCGCACGGCGTGCCCGCGCAGAACATCGTCAGCCCGCCCGATCCCGCGGCCAGCGACTCCGAACACCTGCTGGCCGCGCTGGACCTGGCGGCGCTGAACGGCAAGCGCGCCCTGATCGTGCGCGGCGAATCCGGCCGCGAACTGCTGGCCGACAGCCTGCGCAAGGCCGGCGTGCGGGTGGACACCGTGGCCGCCTACCGCCGCTCCGTGCCCACGCTCACGCCTTCACTGGCGGCGCAGTTGGGCAAGCTGGCGGACGGCGACACCGAATGGCTGCTCACCAGCTCCGAGGCCGTGCGCGGCCTGCTTGCACTGCTGGGCGAGCTCGATGGACCGCTTGCTGTTGCTAAAGTGCAACGGCAACATATAATAGTGCCCCATACCCGGATTGCCGAAACGGCAAAACAGGCCGGTTTCCAGCGTGTGACGCTGACCGGATCAGGCGACGACCGGATGGTCGCCGCGTTACAATGCCAAATATGAACGATTTGCCTACTATTCCCGACCCGGCCGCTCCGAAAGGCAATGCGGCGGAAGCCACCCAAATTCCCGCAGCGCCGCAACCCGTCAGCGCCGAGCCGCGCCTGATGGACGCGCTGCAACGGCCGCTGACGATTGCCGTCATCGTGCTCGCCATCCTGCTTGCGGCCCAGACCTGGAGCTCGCACAAGCAGGTGCGCGGCCTGCGCGAAGAAATGGCGCGCCGGCTGCAGAAGGGCGACGCGGCGAACGCCGAATCCGGCAACCTGGTGCGCCAGGTGCAGGAATCGACCAAGGAACTGCAGATCAAGGTAGGCGTGCTGGAAGGCCGCCAGCAGGAAGCGCAGAGCCAGCAGCTCGCGCTGGAGCAGCTGTATAACGACCTGTCGAAGAACCGCGACGAATGGGCGCTGGCCGAAATCGAGCAGGTGCTGTCCACCGCCAGCCAGCAGCTGCAGCTGGCCGGCAACGTATCCGGCGCGCTGATCGCGCTGCAGAATGCGGACCGCAGCCTGTCCCGTTCCGACAAGCCGCAATTCATCACCATCCGCCGCGCCATTGCGAAGGACATGGAAAAGCTGAAGGCGCTGCCGAACGTGGACTCCGTGGGCCTGGCCGTGCGCCTCGATAACGTGATTGCGCAGGTGGACACGCTGCCGATGCTGGCCGACGAAAAACCGGTGCTGCCTGCCCCGGTGGAGAAAAAAGCCAAGCCTGCGCCGAAGCGCGGCGCAAAAGCGGCACCGCCACCGGAGCCGGTGGAAGAGCCGAATCCATGGCTGGCCAAGCTGCAAAGCACCTGGAACGGCTGGAGCACCGAAATGTGGACCGACGTGCGCCAGCTGATCCGCGTGCGCAGCGTGGAAACGCCGGACGCGCTGATGCTGTCGCCGGGCGAATCCTACTTCCTGCGCGAGAACCTGAAACTGCGCCTGCTGAACGCGCGCATGGCGCTGCTGTCCCGTAACGAAGCAGCCTTCCGCGCCGACCTGCTGGCCGCGCAGGAAGCGCTGGTGCGCTACTTCGACACGCGCGCCAAGCAGACCCAGACCGTACAGGCGCTGTTGCGCCAGGTCCAGGGCAGCAACCTCGCCATTGAAATGCCGACGCTGGCCGACAGCCTGAACGCCGTGCGCAACTACAAAGCGAAGCCATAAACCATGCGCGTATTCCTCTGGTTACTGGCCTTGATGGCCGCCGCCATCGGCATCGCCGTGACGGCCCGCTTCAATCCCGGCAACGTGGTGCTGTTCTATCCGCCGTACCGCGTGGACCTGTCGCTGAACTTCTTCGTGCTGCTGGAAGTGCTGCTGTTCGTGCTGCTCTATGTGCTGGTGCGCACGGTGCGCGCCACGCTGAAGATGCCCGAGCGCGTGGCCGCCTACCGCCAGCGCAAGCGCGAGCGCGATGGCAACAAGGGCCTGCGCGACGCGTTGAAGGCCCTGTTCGAAGGCCGCTTCGGCCATGCCGAGAAGGCCGCGCTGCGTGCAGCGGAACTGCCTGAAAATGCCGGCGTGGCCGCCCTGATCGGCGCCCGCGCCGCGCACCGCATGCGCCAGCAGCACCGCCGCGACCAGTGGCTGAACCGCGTGGCCGACGACAACGCCATGAAGACCGCACGCCTGATGACGATGACCGAGCTGCTGGTGGATGACCACCAGCCGGAAGCCGCGCTGGCCGCCGTGCGCGAACTGAATGCCAGCGGCACGCGCCATATCCATGCCCTGCAATGGTCGCTGAAGGCCGAGCAGCAGGCCAAGAACTGGCCGGAAGTGCTGCGCCTGGTGCGTTCGCTGGACAAGCACAAGGCGCTCCATCCTGCACTGTCGGCCCGCCTGCGTGAGCTGGCCTATGACGACCTGCTGTCCGACAAGCTGCACGATGCTGAATCCGTGCAGCGCGTGTGGAGCTCCATTCCGCAGTCCGACCGCCTGAAGCCCTATGTAGCCTGCCTGGCGGCGACGGCGCTGAATGCGCGCGGCCTGCACGACGAGGCCCGCATGGTGGCCGAAGAATCCCTGTCTGCAAACTGGGACGACCGCGTGGTGCGCGCCTACCGCGACGCCGCCGCTCCCGCTGGTTCCGCTGCGCTGCTGGCTCAGATCGAGCACTGCGAAGCCTGGATCCAGGAACGCCCGACGGACGCCGAACTGGCGCTCACGCTGGGCTCCCTCTGCCTGAAACAGAAGCTCTGGGGCAAGGCCCAGCGCTACCTGGAGCAGGCCTTGTCCGATGCGACCGAGCCGCGCATGGTGCGTGAGGCCCACCTGAAGCTGGCCCAGCTGCATGAAGCTCTGCAGCAGCCGGAAGAGGCGGCCAACCACTACCGCCAGTGCGCGCTGGCCACGATCCTGTAGCCTGCTGCGGCGCACAATCGCGCCGCTTTTCGCTATAATTGTCAGGTTATACAAACCGCAAAGCGTTTCAACGAGGAAAAAATGAGTCTGAACAAAGTACCGGCCGGCCGCGACCTGCCGAACGATTTCAATGTGATTATCGAGATCCCGATGAACGCGGATCCGATCAAGTACGAAGTGGACAAAGAGTCCGGCGCCATCTTCGTGGACCGCTTCATGGGCACGGCCATGCACTATCCGTGCAACTACGGCTATGTGCCGAACACCCTGTCCGAAGACGGCGACCCGGTGGACGTGCTGGTGATCACCCCGTTCCCGCTGATTCCGGGCGTGGTGGTGCGCTGCCGCGCGATCGGCGTGCTGAAAATGACGGACGAAGCCGGCAAGGATGCGAAAGTGCTGGCGGTGCCGGTCGATAAAGTGCTGCCGATCTACAAGCACTGGCAGAAGCCGGAAGACCTGCAGGACCTGCGCCTGCAGCAGATCCAGCACTTCTTCGAGCACTACAAAGACCTGGAGCCAGGCAAGTGGGTGAAGGTGGATGGCTGGGGCGGCCCGGAAGACGCGAAGGCAGAAATCCTGAACGGGGTGGCCAGCTACAAGAAAGAAAACCCGTAATACCCAAAGGCGCCTCGAAGGCGCCTTTTTCATAAGGGGTGCACAGTGTTCAAAGATGCCCAGTCCGATCCCGCCCAGCTGCGCCAGTGGCTGGCCGCGACCGCCCGCAAGGATAGGGAAGCCTTCCATTCACTCTATAAAGCCACGTCGCCGAAACTGTTTGGCTTCGCGCTGCGTATATTGAAGAAGAAGGAGCTGGCGGAAGAAACCTTGCAGGATGCGTATATCGCAATCTGGGAGGCAGCCGCCGCCTACCGTGAACAGTTGTCGGCGCCGATGACCTGGATGGCCACCATCGTGCGCAACCGCGCGCTGGATGTGCTGCGCCGCAGCCATGAACATGCGGAGCTCGACGGCGAAAAATTCGATGCCGCAGTGGCCAGCGCTCTGGAAGATCCGCAGTCCAATCCGATCGACAAATTGCTGCTGGGGGCAGAAGCGAAGGCGCTGGCTTACTGCATGTCGCTGCTGGAAGGCAGTCACCGTCAGGTCCTGGCCATGGCCTACTATCATGACTTGTCGCATACCGAGGTGGCGCAGCAGTTGGCAATGCCGGTGGGGACGGTGAAGACATGGATACGGCGCAGCCTGGACCGGCTGCGCAGCTGCCTTGGGAAAGGGGACGGCGTATGAACTACCGCGACAAGGCTGAACTGCGCGAAAAGCTCGCCGCCGAATACGTGCTGGGCACGCTGAAAGGCGGTGCGCGCCGCCGTTTCGAAGGCTGGCTGCACAACGATGCGGCACTGCGCCGCACGGTCGCCGAGTGGCAGGACAAACTGGCGCCGATGAACGAGTTCGCCGGCAGCGAGCCGCCGCCGCCGCGCGTCTGGCGCGGCATCGAGCGGCGCCTGGACCTGCGCGGCACGCGCCGTGGCGGCGCGTGGTTCGGCTCCCTGAACTTCTGGCGCGGGCTGGGACTGGTATCGTCCGGCCTCGCTGCGGTGCTGGTCTTTAATCTGGCCACCCGCGAACCCGCTGCCGTGATCGACCATGTGGCCACGCTGACCGATGCACAGGCGCAGGCGGCGCTTCTGCTGACGGCCGATACGCGCCGCGGCAGGCTGGAAGTGCGGGTTGTAAACAATGTGCCGGTGGCCGACGACAGGACCCTGCAGCTGTGGGCGATCACCAAGGCCGGCAAACCGCGCTCGCTGGGCATCCTGGCGGATAACCGCAGCGCGCACCTGGTGCTCGATGCGCGCGCCATCGGCAGCGATGTCGCGCTGCTGGCGATCAGCCTTGAACCGAAAGGCGGATCGCCAGACCCGAACGGTCCGACCGGACCGGTGCTTTACAAGGGCAATTGGGTGCGTGTGATGTAGTCAGAACCGCTGCGTGAGCGTGAGGCGCATCGAACGGGGTTCGACAGGGTGGAAGTGGATATCCTCCACTCCCCCTGCGGGCTCGCCCGCCAGGCGTGAAGCATAAAAGTAGTCGATATCGCTGGCGCGCCTGTTGAACAGGTTGAACATGTCCAGCACCAGCCGTGTGCCTTTGCGCAGCTGGTATCCCAGCCTGGCGCTGGCCATTGAGGAGGAAGCGGAACGTACGCTGTTGTCCTCCACCAGCGGCCGCGGGCCGAAGTAGCGCCAGTGCAGGCTGCCGCTCCAGCGTCCGCGCGGCAGCAAGGTAATGCCGGCCGAGGCGGCCTTGTCCAGCGCTCCGGGGATGTGGCGCCCCGCCACATCCCGGTCCCGGTAGCGTGCCTTCGATGCGGCCAGGTCCAGATCCAGCAGCAGCCACGGACGCACCAGGTAATGGTTGTTCCACTCAATCCCGTGCCGCTTGCTGGCGCGGGTGGCTTCGGTGTTGCCGGCATCGCCCACAAACAGCAGTTCGGAGGCGATATCGAGCCGCCATAGCGCGAGGGAGCTTTGCAGGCCGGGCAGCGGTTGCGCGCGCATGCCCGCTTCCATGCCGCGTGTTGCGGCCAGCGGCGCCTGCGTGGCGCTGCGCGCATCGTTGCTGTGGAAGCCCTTGCCGTAGTTGATGAAATACTCGGTATTGCGCCATGGACCCCAGATGAAAGACAGTTTGGGCGACGCGATCCGGTCATCTTTTTTGCTGCCTGAGACGTCGAAGGCGTATTTGTCGAAACGCAGGCCGGCCACGGTACGCAGGTGCGGCGACCATTGCGTCGCGTTCTCCGCGTACAGCCCCACGCTGCCTTCGCGCACATGGTCTTTGCGGATGACGGCTTGCCGCCCGCGGCGCAGCGATTCATAAAGCCCCACCGGCGCCAGCCAGTCGAAGCGGCTCTGCAAGCCGATGCGGTTGCGCGATCGCTCGCTGTGCTGCCAGCTCAGCGACGCATTCAGGCCTGCCATGTCGCGCCGTTCGCTTTGCTGGAACTGGTCGCCCTGGTCCGGCCGGTCCAGCAGGTAGGTGAAGTTGCTGAACAGGTCCAGGCGTGAACGCAAGGCATAGGCGTCCACTTCGAACCGCGCCGCGCCCAGGCGTTTGTGAAGCGCGGAGGACACGCTGTAGCGTGCGCTGCTGCCGCCATCGCTGTCGTCCAGTGAGGCGAAGCGGCCGAGTGCGCCGGATGCCACGGCGCGCAGCGGGATCTGGTCGGTCGCCGTCCAGCGGTTGCGGTAGGCCATGGCCATGATGCTGAACCCGTCGCCGGCGTCGCCACTGCTGTAGCGCAGCGTGGCGCTGGCCTTGCGCACGCGTTCGGGCACCTGCCATGGGCCGTCGTTCCGGTGCAGTTCCACACCGTACAGCAGGCTGCCCTGGGCCACGGCGGCAGAACCGGCCAACACGGCGCGGCGGTAGCCGTCCTCGCCTGCCGTAAGGTTCGCGGTATTTTGCTCCAGCCGGTCCGCAATGCGGAAATGCGCCGCACCTGCCGAGGCGAAGTCTCCTTCGCTGGCGAAATAGGGACCCTTGCTGTAGCTGATGCGCTGCACCAGTTCCGGAATCAGGAAATTGAGGTCGCTATACCCCTGGCCGTGGGCATGGCTGCGCATATTGACGGGCATGCCGTCCACATAGGTGGCGAAGTCAGTGCCGTGGTCGAGGTTGAAGCCGCGCAGGAAATACTGGTTGGCCTTGCCATCGCCGCTATGCTGGGTGACGATCATGCCGGGCACGAATTCCAGCAGCTCACCGGTACGCAGGGCGGGACGGTCCGCAATCAGGCTGGCGCGGATCACGCCCTCACTGGCGGCGTCCGAGGTGCCGACTGCGGTGTCGTAGTGTGCAACGACGTTTACCACCGGGATGGCGGCGGGCAGCACGCCCTCGGTGCCGGTGGCGCGCGCCTCGCTTTGCGGCAGCAGCTGCAGGTCCAGTGCGCGCTCCCCCAGCCAGGCCGTGGCCACCAGTACCGTGGCCAGCGAGCCGCCGGTGAACAGCATGCGGCGGTAGATCCAGCTCGCGCGCGCGGCGTAGGCCAGCGGCAGGAACACTGCCACAATGGCCAGCTGGCCCAGCTCCACGCCCGCGTTGAAGCCCAGCAGTGCCACCGCCATCGCTCCTTTCGGCAAGCCGAGGTCCGCCAGCACGCTGGCAAAGCCGAAGCCGTGAATCAGGCCGAACACGAAGGCCGCCACCCAGCGGCGCCTGTCAACCACGGGGAACAGGTTGTTCAGCGCAGCGGCGATCACCGAGGCGGCAATGGCCGATTCCACCCAGCGCGAGGGCAGCGACAGCACGCCGAGGGCGGCCAGGGTGAGCGTGATCGAATGCGCGAGCGTGAATGCGCTGACGATCCTGACTACATCCAGGGCCGCGCTGCGGAAGGCCGGAGCGCTGTGCCAGCGCCCGTCCTTGCGTACCAGTACAGCCGGCAGCAGCAGGGATAGCAGAAACAGGATGTGGTCGAAGCCGATCCAGATATGCCACACGCCGTGTTGCAGGTAGTCGGCGAAGCTGGCCAGCCATGAAGCTTCAGCCAGTTGCAAGGTCTGCTCCGGCTTGTCCACTCCCAGGATGGCGGTGCTGGTGCTGAAACCGTGCTCGATGCGCAGCAGGCCTTTATGCTGCGGGTCGGTGTCGGCGAAGAGCCGGTAGGCGACGTCCAGCGCATTCACAGGGCCGGCGCAGGCTGCCGTAAAACTCAATACGGTGTAGGCGCCGTCGGTGTGCTGGTCGATCTGCTGCGTGCCGGCCATGAGCGGGCAGCTGGTGCCGCCCGACGCGAGCTGCAGGCGCGCCAGCGCGTAGCGCGCGATGTCGGGATGATGGGAACGGATTTCATCCCAGGTAAGCTTGCCGTCGCCATCGGTGTCCAGGCCGATGGCGTAGTCCAGATCGCGCAGCGCGATATCCCAGCGGCCATCGACCTGCGCGCCGGCGGTGCGCAGGGTGAGGTAGCTGTCGCTTGGCTTGTGGGCCCAGGCAGCGCCGCAGCATAGCAGGGACACCAGCAGGATAAGGAGGCGGGTCATGCGCCCGCACCCAGTTTCCGGCTCAGGCTTGCCAGTGCAATGTCCTCCACGACGTGGCGGGCAATCCATTGCAGGACCGGCGCTGCCGCATCGGGCTTGCCGGCGTGGACTGCCGCTTCCAGCAGGATGCGCATGTCGGCGGGTTCCTTCTGCACCTGCCAGTTGCTTTGTGCGAGCGCGAGCGCCTTGCCGCCGCGCGGCATCAGTTCCAGTTCGAAGCGCGCCTGTTCGCGCTGGTGAACGCTGTCGCCGCGCTGGGCGGCGGCATTGAAGCGCGCCTGCAGTTCCTTCACCTGCGCTGCCAGTTCGGCCGGCGCGTTGCCGAGCCGCTTCAATGCGATGGCATGGCGCAGCAGCAGGGCATCGATGCGGCGATGGCCGTCGAGCAGGGCCAGTACTTCGCGCGGCCGTTGCAGGTCCAGCAGCAGGTCGGCGTAGGCGCCGAGCAGGTAGCTGTCGCGCGGACTGGCTTGCAGCGCCTCGCGGAAGCGCGCTTCGGCCACGCCTGCATCGCCGCGCCGGGCTGCCATTTCGGCCAGCAGCGTCAGCGACCATGTGCGCAGTTCGGGAGCGCTGTCCGGGTTGCGGCGCAGCGTGGCCACCAGCAGGCGCTCGCTCTGGTCGAGCCGCCCGCTCACGCTGGTGGTGTTGGTAATGCAGGTGATGGCAGCCAGCTGCTCGGCCATCGAGGACAGGCGCGCGCAGCTGGCAGTGGCCCCCGCGTAGTCGCCAGTCACGGTTTGCACCGTGGCGCGGGTGAGCCAGGCCTGGGCATTGTCCGGCGCCGCCGCAACGACGGCGTTCAGGTCTTCCATCGCGCTGCCGAAGCGGTGCGTGTTCTGCAGCAGGATCGCCCGCAGCAGGCGCACCTCGGCTGGCGGGCTGGCAGCATGCCACCACGGCGCCAGTGCCGCCTGTGCATAGCCGAAATAGCGTGGATCGGTTTCACTGCGCCCCAGTGCGATATAGCGCTGGGCGAGCTTTGCCGCCAGCGCGAGATCCTTGGGTTTTGCGGCGAGCTGCCTGCGCATGGCTTGCAGCGCCAGTTGCTGCGCATTGCTGCGCGAAGGCAGGGTCTCGATTACCTGCGCGCCCGATTGCGGCGTGTAGGGGACGGCCATGGCAGCACCGGCCCCTAGCACCAGCAGTGCGGCGATGCCGACTTGTAGGGTTTTCATGAGATCGTCGCTCCTTGGTCCGGAAGACAAAATGGCGGGCCGCTGGTATAGCAGGCCCGCCGCAGGACTGTTACGGAAGGGCCGATGGCTCGGTCGCTTCGGGCGAGGTCGCGGCGACGGAGTCGACCGGCGCCGGTTCCTGGTCGTCGGGCGACATGCCGATCATCGCCAGCACCGCGCTGAAGAAGGTGTCGCTGGTAGTGACGGGCGGCTTGTCGGGCGGCGGGACCGGCGGGCCGCCATCGTCATGATGGCTGCTGCCGCCGCATGCGCTCAGCACCAGCAGCGCGGGGATCAGGAAGAGCTTTTTCATGGCTGCCTCCTTATTTCTGCGGTGAACCGGCGAGCGGCGTTTTCAGATACGGGAAGCTCGCCGTGAAGAAGCTGTCATCGAGGTAAGCGCCGTCCGTGAAGCGCAGGCCGCCTGCCGGCGCGTCGGAGGGGGCGCAGCCCAGGTTCAGCGTGCACAGCTTGCCCATGACGACACGCAGCGCAATATCGACCACATCATCGCCGGGACGGCGGCCGTTCGGGAAGCCGGCGTTGTCGCCATCGATTACGCCGAGCCGCTTCTGCGCACCCATCGCCACCGGTGCGATCGAGGTGTTCAGGCGCAGCATTTCGGATGCCGTCACCGATGCCGGCTGGTTCAGGCCCTTGACGCCGGTGAGGAAGGCAGCGACCAGGTCATTGCGCGGGAAATTGGTGGGCGCCTTGGCGCCGGCGCTGCCGTAGAGGATTCCCACCAGCGCCGGCAGGGTGGGGTTGGTCACGTAGTCGGCGAACTGGGCGTCGGCGCTCGGTTTGCTGTGGTTGAACCTGTCCTTGTCCTTGAGGCCGATCACGACTTCGTTCACCAGAGGCATGCCCAGGCGCGATACCTGCGTCCACGCGCCACCTTCCTTCGACGCGCCGGTGCTGGCACCGGGCACTGGATTCAGCAGGCGTCCCTGGCGCATGCTGGCCGTGGTCCAGCCGCCGATGACGGGATCGGCGGCCGAGACCAGGCAGGCGCTGGCGACTTCCAGTTCGATCGAGGTCACATTCTTCGCGGCCAGGTCGTCTTTCGCATTGCGTTCTGCGGTAGCGAGGAATTCGACTGCGGGCGCCTTGATATTGATGAGGTCAAAGGTTTCGCCAAGGTTGACGACGAAGGGATCCTTGCGCTGGCCGACGAACATGCGGGCCGGTGTCGAGCAGCCGGGAATGTTTACCGTGTAGACATGCTTGGCGGCGTAGGCCGCATAGTCCGGAATCGACTTGTTGCCTATATTGTCGAGCGGCTTGTCGAAGGTGGTGGCGCCGCCGCTGGCATTTGCCACCGGGCTGCGGGTGCCGCCACGGCGGTCGCCGCGCACCACATTCACGGTATAGGTTTCGCGTACATTGGCGCCGGCGGCATTGAGATCGGCGACCGGCCCGCCGTTGATGACCAGCGGAATGGAAACTTTCTTGCCGCCGACGGTCAGCTGGGTATCCTTGTTCGCGGTATTGAAGCGGAACTGGAAGGTGATGTCTTCCTTGGCGTCGCCATTGTTGTCGATGTGGATTTCGTACAGCGCGTCGGGGTCCATCTGGAAATAATTCGGCCCGGCGCCCGGATCCTGCAGCGGGACGTAATTGGCAATCAGCGTGACGAAACCGGCGCGGCCGGTTTCATAGCTGCGGAACATATAGAAGTCAGTGGCGTCGACTTTCGGGCTTTTGGTGAGGAAGGGCGCCTCACGGTGGCTCGAAGCCTGGGCCTGGGTGGCCAGGCCCAGCGACAGGGCGTTGCAGACCAGCGCGGCAAGCACTGATTGCCTGAGAATTGTGTTCATGTGTCCCCCGATAGGTTGATGGTTGGTGCTGCATCGGCTTATACGGGGGAAGATTCAGTTCGGATTCAAAAAAAATAAAATTGCCGGAATTACCTCAATATGGACGTACGTTGACCGGGGTGACAAAGCAGTAGCCGCGTCCCGCCACGTTGTCGATATAGCGGCGGCCGTCCTGGCCGTCGCCCAGCGCGCGGCGCAGGGCGTGGATGTGGACGCGCAGGTTCGCTTCCTCCACCACGCTGCGCGGCCATACGGTATGCAGCAGTTCATCCTTGCTCACCACCACCCCGGCGCGCTGCACCAGGGCGCCCAGCACGTCGAAGGCGCGCGCGCCCAGCTTTACGGTCATCTCATCGCGCAGCAGGGTACGGCGCAGCGGCAGGTAGCGGAATTCGTCGAAAGCGATACAGTAATCGGCCAGGCCGTTGGTGGGCAGTTCCATTTTTTCTTCTCCAGGTCATGGGTTCGACACTGGCAGATTAAGGGAGCTCTGCGGGGCTGGATATTATCTCTTGGTATAGGTTCAGGTCTTGAAGGGATTGCGTTCGTTCAGCTCATCCATGTAGCTGTCGATGCCGCCGCCTTCGCGCTGCAGGAAGCGTTCGATGGCGTCCGAGAAGGCGGGGTGGGCGAGCCAGTGGGCCGAATGGGTTTTGACGGGCAGGAAGCCGCGCGCCATCTTGTGTTCGCCCTGCGCGCCGCCCTCGAAGGTTTCGATGCCATTCGCGATGCAGAATTCGAGCGGCTGGTAATAGGCGGCCTCGAAGTGCAGGCAAGGCACATGTTCGATGGCGCCCCAATAGCGGCCGTACAGCGTGTGGTTGTTGTGAATGACGAGCGATGCGGCGATGCGTTCGCCGTTGCGCTCGGCGATCACCAGCAGGATATTCTGCGGCATGGCGGCGCCGATGCGGCGGAAGAAATCCAGGTTCAGATAGGGCGAGGAACGGTGCTCGGCATAGGTATTGCTGTAGCAGCGGTGGAAGAAGCGCCAGTCCGCGTCCGTGGCATCGGCGCCGCGCACCTGGCGCAGCATGACGCCGGCCTCCTGCACCTTGCGCCGCTCGGCGCGGATGTTCTTGCGCTTCTTGTGTTCGAGCGTGGCGAGGAAGGTATCGAAGTCCTGGTAGCCCTGGTTCAGCCAGTGGAACTGGATGCCGCTGCGGAGCAGGAAGCCCGCGTCTTCCAGCTGCTGCACCTGGTCCTCCGGCGGGAACAGGATATGGGTGGAGGACATGCCCGAAGCCTGCTGCTGTTCGATCAGGAAGGCAATCAGCTGCTGGCGGGCTTCATCGTCCGTGGCCATCAGGCGCGGGCCGGTGACGGGGGTGAAGGGGATGGCGGACAGCAGCTTGGGGTAGTACTCGACGCCGTTGCGGTGATAGGCATCGGCCCAGGCCCAGTCGAACACGTACTCGCCGTAGGAGTGCGCTTTCACATAAAGCGGCATGGCGGCGGCCAGCTTATCGTCCCGCCACAGCACGAGATACTGCGGCTGCCAGCCGGTATCGGCGCACGCGCTGCCCGATTCGTGCAGCGCATGCAAAAAGGCGTAAGACAGGAAGGGATTCGGTTCCCGCTCCGGCTCCTGCTTTGCCAGCAGCTGATCCCAAGCCTGCTGCCCCACCTCATCCAGCGAAGAAATAACACCCATACGATAATCCATCGCCTTATTGTATCGAACAACGGCCCAGCCCGTGTCCACCATGGGGTCAGACCCGAAAGTGGACACGGGCTCATGCAGTACATGGTTGAGGTCGTGTCCACTTTCGGGTCTGACCCTAGGTGGACACGAACTCAGCCATACGGTGATCGGCGGTGATGGGGGCTCAATGTTAGAATCTTGACTATTCCGTCTGGATTCCGATTGCCATGCCTCGTCCTTTCCATAATTTGTATTCGCATGATTTCGTTCGGCTGAGTGTCGCGGTGCCGCGCTGCCGGGTGGCGGATCCGGCTTATAACGCTGAGCAGACCATCAGGCTGGCGGAACAGGCGGCGCAGGAGGGGGCGGTGCTGGTGGCGTTCCCCGAGCTGGGATTGTCGGCCTATTCGAACGATGACCTGTTCCACCAGCGTAGCCTGCTGGATGCCACGCTGGATGCGCTGCAGCAGGTGGTGAAGGCCTCGCGCCGCATTCCTGTAACCATGATCGTGGGCGCCCCGCTGCGCGTCGATCACCGCCTGTTCAATTGCGCGGTTGTGGTGGCCGACGGCGCGATCCTCGGTGTGGTGCCGAAGATCTACCTGCCGAACTATAACGAGTTCTATGAGGTGCGCCAGTTCAGCTCCGCCGATGATGCGATTTCTTCCGAGATCGACCTGCTGGGCCAGCGCGTGCCCTTCGGCGCGGACCTGCTGTTCCAGGCATCGAACCAGCCGCTGCTCAAATTCCATGCCGAGATCTGCGAGGATGTGTGGGTGCCGATTCCGCCGTCGTCCTTCGCCTCGCTGGCCGGGGCGACGGTGCTGGTGAATCTGTCGGCTTCCAATATCGTGGTCGGCAAATCCGATTATCGCCACCAGCTGGTGGGGCAGCAGTCGGCGCGCTGCATGGCGGCCTACCTGTATTCCTCGGCCGGCCGGGGCGAGTCGAGCACCGACCTGGCGTGGGACGGGCAAGCCATCATCTACGAAAACGGCGAGCTGCTGGCCGAGACCGAGCGCTTCCACGACGACTCGCACATGATCTTTGCGGACGTTGACCTGGAGCGCCTGTCGCGCGACCGCATGCGCACTAATACCTTCGGCCAGTCGATGCGCCGTCACCGCGACGAGATCGCGAAATTCCGCACCGTGAGCTACGAAGTGCAGCTGCCGTCGCAGGATGTGCTGCCATTGCGCCGTACGGTGGCGCGCTATCCTTACGTGCCCGCGAATCCTGCACTGCGCGACAAGCGCTGCAACGAGGTCTATAACATCCAGGTGCAGGCCCTGATCCAGCGGCTGTCTTCCTCGGGCGTGAAGAAGGTGGTGATCGGCATCAGCGGCGGCCTCGATTCCACGCATGCGCTGCTGGTGTGCGCGAAGGCGATGGACCGCCTCGGCCTGCCGCGCACCAATATCCTCGCCTACACGATGCCGGGCTTTGCCACCAGCGAGCGCACCCTGAAACAGGCGAGGGCGCTGATGGAATTCGTGGGCTGCACGGCGAGGGAAATCGATATCCGTCCAAGCTGCAGGCAGATGCTGGAAGATATCGGCCATCCCTATGCGGAAGGCAAGGAGGAATACGACGTCACCTTCGAGAACGTACAGGCGGGCGAACGCACCAGCCACCTGTTCCGCCTGGCGAACCATAACCACGGCATCGTGATCGGCACCGGCGACCTGAGCGAGCTGGCGCTGGGCTGGTGCACCTTCGGCGTAGGCGACCATATGGCGCACTACAATGTGAACGCCAGCGTGCCGAAGACGCTGATCACGCACCTGGTGCGCTGGGTCGCCGAGAGCAAGCAGTTCGGCGAGGCCGACTCGCAGGTACTGCTGGATGTGGTGAACACGGAGATCAGTCCCGAACTGGTGCCGGGCAAGAAGGACGACAAAGCTCCCGCGCAGAGCACGCAGAGCATCATCGGCCCTTATGAGCTGCAGGATTTCAATATCTACTACACGCTGCGTTTCGGCTTCGCGCCGACCAAGATCGCCTTCCTCGAACATCACGCATGGAAGGACCGCAGCGCCGGCGCCTGGCCGGAAGACGCGCACGTGGTGCGCAATGAATACACGCTGAAGGACATCAAGCACAACCTGGGCATCTTCCTCCACCGATTCTTCAAGACCAGCCAGTTCAAGCGCTCCACGGTGCCAAATGCGCCGAAGGTAGGCTCTGGCGGTTCGCTGTCCCCACGAGGTGACTGGCGCGCGCCGAGCGACTCGGAATCGGTGGTGTGGATGGAAGACCTCAAGTCCGTGCCGGATGCCTGATCATAGAAACCGCAATAAGGAGAATGCCATGAAACAGATTACCGCCATCATCAAGCCCTTCAAACTGGACGAAGTGCGCGAAGCGCTGGCCGACGTGAACGTCACCGGCCTGACTGTGACCGAAGTGAAGGGCTTCGGCCGCCAGAAGGGCCATACGGAGCTGTACCGCGGCGCGGAATACGTGGTCGATTTTCTGCCGAAAGTGAAAGTGGAAGTGGTGGTGGATGACGGCGTGGCCGAAACCGTGGTCGATGCCATCATCAAGGCTGCCCGTACCGGCAAGATCGGTGACGGCAAGATCTTCGTGCAGAACGTGGAGCAGGTGGTGCGTATCCGCACCGGCGAAACGGGCGCGGACGCAGTTTAAAATCCCCGGCCTATCCGCAGGTCGAACTTCCATGTGAGCAGGCGCAGCACGGTGATCGTCGCTGCGCTGGACCACAGCGCCACGTCATCCGATACATCGGTGTATTGCAGGCCGATATATAGCCAGGCGCCGAAGAAGGCGCAGATGGCATAAGGTTTCCCGTCGCGGAACACCATCGGCACTTCGTTGCAGACGATATCGCGCAGCACGCCGCCGAAAATCCCCGTAATCACACCCATCATCGATGCGATAAAGATCGGCATGTTCGCGGCCTGCGCCTGCGACACGCCGGCCACGGCGAACAGGCCAAGGCCGACGGCGTCCGCCACCACGATCAGGCGTTCGGAAACGATGTGGCGCAGGGTGCGGATCAGCGGGGCGGCGATCAGGGCCAGCACGAAGATCAGGATCGCGTATTCCTGGTGATGGACCCAGAACAGGGGGCGGCGGTCCAGCAGGATATCGCGCAGCGTGCCGCCGCCGAAGGCGGTGATGAAGGCGACGGTGAAGACGCCCACGATATCCATCCGCTTGCGCCGCGCCTCAATAAACCCCGACAGCGCCCCGACCAGGATAGCGATCACCTCGATGATCGTAATCAGGGAAACCTGGGGAATATGCTTCATCGGCGCGGCTGGAAAAGTTGTCAATTCCAGCAGCTTAACAAATATTTCCTGAAAATTGGGGACAGACCCGGATTTTAGAAATCAGGGTCTGTCCCCAATTTTCAGGCAACTTTTTTTAGCGCTCGATGCGGAGGGCGGCGCGGAGGAGGATGAGGAGGGCGCCTTCGCCGCCCTCGGCTGCATTGGCCTGGCTGAAAGCGATCACGCCGTCTGTCTGCACCAGCCAGCTGTGCACCATCGATTTCAGCACGGGTTCCTGGCCTTTCGAGCCGAAGCCGCGGCCGTGGATCACGACCACGCAGCGCTGGCCGCGCTGGTTGGCGCGGCGCAGGAAGGCGTCCAGCGCATTGCGCGCATCGTCGCGGCGCATGCCGTGCAGGTCGAGCTCGTCCTGCACCTGCCAGTAGCCCTTGCGCAGGCGCTTCATCACGTCATTGCCCACGCCCGGCGCCAGATAGTTCAGCGCGGGATCGTATTCCATGTAATGGTCGACGTCGAACTGGTCCGACAGCAGCGATTCGCGCAGCACGGCCGCGTCGTCCTCGGCTTGTTCGGCCGCCGTCAACGGTCCCTTGCGCTTGGCCGCCGGGAGCGGGCCAACCGTTTTCGGCGCCTGGTAGACGTAGCGGTCCGACTCGGGCAGCTTGGTGATGCCGCCCAGGCTGCTGCGGAACACGTTCGCCTCCGCCACAGCCTGTTTTTCTTTCCTGATGCGCTCCGCCTCGGCGGCGGCGCGCGCTTCGCCCTGTTCCTTGAGCTGCTTGCTCAGGATTTTCAGGTCGGCGAAGTCCTTCAGTCCAGCCATGGCTTATTCCTGCGCTTCCAGGTAGCGCTGCGCGTCCAGTGCGGCCATGCAGCCCGAACCGGCGCTGGTGATGGCCTGGCGGTAGATCTGGTCCTGCACGTCGCCCGCAGCGAACACACCGGGGATCGAGGTGGCCGTGGCATTGCCTTCGATGCCGGATTTGGTCTTCAGGTAGCCGTAGTGCATGTCCAGCTGGCCTTCGAAGATGCCGGTGTTCGGTTTGTGGCCGATGGCCACGAACAGGCCGTGCACGCTCAGCTCACTCTTCTGGCCGTCGTTCGACATCAGGGTCAGGCCGGTCACGCCGCTGTCGTCGCCCTTCACTTCGTGCAGGTTGTTGTTCAGTTTGAGCTCGATCTTGCCTTCGGCAACCTTGGCCATCAGGCGGTCCACCAGGATCGGTTCGGCGCGGAATTTGTCGCGGCGGTGGATCAGCGTCACTTTGTTGGCGATATTCGACAGGTAGAGCGCTTCCTCGACAGCGGTGTTGCCGCCGCCGATCACGGCCACTTCCTGGCCACGGTAGAAGAAGCCGTCGCAGGTGGCGCAGGCGGACACGCCGCGGCCCATGAAGGCCTGCTCGGACTCCAGGCCCAGGTACTGGGCCGAGGCGCCGGTGGCGATGATCAGCGCGTCGCAGGTGTATTCATTGGCGTCGCCGATCAGGCGGAAGGGCTTCTCGTTCAGCTTGGCAGTATGGATATGGTCGAATACGATCTCGGTATTGAAACGTTCCGCGTGCTGCAGCAGGCGCTGCATCAGTTCCGGACCTTGCACGCCCAGCGGGTCGCCCGGCCAGTTTTCCACGTCGGTGGTGGTCATCAGCTGGCCGCCTTGCTCGACACCCGTTACCAGCATAGGCTTGAGGTTGGCGCGGGCGGCGTACACAGCGGCGCTGTAGCCGGCCGGGCCGGAGCCAAGAATCAGGACGCGGGCGTGTTTGGTAGTGGTCATGGCACGTTTCTTCAGTAAAAGTGGGTTTACACCGAAAATTGGGTCGTTGCGGCAAAGCACAAGGCATTCGCCCAAGCAAAGCGAGATTATAAGCGAAGCCCCGATTTCCCATGAATTGGGAGGCCGTTTTGCCCCTCTATGGCTTAGAATAGGCGCACACTATAAAATTCCCTATATGCAACATCCCGCCAGGGATCCGTAGCACATGAGCAAATCGAGCCAGCCGGCCACGTCGGCCTATACCCGTTCCACCACCGAGCGCGCACCGCTGCCGAACCGGCTGGTGCGCCTGCTGTCCGAAGCGCGCTGGTTCGCGCTGGCGGCCCTGTGCCTGTATTTCGTGCTGATCCTGCTGAGCTACGACAAGGCCGACCCCGGCTGGTCGCACGCGAATGTGGTGCCCAAGGTGGCTAACCTCGGTGGACGCATGGGCGCGTGGACGTCGGACCTGTTCCTGTATATCTTCGGCTTTTCGGCCTGGTGGTTCTGTATTTACCTGATCCGCTTCGTCTGGCGCGGCTACCGCCGCCTGACCAACCGCTTCGTGCTGGAGAAGGAAGAGGATCCCGAACACAGCCATGAAGGCATCATCCGCCTGATCGGCTTCGCCTGCCTGCTGGTCGGCAGCATGGGCCTGGAATACCTGCGCATGTACACGCTGCATGTGGAACTGCCGCGCGCGCCGGGCGGGGTGCTGGGGCAGCTCATCGGCCACGGCATGCACGTTGGCCTGGGCTTCACCGGCGCAACCCTGATGCTGCTGCTGCTGTTCGGCCTGGGCTTCAGCCTGTTCTTCCATGTGTCCTGGATGGCGGTGGCGGAGCGGATCGGCGAGCTCATCGAAACGGCCATCGACTGGGTGGTGCTGCGCTATGAGGACCGCGAGGACCGCCGCCAGGGCGAAGTGGCCATGGTGAAGCGCGAGGAGGTGGTGGTGAAGGAGCGCGAGAAGCATGTGGAGAAGCATCCCGTGGCCGCGCCGCCCGTCAAGATCGAGCCGCAGGTGGTCACTGTCGTCAAATCCGAGCGCGTGGAGAAGGAGAAGCAGGCCAGCCTGTTCCGCGACCTGGAAAACACCGACCTGCCGCCGCTGGCGCTGCTGGACGAGCCCCCGCCCGCGCAGGAAACCGTGGCTGTGGAAACGCTGGAGTTCACCAGCCGCCTGATCGAGAAGAAGCTGTCGGACTTTGGCGTGGAAGCCAAGGTGGTGGCGGCCTATCCCGGCCCGGTCGTTACGCGCTACGAGATCGAACCCGCCACCGGCGTGAAGGGCTCGCAGATCGTGAACCTGGCGCGCGACCTGGCGCGTTCGCTGTCGCTGACCTCGATCCGCGTGGTCGAAACCATTCCGGGCAAGAACTATATGGCGCTGGAGCTGCCGAATCCGAAGCGCCAGATCGTGCGCCTGTCGGAGATTGTCGGCTCCAAGGTCTATAACGACAATGCCTCGCCGCTGACCGTGGCGCTGGGCAAGGATATCGCGGGCAAGCCGGTGGTGGCCGACCTGGCCAAGATGCCGCACTTGCTGGTGGCGGGTACTACCGGTTCCGGCAAATCGGTGGGTATCAACGCCACCATCCTGTCCCTGCTGTACAAGTCCGATCCGCAGGACGTGCGCATGATCCTCATCGATCCGAAGATGCTGGAGATGTCGGTCTATGAAGGCATTCCGCACCTGCTGGCGCCGGTCGTCACCGATATGCGCCAGGCGGGCCACGCGCTGAACTGGGCGGTGAACGAGATGGAGCGCCGCTACAAGCTGATGTCCAAGCTGGGCGTGCGTAACCTGGCGGGCTATAACGCGAAGATCGCGGAAGCTGCCAAGAAGGAAGAGCACATCCCGAATCCGTTCAGCATTACGCCGGATGCGCCGGAACCGCTGGAAAAGCTGCCAACTGTCGTCATCATCATCGATGAATTGGCCGACCTGATGATGGTCGTCGGCAAGAAAGTGGAAGAGTTGATTGCGCGTATTGCCCAGAAGGCACGTGCAGCAGGCCTGCACTTGATTCTGGCGACGCAGCGCCCATCTGTAGACGTGATTACCGGCCTGATCAAGGCCAATATTCCGACCCGTATTGCGTTCCAGGTTTCCTCGAAGATCGACTCGCGGACCATCCTGGACCAGATGGGCGCGGAAACGCTGCTGGGCATGGGCGACATGCTGTACATGCCGCCCGGCACCGGCCTGCCGGTGCGTGTGCACGGCGCCTTTGTGTCGGACGATGAGGTGCACCGCGTGGTGGCCCACCTGAAGGCGCAGGGCGAACCGAATTATATTGAAGGCATCCTCGAAGGCGGCACGCTGGAGGACGGCGGTGGCGGCGACGCCATGGCGGGCGAGGGCGGTGCGAGCGGCGAGGCGGATCCGATGTACGACCAGGCGGTGCAGGTGGTGCTCAAGAACCGCCGCGCATCGATCTCGCTGGTGCAGCGCCACTTGCGCATCGGCTACAACCGCGCGGCGCGCCTGCTGGAACAAATGGAACAGAGCGGCGTGGTATCGGCCATGCAGTCCAACGGCAACCGGGACATCCTGGTGCCCGCCGCCTCCGCAGAATAAGGAACGTTATGAAGCAATGGAAGATGATGGCCGCGCTTGCGGCGAGTTCGCTGTTGGTGTCGCTGAGCGTGCAGGCTGCGGCGCTGGACCAGTTCAAAACCTTTGCCGCGGGCACCAAGGCCGCGAAAGGCGAGTTCACGCAGAAGCAGGTCAAGACGGTCGATGGCGCCAGCAAAACCTCCAACTCCGCGTCGGGCACCTTTGTGTTCTCCCGTCCTGGCAAGTTCATCTGGTCGTATATGAAGCCTTACGAGCAGGTGCTGCAGGCCGACGGCGAGAAGCTTTATATCTACGACAAGGACCTGAATCAGGTAACGGTGAAGAAGCTGGGCGATGCGCTCGGTTCTTCGCCGGCAGCTATCCTGTTCGGCAGCAATGACCTGGACAAGAATTTCACGCTGTCGGAGGCAGGTACGCGCGATGGCATGGAATGGCTGAAGGCCGTGCCGAAGACCAAGGACAGCAGCTTCGAGCAGATCCTGATCGGCCTGCGCAACGGCCAGCCGGAAGCGATGGAGCTGAAAGACAACTTCGGCGCTACCTCGGTGCTCGCCTTCCAGAAATTTGAAAAGAATCCGGCGCTGAACGCGGGCTCTTTTAAATTCGTCATGCCAAAGGGCGCGGACGTCATCAATAATTAAGCATGGCCGACTTATTCTCCGCGGAGCCCCGCCAGCCGCTGGCTGAGGCGCTGCGTCCCAAGACCCTGGACGAAGTGATCGGCCAGGGTCATCTGCTGGGCGAAGGCAAGCCTCTGCGCCTCGCATTTCAGTCAGGCAAGCCGCATTCCATGATCCTGTGGGGGCCGCCGGGTGTGGGCAAAACCACGCTCGCCCGCCTTACCGCCAACGCTTTCGATGCCGCCTTTATCGCCTTGTCGGCCGTGTTTGCGGGCGTGAAGGATATCCGCGCCGCGATGGAGCAGGCGCAGCAGAACCTGGACCAGTACGGCCGCCATACCATCCTGTTCGTGGACGAGATTCACCGTTTCAACAAGGCCCAGCAGGACGCCTTGCTGCCTTTCGTTGAGTCCGGGCTAGTGACCTTCATCGGCGCCACCACGGAGAACCCCAGCTTCGAGGTCAACTCGGCATTGCTGTCGCGCGCCCAGGTCTATGTGCTGAAATCGCTGACCGACGAAGAAATGCGCCAGCTGCTGGCCAAGGCGCAGAAGGAAGCGCTGCACGACCTCGAATTCGAAGAAGTGGCCATCGACACGCTGGTCGGCTTTGCCGACGGCGATGCGCGCCGCTTCCTCAACCTGCTGGAGCAGGCCGATACGGCCGCCCGTTCGGCCCGCGTGCAAAAGATCGACGCGAAATTTGTCGAGAACGCGATGACGCTGAACGCGCGCCGCTTCGACAAGGGCGGCGACAATTTCTACGACCAGATTTCGGCCCTGCACAAATCGGTACGCGGCTCGCATCCGGATGCAGCGCTGTACTGGTTCTGCCGCATGATCGACGGTGGCGCCGATCCGCGCTATCTCGCGCGGCGCATCGTGCGCATGGCATGGGAAGACATCGGCCTGGCCGATCCGCGCGCGCTGACCATGGCCAACGATGCCGCCGCAACCTACGAGCGCCTGGGCTCACCGGAAGGCGAACTGGCACTGGGGCAGGCCGTGATCTACCTCGCCATCGCGGCGAAAAGCAACGCAGGCTACAACGCCTTCAACGCCGCCATGGCCTTCGTCAAGCGCGACAAGTCGCGCGAAGTACCGGTCCACCTGCGCAATGCACCGACCAAGCTGATGAAGGAACTGGGCCACGGCCACGACTACCGCTACGCCCACGACGAACCGCATGCCTACGCGGCAGGCGAAACCTATCTCCCCGAAGGCATGGCCGAACCGGGCTGGTACCAGCCCGTGCCCCGCGGCATCGAATCCAAAATCGCCGACAAGCTCGCCTGGCTCCGCGACCTCGATCGCCAAGCCCGCGAAGACTAAGTTCCCCCTACGGTTGGGCCCGCGACACCATGGGGCCAGGCCCCTCGTGTCGCGGAGGTCGAAACAATGGCCGAGTCCGCGACAAGTGGGGCCTGGCCCCAAGGTGTCGCGGACTCGGCTGTTGTTACTGGGTGCCCTTGCCGGTGACGGTCCAGTAGATGCCGCCCATGAGGTGGCCGAGGTATTGCGGGTCGCGGTACATTTCGCCGTTGTGGCCCAGCGTGGTCACGAATACGCGGCCTTGCTCGACCTTGTGGTGCCAGGCAATCGGGTGGTCCTTGCCCATCGGCTCGGAGACTTGTCCCGGCCAGATCTTGCGCGGGTCGTAGGTGGATTCGTCTACGCCCAGCACCGTGTTGATCCTGATGTTGTACGGGTTGCTCATGGTGTAGAACTCGTCGCTCCAGATCCAGCGCTCAGGCAGGCCGTAGGTGGCGGGGAAGCTTTTGTCGAGCACCGTGACTACGCCCGTTTGCAGCTTTGGGTGCACGCCGATGCGGCGGCCCACCAGCTTTTCATACCACGGCCAGTTGTCCGGCGGCGTGATCGCCGCGCGGTGCACCACGATCGCGTTGCCGCCGGCGCGCATGTAGTCTTCGAACTTGCGCCGCTGCGACGGGCTCAGTTCCTCGCCTGGCGTGTTCAGGAACATCACCGCCGCGTACTGTTTCAGGTCGCCGTCGAAATCCTGGGTCTTGTTGGTCCAGGTGAATTCGAAGGAGTGCAGCTTGGCCATCCGTTCGAGGCTGTCGCGCGCGATGGGGATGTATTCGTAGTGGTATTTGCCGGGCATGGCCAGCACCAGCAGCTTGAACTGGCTTTCGGCCCAGCTGTTCGGCGCGATCGCCATCGTGGCGGCCAGCGCGATGATCCATCGTTTCATCTTCTTGTCCTTTCCTATGGTGCGGGCACGCCTTCCGGCTTGCGGCCGTTGCGCGGTACCAGCCAGCCGCCGTCGGCCAGCCAGTCGCTCAGGCGGTCGGGCCAGTGCTGCAGCGAGATGCGTTCGCCGCGCTGGCCTACGTTGAAGGCATGGTCGGTGTCGGCGTACAGGTGCAGTTCGGCCGAAACCCCTGCCGCCACCAGCTGCTGGTACAAGGCGAGGGCGGGCGGCATGCAGCAGGTGTCGCGCGAGCCGGCTGCCAGGAAGGCCGGCGGTGCGTTCTTCACGTCCTTCGCCGGCACGCCCAGCGGGCCGGGATAGATCAGTACCTGGAAGTCGGGGCGGGCGCTCACCTGGTCGATGGCGTCGCGCTTGCCCTTCGCTTCAGACTCGGGATTGTCGGCCACCAACGATACGAGTTCGCCGCCCGCCGAGAAGCCCATGATGCCGATGCGCTGCGGGTCCACGCCGTATTCCGCCGCGTGCGCGCGTACCCAGCGTACGGCGCGGCGCAGGTCATTGGCGGCGTCGTTTTCGATGGAGTAGCTGGAACCCTGGTCGCGCGCGAGCCGGTATTTGAGCACGAATGCGGTTACGCCAATGCGGTTCAGGTTTTTCGCCGCCAGCATGCCTTCGTTCTGGAATACCAGCATGCGGTGGCCGCCGCCAGGCACCACTACCATGGCTGCTCCGTTGGCGTGGCGCGGGTCGGCTTTGAGAACGGTCAGCGATGGCGCATGCACGTTGCTGTAGTAGACGCCGTCCTGCACCTTTTCCGCTTCGGTGCGGCGCTGTTCGGAGCCCGGTGCGCCGTCCGGCCAGAGCTGCACGTTCGGCGGCGCAGGCTGCTGGGCCACGGCGTGCGCCGCAAGCACCGCGGCACAGAGGAAGAGGGCGGCCTTCATTGGCTGATCTCCGTCGAATAGAGCGAGTGATGCGTGAGGATGAACAGGGTGCGCTTGCCTGCACCGCCGAAGATTAGCTGCAGCGGGCGCTCCGGCACGTCGATACGGCCTTTCTGCTTGCCGTCCTGGCCGTAGATGAAGACCTGGCCGTTGGCCACATAGACGTCGCCATTCGGGCCAACAGCGGCGCTCTCGCCGCCACGGTCGGCCAGCTGTTTCAGGTCGGTGATGCCTCCGCCCTGCTGCACGATGCCGCTGAAGGTGCGGTTTTCGGAGCCGTTGGTGAACACCACGCGCTGGCCGGCAGGCGCGCTCACGAAGCCGTGCGTCTGCAGCGAGTCGGCCCAGCGGAAGCCCAGGTGGTCCGGCGGACCCTGGCGCAGCACGCGGTAGGCGGGCAGCACCAGGCTGCCGTCCGGCGACACGTATTCTTCCGTCTTCGGCAGTGCCACGTCGCGCGCGAACATCTCGGCCAGCGTGGTGAACTCGTAGGTATCGAAATCCAGCTGGTCCTTGAATTCGCCGTTCTGCCAGAAGTTGACAGGCACCGCGACACGCGCCTGCGGGCGCTGGGTCACCGGCGCCGGCTTGATCATCGTTACTTCATGGCCCGGCGTGCCGGGCTTGAAGGCATACACGCTGGCCTGCGGACCGTAGGAGGACATCACCATCACATTGCCGCTATTGTCGATGGCAAGGTTGACCGGGTCGAGCGGGGCATCGCGCACCACTACCAGGCCTTCGTCCTTCGACCAGCTGTAGATGCGCTTCCAGTGACGGTCCACGAAATACAGCTTGCCTTGCGCGTCCACGGCGGCGCCGGCGATCGAGTAGAAGCCGCCTTCGAGCTTGTCCACCTTGCCCAGCGCGGCCGGGGCGGTGCGCTGCTTGCCGCTGTAGTCGAACACGGCGAACTCGCGCTCGCGGATATCGATCTTGTTGCTCACGTCCCGGATCGAATTTTCGTAGGCGAACTTGCTGGCGCGCAGATAGGTAGTGCAGCCCTTGTCGTCGCAGGTGGCAAAGCCGCTCTCGCCGTTGACGTGCACGTTGCGGAAGCGGATGTCGCTGGAGTTCGTGATCGTCACCGCCGCCGGCATCGGCTTGTAGGAGCGGGTTACGCGGTAGCCGTGGTAGTTCGCGAACAGCAGGTTCTTCGAGTTGCGGATTTCGAGCGAGACCGAATCAGCGCCGTCGCGCACTTCTTCCTCGGTTTGCGGCGCCAGGAATTCCCAGTTCTCCACGCCATCGAGCACGATCTCGGCGCGGATATGGTGCTCGGCCGACAGCTCATACACCTTGCCCGGCGTCTTCGTATTGCTGACGTAGAAGCCTGCCTGCGCATAACCGCTCGGCGTCCACACGCCGCTGAAGGTGCCGCCGCCATTGTCCGTCACCCAGATGCTCGGATACTGTCGGTCCCAATGAGCCGTGGTGTCGAACTTGGCGTCCTTCTTATAAGGATCGCTGCGGCTGCCGTCATACAGGCGCGTGCCGTGGCCGCCCTGGATGCGCACATCGTCCACCAGCGAGTGTTCGCCGGCGCGCCACATCAGTGCCACTGCGCGCGGGTTCACTTCGCCCGTAGCGAGGCCGATGCCGGACACGATGGCGTCTCCGCCGCGGGCACTCTCCAGCAGCGGCACCGGCGCGCCAATACCGGCGAACTTCGTGGAACCGTTCGGAATCAGCAGCTGGGTCAGGCCCGGATGCAGCGCGATGATCACTGTGTCCGGCTTCATGCGGATGGTGTCGTTGACGACGTAGAAGCCCAGCGGCAGATACACCACGCGGCTGTTGTCGATGGCTTTCTGGACGGCTGCCGTATCGTCGGTAACGCCATCGCCGACGGCGCCGAATTTACGCACATTGGCCCATTCGCCGGTCGGTGGCAGCGGCCGCAGTGCACGTGCGGGCGTGGCTGCAGCGGGCAAGGTCGTGGTTTTGTAGTTGGTAGCGAACTGGCCCGGCTCGCCCATCTGCTTCAGCGTAAGACCGTAATTGAATTCATTCACCAGATAGTCGCGGCCCTTGCCCGGAAGGGTCTTGCCGCTGTCGCGGAAGCGCACGAAGGTCGGCACGTTGCGTGCGCGGGCCTGTTCGAAGCCGACCTGCGTATAAACGTTGTTCTCGTTGCTGACGATGAGCGCGGCCTTGCTCACGTTTTCGAAGCGCACGTCCTTGCCCCACAGCCAGTCACCGTAGCCGCGGTCGATCTCAACGCCCACAGGCGTATTGCGGATCTCCGTATTGACCATGGTGAGCCCGGCCTCATGCTCGCGGATTGCCGCATCGCGCTGGCCGTCGAAGCTCGAATCCATCAGCGTAAACTGCCAGGCCGGCGATGTTTTCTCGGACAGGATGCCGTAGCGGCCGCCGTAGAAGCGCAGGTTGTAGGCCACGTTGCCCACCTGGTAGACGCCGGCCAGGCCGGAGCCGATGTGGAAGTCGATGTGGCTCAGGTTCGAGTGCTGGGCCGTGTGCATGCGCACGCCGGCAGCGGCCGGATTGCCGTCCTTGATCTCGAAGTCCACGTTCGACAGGGCAGAATAGAAGGTGGAGGAATTCGCATTGCGCACGTTTTCGCTGAAGGGCACGGCGCTCGGCACCGGCATCGGCACCTTGCCCACGCTGTACTGGTCGCCGCCGGTGAAGATCACCATATTGGCTACGCCCTTCTGGAAGCCGGGCGTGTTCGGCGCCAGCAGCAGCACCGGACGCGTGGGACCCACGCCGTACACGCGCACGGCCAGCGGAATCAGGATGGAGCGGGTGATGCGGTAGCGCCCCGACGGCAGGAAGACCACGCCGCCTTCGCCTTTGTTGGCGGCGCGGTTGATGGCCTCCTGGATGGCGGCGCTGTCGTCCGCCTTGCCATCGCCCTTGGCGCGGACCACGACGGAGCGCGGGTCTTCAGGCATGCTCTGGTAGGCGGACTGCGAAGCTGCGGATGCTGCGGATGCGGCCAGCAGCGCCGCCAGGGCCAGCGCCGGGCGGGCAGGTAGTGTCAATTTCATTGTTTGTATCCTTATCAGACGAATAGCGACAGGAGCAGGACGAACAGCAGGCCGACCACGCCGACCAGGGTTTCCATCAGGGTCCAGGAGCGGAAGGTATCCCGCAGCGACAGGCCGAAATATTCCTTGAACATCCAGAAGCCGGAATCGTTCACATGGCTGCACATCAGGCTTCCGGCGCCGATGGCGAGCACCATCAGGTTCGGGTTCACGCCCGAGCTTTCCACCAGCGGCGCGACGATGCCGCCTGCCGTCACACCGGCCACCGTGGCCGAGCCGAGGCAGATGCGGATCAGCGTGGCCACCGACCAGCCCAGCACCAGCGGCGGCACCGGCAGGCTGGCCAGCTGCGCCCCCAGTTCCGCGCTCACGCCGGACACCACCAGCACCTGCTTGAGGGCGCCGGCGCCCGCGATGATGAGCAGGATGGGGGCGATTTCACGCATGGCGTCCGCCGGGCCCTGCATGAGCTGCGACAGCCGCCGGCCGCGCGCCAGGCCAAGCGTGAACAGCGCAATCACGTAAGACAGCAGCATCACGATCAGTGGATTGGACAGCAGCGGCAGCGCGCCATTCAGCTCCGGCCGGGCCGTTGTGATGAGCGTGGTCGCAGCCAGCAGCAGCACCGGCAGCAGGGCGGTGGCGAAGCTGTTGAAGGCGCCGGGCAGTTCGGATTCCGGCGCGGGCTCGCTGCGGAACATCGCGGCCGGTGCGGCCTCGATGCGCTTCAGGCTCATGGCGAACACCGGCCCGGCGATGATCAGCGTAGGCACACCGACCAGAATGCCGTACAGGAGCGTCGTGCCCATATCGGCATGAATCGCCGACACCAGCGCTACCGGGGAGGGGTGCGGCGGCAGGAAGCCGTGCGCAATCGATAAACCGGCCAGCAAAGGAATTGCCAGCGCCACTGCCGGCCGTCCCGACTGGTAAACCAGCGAGAAGATCAGCGGCACCAGCAGCACGAAGCCGACGTTGTAGTAGAGGGGAATGCCGACCACGAAGCCGGTGATGGTCAGCGCCACCGGCAGGCGCGATGGGCCGAGCGCCGCAATCAGGCAGGTGGCGATGCGCCGCGCGGCGCCGCTGTCGGCGATCAGCTTGCCGAACACCGCGCCGAGGCAGATCACCACCACCAGGGAGCCGAGCAGGTCGCCGATGCCCTTCTCGATCGCGCCGGGGATGCTGGCGGGCGGGACGCCCAGCAGCAAGGCGGCCGCCAGCGCTGCGGCCACGAAGGCCAGCAGCGGCGGCACCTTTCCCCACGCGATCAGGATGGTCAGCAGGCTGACCGCCAGCAGTACGGAAACGATGTTTCCCACGGCTGGCTCCCGTTACAGGCTGTAGCGCAGGCCCACGCGGTAGGTACGGCCAACCACGTCGTACAGCGCCGGGTTGATGCCGTAGCTCGCGTTGTTCTGCGGCGCGGCTTCCGGATCGCGGTCCGTCAGGTTGTCGATCTTGAAGTAGAACTGCAGCTGCTTCGAGAAGTTGTAGCTGCCGCCCAGGTCGAAGTAGGTCGCGCCCTTCATCTTGTTGCTGTAGATGGTCGGGTGGATGATGGTCGACGTCGGGCAGCCCGTTTGGCACTCGATGAAGTCATTACGGTAGACGCCATCGCTGATCCAGCGTTCGCTCAGGGTCAGGCTCAGCTTGTCATGATCCCAGGTCTGCTGCGCCAGCAGTTTCCACTTCGGCGTGTTGCTCATGTTCGAACCGGCGTTATCGACCGGAATCGTGCCCACCACGCCGGAATCGGTGATGTAGTGCAGGTTGCGGGTGGCCAGTGCGCGGAAGGTGAAGCGGCCCGGCAGGTTCAGCTTGTCGAGATTGGTGCGGTAGGAGGTCTCGATATCGAAGCCCTTGGTCTTCAGCGAAGCCAGGTTGAATGCCTGCAGCGTCACATAGTTGTTGCCTGGGCTGTTCAGCACCATGGCCGAGCAGATTTCCTGGTTGCCCGCTACGCACAGGTCCACTTCCTGCTGGATGGTCAGCGCCGAGATCACGCCTTTGACCTCGATGTCGAAGTAGTCCACCGAGGCCGAGAAGCCCGGCGCCCACTTCGGCTGGCTCAGCACGATACCGAAGGTGTTGTTACGGGCGACTTCAGGACGCAGGTTGGTGTTGCCGATGGTGCGTTCCTGTACGCTGATGGTGTTGCCCTGGTACTGCACCACGTTGTTCACGACCAGCGGCGCCGCATACAGCTCGCTCAGGTTAGGTGCGCGCACATCTTTCGAGGTCACGCCGCGCAGACGCAGGCCATCGACCGGCGTTTGCCAGGTAGCGCCCAGCTTCCAGCTGCCGATGCTGCCGGCGGTGCTGTACTTGGTTTCGCGGTCGGCCAGGTTCAGGTTGGCCTCGCCGAAGGTGGCGTTCTTGAACAGCGGTACGTTCAGTTCCACGTAAGCTTCGCGCACGCTGTATTCGCCCTTGCCGTTGTGGTAGTTACCGGCGTACCAGTTGTTGCCGATGCTGGTGTTCAGCAGCGGATCGACCGGGTAGTACTCGTTGTTCGGCGATTCCTGCCACACGCCGTTGCCATAGGCATCGCCGCGCACGCGGTATTTTTCACGGCGGTATTCGGCGCCGGTCGCGAGTGCGATCGGACCGGCCCAGCCTTCAAACACTTCGCCGTTGAGGTTGAAGCTGCCCACTTGCTGGCTCTGGGTGGTGCGCTGGCGCGGACCCTGTTCCGGCGCGATGTAGCGCCATGCAGCCATGTCCACCGGGTTGTTGCCGATGATGTTGAACGGTTTGCAGCCGGATGCACGCGCCACCGTGTTGCGGCAGGCGATGGTGCCGTCCGGCAGGCGCACCGCGTCAATGGCCGCGTTGTAGCGGGCATTGAGCGTGATGTCATGCACGTCGATATTGGTCTTGTTCTCGCCGTGCGTGACGTAGGCGTCATAGCGCCATTCCTTGCCGAATGCAGGGAACTTGCCTTCCGCACCCACCACGAAGCGGCGCTGCGTGCGTACCGGATGCACATTGATATTTTCCGGGAAGATGGCGTTGGCCGTGCCGTACTGGAAGCTGGTGATGTTGTTTTGCGCGCAGGCCGCCACAATCGACGCCGGCACGTAAGGGTTGCTGCACTGGATGGTCAGGTTGGCGTTCTTGGCCGCGCCCGGATTGGGCGAGAAGTGCGAGGCCACCTGGCCGAAGTTGGCGGTGAAATAGAGCGTATGGTCCGGTGTCAGGTCATAGGACACACGGGTATAAGCCACCTGGCGCTTGAATTCCATGGCCAGGTTGGTGCCCGCGCCCACGCTGCCGCTCAAGTCGCCGCCGATACAGAACGGGTTGATACAGTTGGTGACGGCGCCGGTGCCGGTCGGCTTGCCGTTCGAGCCGTACTGGAACTGATATGGCACGCCGCCATCGCCGAAGGCGGTGCCTTGCAGCGGGCCGCTGGTGATCAGGCCGTATTTGGAGTACTGGTATTGCTGCGCGTGTTTGATCACGCGGTATTGCGGCAGGCCGTCGTTGGTCTGCGCCAGCGGGCGCACCGAATAGGCAGGATTCTGGTACCAGGTGCGGCCGTTAGGACCCACTTCGCCGAAGCCGGGCGATTCGATGCCGTTCTCTTTGGTGAACTCGCCGCTCACGGTAACGTGCAGGCGGTCGTCCATAAAGCCGCGGCCCCAGGCAGCCTGCACGGTGGCGCCGCGGTCGTCGTCATACTTGGTCTGGCCGCCCTGCACATTGGCCTTGAAGCCGGTGAAGCGCTTGTCGGTGACGAAGTTGACCACGCCGCCAACTGCGTCCGAACCGTAGGAGGCCGAGGCGCCGCCCGTCACCACGTCCACGCGCTTGACCAGCAGCTGCGGGAACTGGCTGACGTCGGTAACGCCGGTGACGTTGGCGCCCACCACGCGCTGGCCGTCCAGCAGGGTCAGGGTCCGGATGGTGCCCAGGCCGCGCAGGCTGAGCGAGGACAGGCCCTGGATGCCGGAGCTGGTGCTGTTGGTGCTGGTGGTGCGGCCGGTGCTGCCCTGCAGTGCAGGCAGTTCGGTCAGGGTATTGAACAGGTTGGGCTTGGCCGCTTTCTCCAGGTCCGCGGTGGACAGGCTGGTAGTCGGCGTCGGCATGCTGAAGCCGCGCGCGGCGATGCGCGAGCCGGACACCGTGACCACGCTGCTCGGGGCTTCGGCGGCCGCAGGGGCCTGGGCTTCCGGCGCCGCGGTGGCGCTGGCGGCAGGCTGGGCCTGCTCCTGGGCCTGCGCTCCGGCCGCCAGCATATAGCAGGCGCTGGATACGGCCAGGCTGATTAAAGTTCGTTGAACGGGTTTACGCATTTCAGTCTCCTATTATTGCCATCTTCTTAGTGAAATCGGCGTGCCGCCTCGAAGCGGGGTGCTACGCCAGTCTTTACAACAGGGCGGGTGCGGACCCCCGCGGTCAAGCTTTACCGGTGATGCGGTCCACCAGCGTCGTTGGCGCCAGCGTGATGTCCAGGACCATGCCTGCTTCGTCGTCCTCCAGTGCCTCAAGAATGTCCAGCTGGCTGTCCAGCAGCGCAGGCGGCATGTAGTGGTCCACGCGCTGCTGCATGCGCGCTGCGATCAGGCCGCGCGGGCCGGACAGGTGCACGAACTGCAGCGCAGGGTCGGCCTCGCGCAGCAGGTCGCGGTAACGGCGTTTCAGTGCGGAGCAGGAAAGCACCAGCCCCTTGCCCTGTTCGCGCGCGCCCCGGATCTCGGCCGCCAGGGCGCGCAGCCAGCCGGCGCGGTCCTGGTCGTCGAGCGGAATGCCGGCTGACATCTTGGCCACATTGCTTTCGGGGTGAAAGGCGTCGCCTTCCAGGAAGGGCACGGCAAGGGTGGCCGCCAAGGCGGTGCCGATGGTGCTCTTGCCACACCCGCTGACGCCCATAACAACCCAGCGGGTCGCGCTAGGCGGGGTTGAATTGCTCGCTAATGTCATGTTTCTCTCTATGTCCGGGGTACTCTAGTTAGCGCTATCATTTACTTTTGCTAAGTTTTAAACAAGTTCGCTACTTTGTAAACATCCGATTTTCGCTGCAGCGCAGTGTGGAGGATCTGTCGTGGGGCGATTTCGCCCGGCGTTGCGCCAAGGAATAACGGGCTTTCACTCAGTGGAACAGGGTGCAGCACTGATAGCGCTATCAGTGCTGCGGTGCAGCATCGAATATTTGATGTGGTATTTACGACACGTGATTAACCATCAGTCCGCCGGGTAGCGCAGGCCGATCTGGCCGCGAATGCTGTCGAGCAGCGCCATCAGGCTCAGCGTTTCCTCGTGGCTCATCAGCGGATGTTCGATCCGGCCGGCACGCAGGCAATCGCCGGCAGCGATGGCCTCATGGGGGTAGCCGTTGCCGAGATAAGGCACGTCGACGACGCGCGAACTGCCGTCCTGCAGCGCGACGGTGAGCTGGGTGGCCATATGGAACATGCGGTGCATGCGTATGCTGCCTTTGGTGCCGGAGACGACCAGCTCGCAGGCTGAGCGGGCGCGCAGCGAGCAGCTGCACACGGAGAGCGTGCCGCCCTCATGTTTCATGGTGAAGGCGGTGCTCAGGTCAACGCCGGTTTCGCCGATGATGGCCTGGGCCTGCACCGAGCTCACCTTGCCCAGCAGGGCGCAGGCGATCGACAGCGGATAGATGCCAAGGTCCAGCAATGCGCCGCCGCCCAGTTCCAGTTTGTTCACCCGGTGCTCCGGGTCGGTGGTGGCCGAGATGCCGAAGTCGGCGTGCACCTGGCCTACGGCGCCGATCTCGCCGGAGCCGATGATACGGCGCACTTCGGCCAGGGCGGGCATGAAGCGGGTCCACATTGCTTCCATCAGGAAGAGATTACGGGCGCGTGCCAGGGCCACGATTTCCTCCGCCTCGCGCAGGTTCATCGCGAACGGTTTTTCGCACAGCACGGCCTTGCCGCCATGCAGGGCGAGCTTGGCATTCGCGGCATGCATGGGGTGGGGCGTGCCGATGTAGATGATGTCCACGTCCGGCGCCTGCGCCAGTTCTTCATAGGAGCCATAGGCCGCCGCAGCGCCAAACTCGCCGGCGAAGGACTGTGCGCTCTCTTTGGTGCGCGAGCCCACTGCTGCAAGTACTGCGCCCGGCACATCGCGCAGGCCGACGGCGAAGTCGTGTGCGATGCGGCCGGTGCCGAGAATTCCCCACCTGATCTGTTTTTCCATGTCCGTTCCGTTTGAATGCGCTGTGCGCGGAACCCGCACTATATACGCGAACGGATTAAGCGCGCACGGCGCTGCGGAAGGCCGCCGACAGGGCAGTCAGCGCCTGCTGCGGCCTGCCTTCCTTCACGCGCGTATGCAGCAGCACGGGCAAACGGGGCAGGGCAGGCAGCCGCAGTTTGCTGCCCACATCCACGGCGCCGAAAGGCAGCATGCGCGGGGCCAGCGCCGCGACGCCAAGGCCTGCCATCACGGCCGCCGTCACGGCCGCCACGCCGCCGCCAACGAAGGCCTGGCTCCAGGGAATCTCCGCTTCGTCCAGCAGCCTGCTCGACATCACACGCACACCGCAAGGTTCGGCCAGCGTCACGATGGGCAGCGGCTCGCCCGCGCGATACTGCCAGGCCGGGCCGGCGAACCATGCGAACTGCTCCTCGGCCAGCGTCTCGCCATCATCACGGCCGGTGTGCAGGCGGACGATGACCGTATCCAGTTCGCGCCGGTCGTAGCTTTGCAGCAGGTCGCAGGAGGAGCCGATGCGGATTTCGATCAGCAGCTGTGGATCCTGCGCATTCATGCGGGCGATGAGGGCAGGGAGTTCCGGCCCAGCCACGTGGTCGCTGATGCCGATGGTAAGGCGCTGCCGCGTGCTGACCAGCGCCGCCAGTGCGCGCTCGTGCACCTCCAGCAGCTCGCGCGCCGGTTCCAGGAAGGCGGCGCCCCGCGCCGACAATTCCACATAGCGCGGCGTGCGTTCGATCAGCCGGTAGCCCAGCTTGTCCTCCATGCGCTTGAGCTTCAGGCTGACGGCAGCCTGGGTGCTGCCCAGCACCTCGGCCGCCCGGGTGAAGCTGCCCAGTTCGGCAATACGGACGAAAGCTTCCACGGCATCCACATCCAGTGCGCGCTCAGTCATGGCTATTTGTAATGATTGATATGAGTGGAGATATCATATCAGAATGGATAGCATGAAGTCCTGAACAACTTTTATGGACCCATCATGCCGCTCTGCCACATCTCCCTCCGCGCCGGAAAGCCGGAAAGCTACCGCCAGGCCATCTTCAACCAGCTGGCCCGAGCCATGCACGAAACCTTCAATGTGCCGGAAGACGACCAGTTCATGGCCATCACCGAGCACGAGGCGGCCAGCTTCCGCTTCAGCACCACCTATCTGGGTGTTGCGCGCAGCGCCGACATCGTCTACATCCAGATCACGGCCAACAACACGCGCAGCATCGAGCAGAAGAAAGCCCTGTTCCGCCGCATCGCCGAACTTCTCGCGTACCAGCCCGGAATCCGCCCGGAAGACGTTTTCGTCAACCTGGTGGAAGTCGAAAAGGAGAATTGGTCCTTGGGGAATGGGCTGGCGCAGTACGCCTGAAGTTCAATCGACGATGAAGAGTTTCGCGCCCGTTGCGGTTGAGGAGCGGTGCGGTTCGGCGTTGTCGGCGACCTGGTAGCTCATGCCGGACCTGAGTACGAAACTGCGGCCGTCTTCCAGTTCGGTGTGCAGTTCGCCCTCGAGGCAGAGCAGGACGTGGCCTTTCACGCACCAGTGGTCGGCCAGGTAGCCCGGCGTGTATTCGACCATGCGCACGCGGACGTCGCCGAAGCGCTGTGTGCGCCCGAAGGCCTTGCCGGTGACGCCGGGGTGTTCGGTGGTTTCAATCCCTGCCCAATCGGTGGTGCCGAACGGGATGCCGCTCATCTGCATCCTTGCTCCTTCGCGTTATGATGGATATTTTGCCGGAGACCCGACCATGCACTTCCTTTTGTCCTATGAACTCGCCGACGACTACCTCCAGCGTCGCGAACTGTTCCGCGCCGATCATCTCGGGCTGGCCTGGCAGTACGTGGAGCGCGGCGAGCTGGTGCTGGGCGGCGCGGTTGGCGAACCGATCGAAAGCGCCATGCTGCTGTTCACGAGCGAGTCGCCCGCCGCGGCGGAAGCTTTCGCCAAAGCCGATCCTTATGTGCTGAACGGTATCGTGAAGAAGTGGACCGTGCGCAAATGGCACACGGTCGTCGGCGAAACGGCGAGCAATCCGCTGCGCTGATTCAATAGATGCAGTCGTCGCAGGGCGCCGGCTGCAGGCTGTGGCGGGTGTGGTCGCGCGCCTGCACCAGTCGGATATGGGCCTGGCGCAGCAGCTGCTGCATGCGCGACTGTTCGGCCGGTTCGCCGACGCGGATGCGGCCGTCGCCCACTGCTTCCACCAGGGTCAGGCCGTCGTTCGGCACCACGAATTGCTGGCCGGAGCGCAGCATGAAATCGGTGTGCTGGCCGTAGGCGGTAATCCAGGCCGTTCCCTCGATGCACTGCACGGTCTGGCCCTCGGCCTGTTCCAGGCGAAGCGGACGGTTCGGGGTGAGCTGGTATTCCATGGCGGCCTCCTGCGCTGTTGCAATGTCTCCAGAATAGCCAGCCGGCAGAAACCATAACAGATGCAGCAAAACGATATTGTTATGTGTACAGATGCACTTCCGCTACACTGTACTGGTCGAAAAAGAATGCCGCTGTACCTGTTCCGGCAGGCAGCGGCGGCGCGAGAATAGCGGGATGTCCATCAATCTGTACGAGCAGCTGGCCAATGAGCTGGACGCGCTGATCGCCCAGCGCATGTTTGCGCCCGGCGACAAGCTGCCGTCGATACGCCATCTGGCGCAGCAGAAGCGCCTGTCCGTCAGCACCGTGCTGCAGGCTTTGCGCCTGATGGAGGACCGGGGCCTGATCGAAGCCCGTCCGCAGGCCGGCTACTACGTGCGCCACCGCAGCCGCATGCTGGCGGCGCTGCCCGATCCCGAACCGCTGCGCGAGCCCGCCTATGTGGGCATTAACAATACCCTGATGCGCGTGCTCAAGGCGAACGAGTCGCCGCAGGTGGTGCACCTGGGCTCGGCCTGGCCGCCGGACGAGCTGCTGCCGATGCGGCGCGTGCAGAAGGCGGTGGCCTCGGTGGCGCGGCGCGACCCGGCGCTGCTGAGCAAGGTGAGCTGCTACGAAACCAATGAGCCGGCGTTCACGCGGCAGGTGGTGCGGCGCGCGCTGGACTGGGGCCAGCTGGATCCGGCCGAAATCGTCGTCACCAGCTCCTGCACCGAAGCCATCAGCCTGTGCCTGCGCGCCGTGGCCCAGCCGGGCGACACCATTGCCATCGAATCCGCGACCTATTTCGTGCTGCTGCAGCTGATCGAGAGCCTGGGCATGAAGGCGCTGGAGATTCCCACGCATCCGAAGACCGGGCCATCCATCGACGCGCTGGAGCTGGCGCTGGATGCGGGACTGGTGCAGGCCTGCCTTTTCATTCCCAATGCGAACAACCCGCTGGGCTGCATCATGCCCGACGAGAACAAGCGCCGCCTGGCCGCGCTGGTGGCGCGGCACAAGGTGCCGCTGATCGAAGACGATGTGTACCGCGACCTGTGCTTCACGGCCGAGCGCCCATGGCCGATCAAGGCCTACGATACGAGCGGCTACGTGCTGCTGTGCTCATCGTTCTCGAAAGCGGTGACGCCCGCTTCACGCGTGGGCTATGTGGCGGCCGGGCGCTGGGCGCAGGAAGTGGCGCTGCTCAAGATGGTGTCCAGCGGCTCTACCAGCCAGTTCTTCCAGGCCGTGCTGGCCGATTTCCTGAACGGCAGCAGCTACGATATCCAGGTGCGCAAGATGCGGCGGGTGCTGGCGCAGCGCATCGCCCGCATGTCGGACGCGGTCTGCGCGCATTTCCCCTCCGATTGTTCGGTCAGCGAGCCGCAGGGCGGTTTTGTGCTGTGGGTGCAGATGCCGCAGCAGGTGGATGCGCTCGCCCTGCATGAGGAAGCGGTAGCGAAAGGCGTGGCCTTCGTGCCCGGTCCGCTGTTCTCGGCCAGCGGTAAATTCGCCAACTATCTCCGCCTTAACTGCGGCAACGCCTGGAGCGACGAGATCGAACGCGCGGTCGCGCGCCTGGGGCAGCTGGTCCAGCGCCATGCCGAGGAGGGCTCCCCGGATATGGGCCGCGCCGCCTGATCGATCGGCTTCGGCGCCGCCTTTTTGCATTTCATTCCGCGTTTTCTGCGCCTTGTCGCACACCGCTCGCGGTGCATAGGGCCTTTAGGTACAGTGTAACCATGCAAGCAGCACTTAACACTGACCTGAAGGAGAACATCATGAATGCCACCAAACACATGGAAGCCATCTTCCTCGCAGCCGCCCTGATCGGCGGTGTATTCAGCTTCGCTACCGTGAGCGAAAAGCCGCTGGACGTGGCGGCCGACCGCGCAGTGATGAGCGCCCAGCAAACCGAAATGCCGGTGGTGCACGTGGCCGCCAAACGCCTGAGCGCCGCCGAAAAAGCCGCCCTGATCTGAGCCGGAACGCCGGAGGGCGCAAAACTCGCGGCTGCAGGAGCTGGTCTTGGTACAATTGTGGTTTCGACATAGCCGCATGACCCCATGATTGACATCCAACTGCTCCGTAAAGACATTGATACCGTCGCCGCCAAACTGGCGACCCGCAAGTTCCAGCTGGACGTGGCCGGCTTCAACGCCCTCGAAGGCGAGCGCAAGGCGATCCAGACCCGTACCGAAGAACTGCAGGGCAAGCGCAATTCGCTGTCCAAGCAAATCGGTATGATGAAGGGCAAGGGCGAAGACACTACCGCCGTCATGGCCGAAGTAGCAGGCCTGGGCGATGAGCTCAAGAACAATGAACAGGCGCTGGCCGTGGTGCAGGAGAAGCTGGGCGCTTTCCTGCAGGCCGTGCCGAACCTGCCGCACGAATCCGTGCCCGTGGGTACCGATGAAACGGGCAATGTCGAAGTGCGCAAAGTGGGTACCCCGCGCAGCTTCGATTTCGAGATCAAGGATCACGTCGACGTGGGCGCGCCGCTGGGCCTCGACTTCGACACCGCCACCAAGCTGACCGGCTCGCGTTTCTCCGTCATGAAAGGCGGCATCGCACGCCTGCACCGCGCCCTCGCGCAGTTCATGCTCGATACGCACACCGACAAGCATGGCTACACCGAGTGCTACACGCCATATATGGTGAACGCCGAGTCCCTGCTGGGCACCGGCCAGCTGCCGAAGTTCGAAGCCGACCTGTTCTCGGTGAAGAAGGGCGGCGCGGAAGGCGAGGGCGAGACCTTCTACCTGATCCCGACCTCGGAAGTGTCGCTGACCAATATCGTGCGCGACGAAATCGTGGCGGCCGACACGCTGCCGCTGCGCATGACGGCGCACACGCCATGCTTCCGTTCCGAAGCGGGCAGCTACGGCCGCGACACGCGCGGCATGATCCGCCAGCACCAGTTCGACAAGGTCGAGATGGTGCAGGTGGTGCATCCGGAGAAATCGTATGAAGCGCTGGAAGAGATGGTCGGCCATGCCGAAACCATCCTGCAGCAGCTTGGCCTGCCGTACCGCGTGATGTCGCTGTGCACGGGCGACATGGGCTTCGGCGCCGCCAAGACCTACGACCTGGAAGTGTGGCTGCCGGCGCAGAACACCTACCGCGAGATCTCGTCCCTGTCGAACTGCGAAGCCTTCCAGGCCCGCCGCATGCAGGCGCGCTTCCGCAATGCGCAGGGCAAGCCTGAACTGCTGCACACCCTGAACGGTTCCGGCCTGGCCGTGGGCCGCACCCTGGTGGCCGTGCTGGAGAACTACCAGCAGGCCGACGGCAGCGTGGAAATTCCCGCAGTGCTGCAGCCTTATATGGGCGGTCTCACGAAGCTCTCGGCTTAATGCAAAAATGCCCTTCCATTTTCTGGAAGGGCTGCTATAATGCTGGTCTTCCGCAGCAGTAAGCGGAAAATGTGAGTCACACAGACCAACGTACAGAACACCTGGAGAGGTGGCAGAGTGGTCGAATGTACCTGACTCGAAATCAGGCGTAGGGTGTCCCCCTACCGTGGGTTCGAATCCCACCCTCTCCGCCAGTATGACGAAACCCGTTTCCTGAAAAGGAAGCGGGTTTTTGTTTTGCGCCTTATTTTCCATTAAAATATACAGCGTATAAATACTGGGGGACATATGATTACGGGACATGTTTTTATTGCTGCCAGCCTTGATGGCTATATCGCCCGCGCTGATGGCGATATCGAATGGCTCCTCGCGCGCGACGATCCGTCCGAAGACCATGGTTTCAATGACTTCATCGCCGACAAGGACGTGATCGTGATGGGCCGGGGCAGCTATGAGAAGGTGGCGACTTTCGATGCCTGGCCTTATGGGCTGCCGGTGCTGGTGTTGTCGCGGCAGCTTGCAGGAACGCCGGTGCCCGCGTCGCTGCAAGGCAAGGTGCGCTTTGCCGCACTGTCCCCGAGGGAGGCAATGGAGGAGCTGGCGCGGCAAGGCGCGCGGCGCGCATATGTTGACGGCGGCCAGCTGGTGCAATCCTTCCTGCGCGAGGGCTTGATCGCAGACATGGTCATCACCACCGTACCGGTGCTGATCGGGGCAGGCCGCCCGCTGTTCGGTGCGCTGCCGGAGGACCGCAGCCTCACGCTGACGGCGAGCCGCAGCTTCCCGTCCGGCCTTGTGCAATCCAGCTATCGCCTGCAATGAACAAGCCGCGCGGGCGCCCGGTGCGCGGCGATGGCATGACGCGCGGGCAGATTCTCGATGCTGCCTTGCTGTTGCTGGAGGAGGGGCAGGGGCTTTCGATGCGGGCGCTGGCGACGCGGCTGAATGTGACCCCGATGAGCCTTTATCATCACGTGAGCGATCACGCCGGGCTGCTGCGTGCGATTTCGGACCGGGTCTATGCTGCGGTACTTGCCGCGGATGCTGCTGACGAAGATCCGGCCACGCGGATCCGGACCTTGCTGGTCCGCTATCACGGCGCGGTGAAGGACTACCCGCAGCTTACGCTGGCCATTTTCGCCCAGCCCGCAGCCTTCGCGGGAACGACGCGCGACATCACGGACCGGCTGATTGCCTTGCTCGGGATGCTGACGAAGGAAGCGGTGCTCTGGCTCGAAATCCTGGTTGACCATGCGCACGGCAATGCGCTGGCATTCCATGCGCTGCGTGATCATCCGCAGCAGGCTGCGTCGATGCAGTCACGCTACCTGGAGGCGCTTGACCAGCTGCTGGCGAGGCTGGCCTGAGCCCATCGGGCGGCCTCCGAACCTATCCTGGTGGATGCTGTCAGCCGCCTTTTGCGTAGAGTTCATCGATGCGCCGGATGATCTTGTTGCTCAAGTCGATCGCGGCCTGATAGCGTTCGTACAGTTGAGGATAAGTCGCCATGTCGCGCAGAAGGCGTTTGCCGTTGGCGCTCGTCAGTGCGTGATAGCGCTGTTCCGGGGCGTCCCCGTGCGCCAGGGACGCGTCAAGATAATTGAGCAGCCTTGCATGTTTTCTGAGCCATCCGCCTTCCGATCTGTTGATTGCGGCGTGGTTGGATTCATGCAGCGTCAGGACGTCGTTGAGCAGCTCTTCATCTTCAATATTGATCAGTTTGCCGCTCGATTTGAATCCTTCGAAGCGACTGTTCACGGGAACGAAGTAGGCGTTGCCGAAGATTGCGTCGTAGCGATGCGCGAGCTTGTCGAAATCGGGCGGGGCTTTTACATCGAGGGCTGCCAGATATCGGTAGTTGGCGTCAAAAGCCTGGTATTGTTTCGTGAGGCCTTGCAGCTGGGCGACGTTGCGCGTCAAGTCGGACTTCAGGCCGAGCAGGAATGTCCTGACCTGCCTTTGCTCGTGGCGATGCTCGCTCATACTGTGGAACCAGATGCTGATGCTGACCGCGAATACGATCACTGCGATTTCGAACACGATCTCACGCAGTTTTTGCATCAGCGGGTATTCCGTCGACCACGCGAGCTGGATGAATTTTTTGCCGTGCTTCGCTACTTCGAGTTCTGCCATTTGCTTCCCCGTCTTGTCCTTCAATTTTTCATTGCCGAGGCTTAAATTATTGAGCGGCGGGAAATATTCCCGGCCGCCGCTGGCGGCACGTTCGCAGGTAGACCGAGGACGGCGCATGTTGCCTGTGCTGCACGCCCCCGGCATGCGTGGACAAAACCGCGGCAAGGGTGAGGCGGCGTATGTCCGATAGGATGAGCCGCTTTCACTGATCAAAATCCAGCTATTGTAGAAAGCTGCAGCAGGCCATGGCTGCCAATCGGGGCGAACAAAGCGCCACCCGGCGCACCAGGCGCCGCAAGGGCGGGCAAGTAGCGGGACGAGGACGAGCGGTCGGACTCGAAGTGCGGCGCAAACCGGCCAACGTCGAACAGGCGTGCCAGCAGGGCCTGCGCCTGAGTGCCGGGTGGGCGGAAGCCCTACCGCAACGGCGCAACTTCGTCCCATGTTTGCGGTGGCAGGATTGTACGGGGATTTGGCACTTTCTTTCGCTTCGCAAGTTCTACCATTGGCCGTCGCTGGCCGGCACCCCCGGCTGCACGGCGATCGGTAGACATCATGATCAATAGAGAATGCGAAGGACGATATGAATTTGATTCAGGCGGCCAATCAGCCCCCGGTCATAACGAACGGCCTTGGGGGCTATCAAATCAGCCCTGCGGATACGAGCTCCGTTCCCGGCAAAAAAACGCTGTCCATGACGGACGGCAAGACACTCGTGCTTGTTCAAAACGGCGTAAGGTTCTACGAGCCGGACGGTAGCCTGAGCGCGGGCCACCTGGCGCGCGATTTCGGCACCAAAACCTCGTTTGCCGACGCCGTGCAGCTGTCGAACGGCCAGATACTCTTGTTCGGCAAAACCTCGGTGGATGCCGACGGTCACGACCTTAATGAGGCCAGCCTGGTTCTCATGCGTTTGAATGCGGATGGCAGTAGCGATACTTCCTTTGGCACGGGCGGCCAGGTGCTCATCGAGGCGGGCAATGAGGGTGCCCGCAGTTTGCTGGTCACGGAGGACGAGCGTTTCATGCTCGTCTGCGATACCGAACACGGTGCTACTGTTATCCGCACCGACAATCATGGCGCGCTCGACACGGCATTCGGCACGAATGGCCGCACTCACATTGCGAACGCCGCAGTGAGTAGCGGCGTGCTGCAGCAGGATGGAAGCATCGTGTTGGCGCTGAGGGAGATCAGCGGTTTTCAGAAATGGCAATTGGCGCGCCTGTCCGCGGACGGCGGCTTGGATACCACTTTTGGTGACCATGGCCGGGTCACCACGGTGTTCCCCTTCGGTGCGGCGACCGCCAATGGCGCGCTCAAAGCGCTGGCCATCACACCGGACGGCAAGATTCTAGCTGCTGGACAAGCCTTGGCGGTGGTGCCCGCCGGCGGGGAGACGGCGATGGCGGTCGCCCGCTATCTTCCGGATGGAACGCTGGATACCAGCTTCGCGCACGACGGCATGGCGACCATTCTGTTCCCGGAGTCGGCCTTCCTGGACGATGCCGGCTACCGCATTCGGGGCAAGGACGCCACCGCGTTCGATATCGAGCTGATGGCGGACGGGCGGATTACGCTCGCGGGCAGTCTGCGCAGCGTGGTGTCGCACCCGGTCGATGGCGTATCGGTGCCTGCGCCTGAACGGACAAGCGAGCAACTCGCACTGGCGCGTTTGCTGGACGACGGTACGCTCGACATGAGCTTCGGGACGCAGGGCCTGACCGTGACCAGCTTGCCGGACCGCGATTTCGCTGCCGTCGGTGACATGCAAATCGGCGCCGACGGCGCGATCAGCGTGACCGGGGCCGCCGGGATTACCATCGGGCCAATCCGCCATACCGGCCATTTTTGGGCACGCTATACGCCGGACGGCCAGCTGGACCGCAGCCTGGCTGCGCCGGCCGGGGAGGGAACCGAGCTGACCGTGTTTGCCGGCGATGCGGGGGTACTGCTCGCGCCGGCGGCCCGCGTCAGCGACGCCGAGTCCGACAGCAAAGGGAACTACGCCGGCAGCGTGCTCCATATCGAGCACCTCGGTGCCAGCACGCTTCCAGGCGAATTCGGCGCGTCTGGCGTGCTGGCCTTCCACGATGGCCATGCCTGGGTCGGCGGGCGCGATATTGGCACTGCGTCGCAGGCCGATGGCGAGCTCCATATTGTGTTCAATGCCAATGCCAGCAGCGCTCGCGTTAACGCCCTGCTGCAGGGCATTACCTATCGCAACGAGGCGTCGCAAGTGGCTGACCTGCTCTGGACATTCTCCGATGGCCAGACCTCCGCTTCGATGCACAGCATCGTGACCGTGACTGAGCGGCCGCATGCGCGCCCTTACTGGGTGGACGCCATGCTGTTGGGCCTTGAGGCCGGCATCGATACGGACCCGGTCAACGGCTCCGATGTGGGGCCTGCCACGGTCTGGCACGTTCGCTTCAGCGACACTGGTCCGGCGGACGGCACGCAGCGTGCGCCGGCCACGCTCCCCTCGACGTTCCAGAATGATGTCAGGGATGCCTTGTCCTATCTCGCTTCAGTGACGGGCGTCCGTTTTGACGAGGCTGCGGGCAGCGATAACCATACCATCAACATCTATCAGGGCGGCAGGCAGGAGCTCTCCGGCGCGGTCTTCCAGGACCGTTCGCACGGGGTCCAGCTTGCGCTCAATCTGGAGGCAGGGGACGCCGCCGGGCCAGGCAATCGGGCAGTGATTTTGCACGAGCTGGCCCATGCCCTCGGCCTGCAGCACCCTGGACAGGATGGGCCGGACGATCCGTCCTTGCCGTCACGCGAAGTGGATGGCGCCAACACGCTGATGGGGCCCAAGGTGCCGTTCCCGATGCCTGGATACCTGCAACCCGGATTCGGTGTGGGGCCGCTTGACCTGGCGGCGCTGCATTATCTTTACGGCCCGAATTCCGCGCAGCGCGCGGGCAACGACACCTACGCGATTTCCGCGAGCGCTGCCAATTTTATCTGGGATGGCGCTGGCATCGACACCGTTAGCGGCGCCGGACTGACGGCCCCGCTGGTGCTGCACCTGACGCCCGGGATGTGGGACTACGTTGGCAGCCGGGGCGGCATGATCACCGCACCCGGGCAGTTAACCATCAATTACGGCACTGTCATCGAAAATGCGGTGGGTGGGGATGGTGACGACCGGATTGTCGGAAACGGGGCGGATAACCGCCTGACGGGCGGGCGCGGCAACGACATGCTGGACGGAGGCGATGGGACCGATGTGGCGGTTTTCAACGGCAGCTTCGCCAGCTATCTGGTTCGTGCCGAAGGCGGCATTGTTACCGTCAAGGGCGCAGAAGGCAGCGACGTGCTTCATAACATGGAATTTCTGCAGTTTGCCGATGCACTCCTTCAGCACGGGCCCGGTGGATTGACGGTTGTCGACTCTACGCCACCGCCACCGCCACCGCCACCGCCACCGCCGCCACCGCCACCGCCGCCACCGCCGCCACCGCCGCCACCGCCGCCACCGCCGCCACCGCCGGCGCCGGCGCCGACAGATCCAGCGAAGTATGTGCCGCGCGAGTTGCCGGTGCCGGCGACGGAACATGAGGTGAGCGGGCAGGGCACGGTGGTAGGCGGAGCCGGCCATGACCTGTTACGCAGTACCGGTACGACAGACGATGTGCTGGTGGGCGGGGCCGGCAACGACGTACTGATGGGAGGCGCCGGACGCGATATCGCCCGATATACAGGCAGCATCGCCGATTTCGTGGTGGAACGCGGGATAAACGGCGTCTCAGTGCGGGACAGTAAAGGCGCGGAAGGGAGCGATCTCGCTGTCGACGTCGAGCGCCTGCAGTTCCGCGACGGTGCTATTGCGCTCGACCTCAATGGCAACGCCGGCCGTGTCGCGGCGCTGTACCAGGCGGCGTTCGAGCGCTCCCCGGATAAGGCGGGGATGGGCTTCTGGCTCGATAAACACGACCATGATGTCGATATCAGGACGATCGCAAGGGAGTTCGTCCGCAGTGGCGAGTTCGCCAGGACCTACGGCAATACCGGTAGCGTGGAAGAGTTTATCGAGACCTTCTACGAAAATGTCCTGCACCGTGCGCCCGACAAGGCAGGCTTCGATTGGTGGGTCGCCCGCGTGAATGAGTTGCACCAGCCACTCGGCGAGGACCTGCAAACCACGCTCCTGGTCGATTTCAGCCTGAGCGATGAGAGCATGGCAGCGATCATTGGCAGTTTCCCGGCCGGGATCGCCTATACCTTGTAATCCTTGCGTACGCCCCGTCCCTGCAGGCCTGAACAGCCAGAGGGGCGGAGCGTGTTTTGCAGGCGTTACTAAATCACGCTATCTGATACTATTTTCCGCTATGGGAAGGAGCGCTGGCCACCGTCATTTGAATTCGCCCAGCCGCATCCACTTGGTGGCCACCCATTTTTCGCCGGCCAGCACCGGCGCGCCACCGTGCAGCGTGAGCTCGTCGAGCTGGCCGGATTCGTTCACGTATTCGAAGTACACCGCCGCGCCTTTCTTCGGCACCACCGACAGGTGGATCTTGGGGAAGATGGTGTCGCCCGCGTCTTCCACATCGTTCAGGTAGACGATGAGGGTGCTGATGCGCTGGCCGCCGCGTTGCAGGGTGGCGTGGAAGCCGGTGTTGGCGGGATCGAAGTAGTCGAAGTGGGGACGGTATTCGGCGCCGACCTGGTAGTGCAGCACGTGCAGCGCTTCGCCGTGCGATACCGGCACGTTCATGACTTCGGCGATGCGGCGTTCCACGCGCTGCACCAGCTCATTGCCTTCAGACTTGAGGAAGGTGCCCTGGCTGGTGCGGTGGTCCTTCACCTGGTTTTCGCCCGTCAGCGGGTCCACCGTGGCCGATGGCTGCAGCTGGCCGCGCGCGAGGGCGATGATGCCGTCGCATTCCTCGTCGCTGAGGAGGTTGTCCAGCACCGCCACCACCGGCTGGCCGATGCGCATGGCCACGCGCACCACGCGGTCGCTGGTATTGATCACATTGCCCTGCTGCTGGAAGCGCGGCGTGCCGTAGCGGTAGGGCTCCTCGCTCGGCGTGGTCTGGATGATGCCGGCAGCCGCTTCGGCAGCGCGCTGCTGGAGGACGGCGCGGCGCTCGGCGGTGGCGCTTTCGGAATAGGCCTGGTCGTAATTGGCCGCGACCATGGCAGTCACGATATCTGCGGTACTGCAGCCTTTCAGGATGCAACCATCTAGCCAGCGTTCCCAATCGGGGGACATGCGAGTATATTTTTCCATGCCCGGAGTATACCTAAGGTTTTTTTGGCGGTGGAGGCGGCGCGATCAGTATGCGCAAGTCCGGGGCAGGGGTTTTGCGCTGGACGACCTGCGTGGGAACCGCGCGCGGCGGCGGCTCGGGTTTCGGTGGTTTGGGAAACATCCGGACATCCTCGTTTGTTGTTTGCCGGCTAATTTGTGGCTAATACACACATTTACAAGTCCTGTTGTGCGCGGCTTGTGATAGCTTCGAACCTATAATGCCCCTCGACAATTCTTACATTTATAAGATACTGCCCGTGGACAATAAGAAAATAGCGCCTGTAGCGCTGGCCATGAGCTTGGCGCTGGCGGCTGGTACAGCCTGCGCGGCGGACATGCCCCCCGGAGACATAGCCGACCTCTCGCTGGAGCAGCTGGAGAACATTGTCATTACCTCGGTGTCGCGCCAGGAAGAGCGGCTGGCGAATGCGGCCGCCAGCATCTTCATCATCAGCGCCAGCGATATCCGGCGCAGCGGCGTGCGCTCGATACCCGAAGCGCTGCGCCTGGCGCCCAACCTGCAGGTGTCGCGGGTGGACGCGCGCAACTATGCCATTACGGCGCGCGGCTTCAACAGCCCCTTCGAAAACAAGCTGCTGGTGATGATCGACGGGCGCAGCATCTATAGCCCGCTGTTCTCCGGCGTGTTCTGGGATGCCCAGGACGTGGTGATGGAGGATATCGAGCGCATCGAGGTGATCAGCGGGCCGGGCGCCACCATCTGGGGCGTGAATGCGGTAAACGGCGTGATCAACGTCATCACGCGTTCGGCCAAGGATACCCAGGATGGCCTGGCAACCGTGAGCGGCGGCAAGAGCGACCGGGACGGTACGGTGCGCTACGGCGGCAAGCTGGGCGGGGCAGGGCACTACCGCGCCTATGCGCGCACGGTGGAAGTGGACGATACCTACACGGCAGGCGGCACCAATACGCAAACCGGGTTCCGCCGCCGCCAGGCCGGCTTCCGTGCCGACTGGGATCTGGCGCAGGGCGGCCTGACCGTGTCCGGCGACGCCTACCAGGGCGCCCTGGGCCAGGCGGGGACGCGCGACATCAGGATCTCCGGCGCCAACCTGCTGAGCCGCTGGACGCGCAAGCTGTCCGACGAATCGGACCTGCGGCTGCAACTGATTCTCGACCACACGGAGCGCAACCAGCCGAATGCCTTCATCGAGAAGCTGGACACGATGGAGCTGGAAGCGCAGCATGGCGCCCGCCTCGGCGACCGCCACAATCTGGCCTGGGGCGCCGGCTACCGTTTCTCGCGCGACCAGATCACCAACGCGCTGTCGGGCTTCCTGCCTGCGCATAAAGACCTGCACTGGGCCAATGTGTTCGCGCAGGACGAGATTACGCTGCGCGACGACCTGCGCCTGACCCTCGGCATGAAGGTCGAACACAATACCTATACCGGCGCGGAATACCTGCCGGGCGTGCGCCTCGGCTGGTCGCTGGATCCCACCCAGCTGCTGTGGGCCAATGTGGCGCGCACGGTGCGCGCGCCATCGCGTATCGACCGCGATTTCTACGTGCCGGTTGTTCCGGTGATGGTCGGCGGCGTGCCGCGCTACGTCGTGGGCGGCGGCCCCGAATTCCAGTCCGAGGTGGCCAATGTGGCGGAGCTGGGCTACCGCATCCAGCCTTCGCCCCAGCTTTCGTTCTCGGCCACGGCTTACTACGCCCAGTATGACCGCCTGCGCACCCTGGAGCCGAATACGGCGAACCTGCCGAATACCGGCCTGCAGGAATTCCGCAATATGGGCGATGGCCATGTGCGCGGCATCGAAATGTGGGGCCGCTGGCAACCGGTGGACACCTGGCGCCTGAACGCGGGCTTCGTGGTGCAGAGCGTGCGCTCCGGACTCAAGCCCGGCAGCAAGGACGCATCGGGCAGCAGCGGGCTGGCGACCAATGACCCGCCCCGGCACTGGTTGCTGCGCTCCTCGCATGACCTGAGCGAGCAGACCCAGTTCGACTGGACCTTGCGTTATACGGGCGCGCTGCCCAATCCGCATGTACCCGCATATTACGAGCTCGATATGCAGTGGATGTGGAAGCCCACACAGCATATCGACGTAGCGCTGATCGGCCAGAACCTGCTGCATGCCTCGCATCCTGAATTTGGCGGAGCGGCCGGGCGCAGCTTGTATGAACGCAGCGCGCAGCTGAAACTCACGTGGCGGTTCTGATCCGATGACGACTGCTACGCTTTCCCACAACAAGGTGGCGGCGCCCGCCTTGCCCGGCTGGCTGGTGCTGCTGCTGGCCGCGCTGCTGGCCGGTTTCGGCCTCTCCTGCCTGGCCGGCGGCGCGCAGTCCGCGTTGCCGGGCGTGCCCACGCTGGAACGCAGCGTGAAGGCGGCCTATCTCTCGAAATTCCTCGGCTATGTGGATTTTGCCGAACCGGCGCCGAATGCGCCGCTGCATGTGGGCGTGCTGGCGGCGGACGATATCGCCGCCGAGCTCACCCGCATCACGGCCGGACGACCGGTCAATGGACGGCCGGTGCTGGTGCGCCGCCTGCGCGACGGCGATGCGCTTGATGGGCTGGAGATGGTGTTCATCGGCGCCGACGCCACGCGCCCGGTGCAGGCCCTGCGCAATGCCGCCGAGAAGTCGGTGCTGAGCGTGACCGAAATGGACAATGGCCTGCAGCAGGGCGCCGTGATCAATTTCAGGCTGGTCGATAACCGCGTGCGCTTCGAAGTGTCGCTGCCGGCTGCCGAGAAAAGCGGCTTGCGCCTGAGCTCACGCCTGCTGTCCGTGGCCTACCATATTCAGAAGGACAAGCCTTAGTGTTCCCCTTGTTGAGGGCGGGCTCGGTGCGCGTCCGGTTGATCGTGATGGCGCTGGCAACCACATTCGTCGCATTGGTGACGATGTCGGCGGCCATGCTGGTCTACGACCTGAGCACCTTCCAGCAGAACTGGATCGACGATCTCACCACGCAGGCCGAGATTGTCGCCACCGTTTCCGCCCCCGCCATCAGCTTCAACGACCCGGTGGCCGCGCGCCAGAACCTGGCGCTGCTGCGCGTGCGCCCGCAGATCCGGGCGGGCGCCATCTACAGCGCGAACGGCGCAATGTTCGCGGCCTATGCCCAGTCCTCGCTGGAAACCCCGGTCTTCCCCGACCGTCCCGGCGCGCTGGGCCACGACATCAAGGGCGGCCGCATGGTGGTCTACCACGCCATTATGGAGAACGGCGAGCGGGTGGGCACGGTCTACCTGAGCGCGCGCTACCGGCTGCTGGACCGCGTGAACAGCTACATCCTGATTCTGTTCGGTGTGATGGTGGGCAGCCTGCTGATGGCGGCGCTGACGGCAACGCGGCTGCAGGAGGCCATTACGCGGCCGCTGGCTGCTGTTACCGGCGTGGCGCGCGAGGTGATGCAGCGGCGCGACTTCTCGCTGCGCGTGCCGGGCCGGAGCAGCGGCGAGATCGGCACCCTGGTGGATGCCTTCAATGACATGCTGGCCGAGATCGGCCGCCGCGCCAATGCCCTGCAGGAGGCCAACCGCACGCTGGAACACGAGATGACGGTGCGCCAGTGCGCCGAGCGCGCCTTGCTGCTGGCGGACCGCCGCAAGGACGAATTCCTCGCCACGCTGGCCCACGAGCTGCGCAATCCGCTGGCGCCGATCCGCACCGGCCTTGATGTGATGCGCCTGAACCCGGACGACAAAGCGGCCGGTGAACGCGCGCGCGTCATCATGGAGCGGCAGCTGAAGCAGATGGTGCGGCTGGTGGACGACCTGATGGACGTTTCGCGCATTAATACCGGCAAGCTCACCATCCGCCATGAGCAGGTCGAGCTGCATGCCTTCATCGGCGATGCGCTGGAAGTGGCGCGCGCCTACATCGAAGCGCAGGCGCACACGCTGGAGGTATCGCTGCCGGAAGAGAAGGTATATGTGCTGGGCGACTCCACCAGGCTGGCGCAGATCGTGTCCAACCTGCTGAATAACGCGGCGAAGTACACCGGCCGTGGCGGCAGGATCACGCTGTCCGCTTCGGTGGCCGATGGCCAGCTCTCGCTCAGCGTGCGCGATAACGGCATCGGCATCGAGCCCGCGATGCTGGGCGATATCTTTGAGATGTTCATCCAGGCCGACTCCTCGCTGGAGCGCACCACGGCCGGCCTGGGTGTGGGCCTGTCGCTGGCGCGCAGGCTGGTGGAGCTGCATGGCGGCTCCATCGTGGCGCACAGCGAGGGCAAGGGCCGGGGCAGCGAGTTCGTGCTGACGCTGCCCGTCATGGCGTCCGCCGCGGGTGTTGCGGCGCGCAGCGAACCCAGTCCGCTGGCGGCAGGGCCTTACCGCATTCTGCTGGCCGATGACAATATCGATTTCGTCAACGCCATCGGGGCCTTGCTGCGCACCATGGGGCATACCGTGCAGATCAGCCACGATGGCGCGCAGGCGCTGGCGGCGGCCGAAGCCTTTACGCCCGATTTTGCCTTCCTCGATATCGGCCTGCCGCACCTCAACGGCTACGACCTGGCGCGCGCGCTGCGCCGCATGCCCTTGCTAGACAAGACGGTGCTGGTGGCCGTCACCGGGTGGGGGCAGCAGAAAGACCGTCAGATGGCTTTCGATGCGGGCTTCCAGGGCCATCTGGTCAAGCCGGTCAGCATCGAGCAGATTCTCGCCATTCTCGCCGGCGAACAGCAGGGCATGAAGCCCGCGCAGGGCAAAGGCAGCGCGCGTCAGCTGCCGCCGTAACGTTCCGTACGGATTGCCTGCGCCGGCGTTCCCGCCGCCAGCAGCAGCTGCGCCGCCGTTTCCACGAAGCCGTTTGCGCCGCACAGGTAGCATTGCGGCGCGGCGTGCGGCCAGCGCTGCAGCAATTCCTGCAGCATGGCGGCGTCAAGCCGGCGCGTGTAGTCCTGCGGACGGGGTGACGCGCTGCGTGTGGCGGTGACGGCCAGCGTGAACCGCGGCTCGCTCTCCGCAAGCTCCAGCAGCTCATCGCGCCATGCCAGCTCGTGCCAGTGGCGGGCCGAATAGAACAGCATCAGCGGCGTGCGCGTTCCCGCATCGCGCCAGGCGCGGATGATGGACATCAGCGGCACCACGCCGGAGCCGCCGCCCATCAGCAATAGCGGCGCCGTGCCGTCCGGCGACCAGACGAAGTGGCCGCCTTGCGGACCGCGCACCTCGATCGTATCGCCGGGCAGGGCGACTTCATGGAACCACGGCGATACCTCGCCATCCTCCAGCACTTCGACCGCCAGTTCGAAATGTTCCGCGCCCGGCGCAGAAGCGATGGAATAGCTGCGCTGCGCCGAGTAGCCGTCCGGCGCGGTCAGCTTGATATCGAGATACTGGCCCGCGGTGTGCCGTGCCAGCGGCGCCTGCAGGAAATAGCTGCGCATGCGCGGCGTCTGCTGCGCGATGCGGACAATGGCGGCGCTTTGCCAGGCGCTCATTCGTCGCCGTCGTAGCGCTGTTCGCGCCAGGGATCGCCATACATGTGATAGCCGCGCAGCTCCCAGAAGCCGGCGGTATCGCGCTCCGTGAACTTCAGGCCCTTGATCCATTTGGCGCTTTTCCAGAAATACAGGTGGGGCACCAGCAGGCGCGCCGGCCCGCCATGTTCGGCCTCCAGCGGCGCACCGTTGTAGCGGGTCGCAATCATGGCCTTGCCGTTCGCCAGGTCGGCAAAGGGTACATTCGTATCGTATTCATCGTAGGACTGGGCCAGCACGAAGCCGGTTGGCGCGGCGATGCCGGCGGCGGCCAGCAGGTCGTCGATGGCCACGCCTTCCCATTCGGTATCGAACTTGCTCCAGGTGGTGACGCAGTGAATATCGCCACGCCAGGTGGTGCGCGGCAGCGCCTCGAATTCCTGCCAGCTCCAGCTGGCCAGCGGCTTCGCGCCGTGGCGCAAGGTAAAGCGCCAGTTCGCCAGGTCGATGGCGGGCGCCGGACCGAGTGACAGCACGGGAAAATCCTCTGTCTCATGCTGGCCGGGCGGCAGGCGGTGCGCGGTATCGGCGGCCGGGCGGCGGCCGGTAAATCCTCTGGTGCTCATGCGGGCTCCTGTCATGGAAGGCCCCAGTGTAATCCGCGCGCGCCTCTTTTGCAGAAGTCGTTATGATGGGTTTGATAACATTGTTCAGGAGCTAATGATGAGTGTTAACACCGAACAGCCAGTGCCGGCAAGCGCGCATTCCACGCCGGATCCGGAAACGCCGCCGCCTGTGCCCGAGAAGGAGCCGCCGCCGGATATCCAGCCGGTGCCGGAGGCGCCTCCGGTGGAAGAACCGCGCGCCCCGCAGCCGCCGATCAAGGCTTAGGCGGTTCGGGCGGCTGGACTGGCGGCGGCTTGATGGTGCGCACCAGTTCTTCGGTTTCCTTCTCGCCCGGCGTTTTTTCGCCGCTGCCGATATCCGGCTCGTTCATCAGGTGGCCGCCGTCGGTGGCCCGGTCTGGTTTGTCCTGCTGCATGGTGTCCTCCATAAGACGTAGAGCGACCGATGCTAGCAGCGCGCAAAGGAAGACGGCGCGGCTTTGGTGCGAAGAAATTGTTGCCACAGGGATACAAAGTGTCGTTTTTGTGCGGTGTGTCACAAGTGCGTCATCAAGCTGTTTTTATAATTGATTCATCCATAAGCCATTTTTCAGGGAGCCATCATGGGTAACTCGCTGCACAACAAGATCTACCTGGGCCGCCGCACCGATGCGGCATTGCGCGCAATCATCTGCGCCGGCGCGGTCGCCGGACTGGGCCTACTGCTGCTGACCTTGCGCGTCATTAAGTAAGCTTGCCGCGGCCGGGCCGGGCGCGTACCATGATGGCCGCACAGGCGCATCATGGATAAGGCAATGAAAAACGAGAAATTGAGTACGGACGAATATAACGCCCTGGCCGAGGTGGCCCAGGGCATCAAGGGCAAGCCCAGCGCCTGCGTGGGCCGCAACAGCAAGCGCCTGTCGGGCATCAAATTCATCAGCTTCGCCCGCGACGGGCGGATTTCGGTGACGGAGAAGGGCAAGGAAGCCCTGTTCCTGCGCCGCTGCGTACTGGCGCTGCGTACCCTGGCCGATACGCCGGGCGCCGCCATCGATGCCGATGTGGCGGCCTTGCTGGGCAAGAAATCGCATATCGCCGCCACCGAGGGCGGCTTCGCCATCACCCCCAAGGGCCTCGAATCGCTGGCCGATATCGAAGCCCAGGGGACTTGATTACTGCGCCGGGCGGAAACCGTCGGCGCTGATTTCCAGCTCGGTCACTTCACCGTATTTCGCCGCAATCTTGCGGATATCGGCCGCCTTGCCGATCAGGACCATCTGCAGGTTCTTGCGCGGGAAATGCTTGTCCACCAGCTGGCGCACGCGTTCCGGCGTCAGGCTGTCGACGTCCTTCATGAAGTTGTCGATCTGCTCGCGGCCGAAGCCCAGCGCATACATTTCGCCCAGCAGGCCGGCCAGCTGCTCGCTGGTTTCGAAGCGCGGCGGGTACTGGCCCTTCACATAAGCCTTGGCGGAATCCAGCGTGGCCTTGTCGATGCCCTTGTCCCACAGGCGGTTGTAGGTCTTCAGCGCCAGGTCCAGCGCCGCTTCCGTTTTCGGCAGGGCGGTAAAGCTGGAGATGGCGAAAGTGCCCGCCTGCGCATTCGGCGAGAAGGCGCTGTTGGCGCCATAGGTCAGGCCGGAATTCACGCGCAGTTCATCGTTCAGCCAGGAAGTGAAGCGGCCGCCCAGCACCGTATTCAGCACCTGCAGCGGCACGTAGTCCGCGTCGTTGCGGGCGATGCCGGGACCGCCGATCAGGAAGGTGGTCTCGATCGCATCCGGCTTGTTCACCAGCCACACGCGCGGTTTGCTTGCGTCCACCTTGCCGTAGCCGGCGCTCTGCGGCGCCGGGCCTTCGGCTTTCCAGCCGCCGAACAGCGCTGAAATCTGCTGGCGCATCTCGTCCGTCTTGAAGTCGCCGACCACCACGATGGCTGCATTGTCCGGGCGGAAGTAACGTTGGTGGAAGCCTTTGACATCGCTTTGCTTCAGCGCCTCCATGCTGCTCACGGTGCCGCCGGCCGGATTGCCGTAGGCGCCGCTGCCGAACAGCATGCTGCGGTAGTAGGTGCCCGCCACCTGGCGCGGGCTTTCCTTGGCCTGTTTCAGGCCGCTCACCTTGCGGGCGCGCAGCTTGTCCAGTTCCGCCGCATCGAAGCCCGGCTGCTGCACGATCTCGGCGAACAGCGGCAGCAGGGCGCCGGTATCGGCTTTCGCGAAGTTGGCCTGCACGGTGCTGATTTCGGTGCTGCTGCCGCCCGCCAGCACGGCGCCACGGAAGTCGAAGGCCTGGTCGATATAGGCCTTGTTGTGCTTTTCGCTGCCCAGCAGGATGGCGTCGCCCGTCAGGTTGGCCAGGCCTGCCTGTGCCCCGTCGTTGACCGCGCCCGCCTTCACCACTGCGCGCACGGCGATCAGCGGTACTTCATGGCGTTCCATCAGGATCACCGTGAGGCCGTTCGGCAGGCGCGTGCTTTCGTAGGCGGGCAGGCGGAATTCCGCTGCACCGGCCGCGCCTGCGGCCAGCAGGCCAACGGCGAGGATGCTGCTAAAGAGATGCTTCATCGTGTCATTCCTCCTTCGCAGCCAGCACGCCGACGGTGCGCTGCGATTTCTTCAGGTACTTGGCGGCCACGGCCTGGATATCGGCCGGCTTCAGGTTCTGGTAGGCGGCGGGAGCATCGAACAGCTTCTGGTAGCCGCCGAAGAAGACCTCGTAGTTGCCGAGCTGCTGGGCCTTGCCGTTGATGGTCTCCTGCAGGCGGTAGAGGTTCACCAGCTTGCGGTTCTTCACCTTCTGCAGTTCCTCTTCGCTCACGCCATCCTTCACCAGCCTGTCGATTTCGGCCAGCAGGGCTTTTTCAACCTTGCCTGCATCCACGCCGTTGGCGGCAACCGCGAATACATAGAGCAGGCCGGGATCGAAGCCGTCGGTGGCATCGGCGCCGACCGAGGTGGCCAGCTGCTGTTCCACCAGCGCCTTGTACAGGCGCGAGGTCTTGCCTTCGGTGAGCAGGGTTTGCAGCACGTCCAGCGCGTAGTGGTCGGCGTGGTTCGCTTCCGGCACCTTCCAGGCCACCATCAGGTTGGCCGAGGTGGCGGAGGGCTTGGCGACGAACAGGCGGCGTTCGCCCTTCTGTTCCGGCTCCACGGTGCGCACGGCGGGCGGCAGCGCGCGCTTCGGAATCGCGCCGAAGTATTTCGTGGCCATGGCCTTTACCTTGTCGGCCTTCACATCGCCGACGATCACGGCCACGGCGTTGTTCGGCGCGTAGTAGGTGCGGAAGTAGTTGTTCAGGTCCTGCAGGGTCCAGGCCTTGATGTCGGATTCCACGCCGATCACCGGCCAGGAATACGGGTGCGCCGTATAGGCCACGCTGTTCAGGTCTTCCATCAGCATGCGCACATTGGAGTTCTCCAGGCCCGTGCTGCGCTCGGACAGCACCACGCCGCGCTCGCTCTCCACCATCTTCGGATCGATGGAGAGGTGGGCGATGCGGTCGCTTTCCAGCTTGAAGATGGTCTCCAGCGAAGAGGCAGGGAACCAGTCCTGGTACACGGTCACGTCGCTGTTGGTGTAGGCGTTGTTGGCGCCGCCGTTCGCTTCCATGGTGCGGTCGAACATCTTGGGGCCGTAGTTCTTGGAGCCGTTGAACATCATGTGCTCGAAGAAGTGCGACAGGCCGGTGGTGCCGGGCGATTCGTTGCGCGAGCCCACCTTCCAGAAGGTGTACATGTTCGCGTTCGGGATATTGCTGCTTTCGAGGACGATGAACTTCATCCCGTTCGGCAGCGTGAACGTCTTAACCTGGTCCGCAGTCAGCGCGGCTTGTGCGGTCGCTGCGGCGCAAAATGCGGCGGCAGCGGCCAGGACTTTCCACTTCATGGTTGTTCCTTTCGGGTGAAAGAGCAGTCGCCAAGCATAAGGTATTTGCAAGTAAAATGCATCATCTGCAACCACACTTCTGCAAGCTATGGATAGCGCAATGCACTGGTCGGCCCACGAGCTGACGATGACCGTCCTGATGACGCCCGACATGGCCAATTTTTCGGGCAATGTCCACGGCGGCACCATCCTGAAATTCCTCGACAGCGTGGCCTATGCCTGCGCCAGCCGCTATTCGGGCAGCTATGTGGTGACGCTGTCGGTGGACCAGGTGATGTTCCTGCAGCCTATCCACGTGGGCGAGCTGGTGACTTTCCTCGCTTCCGTGAACTACACCGGCAAGACCTCGATGGAGGTGGGCATCCGCGTGGTCACGGAGAATATCCAGCAGCGCCTGGTGCGGCATGCGAACAGCTGCTACTTCACGATGGTGGCGGTGGATGACAAGCGCAAGCCGGTGGCCGTGCCGCCGCTGGTGCCGCAGACGCCGGAACAGATCGCCCGCTTCGAGCAGGCCAAGCTGCGCAAGGAAGCGCGCCTGCAGCTGGGCGCGAAGAAAAAGCAGGCGGCGTAGTCAGGCCCGCAGTCAGGCTCGTTTCAGGCTGCCGTCCATCGCGTGCGGCAGCACGCGGCGCTCGGACAGCATCTTCTGCAGGCCGTCGGCGGCAACCGGGCGGCTGAAGAAATAGCCCTGCATCTCGTCGCAGCCGTGGCCGCGCAGGAAGCCGAGCTGCGCTTCCGTTTCCACGCCTTCGGCAATCACGCGCAGTTTGAGGTTGCGCGCCAGCGCGATGATGGACACCACGATGGCTGCATGGTCGGCCTCGTCGGCCTCGCTGCGGATATCGCCGACGAAGGAGCGGTCGATCTTCAGCACATCGATAGGGAAGTTGCGCAGGTAGGAGAAGCTGGAATAGCCGGTGCCGAAATCGTCGATCGAGAGCGTGACGCCAAGCGCCTTCAGTTCGTGCAGCAGGCCCACGGCCTTGGCCACATCGTTCATGAACACGCTTTCCGTCAGTTCCAGTTCCAGGCAGCGCGGCGGCAGGCCGGTATCCGCCAGCACCTTGCCGATGGCGCCGACCAGGCCGGGCTGGGCGAACTGGCGGGCCGACAGGTTGACCGACATGCGCAGCTCCGGCAGCCCTTCATCCAGCCAGGCGCGCGCCTGCGCGCACGCGGTCTGCAGCACCCAGGCACCGATCGGCACGATCAGGCCCGTTTCCTCGGCCAGGCCGATGAAGCGGTCCGGCGGCACCATGCCCAGTTCCGGATGCTGCCAGCGCAGCAGCGCTTCCACGCCCACGATTTCGCCGCTGCCAAGGTCGGCCTGCGGCTGGTAGTGCAGCACGAATTCGCCCCGTTCCAGCGCCTTGCGCAGGGCGCCTTCGATGCGCAGGCGTTCCTGCGCTTCCTCGTTCATTTCCGGCTGGTAGAACTGGTAGCAGTTGCGGCCCAGTTTCTTGGCTGAATACATGGCAATGTCCGCATGCTCGATCAGGTGCTGGGCCGGGGTGCCGTTAGCCTCGTAGACCGCCACACCGATGCTGCAGGTCACGGCGAACTCCTTGCCGTCCAGGAGCACCGGCTGGGACAGCGCACGCATCACGCGGCCCACGATATCGGGCGACAGCGATTCGTCCGGGTATTCGCTGAGGATGGCCACGAACTCGTCTCCGGACAGGCGCGCCACCGTGTCGCTTTCGCGCACGCTGGACTGCAGGCGGCTGGCAATGGTTTTCAGCAGCAGGTCGCCTGCCTTGTGGCCCATGGTGTCGTTGACGAACTTGAAGCGGTCCAGGTCAATCAGCATGACCCACAGCGGGTGGCCGCTGCGGTTGGCGTAGGCAATGGCCTGCGACAGGCGGTCCTGCAGCAGCATGCGGTTCGGCAGGCCGGTGAGCACGTCGTGGTGGGCGATGTGCTGGATGCGCTGTTCGGCCAGTTTGCGTTCGGTGATTTCGCTGCCGGTGCCGCGGTAGCCCTTGAACACGCCCTTGTTGTCATACACCGGCTCGCCGCTGGTCTGGAACCAGCGCGTGATGCCGTCGTTGCCGACCAGTGAATATTCCAGGTTGGAGAAGGGCAGGCGCGCTTCCAGCAGGGCCTGGTGCTCGCGGCCCCATTTCGTATTCAGCATGTCCGGGTTGGCCTGCCAGCGGGTCTGGCCGATATAGTCGTCCTTGCTCAGGTGGCCCTTTTCGAAGAAGCCGCCGGTGATATGGGTGAAGCGGTATTTCTCGTCCTGCTCCCAGTACCAGTCCGAGGACAAGGCCAGCAGGCGGCGGAAGCGCTGTTCGCTCTCCTGCAGCGCGCGTTCGGTGCGCTGGCGCGCGGCCACGTCGGCATTCAGCTTCTCGTTGCTGCGCTGGAGGTCGGCCGTGCGCGCATCCACCAGCAGCTGCACCCGGCGCGAGCGCTGCACCAGCGTGTGCACGAAGGCCGCGCCCAGGATGCTGAACAGGATGCCGCCCAAAAGCGTGGACAGGGAGCCGAGATGGTCGGCCAGGAAGGGACGGGGCAGGGCGTCGATCCGCACCTGCCAGGGCTGGTCCAGCACATCGAAGGAATGGGTTTCGCTGTTGCGGAAATCCAGCGCCAGCCAGTTGGGCAGGAAATCGAGGGCGCCCGGCACCGGCGCGGCCTGGCCGGTGGTATAGACGGCGGTGCCGTCGCCGGCCTGTGGGCCCACATAGACGCGCACCAGCAGCTCGGCATCGTCCAGCAGGCCGCTGTACTGCAGGATGGTGTGCACCAGGTGCGGCGCGCGGATAACGGCCGCGGTGTCGCCTATCCATGCCGCGTGGCGCTGTTCGTAGGTGTTCAGCGGTGCGTTGGGCCGGTAGACCGGCATGATCATCACGAAGCTGTTGCGCTGCCGGGGATCCTGCGCCAGCTGCAGCAGGGCCGTTGACGCCGGCCTGCCGGTGCGCAGGATGTGGTCGATGGCGTTGCGCACGGTCCTGTTCGGGCTCACGTTCATGCCGAAGGCGGGTTCGTTGCCCTGCATCGGCTCCAGGTAGTCGATGATGTTGTAGAAGGGGCGTTCCGGCGCGGGCACGACGGCGCCGTCCTGCATCTCCGTGACCCGGAACTGGGGCCAGCTGCGGCGCATGTCCTGCTCGTAGGCCAGCATTTCGTTGCGCGTCATCACACGGTGGAAGTTGAAGGCCTGGATGAAGGGGTAGCGGTGAAGCAGGGGGCGCGTGAACACATTGAACTGCTCGCGCGTGACCGGCGTAACGGTGCGGAACAGCTGGTTGGTGACGGTGAGGACTTCAATCGCGTCATCCAGGCCGCGCTGGATGGCGGCCACGCGGGTGGCGGCGCGCTGCTGGAAGCCGAGCGAGAGCTTGCCGTATTCGAGGCGGCTGACGGCCAGGAACAGCACGGCGGTCGCGGCAAGGCCGGCACCCAGCGTCAACGCCGCTGCGTAGGATACCGGCGATGTTTTGCAGCGCTGCCCCATTGCTTTCCTTGTTATAAAAATAAGTGCGGTCCCCGCCGCGCGCCGCTAGTGTGTCACAAAAAGCGCTTCCTGCCGACTGGCCCGCTGCCAATTTGCGACAAATGGGCTCAGGGCCGGCGGCGCAGTTCGTTGACGATCCAGTGGGCGAGGAAGCGGTTGGCGAGGCCGAAGCCGAGGCCGGGCCACAGGCCGTGGCGCCGGGCCACGCGGCGTTGCAGGCGCACCGCGCGGGTGGCCGGCCCGGCCCCGGCTTTGACGGCGAAGATGATGCGGTTATTGCCGGCAATGCCACGGAACTGGCAGATGCGCCCGTGGAAGCACTCGCGCAGGCGCTGCAGCATGCTGTGGTAATGCGGGTCGTAGCTGAAGATATTGGCCACCAGCAGGCCGTCCGGCCGCAGCGCGCGGCGGCAGTCGGCATAGAAGGCCTCGCTGCCCAGGACAGGCGGCAGGCCCTTGCTGTCGAAGCCGTCCAGCAGCAGCACATCGGCGCTGTCGGCCAGCCGGCTCATATACTCGCAGGCGTCGGCATGGATCACGCGGAAGCGCTCGCTGTCCGGCGGTACGCCGAAGCGCCCGCGCAGCGCAATCACGTCGGCGCGCAGCTCCAGCACGGTAATCCGGCTGTGCGGCAGGTAGCGGTGGCAGAACTTGGCCAGCGAGCCGCCCCCCAGGCCAACCATCACGATATGGCGCGGCTGTGGTTTAAACAGTACAAAACACATCATGGCCCGCACGTAGGCGAGCAGCAGGCGGTGCGGGTCGGCCAGGTCCATCTGGCTCTGCACCTCGCCCGGCGTGAATTCGAGGGTCAGCCGGCCGCCGCGTTTGTGGACGATGGGGCGTTGCCCGGAGGGGTCTTCCATCTTGCTTGCTTGTTATGGCCGGTAAAGTTCTGATAAGCTCATGGTAGCCGCCAGCGCAATGGAGACACAATATGTTTTTGGACCATCCCACCATCACCGCCACCAACAGTCTCACTGAGCCGGACCGCATCGAACGCCTGACGCGGGTCTATGGTTACGTCGCAGCGCTGGCAGACCTGTCCGGAAACAAGCACCTGATCGAAAAACTGAGCCAGCTGCATGACCACAAGGGCACGCTGATCGTGTTCTGGCACGATATGCCGACGGAAGAGGAAAAGGCGCTCTTCGTGCAGGGCTGGGCCAGCCGCATGGGCGATGGCACCACCAACGTCGAGCACGAGGTCTGAGCGCGCCGCAAGCGCTGAACTATGGATATCAAAACCCTGATCCTGGCGCTGGCACTGGGCAATGTGACCCTGTGCGCGGCGCTGTTCTTCCACGATTACTCGAGCCGCAAGGCGCTGTCGCTGTCCACCTGGGCCATGGCCAAGCAGTTCCAGGCCGTGGCCTGGCTGTTGTTGTATTTCCGCGGCGTGGTGCCGGAAATGCTGGCCGGTCCCGCCGCCAACGCGCTGCTGCTGGCCGGCCTGGCGCTGGACGCCGGCGCCCTGTGGGAGGCGGACGGCCGCACCCGCTGGCGCCGCATCCTGTTCCCGGCACTCGGCGCCGGCCTTGCCGTCTACCTGGCCACCTATGCCAGCGATCCCGAATCCAGCCTGCGCACCGCGGCCGGTTCCGCGATTGCGGGCGCCTTCGTGCTGGCCGGCGTGGCCGCGCTGGCGCGGCGCTGGCACGAGGCCAGCATGCTGCGCCGCTTCCTCGCCGTCACCATGGCCGTGCTGGCGCTGGCCATCGCCAACCGCGGCCTCACGCCGCTGCTGCTGCCGGACGGCTGGTACTGGGTGAGCCCGAACCTGATGCAGGCGCTGGGCTACGGCGCCTTCTACCTGCTGATGCTGGCCAATGGCCTGGGCTTCCTGCTGCTGGCGCGCGAGAAGCTGCAGGGCGAACTGGCGCGGCAGGAAGTGGTGGACCCGCTGACCGACGTGCCGAACCGCCGCGGTTTCTACACCGCGCTGGCGCCGTGGATGTCGCTGGCCCGCCGTCCCGGCCAGCCGACCGCCCTGGTGCTGCTGGAACTGGACCAGTTCAAGCCGATCAACGACCATTACGGCCACCCGGTAGGGGAGACCGTGCTGAAAGCCATGGTCGACGCCTGCAACAAGCAGCTGCGCGACAGTGACCTGATGGGCCGCCTGGGCGGGGCCGAATTCGCCATCCTGCTGCCGCGCACCAGCGTGCAGGATGCGCTGGTGGTGGCCGAACGCGTGCGCGCGGCCGTCGAGCAGCGTTCCGTGAAGGCGGCCAGCGCGCTGATCAAGCTGACGATCAGCCTCGGCGTGACCACGATCCGGCCCGACGACAGCAATGTGAGCCTGTTCAAGCGCGCCGACGAGGCGCTGCAGGCCGCCAAGCTGCGCGGCCAAAACCAGGTGGCCGAGGCGGCGCCTGCACCGGAGCCGGAAGAAGAACTCAGTCTGTCATAGACGCGTCATCTGGCTGGAGTACTGTGTTAGGATTTTCGTATAAACGGTATAAACGGAATCCTCATGTACGCAGCGGTTGATCTCGGCTCCAACAGTTTTCGCCTGTCGATAGGCGCCCACGATGGCGACGCCATCCGTGTCCACAAGAGCGCGCGCGAGCCGATCCGCCTTGCCGCCGGGCTGGATGCGGCCGGCAAGCTGAGCGAAGAAGCCATCCAGCGCGCCATCCTCTGCCTGCGCAATTTCCGCAGCACCCTGTCGGCCTATCCGCTGGAAGGCCTGCGCGTGGTGGGCACCTCGGCCATGCGCCAGGCGCGCAACCTGGGCGCCTTCCTGCCGCAATGCGAGCAGGCCATCGGCCATCCCATCGAAATCATCTCCGGCGAGGAAGAGGGGCGCCTGATCTATATGGGCGTGGCGCAGTCGCTGGGGCAGCCGTCCGAGCGGCGCCTGGTGGTCGATATCGGCGGCGGTTCCACCGAGCTGATTCTGGGCAGGGGCGCCGATATCGAGCGCGTGGAGTCCTTCAGCGTGGGCAGCGTGAAGCAGAGCCTGTCCTTCTTCGTTGGCGGGCGGGTGGATGCGCCGTCCTTCGAGGCCGCCATCCTCTCGGCGCGCAGCCATTTCGAGGACGGCGCGCCGCCTTACTATCCGCAGTTCTGGAAGCGGGCCTACGGCTCGTCCGGCACCATCCGCTCCATCGGCGAAATCATCGAGAAGAACAATCTCGGCAAGGGCGTGACCCCGACTAGCCTGGAAGCCCTGAAAAAGCGCTTCATCGCCTTCGGCCATGTGAGCAAGATCGATATGCCGGGCCTGCGGCCGGACCGCGCCGGCACCGTGATCGGCGGCCTGGCCATCCTGATCGGCATCTTCCATGAACTGGGCATCAGCCAGATCGAGCCGATCGAGGCCGGGCTGCGCATGGGCGTGCTGTGGGACCTGCACCTGCGCTCCACGCGGCGCGACCGGCGTGAACAGTCGGTGCTGGACAGCCTGCGCAAGTTCCACGCCGACGAAGCGCGCGCTACCCGCGTGGCCGACGCCGCGCTGGCCATGTTCGGCCAGATGAAGCCAGCCGGCGACACGCTGGCCAAGCCCCTGTACTGGAGCGCCATGCTGCACGAAATCGGCATGGCGGTGTCCCAGACCGGCTACCACAAGCACGGCGCCTACATGATCGAGAACGCCGACATGCCGGGTTTCACCACGCGCGAACAGAAGCTCATGAGCCGCCTGGTGCTGGCCCAGAAGGGCAACCTGCGCAAGGTGGAGGACCAGCTGCCGGACCCGGATTTCGCGAAAGCCGTGGTGGCGCTCAGGCTTGCCATTTTGTTCATGCATTCGCGCATCGAGCCCGATTTCGAGCTGCTCAAACTGCGCATGAAAAACCGCATCGAGCTCGAATTGCGGCGCGAATGGGTGGCCGAGCACCCCACCGTGTCCTACTGGTTCGAAAAGGAGCAGGAACAGTGGGATGAGGTGGGGATCGATTTCACTGTCAAGACTGTCGCCTGAAACTGTGTCTTTAATACACATTCAGGAAGAAATATTGTAATTTGGAATCTATCTCTTGCTTAGTGTTTTGCTTACACTAGAGCCTTAGCCTGTATGATGGATGCAGGTGCACAGGAGGCGGAATGGCGGTAGCGGCAAAGTGGCAGGGATGGGTGAAGCGGATCGGCGGCGCACTGGCGCTCCTGCCGCTGGCCTCCGCCATCGCCGCGCCGGCCGAACCGGCCAAACCCACGGCCGCCTCGCGCATCATCACGCTCTGCTACGAGCGCGCCGACGTGCTGCCATGGCGCAGCCAGAACGGGCAGGGCCTTAATTTCGATTTGCTGAACATGGTGGCGAAGCGCGAAAACATCGTGTTCGAATACCGCGCCATGCCCTGGAAGCGCTGCCTCGCCGAACTGAAGGCGAATGAAGTGGACGGCGCCTTCGCCGTCAGCTACAAGTCTGACCGGCGCGAGCTCGGTGAATACCCCGGCGGCAGCAATCCCGATGCGGCTAAACGCATGCACGTGGATCGCTATATGCTGCTGCGCAAGAAGGGCAGCAAGGTCGATTGGGACGGCAAAACGCTGAGCAATGTGGACGGCGCCGTGGGCGCACAGCTTGGCTATTCCGTCGGCGACCAGCTGCGCAGCCTGAACGTCACTGTGGATGAAGGCAGCCAGCGCTCGGACGAACTGGCGCGCAAGCTGATTGCCGGCCGGCTGGCGGCGGCAGCGGTAGGCGGCAGCGATGCGGTGACGCTGATGAGCGGTCCCTTCGCCGCCCAGCTGGAAATGATCCCCCGGCCGTTGGCCGAAAAGCCTTACTTCCTGATCCTGTCGCACCAGATGGTGGAGCGCTGGCCGGAGCAGTCGAAGAAGATCTGGTCCTCCATTGAACAGGTGCGCAACAGCAGCGCCTACCAGCAGCTGGAGCGGGCGGCGAAAGGCAAGCAGCCCTGATGCGCAACGTGCTGAATCTTTTGCAGGGAACCCGCATCGGCGCCATCGTGCTTGCATTCACCACCCGCTTGCGGGATACCTGGCAGCGCGATATCCTGCTGCGGCTGGCCGTCAGTATCTTCCTCGCCGTGGCCCTGTCCACGGCCGCCTACACCACCTATGCCGTGCGCACCCTGCGCGCGGAAGCGGAACAGAATCTCCAGCAGCGCTCCGAACGCATCGCCACCATGCTGGCGCAGGCGCTGGCGCGTCCGCTGTTCGACATCAACAACGCGGCCATCACCAGTGTGGTGGACGCCATGCGCGGCACGCCCGAAGTGCTGATGCTGCGCGTGCTGGCGCCGGGCGGCGGGGAAATGGCCAGCTTCACGGTGCCGCGCATCGACCCGAAAATGGCCATCGTCGTGCACCGCGAAATCAGCTTCCAGGACGGCAGTCGCAATTATGTGGTGGGCGCCATCGACCTTGCCTATTCGCGGTCCGAAGTGGACGAGGAAACGCGGCGCCGCCTGCTGCATGCGCTGGCGGTGAACCTGCTGCTGGCGCTCACCATCGTGGGGTCCATCTTCCTCGTGGGCCGCAAGGCAGTGCGGCCTTTCGCCGACATCCAGCGTTCGCTGGAAAAGCTCACCCAGGGCAAGACCGACATCGAACTGTCCGGCATTGGCCGTGCCGACCAGGTGGGCCGCCTGTCCGGCGCCGTGCGCAGCTTCCGCGACACGCTGACGCGCCTGCGCGATGCGGAAAGCGAACTGCGCGAATTGAATGGCGACCTGGAACAGAAGATCGACGCGCGTACGCATGAACTCAAGCTCACCATGCAGGTGGCGCGCGACAGCCAGCGCAAGGTGCAGGCCATCGTGGACACGGCGCTGGATGCCGTGGTGGGCATGGACCGCAACGGCCGCATCGTGGGCTGGAACCGCCAGGCCGAAATCATTTTCGGCTACAGCCGTGAAGAGGCGCTGGGCCAGCAGCTGGAAACGCTGATCATTCCGCAGCGTTACCGTTACGACCACCGCAAGGGCATGCAGCGCTATGTGGCGGGCGGCCGCGGCAGCGGCGAAGTGCTGGACCGCCGCATCGAAGTGGAAGCGCTGCGCGCCGACGGCAGCGAATTCCCGATCGAACTGTCGATTACGAGGGTAGTGCTGGACGGCGACGACAACTACGAATTCTGCGCCTTCATCCGCGACATCAGCGACCGCCGCGAACGCGAACAGAAGCTGGTGACGGCGAACGTGATGGCGGAGGCGGCCAATATCGCCAAGTCCGAATTCCTGGCCAATATGAGCCACGAGATCCGCACGCCGATGAGCGCGATCATCGGCATGGCCTACCTGGCGCTGCGCACCGAGCTCTCGCCCAAGCAGCACGATTATGTGAGCAAGATCCACCGCGCCGCGCTGGCGCTGCTGGGCATCATCAACGATATCCTGGATTTCTCGAAGATCGAGGCAGGGCGGCTGGAAGTGGAAGAGATTCCCTTCTTCCTGGACGATGTGCTGGCCAATGTGGCCAGCGTTACCAGCCAGCGCGCTGCGGACAAGCAGCTTGAATACCTGTTCAATGTGCCGCCTTCGATTCCGCGCCACCTGTGCGGCGACCCGCTGCGCCTGGGCCAGGTGCTGATCAACCTGGTCAACAATGCGGTGAAGTTCACGGCCGCCGGCGAACTGGAACTGGCGGTATCGCTGCTGGACCAGCCGGCCGGCGGAAAAGTGGCCTTGCGCTTTGCCGTGCGCGATACCGGCATCGGCATGTCGCCGCAGCAGAAAACGAAGCTGTTCCGCGCCTTCAGCCAGGCCAATGGCTCGACCACCCGGCAGTACGGCGGCACGGGACTGGGCCTCTCGATTTCGCAGCAGCTGGTGCGCCTGATGGGCGGGGCCATCCAGGTGGAAAGCGAAGAGAACAAGGGCTCCACATTCTACTTCGACCTGCAGTTCCAGCTGTCCGGCCAGCCGGAGCGCGTGGCGCTGGTGCCTGCGGAACTGAACGGCGCGCGCGTGCTGCTGGTCGATGACAGCCCGGTAGCGCTGGAAGTGCTGAGCGAAGCCGTGCGCGCCTTGCCGCTGCGCGCCGATACGGCGGCCGATGGTGTGGCCGCGCTGGCCGCGGTGCGCGCCGCCGATGCGGCGGGCGATCCCTACAAGCTGGTGTTCACGGACTGGCGCATGCCCGGCATGGACGGCGTGGAGCTGGCCCGCCAGGTGCGCGAAGATGCAAAGCTGCGGCAGGCGCCCGGCATGGTGCTGGTGACGGCCTTTGGCCGCGAAGAAGTGCAGCGTGAAGCCGATGCGGCGGGCTTCGTGGGCTTCCTGTTCAAGCCTATCGGGCAGAGCGCGCTGGTGGATACGCTGGTATCGATGTTCGCCTCCTCGAACCCGGTGACGGAACCGCGCATCACGGTGCCGGGCCAGCAGTTCACCTCGCGCGTGCTGCTGGTGGAGGACAATCCGGTCAACCAGCAGATTGCAGCGGAGCTGATGGCGGTGCAGGGCATCCAGGTCGATTTCGCGGGCAATGGCCGCGAAGCGCTGGAGCTGCTGCAGCGCGAGGGTCCGCAAGCCTTCGACCTGGTGCTGATGGACCTGGAAATGCCGGAGATGGACGGCCACGAAGCCACGCGCGAACTGCGCAAGGACGCGCGCTTCGCCGAGCTGCCCGTGGTGGCCATGACGGCGCATGCGCTGGCCGATATCCGCGAGCGCTGCCTCAGGGAGGGCATGCAGGACTACATCACCAAGCCGATCGATCCGGAGCAGCTGTACGCCACCATGTCGCGCTGGCTGGGCAAGGCGCTGCTGCCTGCACCGCCGGTGCAGCCGCGCAGCAGCAATGGCAGCGCCAATAACGTGCTGCCCGTGTTCAACGGCATCGATACCGCACGCGGGCTGCGCCATGTTGCGGGCAACAACCAGCTCTATATGCAGCTGCTGGACCGCTTCCGCCATTCGCAGCGCGAAACGGCGGCCGACCTGCGCTCGGAGCTGGCGGAAGGGAATATGGCAGCGGCGGGCAAGCGCGTGCATACGCTGCGCGGCGTGGCGGGCAATATCGGCGCCACCTCAGCCGAGGCGGCGGCGCAGACGCTGGAAAGTGCGCTGGCGGGCGGCGATCCCGTTACCGGCGCCATGATCACCACGCTGGAAAGCGCGCTGGCCGATACCATCGCCGCGCTGGACAGCCACTTCGCCAACGCCCCCGCGCAGGCGCCGAGCGATACCGCCGTCAGCCCGGACACCGCGCTGGCCGAGCTCACACGCCTGCTGGCCGGATTCAGCGGCGAAAGCACCGACTACTTCGACAGCGTGCGTTCCGCGCTTGCCACGCTGCTGCCTGCGGCCACCCTGGACCGTCTGGCACACCATATGGCGCACTATGAATTTGAAGCGGCGCACCGCCTGCTGCGGTCTGCCGCCCAGGAAACCTGAGCGCCATGGACAAAACACGCCCCACCATCCTGATTGTCGACGACACGCCCGACAACATCATGCTGCTTTCCAGCCTGCTGAAAGAGCAATACAACACCAAGGTTGCCACCAATGGCGCAACAGCGCTGCAGATCCTGCAGAACACGCCGGAGGTGGACATGGTGCTGTTGGACGTGATGATGCCGGAGATGGATGGCTATGAGGTGTGCCGCTGCATCAAGGCCGATCCCCGCACCAGCGATATCCCGGTGCTGTTCCTCACCGCGAAAAGCCAGCCGGAAGACGAAGCGCGCGGCCTGGGCATCGGCGCCGTGGACTACCTGATCAAGCCGGTCAGCCCGCCGATCCTGTTTGCGCGCGTCAGCACCCACCTCACGCTGCGCGAAGCGCGCAAGGTGCTGGCGGACCAGAACCGCAACCTGGAAGCGCTGGTGGCCGAACGCACCAGCCAGATCATGCGGGTGCAGGACGCCACCATCATGGCGATGGCGACGATGGCCGAAACGCGCGACAACGAAACCGGCAACCATATCCGCCGTACGCAGAACTATGTGAAGGCGCTGGCCGAGAAGCTGAAGGGCCATCCGCGCTTCGCGGACGAGCTGACGGACGAGAATATCCACCTGCTGTACAAATCCGCGCCGCTGCACGATATCGGCAAGGTCGGGATTCCGGACCGCATCCTGCACAAGCCGGGGCCGCTGGACCGCGACGAATTCGAGATCATGAAGCTGCACGCAGAGTATGGCGGCGACACCATCCGCCAGGTGGAAAAGCACCTGGGCGGCACCAACAGCTTCCTCACCTATGCACGCGAGATCGCGCAGTCGCACCAGGAGAAATGGGACGGTTCCGGCTACCCGCAGAACCTGTGCGGCGACGCCATTCCCCTGTCCGCACGCCTGATGGCGATCGCCGACGTATATGACGCGCTGATTTCAAAGCGCGTCTACAAGCCTGCCTACAGCCATGAAGAAGCTCTGGGCATCATGCGCAAGGGCAGGGCGACGCACTTCGACCCGGACATGCTGGATGCCTTCTTCGAGATCGAAGCCCGCTTTGCACAGATCGCTCAGGAATTTCGCGACGCCGAAGAAGAGGTGTGAAATTTTGTAATACTGGCTAGTGCTTTCGGAAAAATAGTATATATTATTTATATTGTTGATTTCCGAAGGAGCACCTATGGCAACTGCCAAGCCAGTAAAACCAGCTGCGAAACCCGCAGCGAAAGCCGCCGTCAAACCTGCCGCCAGGCCGGCTGCGAAGCCCGCCGCCAAGGTTGCCGCAAAGCCTGCTGCAAAAGCGGCCGCCAAGCCGGCCGTCAAGCCGGTAGCGAAGCCCGCCGCAAAACCAGCTGCAAAATCCGCGCCGAAAGCGCCTGCCGCAGCAAAGCCTGTGAAAGCCGCAAAGCCGGCGAAGCCGGTCAAGCCCACCAAGGCAGCCGAGGTGCTGAAAGAGAAGCCGCGCAAGGAAAAACTGGTGCGCGACAGCTTCACCATGCCGGAGGCCGAATATGCGGTGCTGGGCCAGGTAAAGAAAGCCTGCCTGAAAGCCGGCTTCGAGATCAAGAAAAGTGAACTGTTGCGTATTGGCGTCGCGCTGATCAGCCAGATCGACATGGCCACGCTGCAGAATGTGCTCGCCTCGCTGCCGCAACTGAAGACGGGCCGTCCGAAGAAGGCCTGATGTCACAAAACTGAAATGACATTGTCATGGCCGTGAAGCAATAGACCGCTACGCTTGCTTCGTCTTCCACTACCAAGGACGAAGCATGCAACAGCCGATCGAACAGCTGGCGGTGCGTACCGCACAGCCCCGCCTCGTACTCAGCATGGCCAGCACGCCGGACGAACTGCGCGAAGTACAACGCCTGCGCTACAAGGTCTTCATCGAGACCATGGGCCTGACTTCGCTGCAGCGTGCCGATGGCCTGGACGCCGACGAATTCGACGCGCATTGCGACCACCTGATCGTGCGCGAATCGGACAGCCTGCGCGTGGTCGGCACCTACCGCTTGCTGAGCCCGGCGGGCGCGCGCAAACTGGGGCGCGTGTACTCCGAAAATGAATTCGACCTGGGCCGCCTGAACAACCTGCGCGGCCGCATGGTCGAAGCGGGCAGGGCATGCATCCATCCGGACTACCGCGGCGGCAGCGTGATCATGCTGCTCTGGTCCGGCCTGGCCGACTACATGCGCCGCCAGCAGTGCGACTACCTGGTTGGCTGCGCCAGCATCAGCCTGGCGGATGGCGGCCACAATGCGGTCGCCGTATTCGAACAGCTGCGCCAGAAGCATATGGCGCCGGCCGAATACCGCGTCACCCCGCACCTGCCGTTCCCGTTCCAGAAAGTGGCCCCGGCGCTGTCGGCGCAAGTGCCGCCGCTGCTGAAAGGCTATATGCGCTCCGGCGCCTGGATCTGCGGCGAACCGGCCTGGGACCCTGACTTCGAAAGCGCCGACCTGTTCCTCCTGATGCCCCTGGCCAACCTCGACGCCCGCTACGCCCGCCACTACGGCGTCGCCGACCCCCTCCCCGCCGCCGCCTGACACCATGGGGTCAGGCACCTGCTGTCAGACACAGTTATCGTAAGTTGCGGAGTTCACGGCGACTGTACCTGACACGTGGTGCCTGACCCCAGGGTGTCAGGGGTTATTGCCAGCCGCCGCCGAGGGCGCGGATCAGGGCGACGGTGGTGATGGCGCGGCTGCCGCGCAGCTGGACTGCGCTGCGCTCCACGGCTGCGAGGTTGCGCTGGGCGTCCAGCAGCTCGAGGTAGCTGGAGCGGCCGGCATCGTACAGCTTTTGCGCGAGGCCGGCGGAGCGGCGCGCGGATTGCAGCGCGGCGTCGATTTCGCTGCTCTGGTTTTCCAGGATGCGCAGGCCCGCCAAGTTGTCTTCCACTTCCGCAAACGCCACCAGCACGCTCTGGCGGTAGCTGGCGACCGCTTCTTCCAGCGCGGCTTCGCTGCGCGTGACGTTGGACCGGTTGCGGCCTCCGTCAATCAGGGGCATCGACATCAGCGCGCCCAGCACCCAGGAGCGGCTGCTCCATTTGAAAACGTCGCCGCCGCTGTCGGACAGCCCGCCGCCGCTGGCGCTGATCGTGAGCGCGGGAAACATGGCCGAGCGCGCGACGCCGATGCGGGCATTGGAGGCTTCCATTGCCCGCTGCGCGGCCGCGATGTCGGGACGGCGTTCCAGAAGCGAGGAGGGCAGGCCGGCCGGAATCGCCGGCATCAGCAGCCCATCCTGCAGCGGTGATGCGGCTGCCGTGTAGCCGGATGCCGTTTTTCCCAGCAGGATGGCCAGCGCATGTTCGGTGTTGGTGCGCTGGCGTTGCAGGCCCACGGCTTCGGCGCGCGTTGTGGCAAGCTCGGTGCGTGCGCGCGACAGGTCGAATTCGCCGATGTCGCCCAGGTCGAAGCGGCGCTGGTTGATGCGCACGTTTTCTTCGCGCAGGCGCACGGTCTGGTCCAGCGTGGCCAGTTCCGCGTCCGTGGCGCGCAGGCGGTACCAGGCCTGGGCCACGTCGGCTTGCACCGACAGCAGCACGGACCGGTAGCTGGCTTCGCTGGCCGCCGCGTCGCCGCGCGCTGCCGCCACGTTGGAGGACACGCGGCCGAACAGGTCGAGCTCATAGCTGGCCGTCAGCGCGGCCCGGTAGAGCGTCTGCGGCGCGACGGGCGTGCCCGCCGGGAGTCCGAGCTCAGTTGGCGATGAGCGCAGCCGCTGCACACCCGCCTGCAGGCCGATTTGCGGAATGCGGTCGGCCTCGGCGATGCCCGCAATGGCGCGCGCTTGCCTGAGCCGCGCTGCCGCTCCCGCCAGGTTCTGGTTGGCCGCCGTTGCCTCGGCGATCAGCGCGTTCAGCGCGGGGTCGTTGAAGGCCAGCCACCATTCGCCGCGCGGCTGGGCTTCCGCGGGCTGCGCCTGTTTCCAGCGTGTGCCGTCGGCTGCGGTTTGGGCAGGCGCTTCCTTGAAGGCGGCGGGCAGGTCGAGTGGCTGCTGCTGCAGCGTGGGGGCGCCGCAGCCTGCCAGCAGTGCCGCGCCGAGAGTGATGGAGAATGTGCGCATGTCAGCGTCCTCCTTCGCGGCAGTTGGTGCGGATTGGCGCCGGCGTGGAGCCATCGTGCACGCCCGGATCGCCCGCGCCACCGAGCCCGGTGTCGCGGTGGTGCCTGCGGCGCGGCGCACCGGCCATCTTGATCGCGAGCCCGCGCAGCAGCACGTAGAACAGCGGCGTGAGGAAGAGGCCGAAGAAGGTCACGCCCAGCATGCCCGCGAACACGGCCACGCCCATCGCATGCCGCATCTCGGAACCGGCTCCGCTGGAGAATACCAGCGGCAGCACACCCATGATGAAGGCGATGGATGTCATCAGGATAGGACGCAGGCGCAGGCGGCAGGCTTCAAACGCGGCCTGCACCACGCTGCGGCCATGGTCTTCCAGTTCGCGAGCGAATTCGACGATCAGGATGGCGTTCTTCGACGCCAGCCCCACCAGCACGAACAGCGCAATCTGGGTGAACACATTGTTATCGCCATGCGTGAGCTTCACGCCCACCAGCGCGCACAGGATGGACATGGGCACGATCAGGATCACGGCCAGCGGGAGCGTCCAGCTTTCATACTGTGCCGCCAGCACGAGGAACACCAGCAGCACGCACAGCGGGAAGACGTAGACCATCGTGTTCCCCGCCAAAATCTCCTGGTAGGTCAGTTCCGTCCACTCGTAGACGATCCCCTTCGGCAGTACTTCCTTCGCAATCTTCGCCAGCGCGGCCTGGGCCTGGCCGGAGGAGATGCCGGGCGCCGGGCCGCCGTTCAGGTCCGCAGCCGTGTAGGCGTTATAGCGGTTTACCATATCGGGACCGTAGGTGTCTTTCAGGCGCATCAGCGAGGACAGCGGAATCATCTCGCCCTTGTCATTGCGCACCTTGAGCTGCGAGATCTGTTCCGGCTGCGAGCGGAACTGCGCGTCCGCCTGCACCCGCACCTGGTAGGTGCGCCCGAACTGGTTGAAGTCATTCACATACAGCGAACCGAGATTGATCTGCAAGGTCTGGTAGATGGTTGCCAGCGGCACGCCGAGCTGCTTGGCCTTGGTGCGGTCGATGTCGGCAAACAGCTGCGGCACGTTGATCTGGTAGCTGGAGAATACGCCGGCCAGTTCGGGCGTCTGCCACGCTTTCATCTGCAGCGCCTGCGTGGCCTTGTACAGCTCATCGTAGCCGAGGTTGCCCCGGTCTTCGATCATCATCTTGAAACCGCCAATGGTGCCGAGGCCATTCACCGGCGGCGGCGGGAAGACCATGATGAAGGCATCCTGCACCGCGCCCATGCGCTTGTTGATCTCTGCCGCAATGGCAGGACCGGACAACTCCTTCGAGGTGCGTTCGTGGAAGGGCTTCAGCCCGACGAATACGATGCCCGCATTCGGCGCGTTGGTGAAGCCGTTGATCGACAGGCCGGGGAAGGCGATGGAATCCATCACGCCCGGCACGTCTTTGGCGATATCGGACATGCGCCGGATCACGGCATCCGTGCGGTCCAGCGAGGCGGCATCCGGCAGCTGGGCGAAGCCGACGAGGTATTGCTTGTCCTGCGCCGGCACAAAGCCCGCAGGCACGGCACGGAACACGAAGATGGCTGCCACCGTCAGCGCGAGGTAGACGCCGATGCCCATGGTCTTCCGCACCATCACGCCTTTCACGCCGCGCGCGTAGGAATCGGAGGCGCGGTGGAAGAAGCGGTTGAACCAGGTGAAGAAGCGGCCGAACAGCTTGTCCATCAGGATGGTCAGCTTGTCCTTCGGCGCATCGTGTGCGCGCAGCAGGGCGGCCGCCAGCGCGGGCGCCAGCGTCAGCGAGCAGATCGCGGAGATCACGGTGGAGATGGCAATCGTCAGCGCGAACTGGCGGTAGAACTGGCCGGTGAGGCCGGATACGAAGGCAATCGGCACGAACACCGCGCACAGCACCAGTGCAATCGCGATAATAGGCCCGCTCACTTCGTTCATTGCCTGGATCGTGGCATCGTGCGGCGAGAGCCCGGCGGCGATATTGCGCTCCACGTTTTCCACCACCACAATGGCGTCGTCCACGACGATGCCGATCGCCAGCACGAGGCCGAACAGGGACAGCGTGTTGATCGAGAAGCCGAAGCCCAGCATCACGGCAAAGGTGCCCACAATCGAGACCGGCACCGCCAGCAGGGGAATGATGGATGCGCGCCAGGTCTGCAGGAAGACGATCACCACCAGCACCACCAGCGCCACCGCTTCCAGCAGGGTATGGATCACGGCCTTGATGGACTCTCGCACGAATTGCGTGGGGTCGTACACCACGTCGTATTCCACGCCTTCCGGGAAGTCCTTCGACAACTCGGCCAGCTTGGCCCGCACGTCGGTGGAAAGCTGCAGCGCATTGGCGCCAGGCGCCTCAAAAATGCCGATGGCCGCGGCCGATTTGTTGTTCAGCAGCGAGCGCAGGGAATAGGAGTTCGAGCCCAGCTCCACGCGCGCAATATCGCGCAGCAGCGTCACCGCGCCATCGGCATTGGTGCGCACGATGATGGCGCCGAATTCCTCGATGGATTTCAGGCGCCCCGTGGTGTTGACCGTGAGCTGGAATTCCGAACCCCTGGACGGAGAAGCACCCACCACGCCCGCCGCCACCTGCATATTCTGCTCGCGCACGGCGTTGACGACGTCGCTGGCCGTCATATTGCGCGCGGCCAGCTTCTGCGGGTCGATCCAGATGCGCATGGCGTAGTCGCCCGCGCCGAACAGCTGCACCTCGCCCATGCCGGGGATGCGCGCCAGCTGGTCCTTCACATTCAGCACAGCGTAGTTGCGCAGGTAGACATCGTCATAGCGTCCGTTGGGCGATACGAGGTGGGCCACCATGGTCAGGTTGGGCGAGGACTTCACGGTCGTTACGCCGATCTGCCGAACCTCTTCCGGCAGGCGCGGAATGGCGCGCTGCACGCGGTTCTGCACCTGGGTTTCGGCCTGTTCCGCATTGGTGCCGATCTTGAAGGTCACGGTCAGCGCCAGCGAGCCGTCGGAGGTGGCCTTGGAGTCCATGTACAGCATGTTCTCGACGCCGTTGATCTGCTCTTCCAGCGGCGCGGCCACCGTTTCCGCGATCACTTTCGGATTCGCGCCCGGATACTGGGCACGCACCACCACGGATGGCGGCACCACTTCCGGATACTCGGAAACAGGCAGCTCGATGATCGAGATCAGCCCGCCCACGAAGATGATGATGGACAGGACCGCCGCGAAGATGGGCTTGTCGACAAAGAAGCGGGAGAAGTTCATGGTCAGCCTTTCTTCGCCGGCGCAGGCGCATCAGGATCGGCATCCATCGGCACCAGCTGCGGCGCCAGCGGCGCGCCGGGACGCACGCGCTGCAGGCCGGAGACCACGATCTTCTCGCCCGGCTTCAGTCCATCGCGCACCACGCGCAGGCCGTCGATGCTGGGGCCCAGCACCACCGGGCGGTATTCGGCCTTGTTGTCCCTGGCCACCACGAACACGAACTTGCGGTTCTGGTCCGTGCCGACGGCGCGGTCATGGATCAGCACGGCGGACGATGCGCCGGGCTGGGCGCTGCCGCCCGCCACCTGCACGCGTGCGAACAGGCCGGGCACCAGGGTTTTGTCGGCATTGGCAAAGGTGGCGCGCATGCGCACGCTGCCCGTTGCGGGATCGAGCCGGTTGTCGACAAATTCCAGCTTGCCTTCATGCGGGAAGCCGGTTTCGTTGGCGAGGCCGATGCGCACCGTTACGGGCCGGTTCTGCTGCGCTTGCCGTCGTACGCGCAGGTAGGCGTCCTCGTCGCCATCGAAGCTGGCGTAGATGCGGTCGGTCGACACGACCGATGTGAGCACGGCGTTCTGGTCCACCAGGTTGCCCACGGTGATCTCGGCCTTGCTCACGCGGCCATCGATGGGCGATACCACGCGCGTATAGGCGAGGTTCAGCCTAGCCGTTTCCACGGCAGCCTGCGCCGAGCGCGCGGAGGCGTCCAGTTCCTTCAGCCCTGCGGAACGTTCATCGAATTCGCGCTGCGCAATGGCCTTGTCGGCCAGCAGGCGTTCGGCGCGCGTGAGTTCCACTTTCGCCAGTCCGGCGCGCGCGTTGGCGGAACTGGCATTGCCCTCGGCCCGGTTAAGTTCCGCCTGGTAGGGCCGCGCGTCAATCGTGAACAGCACGTCGCCCTTGCGCACCAGGCCGCCGGGCGTGAAGTTGACCGAGGTGATATAGCCGGGCACGCGCGGGCGGATCTCGACACGCTCAATTGCTTCCAGGCGGCCCGAGAACTCCTGCGTTTCGACGACTTCCTTCTGCAGCACGGCTGCGGCGGAGACCGGCGCCCCTGCGCCTGGAGGCGGTGCGCCTTCCTTGCTGCCAGCCTGCTTGCAGGCGGCCAGCGGCAACAGGGCCGCCACGGCGATAACGGAAAGCAGGATTGGATGCGGCTTGTTCATTGCATTGCCCTTCAAAGAATTGATCCGGGAGAGCGAGCGCGAGCCGTCCGCTCATAGCTTTTGTCAATTCAGTGTAAGGGCGGGGATTGGGAGGCACATCTCCCAAAAGTGGAGGGGGCGCCGGTACTGCGATGCTGGCGCCTGGCATTGCGGAGGGTTGGTCCTGCTTAGTGCACAGACGCGGAAGAAAGCTCCTTCAGCTCCTTGATGCTCATGTCCGATTTCTCGTGCATGCGCAGCAGGATGGTGGCGCCGACCGCCAGTTTGCGGTGGCGGATCTTGCTGATGATGGGAGGCTGCACTTCCAGCACCCGGCACAGCTCCGCGTCGTTCTTGAGGTTCATACGCTCGATCAGCGTATCCAGAAGCTTGTTGGGAACGAAGCTCGATGGTTCCATCGCGCGCGCCCGGTTCATCGCTTCGATTAATTCCAGTTTTTTCTGCCTCACGCTCATTTGCCCCTCCCTTATAAAAAGTTGCAAGCCAGAAGATTGTCTAAGTACTTGATAACGTGCAATAAAAACATGCTTTATAACTAAGCAAGTTATCTAAATAATACTACGGGTATTAAAATTTTGAGCGCCAAATCGCAAAAAATATTGGATTTTATTGCGCGGACGGCTTGACGGAAGGAGCGGGCAGCAAGCCGTCCTTGCCAAGGATGAGCGTGGAATCGGCCATGGCTGCGGCTGCTACCGAATGCGTGACCATGATGGTGCAGGCGCCGCTGCTGCGGATTTCCTGTTGCAGCAGTAACAGGATCTGGTGTGCGGTATCGGGATCGAGGTTGCCGGTGGGTTCATCGGCGAGCACCAGGGCAGGCCGGTGCACCAGCGCGCGGGCGATGGCGACCCGCTGCAGTTCGCCGCCCGACAGCTGGTGCGGATAATCGGCTTCGCGGCCTTTCAGGCCGACCGCGGACAGCATGTCGGCCGCGCGCTGCTGCGGCAAACCGTTGAGCAGCAGCGGCAGCGCCACGTTCTGCAGCAGGTTCAGGTGGGGCAGCACGTGGAAGGCCTGGAAGATGAAGCCCATCCGTTCGCGGCGCAGCCGCGTGGCCGCGTCGTCGTCCAGCGAGGACATGGCGATGCCGTCCACGATGACCGGCGCTTCGGCGGGGTTGTCGGGATGGTCGAGACCCGCAACAAGGTTGAGCAGCGTGGACTTGCCGACGCCGGAGTCGCCCATGATGGCAATGAATTCGCCGGCGCGGAAGCTGTGCGACAGCTCGGCCAGCACGCGCTTGCCGCCATAGGATTTGCTGAGCCGGCGCAGTTCGAGCATGGCCGTCATCGGGTGAGTGCGCGCCGCATGGCGAAACTGATGCCGTCCACCAGCGCCACCAGCAGCAGCATGGCGAGGATGACGGTGGCCGCTTTCTGCATCTGGAACAGGGACAGGTGGTATTTGAGCATCTGCCCCAGTCCGCCCGCACCCACCACGCCCAGCACGGCGGCGGCGCGGATATTGTTCTCCCAGCGGTACAGGGTGTAGGACACCATCTGCGGCAGGGTTTGCGGCAGCGTGGCGTAGAAGAAGGCGGCCATCGGCGAGGCGCCGTTGATGCGCAGGCTCTGTTCCGGCTGCAGCGGCGCATTTTCCAGCGCGTCCGCGAACAGGCGGCCCAGCACGCCGGCCGTGTGCGCGGCCAGCGCCAGCGTGCCCGCGAAGGGACCAAGGCCCGCCGCGATCAGCAGCACCGAGGCCCACACCAGTTCAGGGATTGAACGCAGTACGTTCAGCACAGCGCGCACGGCGCCGCGCAGCGGCCTGCCGAAGCGGCCTGCCGCGGGAATCGCCAGCAGCATGCCGCCGGCCACGGCGAGCAGGGTGCCGAGCGCGGACATGGACAGCGTTTCGGCCGTGGCCCAGGCGGTTTTGCTGAGGAAGCCGGTACGGAGTTCCGGCGGCGCGAAACCGCCGATAAATTCGCTGACGCTGTTCACGGCGTCGAGCGTAAAGAATGCGGCAAATTGCAAGGGCAAGGTGGCGAAGCTGGCAATGGCCAGCAGCAGCAGGCCAAGGCCCAGCAGGGGCGCGGTCCAGCTGCGCTGCGGCGGTGCGGGCATCCGGCTCATCCCAGCTTTCTCCTCAACATTTTCGAGACCACGTCGGCCAGCGCCACCAGCAGCACGAACACGATCAGCATGGAGCACACTTCGCCGCCCGCCAGCATCTTCATCGATTCATCCATGCGCTGGCCAAGGCCGCCCGCGCCCACGAAGCCCATGACCACGGAGCCGCGGATGGCGCACTCCCAGCGGTACATGGTGTAGGACACCAGTTCGGACGTCGCTTCCGGCAGCGCGCCGTAAAACAATGCCGCAAGACGCCCGCTGCCATTGGCCAGCAGCGTATCGGTGGCGTGGTGTTCGGAGGACTCCAGGATCTCGGCGTACACCTTGCCCAGCATGCCCGCATAAGTGAGGGCAATGGCCAGCACGCCGGCCGTGGGGCCGAGGCCGATGATGCGCACGAAGAGCAGGGCCCACACCAGCTCCGGCACGCTGCGCAGCAGGATCAGCAGCCAGCGCACGGCCTGGCGCACAAGGCGCGGCAGCAGTGCGATGCGGCCGGTGCCGAGGCGCGACACCGACAGGCGCTCGGTGACGATCAGCGTGGCGGGAATGGCGCCCAGCAGGGCCAGCGCGAGGCCGGCGGTGGCAATGGCCACGGTCTGCCAGGTTTCGCGCAGCAGCAGCATGAGGAATTCCGGCGAATGCGCAGGCGGCAGGAAGTCCGCCAGGAAGCGGCCGGTGGCGCTCAGGCTCTGCCAGTCGAACAGGATGGACGGATGGAACTCGCTCGTCACCACCATCGGCCACAGCACGATGAGGGCGAGCACCGTCAGCGTGACCCGGCCGCGCCAGGCGGGGTCGGGATGGCGTTCGGAATAGGCTACGGCAGGAACGTTGTGCATGCGGCTTAGAGGCAGGCGCCAACGGCCAGTTTCGCCGGCAGATGGTCTGGATGTTCCGAGTTTGCAGGCGGTTTCTCGCCCAGATAGAGCTCGTCGATCATGGCAGGCGTGACCTGTTCGCGCGGCAGGTCGAACACCACGCGGCCATCCTTGAGCGCCACGATGCGCGGGAAGTTGGCCAGCGCCAGCTCCACCTGGTGCAGGCTGCACACCAGCGCGGCATTGCGTGCCCCCGCTTCCTGCTGCAGCGTGGCCAGCGTGAGCTGGGACAGCGCGGGATCGAGGGCGGACAGCGGTTCGTCCACCAGCAGCGCCTGCGCCGAGGACAGCAGCAGCCGCGCCAGGCCGCAGCGCTGGCGTTCGCCGCCGGACAGGCGGTCCACGCGGCTATACAGCTTGTCGCCGAGGTTGAAACGGGACAGGGCCTTGAAGGCCGCTTCCGGATCGGCCGGTTTGAACAGCGATACCAGTGCGCGCCACAGGCTCCAGTGCGGCAGGCGCGCCGCCAGCACGGCCGTCACCACGCGCTGCCGCGGCGGCAGCGGCGGCGTTTGCGGCGCCAGGAAGAGGCGTGCGCGCAGGGCATGGCGTTCGCCGTCGCCCAGCGTCCACGGCTGCACGCCGAAGGCTTCGAAGCGGCCGCTGTCAGGCTTGTGGGCGCAGGCCAGCGTCGCCAGCAACGTGGTCTTGCCCGCGCCCGAAGGGCCGATCAGCGCAAGCTGTTCGCCCTCGGCGATCTGCAGCGTAACATCCTGCAGCGCAAAGGCGCGGGTGCCGCCCTGGTGGCGCGCGGACAGGCCTTGCAGCCGGTAGACGGTTTGCGGCATCGATTACTTCTTCAGCAGGCCCGCGTTCTTTGCGGCGGCTTCGATGGCGGTGTAGTTTTCGGCCTTGGTTGGAATGAACTTGCTGGCGCGCTGCAGGTCCAGGATGGCCTTGCCTTCAGGCGTGCCGGCATCCAGCGCCAGGAAGGCGTCGGTGATCTTCTTCTTCAGGGCCGCAGGCATGTCGGCACGCACGGTCCAGTTGTAATCGTAGTAGCCCGGGGTCGTGTAGAACACGCGCACTACGTTCGGATCGACCTTTTTCTCGGCCACCAGTTTTTCCCACACCGAGATATTCAGTGCGCCCGCGTCGACCTTGCCGCCCGAAACGGCAGCCACGGTGGCGTCGTGCGCGCCGGAGAAGGCGATGCGTTTCAGGTCGCTGTCCGGATCGATGTTGGCGGCCAGCAGGAAGGAACGCGGCATCAGGTGGCCGGAGGTGGAGGACTCGGAACCGAAGCTCAGGGTCTTGCCCTTCAGGTCATTCAGACTGTTGATGGATTTGGAGGTGGTGATGAAGACCGAGCGGAATTTTTCGTCTTCCGCGCGCTGTACCAGTGGCACTACCTGCCCCTTGCTGCGCTCCTTCGCCTGCACGAAGGTAAAGCCGCCGAACCACACCATGTCCAGCTTGTTGTTGATCAGGCCTTCCACCGAGGCGGCATAGTCGGTCACGGGCGTGAACTCGACCTTCATGTTCAGTTTCTTCTCCAGGTATTCGCCCAGCGGCTTGAACTTGCGCTGCAGTTCGGTCGGCGCTTCGTCCGGAATGGCGGAAACGCGCAGCACCTGCTGAGCAAACGATTGGGCGGATGCCAGCACGAGGCCGGCCGCGATCAGGGACTTGATGACGCGCAGAGAGGAAAATTTCATGTGTTTTTGGACGTTTATTGTTGAGAAGTTAAGGGATGCGCACCGCTGGGCGAGCGAAAACCCGAAATGCGGGAATCAGCTATGATAATAACAAAAGTGCTATTGGAGACTGTATGTCACTGACCCGCAACGCGGCGATTCGCGTCGTTTCGCCAGAGCCAACCGATCTTCCACTCGGCATTGCGCATGGCGACCAGGCCACCGTCGCGGAGCTGACAGCCGGTCTGCTCGCGCCTGAAGCGTCCACTTCGCCCAAGTATCTGTATGACAGCCTTGGGTCGAAGCTGTTCGAAGCCATTTGCGAACTCCCCGAGTATTATCCCACAAGGACGGAAGCGGCGATCTTCGCCCGCCACGGCGCCGACATGGCGCGGCGCATCGGCACGCGCGGCACGCTGATCGACCTCGGCGCCGGCAATTGCGCCAAGGCGGCCAGCCTGTTCCCGCTGCTGGAACCCAAGCAGTATGTGCCCATCGATATTTCGCGCGATTTCCTGAACGAGGCGGTGAGCCGCCTGCGCCAGCGTTTTCCGCAGATCATGATGGAGCCGCTGGCGCTCGACCTGTCCGGCGAGTTCCGGCTGCCGGGCAGTGTGCGCAGTGCCGCCCGCACCTTCTTCTATCCGGGTTCCTCGATCGGCAATTTTGCGCCGCATGCTGCCATCGCCTTCCTGCGCCAGGTGCGCGAGAACTGCGGCGCGGACGGCGGCCTGCTGATCGGCGTGGACCTCATCAAGGACAGCACCGTGCTGGATGAGGCCTATGACGACGCCATCGGCGTCACGGCGGCCTTCAACCTGAACATGCTGCGCCACCTGAACCACCTGCTGGGCGCCGACTTCGACGTGCGCCAGTGGGCCCATGTGGCCTTCTTCAACGCCGAAGAGAGCCGCATCGAGATGCACCTCGAAGCGCGCCGCGCGCTTACGGTGCGCTGGCAGGAGGGCGAACGCCATTTCGCGCGCGGTGAACGCATTCATACCGAAGACAGCTACAAATACACGGCGGACAGTTTCGCCAGCCTGCTGAAGGATGCCGGCTTCGCCGTGCAGGATGTGTGGACCGACGACGCCGGCTGGTTTGCCGTCATGCACGCCAAGGCCTGCAGCGAGTAAGCCCATGCATATGCACGATACGGGCTTGTGGGCAGCGCGCTACCAGTCGGTGCGCCAGCAGTCGCTGGCGATTGCGGCGCCGCTCTCGGACGAGGACTGCGGCGCCCAGTCGATGCCGGATGCGAGCCCCATCAAGTGGCACCTGGCGCACACCACATGGTTCTTCGAAACCTTTATCCTGGAACGGCTGGAGCCGGGCTTCGCGCCCTTCCACCAGGCCTTCCGCGTGCTGTTCAATTCCTATTACAACGGCGTGGGCGACAAGCACCCGCGCCCGCAGCGCGGCCTGCTCACGCGGCCCGCGATGGCGCAGGTGCGCGACTACCGCGCCAATGTGGATGCGCGCATGGTCGCCTTGCTCGGCCGTGCGCTGGACGATGCGGCGCGCACGCAGCTGATTGCGCTGCTCACGCTGGGGCTCGAACACGAACAGCAGCACCAGGAGCTGATGCTGACCGACGTGAAGCACTTGCTGGCGCAGAATGCGCTGCAGCCGGAGTACCTGGCGGCCGGGTTGCCGCCGGCGCCCGCCGCCGCGCCGCTGGTCTGGCTGCCGTTCGAAGGAGGCATGTGCGATATCGGCTACGCGGGCAGCGGCTTCTGTTTCGACAACGAGCTGCCGCAACACCCGCAGTATGTGGCGCCATTCAGCCTTGCATCGCGGCTGGTGACGAACCGCGAATACCTGGCCTTCATCGAAGACGGCGGCTACCGCAACGCGGCGCTATGGCTGGCCGAGGGCTGGGACTGGATCCGCGCACAGGGCATCGAAGCGCCGCTGTACTGGCGCGGCAAGGAAGAGTTCACGCTGATGGGACAGCAGGCGCTGGACCTGGAGCGGCCCGTTACGCATATCTCGCTGTTTGAAGCGGATGCCTACGCCAACTGGGCAGGTGCACGGCTGCCGACGGAAGCGGAATGGGAACTGGCCGCACGCCACGAAGCGCGCGAACCGGGAGCGGCCGCAGGGCTGCCGCATCCGGGCGAGCCGGTATCGGCGGAAGAGGGCGGGCTGCAGCAGCTGTTCTGCCATTGCTGGCAATGGACCAGCAGCAGCTATGCGCCATACCCCGGCTTCAAACCGGCGGCAGGCGCAATCGGGGAATACAACGGCAAGTTCATGGTGAACCAGTATGTGCTGCGCGGCTCGTCCTGCGTTACGCCGGCCGGCCACGCGCGGGCCAGTTACCGCAACTTCTTCCCATCGTCGGCGCGCTGGCAGTTCACGGGGATCCGCCTCGCGCGCCAGCCCTGATCAGGCAGCGACCTGTTTTGCCGGCGCCGCCGCCGCTTCCTTCTGCGCCAGCTGGCGGTTCACGGCGCTCAGCACGGCCTTGAACGAAGCGGTGACGATATTGCTGTCGATGCCCGCACCGAACAGGGTCGGGCCGTTCTCCAGGCGCAGTTCCACGTAGCAGGCCGCCTTGGCGTTGGCGCCGTGGCCGATGGCGTGTTCGTGGTAGTCCATCAGCTTGATGTCCAGGCCCAGCGCGTCCACGAAGGCGTCGATCGGGCCGTTGCCTCCGCCCTGCAGCGACATTGGCGACTGGCGGTGCATCAGCGCGATATCGATCTGCACCGGCTCGTCGCTGGTGGTGTCTTCCACCATCTTGTGCGAGCCATAGGCATACGGCGAAGTCTGCGCCAGGTATTCCTGCTCGAAGATCTCGTAGATGCCTTCCGACGTGATTTCCAGGCCGGTCTGGTCGGCCACGCGCTGTACGGCGCGGCTGAATTCAATCTGCAGGCGGCGCGGCAGCACCAGGCCGTAGTCCTGTTCCAGCAGGTAGGCCATGCCGCCCTTGCCGGACTGGCTGTTCACGCGGATCACGGCGTCGTAGCTGCGGCCAAGGTCGGCCGGGTCGATCGGCAGGTAAGGGATCTCCCATGGCGCGTCCGGCTGCTGCTTGGCGAAGCCCTTCTTGATGGCGTCCTGGTGCGAGCCGGAGAAGGCGGTGAATACCAGGTCGCCCACATAAGGATGGCGCGGATGCACCGGCAGCTGGTTGCACTCTTCCACCACCTTGCGCACCGAGTCGATATCGGAGAAATCGAGGCCGGGGTGCACGCCTTGCGTGTACAGGTTGAGCGCGAGCGTCACCAGGTCCACATTGCCGGTGCGTTCGCCGTTGCCGAACAGGCAGCCTTCCACGCGCTCGGCGCCGGCCATCACGGCCAGTTCGGCGGCGGCGATGCCGGTGCCGCGGTCATTGTGCGGGTGCACGCTGATGATGATGGAGTCGCGGCGTTCCAGCTTGCGCGACATCCATTCGATCTGGTCGGCGTAGACGTTCGGCGTGCTGCATTCCACCGTGGCGGGCAGGTTGACGATCATTTTCTTCTGCGGCGTCGGCTGCCAGATGGCGGAGACGGCGTCCACGATATGTTTGGAGAAGTCCAGTTCCGTGGTGGAGAAGGATTCCGGCGTGTATTCGAAAGTCCAGTCGGTGTCAGGATGCCGGGCCAGCAGTTCCTTTACCAGCTTGGTGCCGGTGGTGGCGATATTGGTGATCTCTTCGCGCGACATGCCGAACACCACCTTGCGGAACACCGGCGCCACCGAGTTATACAGGTGGATGGTGGCGCGCTTCGCACCGACGCAGGATTCCACGGTGCGGCGGATCAGCTCTTCGCGCGACTGGGTCAGCACGATGATGGTCACGTCGTCCGGAATGCGGTTCTCTTCGATCAGCGTGCGCACGAAATCGAAATCGGTCTGCGAGGCGGAAGGGAAGCCCACTTCGATCTCTTTCAGGCCGGTCTTGATCAGCAGGTCGAAGAAGCGCAGCTTTTTCTCGATGCTCATCGGCTCGATCAGCGCCTGGTTGCCGTCGCGCAGGTCGGTGCTCATCCAGATCGGCGGCTTGCTGATCACCTGGTTCGGCCAGGTGCGGTCATTCAGTTGGACGGTCGGGTAGGCGCGGTATTTGGCGGCCGGGTTCTGCAACATCATGGTGGACTCCTGAAGTCTTCAAAATTTTTGGAAATCGGTGGGCGCGAGGCGCCGGATTGCGTGTGGCGAGGGGCTGCCTGATGGGCCACGGGGCGCTAGACCAGGCAACCGGTCGCTAGCAATAGCGATAGCCGCAGGGTTGGGGCAAACAGGCGGGAAGCCGTCGTCAACATCGGTGCAATCTTTCCTGGATTTTGGGACTTTGCCGGCTTGTGGCCGACGCGGGGTGCTACAGATACAGCGGGAAAATCAGGCGCGTGCTAGTAGTAGCGCCACCTTGGATAGGGCGCTTAGCAGGAAAGCGGATAGGTGCAGATGCGAGAACATTACACAAATGTACGGGACGAAGTTCCGGACTGTCAAGAGAAAAGTGCAGGACATGGCTGTGAAATACTGTCAACAGCCACATCTACAGGCATCGCTGCCTACTTATAGTCGGCGACTCGATGAATTTCGCCGGTCTGCCGGTCGTACAGGTAGGCCTTTTTCAGTTGCAGCATAATGACGTCGCCAACTGCTTCAAAATCTACCGGGAGGCTGACGGTTGGCGCCTGAGAATAGGAATATTTGAGCAAATACGGTGCCGATAGTTGCCCCACATAGATGAGACCAAGATTTTTTCTTGCTGCTGGCGCTTTATCTGCTTCGATCTGCATATGGATTTCTGCACGGCCTGGCTCGAATTTAAGGTTCTTGAAGCCGATGGCGCAAACTTTGGCTCTGGTGCGTGTCACGTCCGACTTACGGCCATAAATGTTTTCAGCGACATAGGAGTCCACATTCCGTTCAAGCAGGTCAATAACCGCCGATGCGATGGACTGCCCGCCGGACATGATTTCTGAACTCGGACTCATGCTGAAGTAGACCGATAGAACTTTCGCGTCCGCGTCGTACTCTGAGGAGATGGAGGCATGACGCGTGGCCTCGAATGAAACGATGCTCGATGCCGTGATAGACCCGGCCAGATTCGCCGTCCTTATCTGTTCGAGCCGTTGCGCGTATGCCGCGCTGGTTTCGTATTCCCCCTTCGCCCCATTCAAGGCCCTCAGTGGAATAAGCAGCTGTTCGCAGCTGTTTCCTTTAAAGTCGGGGAGTGCCTGAAGATGCTCGTCAAATGGAATTTGCGAGAACCGAGTGGCCGAATTGATTTGGGGCGCGAGATCTGATCCTGCTGGCGTAAGGCGTTCCGCATCCATTTGCGCATGGGTGTCAGCGGATATGGCAAACGCTCCCAGCAGGGTGATGAAAAGTGGCCGATAAACCATTGTAAAGGACAGTTTTGCTGTAGTCATTCGTACCCGTCCTTACACGGCGACTTGTACCCGAGGGGCACCTGCTGCCATTTCGCCGATGACGGCGGCGTGGGCGAAGCCTTCGCGGGCGAACAGGGCGAGCACTTCGTCCACGGCGGACGGATCGCAGGACACCAGCAGGCCGCCCGAGGTTTGCGGATCGGTCAGCAGGGTGTGCTGGGCCGGCGTGATGTTCGGTGAGAGCTGCACATCGCTGCCGTAGGCGGCCCAGTTGCGGCCGGAGGCGCCGGTGAAGAAGCCGTCATGCGCCAGCTGTTCGACGCCCGGCAGCAGCGGAATCTGCGACATGTTCAGGCGCGCCGTCAGCTTCGCGCCGCGCGCCAGTTCCAGCAGGTGGCCCAGCAGGCCGAAGCCGGTGACGTCGGTCAGCGCATGCACGCCGGGCAGTTCGGAGAGCGCCTTGCCCGGCTTATTCAGCTTGGTGGTGTTCTCGATCATGGCCTTGTAGCCTTCCGCGCCCAGCACATCCTTTTTCAGCGCCGCCGACAGCACGCCCACGCCCAGCGGCTTGCCGAGAATGAGCACATCGCCTGCTTTTGCATCCGCATTGCGCTTCACTTTCGATGGATGCACGAGGCCCATCACCACCAGGCCGTAAATCGGTTCCACGGAATCGATGGTATGGCCGCCGGCAATCGGGATGCCCGCTTCCGCGCAGATCGATTCGCCGCCCTTGATGATCTGGCCGATGGTTTCGATCGGCAGTTTGTTGACCGGCATGCCGACCAGCGCCAGCGCCATGATCGGCGTGCCGCCCATGGCATACACGTCGGAGATGGCATTGGTGGCGGCGATGCGGCCGAAGTCGAAGGGATCATCGACGATGGGCATGAAGAAGTCGGTGGTGGCGATCAGCGCCTGCTCGTCATTGAGCTTGTAGACGGCGGCATCGTCTGCCGTTTCGATCCCCACCAGCAGCTCTTTCGGCACCGGGAAGCCGTTCGTGTTCTTCAGGATCTCGGACAGCACGCCCGGCGCAATCTTGCAGCCGCAGCCGCCGCCGTGGGAGAAGGAGGTGAGTTTGATCGGTTCAGTGCTCATGTGGTTTCGCTGGTATCGGGTGGCGCAGTGCGCCGAAGGAGGAGATTATCCACCAAAGCGAGCAAGGCTGCCTGCTCGGCTTCAGGGGCGAAGAGGTGGGCACAGGCGGCGCATTGGGCGCGCAGGCGCTGGTGGAATGCCGCGTCGCCGATGCTGCGGCCGATCAGCCGGGCCAGTGCGGCTGCATCGCCGGTGGAGAAATAGCCTTCGTAGTCCTCGCCCAGCATGCCCCGGTTGCCCGGAATATCGCTGGCCAGCACGGGGACTCCGCTCGTTACCGCCTCGATGATGACGTTGGCGCCGCCTTCCATGCGGGAGCAGATTGCCATGGCATGGCTGCGGCGCAGTTGCTCGCGCGCCGCCTCGTGGGGCAGGGCGCCCAGCCAGCGGTAGTTGGCGCGTTCGGCTTGCGTGGCTTGCGCCGCGGCGGCGAGCGCCGGATCGAGGGCGCCGCCGATGTGGAGCAGCTGCGCATCCACCATTCCCGCCGCGCGCATGAAGGTGAGCGGATCCTTCTCGTCGCGCAGGTGGCCGACCATGGTGATGACCGGCTTGCCGGTTTGTGGCAGAGGCGCCAGCGCCGGCGCGGACTGGTAGATGACGTGCGCCTTGGCCCGTAGCTGTGGCGGCAGCTCGCTCAGCCCCGCGGGCTGCAACAGCACGAGCGCGGTCGCCGCCTGCAGCGAGTGCTGGGCGCTGGCATCGTGGCGGATGTCGCGATAGAGATCGGTTCCGGTCAGCAGCAGGATGGCAGGGCGGTCGGGGTGGCCGGCGCGAAATGCAGCCAGCGCAGCGGCCGAGCGGCGCGCGTGCAGGACGATCAGCAGGTCCGGCGCAGCGGCCATGGCGGGCGCGAACGGCGCTGCGGGCCAGCCGGCTGCGATATCGGTGTCGTAGCGCGGCGCGAGCATAGCCGCCCAGCGGCTGGCAGTGTGCCAGTTGCCGTTATTGGCTTCTGCGGTCGCCGGACTGATGATACAAATTGTTGAACGTTTCACTGCTGTGTCATCGCTAAAAATGGCTACAATCGTGCCATGGCCACTACCAACGTTTCCTTTCGAACCGCACGCACGCAACAGCTGGCAGAAGCACTGCAGGATGCGCGGCATTATACGCTGCGTCTCTTCGAATGCTTTGTGGACGCGGGACTGGATAATCCCGTCCGCGTGCCGCAGCTGCGCATCGTTAATCCGCCGCTGTGGGAGCTGGGCCATACCGCCTGGTTCACCGAATGGTTTGTGCTGCGCGAGGCCGCGTCGAGCCATCCGGCGGACGCGCAGGGCAATTCGCTGCTGAGCAAGGGTGACGACTGGTTCGATTCCAACACGGTCCCGCACCGCAACCGCTGGACGCTGGACCTGCCGAGCACCGGCGGTGTGAAAACCTATTGCCATGAAGTGCTGGACCGCGTGCTGGACAAGCTGACACGCGAGGCGAATGTGGACGAAGCGCTGTATCCCTACCGCCTGGCACTGGCGCACGAGGACATGCACGGCGAGGCATTCCTCTACAGCCTGCAGACGCTCGGCCTCGCCGCGCCGCCGCAGCTCACGCACGACGAGCAGAGTTTCAGCGCGCCATCGGAGATCGCCTTCCCCGGCGGTTCGATACAGCTGGGCAGCTCGGCCAGCGTGGGCGGCTTCATGTTCGATAACGAGAAGTTCGCGCATTCCTGCTACGTGCCGCCGTTCCGTATGGATTCCACGCTGGTGACGAACGCGCAGTTCGCCGATTTCATCGCCGATGGCGGCTATGACAACCGGCAGTTCTGGAGCCTGAGCGGCGCGGATTGGCTGATGCGGCAGGAACGCTCGGCACCGCGCTACTGGCAGCGCGAGGGCAGCCAGTGGCGCACCATGCGCTTCGGGCAGCTATGCACGCTGGCGGCGCATGAACCGGTGCGGCACATCACGCTGTATGAGGCCCAGGCTTACTGTGCCTGGGCGGGGCGCCGTTTGCCGACTGAATCAGAATGGGAGTATGCGGCGCTGCATGGCCATCCAGCTTTCCGCTGGGGGCAGCTGTGGGAGTGGACGGCGTCGCCGTTCGAGCCCTATCCGGGCTTCACGCCGGACCGCTACCGCGAGTATTCCCAGCCTTGGTTCAGCACGCACCAGGTGCTGCGCGGCGCTTCGTTCGCCACGCCGTCGCGCTTTGGTTCCGCCAAATTCCGCAATTTCTACATGCCGGAGCGCGACGACATCTTCTGCGGCTTCCGTACCTGCGCCTGGAACGGATAAAAAAAGCGCAACCGGAGTTGCGCTTTGATTTTTTACTTTTTCAGGTGGTCGTCCAGCCAGCCGATCACGGTGTGGTGCCACAGGATCGAGTTGGCGGGCTTCAGTACCCAGTGGTTCTCATCCGGGAACACCAGCAGCTTGCTTTCGATGCCGCGGCGCTGCAGCGCTGCGAAGGTGCCGAGCGACTGGGTGGTCGGCACGCGGAAGTCCAGGTCGCCCTGTACCACCAGCATCGGCGTCTTCCACTTCGCCACGTGGTGCACGGGGTTGTGCTTCTCGTAGGCTTCCGGCTTGTCGTAATAGGTGCCGCCGTTTTCCCATTCGGTGAACCACAGTTCTTCCGTCGCATAGGCCATGCCGCGCTGGTCGAAGATGCCGTCGTGGTTGACGATGCACTTGAAGCCATCGCTCCAGTTACCGGCGATCCAGTTCATCATGAAGCCGCCGTATGAGGCGCCCAGTGCGCAGCTGCGCTCGCGGTCCAGCCAGGAATACTTCTGCGCAGCGGCTTCCAGGCCCTTCTGCAGGTCTTCCAGCGGCTTGCCGCCCCAGTCGCCGCTGATCGAATCCGTGAAGGCCTGGCCGTAGCCGGTCGAGCCGTGGAAGTCGATGAACACGGTGGCGTAGCCGGCGCCCGCATACACCTGCGGATTCCAGCGGTAGCTCCAGGAGTTGCCGAAGCTGCCTTGCGGGCCGCCGTGCACGAGGAAGGCCACCGGATATTTCTTGCCCGGTTCGGCGTTCCATGGCTTCATCACGTGGCCGTAGACGGTTTCACCGTTCGCGCCCTTGAAGGAGAACTGCTCGAATTCGCCCATGCGCACATCTTTCAGGCGCTCGGCGTTCAACTGCGTCAGCTGCTCCTGCTTCGAACCGGACAGCTTGAACAGCTGCGCGCCGGAAGACAGGCTGGCTTGCGCCATCACGATGGTGTCGCGCTTCGCGTCGAAGTCGGCCACGTAGCCCTTGTCCGTCAGCGGCGTGACCTTGCCGTTTGCGGTGTCGATGGAGAACAGGCGGTGCTGGCCGATATCGTCAGCCGTCGCCAGCATGGCTTTGCCGTCCGGACGCCAGCGCATATCGGCAATCGAACGGTCCCACTGTTCTGCCACCACGCGTTTCTTGCCGGTGGCGAGGTCGATCAGCTTCAGGTGGAAGCGGTCGGCTTCGAAGCCGGGACGCTTCATCGCCAGGTAGGCCAGCGTTTTGCCATCCGGCGAGAACTGTGGCTTGGTGTCCCAGGCGGGATTGTCGGCGGTCAGGTTGCGCGGCGCGGCGCCGCCTTCGGCCGGCACCTGGTACAGGTCGAAGTTGGTGGACCAGGATTCGGACTTGCCTGCGGCACGCACCGAGAACACGATGCTCTTGCCGTCCGGGCTGAAAGTGTATTCGCCACGGTCGCCGAATGGCTTGGACGGCACGTCGCCGTCGATGGCGCCGCTCAGGCTGACCGGCGCCGCACTGATGCGGCCCGCAGCGTCGATCGGCGCGCTGTACAGCACATTGCGGCGGCCGTCGGCCCAGGTATCCCAGTGGCGCACGAACATTTCGGTGTAGACGCGGCCGGTGGCCTTGCCCTTGTTCTCGGCGCGTTTTTTGGTGCAGGCCAGGTCCGGGCAGTCGCGGAAGACGGAGAAGGTGAGCGCCACGCGGTCGCCCTTCGGCGAGACGTGGAAGCTTTCGACATCGACCGGCGTATCGGTGATGCGCACCGCTTCGCCGCCGTGCATCGACAGGCGCCACAGCTGCGAGGAACCGGAGCGTGACGACAGGAAGTACACCGCGTCGCCGTTGGCCGACCATTCGGGATCGGTGCTGGAGGCATCGGCCTGGGTCAGCTGCACGGGCGCCGCTTTCGGATTGCGCAGGTCCAGCATCCACAGCTGCGTATTGCCGCGGTTCTTTTCCATATTGGTGCTGCGCACGGTGTAGATCACGCGGCTTGCATCGGGCGACAGGGCAGGGCTGCCCACGCGGTCCATGCTCGCGAGGTCTTCGACGGTGAGCCCTCGTGGGGCAGCCATCGCGGTGCTTGCGGCCGCAAGGGCGCCAAGGACCAGAAGTCGTAGAGTCATTCGGTATCTCCGGTGTATGAATTGGACGGCCGGACGCGCCGGCCCGGCGCGCATGATACCAGCTTGCGCTCGTGATCAGAACGGCAGTTCCTCGGCACGCCGCGCAGGGCGCGGCCGGCAGCCCGCAGGGGGGGGCACGATTGACGGAGTGACTCCAAGCAACTTTCATTGTAATAGTGCATAATTTGTCCAGGACAAAAGTGGTTTATCTCAATTAAGGAGCAAATATGGACTATTTTCGGAAGCTCGGCATTGGCGCCAGGCTGACCCTCGGGTTCGGTACGCTGGTGGTGCTGATGCTGGTGCTTGCGACTTTTTCCCTGTCGCGGCTGGCTGCCATCGAGGATGCGATGCAGGCCCAGAACCGCGTGGAGGAGGCCAAGCTGGCGCCGCTGTATGCTGCCCGTGAAGCGCTGGCGCAAACCGGGCTGGCGGCGCGCAATGCCTACATCTTCACCGCGGAAGCCGATGCGCAGCGTGAGCTCGATATCCTGGACCAGCAGAAAGCGGCCTACCTGGCGGCACTGGACAAGATGGCGCCGGCCTTTGCCGGCGACGCCCAATTCGAAAAAGTGCGCAGCGGGCTGCTTGCCATGGCCGAGGAACTGAAGCGCCCGCGCGCTTTCCGCAATGACGGCAAGCTGGAAGAGTATGGCCGTTTTCTGGTCAACGAATGCAGTCCCCTGCGGCGCCGCATCGTTGCCGATATCGAAGTGACCGTGCGCGCTGCAGAACAGGAACTGGCGCTTGCCAATCACGCCGCTGAAGGGGAGTACCGCGCCGCGGTGAAGAGCATCATTGCCGAAGCCGCATTCACACTGCTGGTGTGCATTGTCATTGCCTGGCTCATCACGCGCCACCTGCTGCGGCAGCTTGGCGGCGAGCCCGCCTATGCGGCCCGCATCGCCGGCCGCATCGCGCAGGGAGAGCTGGCGCTTGCGATCGACGTGCGCGATGGCGACGACAGCAGCCTGCTGTTCGACATCAAGGCGATGCGTGACCGGCTGGCCTCCATCGTCGGGCAGGTGCGCAGCCGCAGCGACACGATGGCAGCCGAAACGGCGGAGATCGCGGCCGGCAACCGTGAGCTGTCCGTGCGGACCGAACACCAGGCCGATGCGCTGAGCCGTATCGCGGCCGCCATGGAGGAGCTTACCAATACGGTCAAGCAGAATGCTGGCAATGCGGACCAGGCCAATGCACTGGCGCTGTCGGCTTCCGAGGTGTCCGAGGAGGGCGGTCGTGTGGTGGAGCGGGTGGTGGTGACCATGGATTCGATCCGCGAATCATCGCGCAAGATCGTGGACATCATCAGCGTCATCGACGGCCTCGCCTTCCAGACCAATATTCTGGCCCTGAACGCCGCAGTGGAAGCGGCGCGCGCCGGCGAACAGGGACGTGGATTCGCGGTGGTGGCGAGCGAAGTGCGCAACCTTGCGCAGCGCTCGGCCGCGGCGGCGCGGGAGATCAAATCGTTGATCGACGATTCGGTGGACAAGGTGCGTAGCGGCTCGGCGCTGGTGGAAGAGGCGGGCGGTACCATGACGAAGGTGGTGGACAGCGTGCGCCAGGTGACGGCCATCATGGGCGAGATCTCGTCGGCCAGCCGGGAGCAGAGCGCGCGGATCGGCCAGGTGAATACGGAGATTGCGGAGATGGATGAACTGACCCGGCAGAACACCGGGCTGGTGGAAGAAGCCGCGGCGGCGGCGCAGGCGCTGCAGGATCAGGCTGCAGCGCTGGCCGGCATGGTGGGCATTTTCAGGCTGGCGCCCGCGCAGGGCATGAAGCGGCTGCCGGCCGGCTCCGCTACTTCCGCGCTGCGCATTGCGGCAAGCGTTTAAGGGTAGAGGCCCCGCACTTCGCGCGCCTGCAGCACGCGGGTGCAGGCGAGGATGAAGGTGGCGGTGCGCAGCGAAACCTTCTTGTCCTGCGACACTTCCCATACCGCGTTGAAGGCGTCCTGCATGATGCGGGTCAGGCGGGCGTTGATTTCGTCCTCGCTCCAGAAGAAGCTGGAGAAGTCCTGCACCCACTCGAAGTAGGACACGGTTACGCCGCCGGCATTGGCCAGCACGTCCGGCACGATCAGGATGTCCTTGTCGTTCAGGATGTCGTCCGCTTCCGGCGTGGTCGGGCCGTTGGCGCCTTCCAGGATGATCTTGGTGCGGATCTTCGGCGCGTTGGCTGCCGTGATCTGCTGTTCCAGCGCGGCCGGAATCAGGATGTCGGACTCGATGCCCCAGAAGGCGTCGCGGTCCAGCGTCTGTTCCGCGCCCGGGAAGCCGGCCACGCCGCCTGCTTCGGCCACGTGTTTGTGCAGCAGCGCCACATTCAGGCCGCCCTGGTTGACCACGGTGCCGGTGTGGTCCTGCACGGCGATGACCTTGGAGCCCGCTTCCGCGAACATGGTTGCGGCCACGCCGCCCACATTGCCGAAGCCCTGCACTGCGATGCGTGCGCCTTCGATGGCCACGCCGCGTTTGGCAGCCGCCTCGCGGCCCACCACGAACACGCCGCGGCCGGTCGCTTCGCGGCGGCCCAGCGAGCCGCCCAGCGAGACCGGCTTGCCGGTGACGACGCCAGTGGAGAGATTACCTTCGATCATGGCGTAGGAGTCCATCATCCATGCCATCACCTGTTCGTTGGTGTTGACGTCCGGCGCAGGAATGTCCTTGGTCGGGCCGATGATCAGGCTGATTTCGCTGGTGTAGCGGCGGGTCAGGCGCTGCAGTTCGCCGCGCGACAGGGTCTTGGGATCGACACGGATGCCGCCTTTGGCGCCGCCGTACGGCACGTTCACGGCCGCATTCTTCACCGTCATCCATGCCGACAGCGCCATCACTTCGGACAGCGTTACGTCCTGGTGGAAGCGCACACCGCCTTTGCCTGGACCGCGCGACATATTGTGCTGCACGCGGTAGCCCTCGAAGTGAGCGATGCTGCCATCGTCGCGCTCGATAGGCACGTCAACGGTGAGGATGCGCTTCGGGCGCTTCAGCGTTTCCACCCAGCGCGACAGGCTGCCGAGGTGAGGGGTGACGCGGTCGATCTGCTGCAGGTATTGGCCCCATGGTCCGAGATCGTCGGCGTTGAGGTAGGAAGGCAGTGCGTGGCTGGTCATGATATGACTCCTGATTCGCGGTGTTTGGATGGCGCGAATCATATGCCCGCAGCCGCTGGCGCGGCCAATGCTGTTGGTGCATCTAACTATGCAAATTTTGCATAACGAGGAAATCCCAGAGTTTTGCCACGATGGGCTTGCCAGGCCGCTGCGGCGACGGGCGCTCGCGGTACAGGCGGATTTCCATCTCGATGGTCCACTGGTCGTTGCCCTTGTCGGCGCGCGCCAGCAGCTTCGATTTCACTTCGCGCGTGACGGCCGATTCGGGCAGGAAGGCGATGCCGCGGCCTTCCAGCGCCATCATCTTCAGGCCTTCGGCCATATCGGTTTCGTAATGCGTTTCCAGGTGCAGCGCCGGTTTCGCGTCGTGCAGGATCAGGTCCACCATGCGCGCCAGGTAGGCGCTGTGGGTATAGGAGAGGAAGGGCAGCGGGGCGTTCTTGCGGCCCGGCAGTTCGAATTCGGGCTCGCGCGATCTGTTGCAACGGGCGTAGGCGCGCAGCGCTTCGCGGCCCATCACCAGCATGTCGTAGCGGCCCGGGTCGAGCTGCACCGGCTGGCGCGGATGGTGGTAGCACAGCAGCAGGTCGCAGCCGCCTTCCACCAGCTGCAGCACGGCGTCGTGCACGTTCAGCGCCATCAGGCGGCTGTTGATCGGCGCGAATTCCGCTTCCAGTGCCGTCAGCCACTTCGGCACGAAGGTCAGCGACAGCGTGTGCGGCACGGCGAGGTCGATGCTGGTCTGGGCGGCGGCACGCTTGTTGCGCAGCAGTTCGCGCACGCCGTTGATCTGGCCCAGCATCTCCAGCGCCTGCTCGTAGAACACCAGCCCCGCAGGCGTGATGCGGGTAGGGTAGGAGGTGCGGTCCACCAGGTCGGTGCCCAGCCAGTTTTCCAGCGACTGGATGCGGCGCGAGAAGGCCGGCTGGGTCACGTGCCGCAACTGCGCGGAGCGGCTGAAGTTATTGGTTTCGCAAAGGGAGATGAAGTCTTCCAGCCATTTGGTTTCCATGCTTCGTGCGTCCGCGCAGTCGAGAAGGCGCCATTCTAACTTGCCTGGATAGTGCGCATCGGCGTGAACAGCCAGGCCAGCAGCGCAAACAGCGCCAGTCCGCCGCCGGCCACGGCAAACAGCTGCGCCAGCGTGACATGCTGCAGCAGCCAGCCGGTGGCGGCCGCCGACAGCGGCGCAAGGCCCATGAAGATGAACATGAAGAGGCTCATGGCGCGGCCTATCATCTGCGGCGCCACGCGGCGCTGGATCCAGGTGAACACGGCAATCTGCATGAAGCCGCCCACCACGCCCACCGCCAGCAGCAGGGCGATGCCCTGTGCCGTCGAGGAGATGGCGCCCAAAGGCATCAGCAGGAGCCCGGCCAGCGCATCGCCCAGCAGCAGCATCGCGCCGAAAGGCAGCAGTGCCGCCAGCCGCTTGCCCACAGCCGATGCTGCCATGCCCAGCAGCGTGCCCGCGCCATGCGCGCCCACCAACACGCCGAAAGCGGCGGCGCTGTGCAGCGTGTCCTTGGCCAGCACCGGCAATGCAACCTGGATCGCGCCGCCGATGAAGAAGGACACCATGCCCCAGTAGATGAAGCACAGGCGCAGAGAGGCGTCGCGCCAGACCGCGGCGATGCCGGATGCGACCGCGCGCAGCAACTGCTTTTCCGGTTCCCGCTGCGGCGCCGGCAGCAGTGTTACGTTGGCCAGCGTCCAGGCGGACAGCAGGAAGGTGGCGCAGTCGATGGCGAAGGCCAGGCCAAGAGCGCGCATGTCCTGCACGCTGCCGCCGCCGCCTGCCAGGGCGATCATCAGCGCCGCCAGCAGCGGACCGGCCAGCATCGTCAATTGCCGCATGCCCAGCATCATGCCGTTCGCGGCCTGCAGCAACTGCGGCGGCAGCGCGCGCGGCGACATCGAGGTGGCCGACGGAATCGAGAAGGCCTGCGCCAGGCCGATGCCTAAGGCCAGCAGGTAGACCAGGGGCAGCGTGGCCTGTCCTGCAAACGTCAGCGCCGCCAGCACGGCCATCAGCGCGGCGTTGATGAACTTCGTCTGCATCAGCACACTCTTCGGCGAATAGCGGTCCACCAGCGCGCCGCCGATCAGGATGAAGACCGCGCGCGGAACGCTCATGAGCGCGATCACGAGGCCCAGCGCCAGCGGGTCGCCGGTGAGCTTGAGCACCAGCCAGGGCAGCGCGATCAGCGTGAACTGGTCGCCCAGCATGGACAGCAGGCCACCCGCCGCCAGCCAGCGGAAGTTGGCGTTGGCGCGTACGGCCGCGCGCGGATCGGCCGGCGCATTCATGCCAGGTTCCCCAGCACGGTGCTCAGCGCCGCCAGCTCTTCCTGCTTTGCATTGCGCAGCAGCTCCTTGCAGATTTCACGTGCGACGGGCAGGGCGTTATCCAGCATGTCGTGGCCGGCGGGCGTGAGCAGGGCATAGCTGACGCGCGCATCGCGTTCGTCCGAGCGGCGCGCGACCACGCCGATCTTCTCCAGCGGCAGCAGGGAACGGGTAACGCCGGACGCGGTCAGGCCCTGCCTGTCGGCCAGATCCACGCGGCGCAGGCGGCCGCCGGGCGCATTGGCGAGGTGGTTCAGCAGCATGAAGTCGCCGAAACTGAGGCCGAAATGGCCGCCCAGGGCCGCGTCGAGGCGGCGCACGACGGCGGCGTGGGCGCGCGCCAGGCGCAGGCAGAAATCGAGGGCCTGGCCCTCATCCGGGGTAATCATTGCAAACTCCATGAGATATACTTGATTGCGCAAGTATATCGCGGTTTCTTGCCGCGCGCCATAAAAACCGGGATTTTTTTGCAGGGGTATCATTGAGGCATGAACCAACGCAGATCTTTCCTCAAAAGTTCGGTGGCGCTGGCTTCCGCATTGAGCATGCCAGCCCTGGCGCGGGCCGCCGTGGCCGCTCCGCATGAGCGCAGCCTGCGCTTCTACAACACCCACACCGGCGAAACCTTGCGGACCATGTTCTGGGCCGAGGGCGAGTTCATCCCCGATGCGCTGCAGGACATCAACCGCCTGCTGCGCGACCACCGCAGCAATACGGTGGCGCCCATCGACCCTGAACTGATCGTGTTGCTGAACAAGGTGAGCACCCAGTTCGGCAGCAATAATGTGATCCACGTGATCTCGGGCTACCGCTCGCCGGAAACCAACCGCAAACTGGCTGAAGCCAGCGGCGGCGTGGCGAAGCACAGCATGCACCTGGAAGGAAAGGCGATCGATGTGCGCATTCCGGGCTATGACCTGAACGACCTGCGCAAGGCCGCCCTGGCCCAGAAGCGCGGCGGCGTGGGCTACTACCCCGATTCGAAGTTCGTGCACATGGACACGGGGCGCGTGCGGCACTGGTAATTACTGCACCTGCGCCGTCAGCAGCGGGTAGGGGTTGACCGGCGTGCCTTCCCACCAGTTCTTTTTTGCATCCAGTTCAAAGATGGCGAAGTGCAGGTGCGGCGTGGCCGGATCCGCGTTGCCGCTGGTGCCCACATAGCCGATCATCTCTCCGCGGCGGATATCCTGGCCTTCCTTCAGGTTCGGCGCGTAGCGGTCCAGGTGGGCGTAGTAGTAGGAATACTTTTCCAGCACATCGTACTGATACACCGTGAGGCCGCCCGGCTTGCTGGTGAAGAGCTTCACGATCTTGCCGTCAGCAACCGCGAACACCGGCGTGCCCTTGGGCGCGAGGATATCCAGCGCTTCATGCTTGCGCTCCGTGCCGCGGGCTTGGTTGAAAGTGTCGGTCAACTCCTTTGCGCTCACACCCGCCACCGGCAGCAGCAGCGGTTCGGTGGCGACCTGCAGGTTGGTGGGCACGCTGGTGGCGGCGGCAGGCACCGGTACCGGCGTGGCCGCAGGCGCGGGCACGGATACCGGCGGTTCCGCCGGCGCCGTTGCTGCCGCAACCGGTGCGGCGGCAGGTGTTGCGGTGGCAGGCGCCGTCTGCAGCGCCGCTACCGGCACCGACCTGCCAAGGTAAAGCACAGCCGCCACAACGCCGATTGCAACGCCGAGCAGCAAAGTCACGAGCCATTTCATCGCAGCCTCCTTTTGTTATCGACTCACTCCTGCAGGAGCACGGGGAACCCGGGCTTCACCTGGCCTGCCACCTCCATGGCATGCCAGTTCGTCAGCCGGATGCAGCCGTGCGATTCGGTTTTGCCGATGCTGCCCGGTTCCGGCGTTCCATGAATGCCGTAGTGGTCGATCGACAGGTCTATCCATACCACGCCGACCGGGTTGTTCGGGCCGGGCGGAATCCGCGCCTTGCCTTCACCCGGATCGGCATCCCAGAACAGCTTGGGGTTGTAGTTGAAATGGGGGTTGCGGCCTACGCCATTGATCTTCCATTCGCCGACCGGCAGCGGATCATGCTCGCTGCCGGTGCTGGACGGGAACTGCGCGATGGCGCGGCCTGCCGCGTCAAGCAGCACCAGCACGCGCTCCGAACGGTCCACCAGCAGTTTGGCAGCAGGCGGCAGCGGCGCAATGCTTGCCACGTTCGGCACCGTGATCTGTTCACCGGCCACCGAGAAGTCCTTGCCCGGATTGAGCTGCTTCAGCAGGGCAGGGCTTGAGCGGAAGCGCTCGCCCAGCGCTTCGTCGATGCTGGCGAAGTTCAGGGCGCCGAGTTTTGCCTTGTCGGCCATGGATTCGGGAACTTTTGCGAAGGGGCCGGCAACGTCGGCGTCCGTGATCGTATATTGCGCAAGCGGCTGCTGGCCGTCGTCCAGCGCATCCCAGGTGGGCTTGTCCATCTTGCCGGTGACAGGCAGGCCGCGCGCTTTCTGGAAGCCGCTGATGGCCTGCTGCATATTGCTGCCGTATTTGCCGTCGATCTGTCCGGCCGAGAAATGGGCGCGTTCCAGCAGGATCTGGGCGCGCAGGTCAGGTGCGATATCGCCGGTTTGCGCCTGCGCCAGGGCGCTGGCAGCCAGCATGGTAAGGAATAGTTTTTTCATCAGCCCAGTGTGACGCGCACTGCCGGGCCGCTCTGTACGCTAGCGCACTTCGTGCGCGCAATGAAAAAAGGCCGCCGGATCGCACCGGCGGCCTCTTATTCAGGCATCAGCGATTAACGCTCGCCCCATGGACGGCGCGGTGCATCGCCCGAACGCGGGTTGCTGCCCTTGTAGCCACCGCTTGCTTCACGGCGGAAGCCGCCCTCGGAGCGGAAACCGCCTTCACGCGGCGCGCTTTCGCTGCGGAAGCCGCCTTCCTTGCGGTAGCCGCCTTCAGGACGCTGGCCTTCGCTGCGGAACGGTGCGCTCTCGCTGCGATAGTGGCCGCCGCCTTCACGCGGTGCGCCCGGCTTGCTGAAGGAACGCTGGCCCGGTTTGCGGCCATCGCCCGGCTTCCAGCCCGGACGTGTGGCCGAACGTGGAGGAGCGGTACGCTTCGGCTCGAAGCCTTCGATCACGTTGACCGGAATGGTCTGCTTGGTGAAGCGCTCGATGCGTTTCACATGCATGCCTTCGGCGTGGTTCACCAGCGAGATCGCCAGGCCATTGCGGCCGGCGCGGCCGGTACGGCCGATACGGTGCACATAGTCTTCCGGGAACTTCGGCAGGTCGTAGTTGAACACGTGGGTGATGTTCGGCACGTCGATGCCGCGCGCTGCCACGTCGGTCGCGACCAGCACTTTCACGTTGCCGCGGCGCAGGCCGTCCAGCGTGCGGTTGCGGGCGCCCTGGTGCATGTCGCCATGCAGTGCGGCGGCCGAGAAGCCGGCGATGTTCAGGCGGTCGGCAATGGTGTCTGCATCACGCTTGGTGGCGGTGAAGACCACGGCCTGGTCCAGCGTTTCATCGCGCAGCAGGTGGTCCAGCAGGCGGTTCTTGTGCGACAGGTCGTCCACGAAGTGCACGCGCTGCGAGATGTTCTCGTGCTTGGCGCTGGTGCTGCTGATCTGGATGGTCAGCGGGTCCTTGGTGATGCGGCGGGCCATATTACCCACCACGCCGTCCAGCGTAGCGGAGAACAGCATGGTCTGGCGCGATTCCGGCGTGGCGGCCACGATCTTCTCGATGTCGTCGATGAAGCCCATGTCCAGCATGCGGTCGGCTTCGTCCAGCACCAGGATCTGCAGCTGGGAGAAGTCGATCTTGCCCGATTCCATATGGTCGATCAGGCGGCCCGGCGTCGCCACCAGGATTTCAGGATTGCGCGACAGCAGCTGCATCTGCTTCGGATAAGGCATGCCGCCCAGGATGGACACAGCCTTGATGCGACGCAGGTTGACGGAGTACTTGTCGGTATTGGTGGTGACCTGCAAAGCCAGTTCGCGGGTCGGGGTCAGCACCAGCATTTTCGGCTGGGCTGGACGGAAACGTGGGCGCTCGCCGCGCGCTTGCGCAGCCTGGCGTTCCTGGTTCGGCGTGCGTGCGCCTTCCGCCGGCTCGATGCCGGCGAGACGGTGCAGCGACGGCAGCATGAAGGCTGCCGTCTTGCCGGAACCGGTTTGCGAGGACACCAGCAGGTCCTTGCCCTGAATCGCGGCCGGAACGGCCTGCTCCTGGACCGGGGTCGGCGCGGTATAGCCGGCGTCGGTCAGGGCTTTCAGGATGGACGGGTGGAGGCCTAGTGTTTCAAAACTCATTCGAATACTTTCGTAAAATTCATGCAAAAAAACGCAGACAACGTCAACCAAACGAAATGGATCTACACACTGAGAATAGAAATTTCGGCACAAAAGCTTTGCGCCGGGACGGTGTCATGGTGCGACACCAAAGGCGGGGGGGCTTTTTTAAGCGCTGTCCCTGGGGACGCGCGAAGGCTAGCGAAGCTGCTTGTCTGTGTTTGTGGCTGCCTGTTGCAGCGCACAAGACGACACTATACCGTACTTTCGGAATTCCTGCACAAATAAAGAATCAAGCGTGCGGGAGCGTTGACAAGTGTACCCGACGTGTATACGGTGTATACATGACCAGTCAGAACACCCAGCAGAAGATCCTGGCCTCCGCGCGCGAGCTGTTTGAGCGCGAAGGGCCGGCTGCCGTCAGCATGCGCCGCGTAGCCGACGCGGTGGGCATCACGCCGATGGCGATCTACCGCCATTTCCCGAATCGGGAAGCGCTGCTGAAGCGGATTTCGGACGACGCCTTCAACGAAGTGGCGCAAGTGTGGCTGGAACGCTCGCGCCATCCGGACGTGCTGCAAGGCCTGCTGCAATCGATGGAGAACTATCTCGACTACGCATTGCAACATCCGCACCTGTTCGACTATGCCTATTCCGTCTCGCGTGACGACGCGCGCCGCTTTCCCGAGGATTTCCGCGCCCGGCTGTCGCCGACCTTCAATGTCGTGGCGGACCTGCTGGCCGAGGGCATGCGGCGCGGCCTGCTGCGCAAGGCCGACCCCTGGGATATCGCCATGACACTCTGGGGACAGGCCCACGGCCTGATTTCCCTTTTCCGTGCCGGCCGTTTCAGCTACAGCGAAGCACAGTTCCGGGCCTTTTATCTTCAATCCTTGGGAGTTCTGTTCGATGGCATCAAACAGTAAGCGGCTTGCCGCAATAGCGTTCGCGCTGGCGAGCCTGGGCGCCTGCACCACCGTCCCGCGATCCGCCGGTGCGGACCGATGGCTGCTCACGGGCACGCAGCTCTACGTGGCGCCGGACCAACCGCCGCTCGCCAACGCATGGCTGGTTGTGAACGGCGGGAAGATCGAGGCGGTGGGCACTGCCGCACCGCCCGCGGGCATCCGCAACGAGGCTGCCTGCACGGGCGGTGTGATCGCCGCGGGGTTCCAGAACAGCCATGTGCACTTCGTCGATGACAAATTTGGCGGCGCCGCTACCCGCGCCGCCGGGGAGCTGGAACAGGGGCTGACGCAGATGCTGACGCGCTTCGGCTACACGACCGTGGTGGATACCGGCTCGATGCTGGCCGATACCGCCGCGCTGAGGCAGCGCATCGCCAGCGGCGACGTGCGCGGGCCGCGCATTCTCACGGCAGGTTCGCCGCTCTATCCGCACCAGGGAATTCCGGTCTACCTGAAGGACTTGCCGCCGGAGATTTTGCGGCAGCTGGCCCAGCCGGCAACGGCCGAAGCAGCGGTGGCCCACATCCGCGCCAACATCGCCGCCGGCGCTGATGGCACCAAGCTGTTTGTCGCATCCCCGATGGGGCGGGGCGAAATCCGGCGCATGGACCCGCAGATCGCCCGCGCGTCGGCGGAAGAGACGCACCGGCTGGGCGGACTTGTGATGGTGCACCCCACCGACCCGGAAGGCATTCGCGCGGCAGTGGCGGCCGGCGCCGACATTATCGTGCATACGACTATCGACCCGCCCGGTTCGGCCTGGAGTCCGCAACTGGTCTCGGAGATGGTCGCGCGCAAGGTGTCCGTGGTGCCTACATTGCAGTTGTGGCGCTACGAACTGGATAAGGCGCGCGTTCCCGGCGAGGTGCGGGAAAGAATTGTCGCCCTGGCTGAGCGGCAGCTCAAAGCCTTTGCCGACGCCGGCGGCCAGGTGCTGTTCGGCACCGACGTGGGCTATATGACGGAGTTCGACCCGGCCAGCGAATATACCCTGATGGCGCGGGCCGGCCTGACGCCGATGCAGATCCTTGCGTCGTTGACCACCGCGCCTGCCGCGCGCTGGCGCCAGGAAGCGCTGCGCGGGCGACTCCAGCCCGGCATGGCGGCGGACCTCGTGGTCCTGAACGGCGATCCGGCCGTGGACGTCAAGCGTTTCGGCGACGTGAAATGCACCATTGCATCCGGGCGCCTTATCTTCCAGCAGTAGGCCGTCCCGAGGCATAATACGTTTCATGAAAGATAAACAAGAGACCGCGGGCCAATTGCCTGCCGCCCTGCGCAGCTTCGACCAGCACGTAGCGCGGGTAAGCTGGCGGGCCTGGGCCAACCTGCTCGGGCTGGGGCTCGTGATCGCCGTGGTGATCGTGTGGAGCATCTTCGGCGATATTCCCACGCGGGTGGCGGGCAGCTGCATCATCATGCATCCGCGCGGCGTGAGCGACGTTACGGCCGACATGGAAGGCCGCGTGACGGCGCTGCTGGTGCAGCCGGGCGAACGGCTGGCGGCGGGGCAGGAAGTGGCCGTGGTGGCCACGCCCGAGCTGTTCGACCGCATCCAGCAGGCGCGCAACCGCCTCTCCGACCTCGATGCCATGGCCAGGCTGACGCATGGCGAAATGCAGCGCAGCGGCCAGCTGAGCGCCGAGAGCCTGGCCGAGCAGCGCAGTACCCTGGCGCTGCGTGCCGAATCCGACCGCAAGCGCATCCGCCTGCTGGAGCAGCAGATGGAGCTGGACCAGCGCCTGCGCTCCGAAGGACTGATCACCAAACGCGCCGCCGCGCAAACGCCGCTGGACCTGGCCGACGCCCGCGCCTCGCTGGCCGACACGGAACGCAAGCTGAAGGAAGTGGACAAGCGGGCCACCGATTTCGCGCGCAGCAGCGGCGGCAACCTGGCCCGCATCGACCAGCAGCGCGCCGAAGCGCAGCGCGAGCTGGCGGCGCTGGAAGCGCAGGGGGAGTCCGTGACCCGCCTGCGCAGTCCGGTCGCCGGCCGCGTGGTGGAGGTGAAAACGGCGCTGAACGGCGCGGTGAAGCGCGACACCCCGGTGCTGAGCGTGGAACCGGTCGACAGCGAAGCAGGGCAGCTGGAGGCGGTGATGTTCGTGTCGGCGGCAGACGGCAAGAAGATTTCGGTTGAAGACAAGGTGGAGCTGCTGCCGACGCACGCGCGGCGCGAGGAGCACGGCGTGCTGCGGGCGCAGGTGCTGTCGACCTCGGCCTATCCGTCCACCCCGCAGGGGCTGCTGAATACGATTACCAATCCGGAACTGATGCGCGAGCTGGCGCACGGCACCGCGACCTATGAAGTGCGCATTGGGCTGCGGCGCAGCGCCGAAGCGCAGGCCGGGGCGCGCAATCCTTACCTGTGGTCGGCGGCAGCGGGCAGCAATGTTCCCGTGTCCAGCGGGGCGATGTGCCAGGGCGAGATCCTGGTGCACCACGAGCGGCCGATCAGCCTTGTGCTGCCGATTTTCCGCAGCACGGTGAGCGGCAAGAACAGCTGACCGTCACCCCCGCGCAGGCGGGGGGGCAGGAGTTTAGCGCCTGTTCGCTTGCGCAGGGGCGACGGCTACGGCAGCAAGTCTTCGAGCGCGACCGACAGTGTGCCGTCCGGCGCGGTGCGCAGGAGGCGTCCCGTTTCGTACAGGATCTGCGCACGCGCCGTGGCGTAGCCCTGCTGGAACTGCAGGCGCGCCAGCAGCGCATTGTTCAAGCGGTCCTCAACATTCAGCACATCGATCAGCGTGGCGCTGCCCAGCTGGCGCCGCGTGGCCGTATCCCGCAATGCGGCCTGGTAGCGTTCGATGGTCAGCTCCGACGCGCGCAACTGGGCGGCGTAGGCGCCGTAAGCCTGGTAGGCCGACTCCATGCTGGCCGTGATCGACTGTTCCAGCGTGACGCGGCGCAGGCGCGCGCTGTCGGCATTGGCCGCGGCGACTTGCAGGGCGCCGCTGTTGGCCGAATTCTGCACCGGGAACTGGAAGGACAGCTTGGCCGCCACACCGGGGCCGCTATGGCGCGAGGTCGGGTCGAAGGCCGCAGCCGCCGTGCGCGCGCCTTCACGCAGGCCTGCGTAATAGGCGGAAAGGTCCAGGTCCAGCGTGGGCTTGTCGCTGTTGCGCACCGTTTGCAGCCGTGTGGACATCGCGTCTTCACGCAGCTTGAGGGCGGCGAGATCGGCGCGGCGCTGCAGGGCCTGGGCGCCCAGCGCGGCCAGCGTGTCGCTGCCCGCGTGCTCCGGCAGGCGCTCGCCCGGCGCGGCGAGCGTTGCGGTTTCGCCCGCGTCCATGCCGTACAGGCGGGCCAGCAGGAAGCGGCCGTCGCGGGCGCGCTGCTCGGCGCCGATGCGCGAGGCTTCACGTTCCGTGACGGCGGCGGTCAGCAGGTTCAGGTCCGCCGGCGGCAGCTCGTCGGCCTCCACCAGCTTCTCGGTTTCGCGCCGCAGCTGGCGCGTGCGCGCCTCGGCGGCCATGGCCACCCTGGCGGCGGCTTCCCGCGCGGTCCAGTCCCAGTAGGCCTGCACCACGGCGAGCACGGTGCGCGCCACGGCCTGCTCGGTTTCCCGCTGCGCGGCGCCGGCATCCAGCACCGCGGCATCGCGCGCAGCCGCAGCGTCCTTGCCGGGGTTCTTCTGCAGCGGCACGCGCAAAGTGAAGGTGAGGCGGTCGCTGGTCTGGCTGGGGATGTTCTGCGCACCCTGCACATTGTCGCTGGCGCGGGTGAGGGCGTATTGGCCGCTCAGCTGCAGGCCTGATTCCAGCTGGCGCGAAGCGCCGATGGCCGCCGTACCACCATTGATCATCTGGTCCGGGCCGAGGCTCAGGTAGCGCGCGCGTTCGTCGGCGCGCAGCGGCCGCTCGTCGCGTGTGCCGCCCACGGAGGCAGTCTGGATCAGGTCGAAGGGCGCATTGCTGCTGCGCGCCACGCCTTCGCTGGCGCTCTGCGCATAGCGCTGCAGCGTGATGTCCGGGCTGCGCGCCAATGCGAGGCCGATGGCATCGCGCAGCAACATGGTCTGCGCATGCAGGACGGGCGTGGCCGCGCACAGCAGCAGGACTGCAATCCGCCTCATCCCCTAGCTCGCCATCCGCTTCAGCATGCGGTCGAAGCGGGCGCCCGCGAGATGGATCTTGTCCACCAGCTCCTCGTTGATCTCGCTCATCTGCGGCGCATTCGGATCGGGGGCGCCGCCACCGTATCCGAAACGGCGCGTGGTGTGGCGGATGCGGTCCGACATGAAGACCGACAGGGCGCGGTAGAAGCGCGCCGCGAACGGCGCATCGTGCGCCAGCTTCTCGCGCAGTACGTCGTGGGGCAGGCGCAGCGCAACGGCGCCCTCGCCGGCGCGCACGATGGCCGTAGTGCGGGCAGGATCGACCAGCGACATTTCGCCGATGATCTCGCCGCTGCCCAGCTGCACGATCAGGTCGCCCTTACCGGTCAGCACATCGAAGCTGCCGTCGATCACGAAGTAGACGCTGTCCACCCGGCTGTCGAAGGGAATCAGCTCGGTGCCTGCCGGATAGGCGCGGCGCTCGCCGTGGCTGGCGATCCAGTCCACGTCTTCGTCCCACAACTCGCTGAGGATGAATAAAACCTTACGCATTACCTTACTCCTGCTCGCGCGCCATGGCGTGGAAGATGCCTCCCAGCGCCATCAGCTCGCCGTAATTTCCCTGTTCGGCCACGCGGCCGTTTTCCAGGACCAGAATTTTGTCGGCGCCCGCCAGCGTGGAGAGGCGGTGCGCGATCACGATGCGCGTGACGCGCAGGCGCGACAGGTTAGCCATCACGCGCGCCTGCGACGGGCCGTCCAGCATGCTGGTGGCTTCGTCCATGAACAGCACGGCCGGCTTGCGCACCAGCGCGCGGGCGATCAGGATGCGCTGGCGCTGGCCGGCGGACAGCGTGCTCGGACCGTCGCCGATCACCGTGTACATGCCCATCGGCAGGGCACGGATGTCTTCCGCCACCGCCGCGCCCTCGGCCGCCGCCCAGGCCTGTTCCAGCGACGCGCCGCTGTCGCCCACGATATTGCTGAGGATATCGCCCGCCAGCAGGCGCGTATCCTGCAGCACCACGCCGAACTGGCGCCGCAGCTGGCGCAGCTGCATTTCGGCCAGCTCCTTGTCGTCGTACAGGATGGAGCCGCCGCCCGGTTTCTCGAATCCGAGCAGGAGCCGCATCAGCGTGGACTTGCCGGAACCGGAGGAGCCGACAATGGCGATGAAGTCGCCAGGCCGCGCCGTCAGGCTCACCTCATGCAGCACGGGCGGTCCCTTGAAATAGGCGAAACTGAGCTTGTTCACTTCCAGGTGGCCGGTCAGCGTGCCGGGACGGGTCTTGCCTTGCTCCGCCTCCGGCACCGTGTCCAGTATCGGCCGCGCCTTCACGTAGGCGCCCGAGACCGCGACGATGTCGATCAGTGTTTCGCACAGCACCAGCACGCCGTGGAACACGCCGCCGAAAGCGGCGAAGAAGCCGACAAACTCGCCGGCCGACAGGTGGTCGCGGCTGCCCGAAATCATCCAGCCTGCCGCTGCGAACAGGAACAGCACGGCCATGTGGTCGAGGCCACGGAAGAACACGCGCTCCGCCACGCGCAGCGAGCCCTGGCCCACATTCGGCACCTCGCCCAGCGCGTGGTCGCGCGTCCACTGCGCGAAGGCGCGGCTTTCGGCGCCCGCGACGCGCAGCTTGCCGACGCCCTGGATCAGCTGCAGCACCAGCGTGGAAAGCTTGCGTGGCGGGTCCGGCGCCTCGATGGCGATGCGCACCGAGCGGCGGCGGAACCAGGTCACGGCTGCCGCCGCGAGCGCCACGAGGCCCAGCGCCAGCAGCGACAGCGTGGCGCTGAACCAGAACAGCACCAGGAAGTTCAGTGCCGAGAAGGCGCCCGCAAAGATATTCGCCACCGTGCGCGCGGACAGGATGCGGATGATCTTCTGGCAGGCACGCACCCGCGATTCCAGGTTGGCGACCGAGTAGCGCCGGTGGAAGCTGGCCGGCATGCGCAGCAGGCGGTCCCATACCGCGGCCTGGATCGCCATGTCCATCTTGTCCTGGATGCGCAGCACCATCAGCGAACGCACCAGCGAGAACAGGGCGATGGTCATCGTCACGCACAGCAGGCCGAGGCCCATCTGCAGCAGCAGGCGTGGCTGGGCCGACGGAATGATGGTGTCCATCACGCGTGCGCTGGCCAGCGGCACCACCAGGCCCAATGCGCCGACAACGCCCGCCAGCGCCACCACGGAGGCCATCTCCTTGCCGTAGCCGCGCAGGCCGAAGCGCAGCAGGTCGATTTCGGTCAGCGATTTATTCGGCAGCGGGCGGTAGAACACGTAGGCGTATGGTTTGATGCGCGCGGCGCTGGCCGCGCTGACATCCTCCTGCTCGCCGTTCGCATGAATGGCCACGTAACCGCGCTTCCAGCGCTGCGGCAGCAGGGCCACCGGCTGGTCGCCGTCTGCAGTGAAGGCCAGCAGCGGGCCGCTGTCGGCCTGCCACCAGCGGTCGCCGAGCAGCACCTGGCGCGAGCGCAGGCCGTTCAGTTCCGACAGTTCGGCTGCGGTTTCCGCATTGCCCCGGCCCGCGCGCGCATTCTTCTTGAATTCAACACCGAGCGCGGCGCCGAGGTGCGCGGCCACCGCCAGCAGCGGCGGCGGTGCGGCGGTTTCCGGCTCGATCCAGCTTGCATCGCCTTCCACCAGGCCTGCAAGGTCGCTGATGCCGCGGTCCACATCTTCCTGCTCGCGTTCGCGTGCATCGCCCAGCCGCTGCTCCTCCAGCGCCTGCTCCTGCAGGCAGCGGTCCCACGCTGTGTGGAAGGACAGGTGCCACAGTTTTTCGAGGCAGGCCAGGCGCACTTCCGGTTCCGCTTCGCCGAAACGGAAGACCTGCAGCGTCACGTCGTCCCGCACGCGGAACACGATCTCGCGCGGAGCGGCCAGTACGTCGCCGGGAACAAGCAGCTGGCCGTGGTCCAGCCCTTCCACCTGCAGCGAACCCTCGATCACGCGCAGCAGCACCAGGGCGCCGCTGGCAATGCGCTGCCCGGCCAGCGCGGTGAACACGCCACGCTCGATCTGCGCATCCACCTGCTGGCCGCCCGGGGGCACGGGCCAGCACACTGCCACGGCGGCGGCGCTGTTCAGCCATGCATCCAGCGGCACATCATGCAGCTCGGCCACGCTGGTCTTCGCATCGATGGAAGGGAAGGCAACCGGCTCATGCGCCAGCGTGCCGATCATCACGCTCGGCAGCGGCGGAACGACTGCCGGTGCGGCTACTTCGCCCAGCGGCAGCAGGCCGCGCGCCGTACCCTGCGGCAGATGCAGGAAGAGACTGAGGCTGCCGCTGTCCAGCATGCGCAGGCCGTCCAGCGCGGCGGCGGCGCGGGGCAGGGAGCGCTGGGCGACAGGATCGCGCTTCATGCGTCCTCCAGTACGCGGCGGCAGATGCTGTCCGGCTGCGCATACAGCTCGTCGAACAGGCCCTCTTCGGCGATGCGGCCGTTCTGCAGCACCATCACGCGGTCGCAGGCGTTGAGCACGAAGCGGCGGTGCGTTGTCACCAGCACCGTGCAGCCGCGGCGGCGGCAGTTGTCCAGGATGCGCGCCTCGGAGGCCGCATCGAGCGAACTGGTGGCCTCGTCCAGCAGCAGCACGCGCGGATTCAGTGTGAGCGCGCGGGCGATTTCCAGGCGCTGGCGCTGGCCGCCGGAGAGGTTGCGGCCATTCTCGTCCATGCGCGTGTCATAGCCCTGCGGCAGGCTCATGATGAAATCATGGATCAGCGCATCGCGCGCCGCAGCCACCATCTGCGCTTCGCCCAGGCTGCGGTCCCACAGCGTCAGGTTTTCGCGGATGGTGCCTTCGAAGAACTGGATGTCCTGGTCCACATGGGCCACGGAGCTGGCCAGCAGCTCGCGCGGGTGCGCGCTGCGGGCCTGCCCGTCGAAACGGATCTCGCCGCTATCCGGGGCGTACATGCCCGCGATCAGCCGCGCCAGCGAGGACTTGCCGGCGCCCGAGGCGCCCACGATGCCGATGCGCTCTCCCGCCAGCACCTGCATATCCAGCTGGTCGAACAGCGGCTTGTCCTGCGGGCTGTAGGCAAAGCGCACATCGCGCAGCGTCAGCGCACCGGACAGCTTCTGTGACAGGTCCGGCCGCGCCGGCACCGGATGTCCGGTCAGCGGGTCGGGCGCGCAGTTCAGCACATCGTCCAGGCGCTGCAGGTCGCCGCGCAGGCGCTGCACCTTCTCCAGCACGTTGAACAGGTCGGACATCGGCCGCGCGAAGTTCGCCACCAGGCCCTGGTAGGCGATCAGCATGCCGATGGTGAGGTAGCCGTCCATCACGCGGAAGCCGCCGATCACGAGGATCAGCGTGGTGTTGAACATCATCAGGAAGGCCGGCACCTGGCTGTATTGCGCGCTGCTGGTTTCCATGCGCTGGTTCGCGCTCACCACCAGCGCGTGCTGCGCCATGTACTTGGTGTAGAAGTGGCTGTCGTCGGCCGACGCCTGCAGGGTTTCCAGCATGGCGATGCCGTTCGAGGCATTGCCGCGCAGCCGGCCATCGGCAATCGCATAGGTCACGGACAGTTCCTGCGTGCGCCGCGCCGCGAAGTGGAAGGCCGCCATGCTGATGGCCACCACGGCCACGCTGATACTGGTCAGCAGCACGTCATACGTCAGCATCACGGCCACGAAGAAGAAGGCCAGGCCGCCGTTGATCAGCGCGCGCGCCAGGTCGCCGGACACCACCTTCGCCACCGATTCGTTCAGGCTGAGGCGCGACGCAATCTCGCCCGGCGCCCGCTGCGCGAAATACAGCACCGGCAGGTGCAGGATATGCCAGAAGTAGCGCCCCGTGGCCGACAGCGCCAGCTTGTACTGCAGCCGCAGCAGGTGCGAACCCTGCAGCCACGCCAGGCCCGCTTCCAGCAGGGTGCTGAGCAGCAGGCCAAGCAGGATGGGCAGGAACCAGCCCATCTGGTTATCGATCAGGATGCGGTCCACGAAGAGCCGCGTGAACACCGGAATCACCATGCCCGGTATCACGAGGAACAGGCCGGCCAGCGCCGCGAAGGCGAGGGCGGGGCGGTCGCTCGTGATACGCTGCAGCATGGTCCTGAGCAGGCTGCCGGTAGCGCCGCCGGGCTCGAACTGCGGCGTTTTCGCAAACGTGAGCACCACGCCGGTAAAGGCGGCAGCGAAATCCTCCTGCGCCACCGTGCGCCGCCCGCTGGCGGGATCGTTCAGGTAGACCAGGCCGTCGGAGAAGCCTTCCACCACCACGAAGTGGTTGAAGTTCCAGAACACCATGAAGGGCGCCTTCAGCTTGGGCAGCTCGCCCGCTTCGGTGCTCCATGCGCCGGCTTCCAGGCCGAAGCTGCGGGCCGCGCGCAGCAGGTTGCTGACCTTGGCGCCGTCGCGTCCCACGCCGCAGCGCACGCGCAGCTGTTCCAGCGGTTCGTAGCGCCCGTGATAAGCCAGCACGATGCCCAGCGCCGCGGCGCCGCATTCGAGCGACTCCATCTGCATCATGGTGGGCGTGCGCACTACGCCGGGAATCAGGCGGGGAGTGAAGAAACCCATCAGCTGACCCCCACCAGCTTCTTCATCATCGGCCACACCAGCTCATAGGGATGCTGTTCGCGCACCACCACTTCGGCGCTGCACATGGAACCGCTGTGCACCGGCGGCGGCAGCCTTGCCGCGCCGGACCACTGGTAGACGCCATCAGGACGGCGCAGCAGCGTCGCCTGCACCTGCGTGCTCACGCCGGTGCCGGACAGCTCCTGCACCACATCCGGATTGCCCAGGCGCTGCACGATGGCGGCGCGGCTGGCGGGGAAGGCCGATACATCGCCAATGCTGGCGCGGATAAAGCCGAACTCCTGCCGCTTCACGTTGGTCGGCGTGATCTCGGCCTGCATCGACGGATGCAGCAGCTTGCCGTCCGCCGCGCGCACGAAGACCAGCGCCTGCAGGGGCGCGGCGCCGTCGTTGCCGCTGCGTTCGATGGTGGCAATGGGTCCGCCCGCAGCCAGCGCCTGGCCATTCTGCGTTTTCACTTCGATGACGGTGCCCGCAAACGGCGCACGCACCTGCATCAGTTCCCGCTCCTGCTTGCGCAGCAGGGCCAGCTCGCGTTCCGCTTCTGTTACCTGCAGCGCCAGCTGGCTGGTTTCGGTGGCCAGCATGCGCTGCTCTTCCTGCGTCTGGAAACTGAGCTGGCGCATGCGGCTGTTGAGGGTAGATTGTTCCAGCGCCAGCTTCTCGGCTGCATCCTGCGCCGACAGCAGGCTTTGGCGCGTGGCCAGTCCCTGTGCAAACAGCGTTTCCTGCGTGGCGACGCGCTGGCGCGCAAGGCGCAGGCGTTCGGCGAGGGTCTGCAGGCGCCCGGCCAATGTGGCCTGTTCGCTGGCTGCGGCGCTGCGGCCCTGCTGCCCACTGCGCGCGATCAGCGCCGCGGCGGACTGCTCGCGCACACGCAGTTCGCCCAGCCGCGCCTCGGCACGCGCCATGCGGGCTTCGAATTCGGGCTTGCGCATGGTGGCCAGCACCTGGCCGGCGGCCACCTTGTCGCCGTTGCGCACCGCGAGGCCGGACACGCGGCCTTCCACCAGCGCGCTCAGGTTGTCCACCCCCTGTGGACTGAGCAGGATGCAGCGGCCTTTGATGCGGGTGTCGATCACGCCGAGCGCGAACCATGCGCAGGCGAGGATGGCCAGCAGCAGGGCGCCGGCCAGGAACAGGCGCTTGGGCGGATGGTTAACGGAGGGCAGGACATCGGCCCGGTCGGGCGATATCAGTCTCTCCAGCGAGGGATTGCGGTTCACTACTAGCCTTGGCTTATCTTTTTTTATATTGCAAGACTATAACAATGTTTTAAAGAAAAGATAACCAATAGAAATGTAAAAAGCCCGCCAGGCACAGGCCGGCGGGCTTTTTTGTCGCAAGAATGCTTACTGGTAATCGCTGGCGTTCAGGCCCATCACGTGCGAGAAGCCGCCGTCGACATAAATGATGTCGCCGGTGATGCCGGACGACAGGTCCGACAGCAGGAAGGCAGCGGTATTGCCCACTTCTTCGATGGTCACGTTGCGGCGCAGCGGCGCGTGGCTGGATGCGAAGCCCAGCAGCTTGCCGAAGTCCTTGATGCCGGAGGCGGCCAGGGTCTTGATCGGGCCGGCCGAAATGCCGTTCGAGCGGATGCCCTTCTGGCCCAGGTTCTCGGCCAGGTAGCGCACCGAAGCTTCCAGCGATGCTTTCGCCAGGCCCATGGTGTTGTAGTAAGGAATGGCGCGCACTGCACCCAGGTAGGACAGGGTCAGCAGGGAAGAGCCTTCGCGCAGCATCGGCAGCGCCGCCTTGGCCATGGCCGGGAAGCTGTAAGCCGAAATATCGTGGGCGATGCGGTAGTTTTCGCGGGTCAGGCCGTCCAGGAATTCACCGGCGATGGCTTCGCGCGGCGCAAAGCCGATGGCGTGCACCAGGCCGTCCAGGTGCTGCCATTCCTTGCCCAGGTCGCGGAACAGCGCTTCGATCTGCTCGTCGCTGGACACGTCGCAGTCGAACACCAGCTTGCTGCCGAATTCGGCGGCGAACTCGGTGATGCGGTCCTTGAAGCGTTCGCCGACATAGGTGAAGGCCAGTTCGGCGCCTTCACGCTGGCAGGCCTGGGCGATGCCGTAAGCGATGGAACGGTTGGACAGTAAGCCCGTGATCAGAATTTTTTTGCCTTGCAAGAAAGCCATGTTAACTCCAGTTGCCTGCTGCTGCCCCTGCCGGTTCTCTGCCGGCGACCATGCAGCTTGTTGTTGTAATAGATGAACGACTCAGCGCAAGACCGAGATGGTAGCTTGATGCCGCCGCAACTGCAAGCATGGCAGTGGCGGCGGACGGTATCAGTTACTGCTGCGGCGGGATTTGGATTTGCCGGCTTCCGAGCGCGACACGCGCGCCTTCACCAGCGAGATCGGCGCCTTGGCCTTGCTGCTGCCGGCCTTGGCCTGCTTGTAGTTGCTGCGTTTCTCGGTACGTTCCTCGACGGCGACCGAGGCGTTTTCGGCGATGTCCGCCGGAATATCGGCAACGCTGGCCGAGATTTTCGGCACCAGGATGGTGGAGCCGGCTTTCAGCACGCTGCGCTGGGGCAGGTTGTTGGCCTGGCGGATCACCTCGGGGGTGGTGCGGAATCTGGAGGCGAGGGAAGCGATGCTTTCCCGGGTGCTGCTGATCTTGTGCGTGGTCCAGCTGGACAGGGCTCGGCCCCACTGCGCCAGGTTCAGGTGGAACTTCTCGGCGTTCTCCTTCGGCAGCAGGATCTGGGTCTGCTCGCCGCCGGTGATGACAGGGCGCTTGAACTGCGGGTTCAGGGCCTTGAATTCATCGATCGACAGCTCGGCCAGCTGGGCCGCAACGGCCAGGTCGATATCGCTGGTCTTGTCGACGGCGGTGAAGTAGGGCTGGTTCTGGATCTGCGGCAAGGCCAGGCCGAACTGGGCCGGGTTGGCAACGATATTTTTCACCGCCTGCAGCTTCGGCACATAGTTGCGGGTTTCGGCCGGCATCAGGTCGGCCAGGCTTTCGAAATCGGTCGGCTTGCCGGCCGCCTGGTTGCGCTTGATGGCTTTCTGTACCGAGCCTTCGCCCCAGTTATAGGCGGCCAGGGCCAGCTGCCAGTCGCCGAACATATCGTAGAGGCGCTGCAGGTAGGTCAGGGCGGCGTCGGTGGACGCGATGACGGAACGGCGCTCATCCTTGAAGGCATTCTGCTTCAGGTTGAAATCGCGGCCGGTGCCGGGCATGAACTGCCACATGCCGCCGGCGTTGGCGCTGGAGACGGCGGTAGGATTGAAGGCGGACTCGATGAACGGCAGCAGGGCCAGTTCGGTCGGCATATTGCGCTTTTCCAGCTCCGTTACGATGTGGAACAGGTACTGGGAGGCGCGCGCCGTGGTGCGGGCAATATAGTCGGGACGTTCGGCATACCAGCTGGCATGCTTCTGCACCAGGGAGTTATTGATATCAGGGATGCCATAGCCGGTGCGGATGCGGTTCCAGACGTCGGTCTCGCGGAAGGCTTCTTCGCTGGCTTTTTGTGGCTGGGCTGCCGCCGCCTGGATGGCCGGGGCTGCGATGGGAACGGAAGTCGAGAGAGCGGATGTTTCCACTGCCTGGCTGATCGCCGGTGCCGCGCTGGCGATGACGGCTGCCAGCAAGGTAAGGGTCTTGATCTGAGCTTGCATAGTACTCCATGTTGTCGTCGAGAACAGCGGACGGACTATTTCAAAGGGGAAGTGTACGTAGGATACGGCTGACGCGTCAAGAAAAATGACGGCCGGGTTACAAAAAACTTTGACAATAATGTCAGTCGAATATCGGAAATTGCCTGCAAATTGGACGATATTGCGTACAAATGGCGCGCCGCCAGGAGTGTGCGTACAATGCGGAGTTTAGTCACCGTATTACTGAAGGAAACACCCCATGAGCAGCCCTGATCTCGACCACGACGCCGTTATTTCGGCCACAGAGCAGTGGCTCGAAAAAGCCGTTATCGGGCTGAACCTGTGCCCCTTTGCCAAGGCGGTGCATGTCAAGAAGCAGATCCGCTATGTCGTCTCGGACGCGTCCACGCCGGAAGCACTGCTGGAACAGCTGATGGACGAGCTGCAGCACCTGAGCGATACGGATGCCGAACAGGTGGATACCACTTTGCTGATCCACCCCTGGGTGCTGGAAGATTTCGAGGACTACAACGAGTTCCTGGACGTGGCGGACGCAGCGCTGGAAGACATGCAGCTCGACGGCGAGCTGCAGATCGCGAGCTTCCACCCGCAATACCAGTTCGCCGATACGGACCGGAATGACATCACCAACTACACCAACCGTTCGCCATTCCCCATCCTGCACCTCTTGCGTGAAGAGAGCGTGGACCGGGCGGTGGAAGCTTTCCCGGAAGCCGAGCAGATCTTCGAAAAGAACATCGAAACGATGGAAGCGCTGGGCCACGAAGGCTGGGACAAGCTCGGCCTGCAGGTAAAGTAATGGCCGGCGAAAAGCTCCCTGAACGGCCGGACACGCCCTGTGTCGCCGTCTGCTCCACCACCTTCGACGAAATCTGCCGCGGCTGCGGCCGCACCTATATCGAGGTAGCGCACTGGGTATCGATGAGCGCCGAACAGAAAGAAGTCGTCTGGCAGCGCATCCTCGCCCAGGGCTACCCCCGCCGCAACACCTGAAAATTGGGGACAGACCCGGATTATACGGTTCGTATAATCCGGGTCTGTCCCCAATTTATCAGTAGGTGCCGATGTAGTCCTTCTTGCCGATCTCCACGCCGTTGTGGCGCAGGATGGCGTAGGCCGTGGTGCAGTGGAAGTAGAAATGCGGCAGCGCGTAGTGCAGCAGGTAGTCCTTGCCCACGAAGTGGCGGGTCTTCTCGCCGCTGCCGGTGGTGATGGCGCGGTCTTCGCTGCCTTCGATATCCGATTGCGGCAGATTGTCCAGCAGCGACAGCGTTTTCACGATGCGCAGCTTCAGTTCCGGGAAGGTCTTCTCGAAGTCTTCATAGGACGGCACTTCCTGGCCCGCGAGGCGGCAGCCGGCGCCCTTGGCGAAATCGGCGGCAATCTGCACCTGGCGCAGGAAGGGCAGCATGTCCGGATACAGGCGGAACTGCAGGAAGGCGTTCGGATCGAGTTTTTTCTCCTCGATGTGGGCCTCGGCCTTGTTCAAAACGGCCAGCAGGCTGTTCAGCATTTGCTTGAAAACCGGGACCGAGGCGGAATACATGGAAAACGACATGGTTGCTACTCCTGCAATAGGGGAGGTGAAAAGTCCGGGCATCATAGCAAGTTTGTGGCACATCTGCCCGGCGCCTCCCTATGAGAAGTGACTTTGTTACGCCTTTACGTGCATAATTGCATTACATAATCATTCGAGCCCCATATGCCGGATTTGAAGCAGCTTGATTCGCTGCCGTTTTTGCATGGCTGAGTCTTTTTACCGTCTCCTGCGCACCCGACTCGGTGCGCTTTACGGCTTGTCGATCTATGGCGCCTTGCTGCTGGTGGTGTTCGGCGGCCTCGTGATCCCCGCAATCGTCGGCAGCTACCTGCTGATCGGCGTGCACGAGCAGCAGTCGGCCCGCACCATGCTGAACGAATCCCTGCAGCGCAACGCCGACATCCTGGCCCTCGGCATGCAGGAATCCCTGTGGAACATGAATGCCGAATCGGCCCACTCGCTGGTGGAGTCGGTGATGCGCGACCGCTCCGTGCTGCAGGTGCAGGTCACGGGGCAGGCCGATACCCAGTTCATCCATCTTGAAGCGCCCAAGCGCGCCATCGGCAATGTCTACCGCGCCGAGCGCGAAGTGCTGGTGCGCGGCGAGCATATCGGCCGCATCATGGTGGAGATGGACGATGCGCGCAGCCAGCAGGAGCTGCGCGAGAAGCAGCGCTCCTATGTGTTCGTGCTGGCCGCCCAGCTCACCGTGTCGCTGCTGCTGATCGTGCTGTTCCTGAACAAGCGCCTGATCCGCCCGCTGCGCAAGCTCACGCGTTTCTCCGACCGCCTGTCGCACGGCGACTTCGAAACCCGCATGGAGCTGCGCAGCAGCGATGAACTGGGCCGCCTGGCAGGCCAGCTGGAACAGATGCGCATGGCGATCAAGCGCCTGTTCGAAGATATCGGCCAGCGCGAAGAACGCTTCCGCACCATCGTGACACAGGTGCCGGGCGCCGTATTCCGCTACCGGCCCGACGGACCGATCGAATTCGTCAGCGATGCCATCGAGGAGATTTCGGGCTACTCGGCCAAGCAGTTCATGCGCAGCACCACGCACTCCTGGGCCAACCTGATCACGCCGGAAGACCGCCGCATGCAGCGCCGCGAATGCTCCGCGGCGATCCGCGAGGGCCGCGCCTACGAAATTGAATACCGCATCATCGACTCCACCGGCGTGGAGCGCTGGGTACAGGAAAACGGCCAGCCGCAGGTGGACGGTATCGGACCGCTGGTGGACGGCATCATCACCGATGTGAGCGACCGCAAGCACAACGAGATGCGCATCGAGGCCCTGCTGGCCGAGCAGAGCGCCATCCTGGACAACGTGATGTTCGGCGTGATGTTCGTGCGCCACCGCAGCATTGTGTCGGTCAACCGCCGCTGCGAGGAGCTGTTCGGCTACGCGCCGGGAGAGATGACGGGTAATTCGACTTCCATCGTCTTCCCTACCGCCTTCGATTTCGAGGCGGCCGGCGCGCGCCAGTATCCAACGCTGGGCAACGGCGAATACTTCAGCGAGGAGCGCCACTACCGCCGCCAGGACGGTTCGCTGTTCTGGTGCATGGTGAGCGGCTGCGCCATCGACCAGCACCGCCCGAACGAAGGCAGCATCTGGGTGTACGCCGACATCACGGCACGCAAGGAAGCGGAAGAGAAGCTGCGCCTGTCGGCCACCGTGCTGCAGCACATTGCGGACGGCGTGATGGTGGTGGACGACCGCGGCATCATCGTTGCCGTGAATCCGGCCTTCACGCAGATCACCGGCTACAGCGAGGAAGAAGCGCTGGGCAAGGACCGTTCGCTCACGCGCTCCGGCCGCCACGACGAAGGCTTCCACGATGCGCTGTGGGAGCAGCTGGTGACGAATGGCTACTGGCGCGGCGAGGTCTGGTCGCTGCGCAAGAGCGGCGAACAGTACCTGGAATGGCTGACGATGACGGCCGTGCGCGACCAGTCGGGCATGACCACCCACTATGTGGGCGTGTTCAGCGACATCACCAAGGTCAAGGAATCGCAGGAGAAGCTGGACCACCTGGCGCACCACGACCCGCTCACGGCGCTGCCGAACCGCCTGCTGTTCCACGACCGCCTGCACCACGCCATCCAGCGCGTCACGCGCGGCAACGAGCAGCTGGCGCTGCTGTTCATCGACCTTGACCGCTTCAAGAACGTGAACGACACGCTGGGCCACCATATTGGCGACGAACTGCTGCAGCAGGTGGCCAAGGCGCTGTCGAGCAAGCTGCGCGACGGCGACACGCTGGCCCGCCTGGGCGGCGACGAATTCATCGTGCTGCTGGAAGATGTGGATGGCCAGTACGGGGCCAGCCAGGTGGCGGAAAAGCTGGTGGCCATGTTCGAGCAGCCCTTCATGGTGGCGGGGCACGAGCTGTTCGTCACCTGCAGCGTGGGCGTCAGCCTGTTCCCGGCCGATGCCTCCGACCTCAATATGCTGATCCGGAATGCGGACGTGGCCATGTACCAGGCCAAGGCGCGCGGCCGCAACGGCTACCGTTTCTACGCGCCGTCGATGACGGGCGAAGGCGTGGAGCGCCTGCGCCTGGAGACCTTCCTGCGCCGCTCCATCGAGAAGGAAGAGATCTTCCTCAACTACCAGCCGCAGGTGGAGATCGATACGGGCCGCCTGATCGGGGTGGAAGCGCTGGTGCGCTGGAACCATCCGGAACTTGGCCTGGTGCCGCCGATCCGCTTCATTCCGCTGGCCGAAGACACGGGCTTCATCAACCAGCTGGGCAAATGGGTGCTGTCCGAAGCCTGCCGCCAGATGGTGCGCTGGCAGGAAGCGGGCCTGGAAGTGCCGAAGATGGCGGTCAACCTGTCGGCCAAGCAGTTCGACCGCGGCAGCATCGTCAGCATGGTGGCCGACATCCTGCGCGAAACAGGGCTGGAGCCGCACCGCCTGCAGCTGGAAGTGACCGAGTCCGTCATCATGAACACCGGCGATGCGCTGGCCTTCATCAACGACCTGCACGCGATCGGGGTGAGCCTGGCCATCGACGATTTCGGCACCGGCTACTCCTCGCTGGCCTACCTCAAGCAGATGCCGGTGCAGACGCTGAAGATCGACCGCTCCTTCATCAAGGATATCTCGACCGACGTGAATGACGAAGCGATTGCCATCGCCATCATCCAGCTCGGCAAGAGCATGAACCTGTCCGTGATTGCGGAAGGCGTGGAAACGCATGACCAGGCGGCCTTCCTGCTGCGCCACGGCTGCAACCAGGCGCAGGGCTATTTCTACAGCCGTCCGGTGATGCCGGAAGACCTGCTGCAACGCTGGCTGCCATAAGGAGCGCACAATGCTGAAACCCCGCTCCATGTCCCGCCGCCGCTTCGTATTGAGCGGCGCCGCCGCCGCTGGCGCACTGATTGTCGGCTGGGGCGTCATGCCGCCGCGCCAGCGCCTCAAGGCCGGCGCCGCGCTGCCCCTGAAGAATGGCGAAATCGCGCTGAACGGATGGATTGCGATCGCCCCGGACAACACGGTCGGCGTGGTGGTGCCGCGTGCGGAAATGGGGCAGGGCGTGCACACCGCGCTGCCCATGCTGGTGGCGGAAGAACTGGACGTGCCGCTGGCATCGGTGCGCATCATGCAGGCGCCGAACGACAAGATCTACGCCAACCTTGCGGTCATGCGCGAGAACCTGCCATTCCATCCGGACGATGAAGGCAGCATCAAGGCGGTGGCGCAGCACATGCTGGCCAAGGTGGCGCGCGAACTGGGCATCGTGCTCACGGGCGGTTCATCGAGCGTGAAGGACGCCTGGCTGCCGATGCGCGAAGCCGGCGCCACGGCGCGTGCGCTGCTGGTTGCCGTCGCCGCGCGCGAGTGGAAGGTGCCGCCGGAGCAGGTGCGCACCGAAGGCGGCTACCTGGTGCACGACATCACGAAGCGCCGCGCCAGCTACGGCAGCTTTGCGCTGATGGCTTCCGTGGCTTCGCCGGGCGAAGTGAAGCTGAAAGAACCGCACGCCTTCCGCCTGATCGGCACCCCGGCGCGGCGCCGCGACACGCCCGCCAAGTCCAACGGCAGCGCGCAATTCGGTATCGACGCGCGGCCAGAAGGCATGATCTACGCGGCCGTGCGCATGGCGCCGATGATAGGCGGGACCATTGCCGGCATCAATCCGAGCCCGATCCTCGACATGCCCGGCGTGCTGAGTGTGATCGATTTCACGAATGCACTGACCGGCCAGACCGGCGCGGGAGGCGGTGTAGCGATCGTCGCGCGCACCTTCTGGCAGGCGAAGCAGGCCGCTGCGGCGCTGCCGGTCCGCTGGGAAGCGGGCGAGCATGCGCTGCTGTCGAACGAACGGATCTACCGGGAATTTGAAGAGGCGCTGGACGGCGACGAAGGCCACGTTTACCACGAAACCGGCGATGTGGAAGAAGCGAAGCGCGGTGCGCTGGCGGTATCGGCTGAATACCGTGCCCCCTTCCTCGCGCACGCCACGATGGAGCCGATGAACTGCACGGCCCAGGTCAAGGATGGCAAGGTGCGGCTGTGGGTAGGCACCCAGGTGCCCAGCATCGCCATCGACATGGCGGCGCGCATCGGCGGCGTATCGAAAGATGACGTGGAGCTGCACGAATACCTGCTGGGCGGCGGCTTCGGCCGCAGGCTCGAAGCCGACATCGTGGCGCAGGCGGTAGCGGTGGCGCGCCAATGCCAGGGGCAGCCGGTGCAGGTGATCTGGACGCGCGAAGACGACATGACGCACGACGTCTACCGTCCGGCAGCCACGGCGCGCTTTACTGCGGCGCTGGACACGGCAGGCAATATCCTCTACTGGCACAACCGCTCCGCCAGCGGCTCGCTGACGCAGCAATTCATGAAGCGCAATCTCGGCCTGCCTGCCGCGGGGCCGGACAAGGCAGCAGCGGAAGGCGAGTACGACATGCCGTACGAGATTCCGCACCAGCGCATCGAGCATGTGATTGTCGACAGCGTTGTACCGCTCGGGAACTGGCGCTCGGTTGGCCACTCGCACAACGCCTTCTTCAAGGAGAGCTTCATCGACGAGATGGCGCATGCGGCCAGGCGCGACCCGGTGGACTTCCGGCGCGGCATGCTGCTGCGGCACCCGCGCCATCTGGCGGTGCTGAACGCGGCGGTGGGCAAGGCCGGTGTGCCGGGCAAGGGGAGGGCGCACGGCGTGGCGCTGCACCAGTCCTTCGGCAGCATTGTGGCGCAGGTGGCGGAAGTGTCGGTGGAAGGCAAGGAGATCCGCGTGCACAAGGTGATCTGCGCGATCGACTGCGGCACCTCGGTCAACTCCAACATCATTTCGCAGCAGGTGGAATCGTCGGTGGTTTTCGGCCTGTCGGCAGCGCTGTCGGGCGAAATCACGTTCAAGGACGGCAAGGTCGAGCAGAGCAATTTCGGCGACTACCCGGTGCTGCGCATGCCGCAGGCGCCATATGTGGAGACCGTCATCGTCCTCAGCACCGAGCCCCCGGAAGGGGTGGGCGAGCCGGCAGTCCCCCCGATCGCCCCCGCGGTCGCCAATGCCGTCTTCAAGCTCACCGGCCAGCGCCTCCGCTCCCTCCCCCTGAAAATTGCTTAGAAATTGGGGACAGACCCTGATTTTAGAAATTAGGGTCCGACCCCAATTTCAGTCGGATCAGTCCGTAGGAATGTAGCGCCGAGGAGCGGATTAACGCAATTTCAGTGCGGGTTGCGCGTGCTCCCCACTGAAAAAATGCGCACTTGCCGACCAATGTTGCAAATTAATTGGGGACAGACCCTAATTTCTAAAAATTAGGGTCTGTCCCCAATTAAGAAATGAGGGCGCGGAGGTTGCAGTCTTGCTGCCACTGGCGGCGTTCGGCGGTGCTTTGGGCGAGGCGGGCCAGCTCGTCTTCGGGCTGGGCGGCGAGGGTTTCGATCAGGCGGTTGGCCACGTTGGGGTCAGGCAGCATGGTGCCGAAGAAGGCGACGTTTTCATGGCGCTGGATCAGCAGCGTGGGGAAGTTTTCGACGTCGAGGTCGCCCACCAGGTCGGCATGGTCCTCGATATCCACCCACAGGAAGTATTTTTCCGGATGCTTCATCGCCAGCTCTTCGAAGCTGGCGCGGTAGCTGGAGCAGGTGCCGCACCAGGCGGCGCACAGGCAGGCCACGATCAGGCGGTCCTGCGCCAGCGCGGCGGCCACTTCGGCGCGGTTATCGGCGTTTAGGGTAGTGCTGTGCATGGCTGGTATTGTACATGGCGGGTTAAAATACTGCTTATGCCTACCATTCTTGCTATTGAAACCTCGTCCGAAATGGCTTCCTGCGCACTGCTGCGCAACGGCCAGCTGTTTTTCCGTGAATCGTCCGGCGTGCGCACCCATTCCCAGGCCGTGCTGCCGATGATCCAGGAACTGCTGGCGGAGGCGGGGATTCAGCTCGGCGATTGCGACGCCATCGCCTACGGCGCCGGACCGGGTTCCTTTACCGGCGTGCGCACGGCCTGCGGCATCGCGCAGGGACTGGGCTTCGGCGCCGGCCTGCCGCTGCTGCCGGTGGTGACCCTGGAGGCCATGGCCATTGCCTGCCGCCAGCGCCACGCGGCGCAGGAGGTGCTGGCCGTGCTGGATGCGCGCATGAATGAGGTGTACTGGGCGCAGTACCGTTTCGATGGCGATGCATTGGTGGAGGTGCTGCCGGCGGTGCTCACAGCGCCGCAGCAGGTGGCGCCTGCCGGAACGCCTGCCGCTTGCGGGAACGGCTTTGCGGCCTACCCGGAGGCGTTCGCCGGAAAGGACTTCGCCGCCAGCGTGCATGGCGATGTGATGCCGCATGCTGCGCAGATCGCCGTGCTGGGCGAACGGGCTTTTGCAGCAGGCCAGGGACTGCCTGCCGCGCAGGCGCAGCCGCTCTATCTGCGCAATAAGGTGGCGTATACCAAGGCCGAGCGCGAGGGCATGAAGGCCGGGGCGCAGGCATGACGCAGGTGTGGGACCTGGCGCGGCTCGTGTACGAGCCGATGCAGGAGCCGGATATCGATGACGTGCTGGCCGTGGAGCAGGATGTGTATCCGCATCCGTGGACGCGCCAGAATTTCGCCGATTCGCTGAAGCAGGAGTACCAGGCCTGGGTGCTGCGCGACCAGTCGCGCGAGCTGCTCGGCTATTTCCTCATCATGGCCATTGTCGATGAGGCGCACCTGTTGAACGTGGCGGTGGCGCGCAAGCACCATGGCAAGGGACTGGGGCGCTTTTTGCTGAACCAGTCCGTGGCCTGCGCGCGCGGGCTGGGCATGGAGTCGATGCTGCTCGAAGTCAGGCCGTCGAATACGCGGGCGCTGGAGATTTACCGGCGCTATGGATTTAATGAGATCGGGCGCCGCAAGGGGTATTACCCGGCCGCCAATCAGCAACGCGAGGACGCAATTGTGATGCGGTTTGCCTTATGAGTCAGCTGTCACCTCGGAGCGCCGTCTTCCTGGACGAGATGGGGATCGGTACGCGCTGGGTGCTGCGCGGACGCACGGAAAGCGCTGAGCCGGAAATGTCCGCAGCCGCCCATGATGCGGTGGCCGCGCCGGAGCTGCACGGGCACGCGCCTGCTTCGGGAGCGTCCGCCAACGCGGCGGTGCAAGCCCGGAATACTGCGGGGGATGCGCCCAATCCCGCAAGCGTCGCGCCGCCTGCACCCGAGGCACTGCCAGCCCGCGACGCCGCGCAACGCGCGGCGAATGCGCCAGCCCAGGCATCTGGCGCGCCACCTGCGCATGCGCCGGCACCTGCGGCCCGCGCACCGGCGCCCGCCCCAGCGCCGGCGCCTGCCGACGCGGAATCGACCGCGTGGTTCGACGACGTGCCGGTCCCGGCGCGTCCGGCAGCCGCGCCGCCGGGGCTGCGTCCGGCTGCACGCAGCGCACCAGCGCCTGCGGAAGACGATAACTCCTGGTTCGATGACATGCCGTCCGCGCCAGCACCGGTCCGCGCCCGCCGCGAATCCGCCATGCCGGCTGTCTCCGACGAAGAGATCGCGGCCATGGACTGGCCCACCTTGCAGGCCGCCGTCAAATCCTGCACCCGCTGCAATCTGTGCCGCACGCGCGTTGCCGCCGTGCCGGGACGCGGCGACACGCAAGCCAGCTGGATCATGCTGGCCACCATGCCCACCGCCGAAGATGAATCCGCCATCGAACCGGTGGCGGGCGATCCCGGCATCCTGCTCGACAACATGCTGCGCGCCCTCGACCAGAGCACCGCGCAGGGCGCCTACGTCACGAACCTCGTCAAATGCCGCCCGAGCAATGATGATGGCAGCGAGCGCCTGCCGACCGGCGACGAGCTGGCCGCCTGCCGTCCTTACCTCGACCGCGAACTGCAGCTGGCCCGGAGCCGCGTGCTCGTCACCATTGGCCAGACTGCCGCCAAGGGCCTGCTGGGCAGCGCCGCGCGCGGCGCCATCCGCAGCTATAACGATGTGCCGGTGGTGGCCACCTACCATCCGTCCGACCTGTTGCGCAAGCCCGAGGACAAGGGCAAGGCCTGGTCCGACCTGTGCCTGGCAAAGGCCGCGCATGCCGGACGCCGCTGACACGCCTGCCGATACAAGCTACCAGGCGCAGTTCGGGCGCCGCTGGCCGCAGCTGGTGCGGCCCCACGTGCGTGCGCTGGCCTGGCTGCTGGATTCGCCCAACCTGCTGGACCCGCAAGCGCCGCAATGGCAGTCCCGCATCGCCACGCTGGCGCCGGATCCGGGCGCGGCCCAGTGGCTTGAAGAACTGGACCGCGACCCTTCTGCCCTGGATGCCGCCCTCGGCAGCAAGTTCTACTCCCGCCTCGGCCTCTACGCCGAGAAGCTGATGGCCTTCTATTTCGCCCAGCGCGGGCAGCTCGCCGCGCATGGCCTGCAGGTGCGCGCCGCCCGCAACGATACGGTCGGGGAATTCGACTTCCTGCTGCGCGTGCCCGGCGGCCTGCACCACATCGAATTCGCCTGCAAGTTCTACCTGCTGGACGGCGACACGCTGCCGGACCGCCTGATCGGCCCCAACCTGGCGGACACCCTCGGCCTCAAGATGCGCAAGATCCTGGACCACCAGCTGGCGCTGGCGCAGCATCCCGCCGCGCAGGCCTTGCTGGCGGAACCCGTGGTCGGCGCGCAGGCGCTGGTGAAGGGCTGGCTGTTCTATCCGCGCGGGCCGGTGCCCGCCATCGACGGCATCTCGCCCGGTCATTGCGCGGGTTGCTGGCGCACGCTGAGCGATTTCGCGCAGGAGGAGGGCGAGCGCTTCATCGTGCTGCCACGCCTGCTCTGGCTGGCGCCCCTGAAGCAGCGCGCCGACGCGGAAGCGCCGCAAGCCGCGCCCGCGCCGCTGCGGCGCGATGCCCTGCATGCGCTGCTGGCGGAGAAATTCCTCACCGATCCGTCGCCGGTGCTGGCCGCCGAAATCCGCGAGGAAAACGGCTGGCTGGTGGAGGTGTCGCGGGGATTTATCGTGCCGGACGACTGGCGCCACAAGGCCGCCGGACGCCGTGCGAGCGGCGCTTTGCCCGGCTGAAGAAAATCAGTGTTTGTGCTCGCCGATCAGCGCGAGCGAATCATGTTCGCGCTGATTAGCCTGGTGCAGGCGCATGATGAAGATCATGGTGCCGGCCAGGAAGAGGCCGAACAGGACGATGATGACGTTCAGCGGCAGGTGCAGACGCAGCATCAGCGAATACACGGCCAGCATGGTCAGGATCGACAGGTTCTCGTTGAAGTTCTGCACGGCGATGGAGTGGCCCGCGCTCATCAGCACGTGGCCGCGGTGCTGCAGCAGCGCGTTCATCGGCACCACGAAGAAGCCGGACAGCACGCCGATAAAGATCAGCATCGGGTAGGCCAGCCAGGTGGTGTGCACGAAGGCCATGGCCATCACCAGTACGCCCATCGCGATACCCAAGGGAATCACGCTGAGCGACTGGCGCAGCGTGATCATGCGGGCGGACATGATCGCGCCCACGGTCACACCCACGCCCACCAGGCCCACCATGCTGGTGGCCTTCTCATAGCTCATGTTCAGCGCCGTCTTGGCCCATTCCAGCACGATGAACTGCAGCGTGGCGCCGGTACCCCAGAACAGGGTGGTCACGGCCAGCGAGATCTGGCCCAGCTTGTCCTTCCACAGGATCACGCAGCAGTTCGCGAAGTCTTCGATCAGGCGTGCAGGATTGCGCTCCTGGTGCGGATACACGCAGCCGGTGAGCGGAATGCGCAGGTTGAAGGCGGCCGCCACCAGATACAGCAGGCCGATGATGCACAGCGCGGCTTCCGCGCCGGTGTCGATGCCGGTGTCGATCAGGGGCACGTCGATGCTCAGCAGCATGGCGGAGGCGCGGTCGCCCACCAGTGCGCCGCCCATCACGGTGCCAAGGATGATGGAGGAAATCGTCAGGCCTTCGATCCAGCCATTGGCCGCCACCAGCTTTTCGGCAGGCAGCAGCTCGGTGAGGATGCCGTATTTGGCGGGGGAGTAAATGGCGGCGCCGATACCGACAATCGCATAGGCGGCCAGCGGGTGCAGGTTATAGAAGAGCAGCGCACAGCCGCCGATCTTGATCATGTTGGCAATGAACATGACCCGGCCCTTGGGCAAAGAATCGGCGAAAGCGCCGACAAATGCAGCCAACAGCACGTAAAACAGCACAAACAGGAACTTCAGCAGGGGCGTAATCCAGCCCGGCGACTTCATCTCGATCAGCAGGTCGATCGCAACAAACAGCAAAGCGTTGTCTGCCAGCGACGAAAAAAACTGCGCTGCCATGATGGTATAAAAACCACGTTTCATTCTTGGGGCTCGAAAACTGATCTCGGCTTGCTTTATACCATGAATAGTAAGCTTTCCAAAGAAAAGGCAAGGGCGCTTAAGCCTCCTCTCAGGTAAAATCCCGGCTTCTCTTTACTGCCGTAAACTTCCATGCCAAGGCCTATCACCGCGACAATTCATGTTGCTTCTATGACACATAATCTGGCCCGTGCAAAGGCTTGCGCACCGGGCTCGAAGGCCTGGGGTGTGGTCAAGGCGAATGCATACGGCCACGGCCTGGAATATGCGCTGCGCGGTTTCGCGGCGGCGGACGGCCTGGCCCTGATCGAGTTCGACAACGCAGCGCGCCTGCGTGAACTGGGCTGGAGCAAGCCCATCCTGCTGCTGGAGGGCTGGTTCGATACCGCCGACCTGCACACCATGGCGCAGCATGGCCTGGACGGCGCCGTCCATTGTCCCGAACAGATCGCCATGCTGGAATCGGTGCAGCTGGATGCAAAGATCGACGTTCACCTCAAGATGAATACCGGCATGAACCGGCTCGGCTTCCGTCCGGAGGCTTTCGGCGCGGCCTATGCCCGCCTGCGCGCCAACCCGAATGTGGGGGGCATCACGCTCATGACCCACTTCGCCAATGCCGACGAAACGGCTCACCAGTGCGTGCCCATCCGCGAACAGATCCGCCGCTTCAATGAGGGCGCGGCCGGCCTGCCGGGCGCCTGGAGCCTGTCGAATTCGGCGGGCGTGCTGCAGATGCCTGCGCTGGCGGATGAACTGCGCAGCGACTGGATCCGTCCCGGCATCATGCTGTACGGCGGTTCGCCGGGCGGCCAGAGCGCCGAAGCATTCGGCCTCAAGCCGACCATGACGCTGGCGAGCGAAATCATCGGCGTGCAGGAACTGCAGGCCGGCGACTTCGTCGGCTACGGCAGCCGCTTCCAGGCCGATGGCGCGATGCGGGTGGGCGCCGTGGCCTGCGGCTATGCGGACGGCTATCCCCGCCACGCGCCGACCGGCACTCCGATCCTGGTGGATGGCGTGCGCACCCGCACCATCGGCCGGGTGTCCATGGACATGCTGATGGTGGACCTGACGCCGGTGCCGCAGGCCGGCGTGGGCAGCCGGGTGGTGCTGTGGGGCGAGGGCATGCCAATCGACGAGGTGGCGGCGGCGGCCGGCACCATCGGCTATGAACTGATGTGCGCCATCACGCAACGCGTGCGCGTACTGGAAGGCTGAGCAATGGCCAAGGCGAAGACGAATTACACCTGCACCGAATGCGGCGGCACCAGCAGCAAGTGGACGGGCCAGTGCTCGTCCTGCCAGCAGTGGAATACGATGGTGGAAACCGTCATAGAAAGCCCGGGCGCCAACCGTTTCTCGCAGAGCCAGCACCAGTCGCTGGCGCAGACCGCGCCGGTGCTGTCGCTGAACGATATCGAGGCGCTGGATGTGCCGCGCTTCGGCACCGGCATCGAGGAGTTCGACCGGGTGCTGGGCGGCGGCCTGGTGGCGGGCGGCGTGGTGCTGATCGGCGGCGATCCCGGCATCGGCAAATCGACGCTGCTGCTGCAGGCACTGGCCAATATGTCGCAGGTGAAGAGCGTGCTCTATGTGAGCGGCGAGGAATCCGGCGCCCAGATCGCCTTGCGCGCCAAGCGCCTGGCCATCGATGCCAGAGAGCTCAAGCTGCAGGCCGAGATCCAGCTGGAGAAAATCCTGAACACCCTGGCCGACCTGAAGCCCCAGGTGGCCGTGATCGACTCGATCCAGACCCTGTATTCCGATGCCCTGACCTCGGCGCCCGGTTCCGTGGCCCAGGTGCGCGAATGCGCGGCCCAGCTCACGCGGGTGGCCAAGCAGAGCGGCATCACCATCATCCTCGTCGGCCATGTGACGAAGGAGGGCGCGCTGGCCGGCCCGCGCGTGCTGGAGCACATCGTGGATACCGTGCTCTATTTTGAGGGCGACAGCCATTCCAGCTTCCGCCTGGTGCGCGCCATCAAGAACCGTTTCGGCGCCGTGAACGAACTGGGCGTGTTCGCGATGACGGAGAAGGGGCTCAAGGGCGTGTCCAACCCGTCCGCCCTGTTCCTGTCCCAGCACGACAACCAGGTGCCCGGCTCTTGCGTGATGGTGACGCAGGAGGGCACCCGCCCGCTGCTGGTGGAAATCCAGGCGCTGGTGGATGCCAGCCACCTGCCGAACGCGCGCCGCCTGTCCGTGGGCCTGGAGCAGAACCGGCTCGCCATGCTGCTGGCCGTGCTGCACCGCCATGCCGGTATCGCCGCCTTCGACCAAGACGTCTTTATCAATGCGGTGGGCGGCGTAAAGATTACAGAGCCCGCCGCCGATCTTGCAGTGTTGCTCGCAATCAATTCTTCGATGCGCAACAAGGCTTTGCCGCGCGGCTTCGTCGTCTTCGGCGAGGTGGGACTGGCGGGCGAAATCCGCCCCGCGCCGCGCGGGCAGGAGCGGCTGCGCGAGGCCGCCAAGCTGGGCTTCTCCATCGCCATGATTCCCAAGGCAAATGCACCAAAACAGCCCATTGAAGGGATGACGATCATCGCCGTGGACCGCATCGATGATGCGTTCACGCGACTTCGGGAATTTCAATGACATGCCTCATGGCAACTTAGCTGAATGCGCAGTACAATGGCTGGAATCGGTTCACTTTAACCAACCAATTTCCAGTCGGACTTCAAAGTGCTAGTTGATCAGCGGCAAGGGGCGCGCAAGATCCTGCGTACGCGCGCCATGTGGTTAGCGGACGGCGGCAGCCCCCAGGCTGCCCGCACCCTCGATCTCGGTACCGGTGGCGTGTCCATCGCGACGGACTATCGGCTGGACGTCGGCCGGACCGGGCAGGTGGTCTGGGAGATGCTGGTCGACGGCAAACCCCAGATTGTCACTGTCCGCGTCAAGGTGGCCAACTGCATCCTCGGCGACAACCAGTTCAAAATCGGCTTCACCTTCCAGCCCCTGGACCACGAGGCGCAGAACGCCATCAACAAGTTTATGCGGTGATTTCCGGTTTGTTCCGGCGTTTGCTTGTTGGGCCATATGGGATAATAATGAGGTCTATTAAAGGATAGCCTTATGTCGAACGCCGGCAATATCATCTCCGCCATGTATGGCAACAGCAGCAGTAGCGCCACCTCCGGCGCGCTGTCGCCCACGGTTGCGGCCAAGGTGCAGCAGACGCTGGCCGCGCAGAAGGGCACCATCGACAAGCTGAACGCCAGCCTCACCAAGGACCAGACCAAATTGTCCGGCCTCGGCCAGCTGCAAAGCGCTCTGTCGGTATTCCAGAATATCGCGGAAAGCCTGGCGGGAAAGGGCCTGAGCACCAGCGCCACCTCGTCCACCAAGGGCGTGCTGAGCGCCAGCACCACTTCCGGCGCAGCGGCAGGCACCACCCAGATCGACGTCAAGCAGCTGGCGCAGAACCAGATTCTCAACAGCGATCCGCAGCTGGCCGCCAATACGCAAATTGGCCTGGGCGGCAGCGCCGTCATTAAAGTTGAGATCGGCACGGGCGGCAAGGACAACACGAAAAACATCACCATCGACCCGGCCAGCAGCACGCTGGACGGCATTGCGGGCGCGCTGAAAAAGGCGGGCGTGGATGCCAGCGTGGTCAAGGGCAGCAGCGGCTATGTGCTCCAGGTGCGCAGCGAGAGCGGCGAAGCGAAGGAACTGAAGATCAGCGTGACCGGCGACGCGGGCGTGAAAAACCTGTTCAATAATCTGGATGAGGCGCAGGCCGCGCAGGACGCCGTGCTCACGGTGGACGGCAAGGAAGTGCGCAGCGCCGGCAACACGCTCACCGATGCGGTGAAAGGCGTCACGCTGAACCTGAGCGGCACCGGCAAGACCGACCTCACCGTGTCGCAGGACAGCAGCCAGATCTTGAAGAACGTGAAGAATTTCGTGGCCGGTTTCAACGACCTGTCCAACCGCCTGTCCGCGCTCGCGGGCGGCGCCCTGAAGGGCAATGCCTCGGTGTCGCAGGCCAGCAGCCAGCTCACGCAGCTGATCAGGAACGACAGCGGCGACCTGGCCAATGCCGGCATCACGCTCGGCACCGACGGCAAGCTGCAGCTGGACGAGAAGAAGCTGGCGGCAGCCATCACGGCCGATCCCGATGCGGTGAGCAAGCTGTTCACCAACGAGGGCAGGGGCCTGGCCGACCAGCTGGACAAAAAGATCGACGGCCTCACCGGCACCGGCAGCGCCATCAAGCGCGAGACCGCGCAGGTGGGCAAGGAGCTCGATTCGCTGCTGGACAAGAAGGACAAGCTGGCCACCTCGCTGACCAAGCAGGCGCAGGCCCTGGCCCAGCTCTACACGATGCAGGAGCAATCCACGAACAACCTGCTGGGCGGCCTGAATGGCCCGCGCTCGCTGTTCGACATGCTGGCCTGATCCCCGCCGTAAACGAATAAGGCTCCGGCAGCGGCCCTCGCGAAAGGGCCGTTGGCGGAGCCTGCGCCGCCTGGGCGGCGAGTGCTATTCGTGATAGCGGTCGTGCATGTCATGGGCTCCCTTGCTTTCCGAGAGCAGCTCAAAGGCGATGAGTGCTACCGTGGCGCAGAAGATCCCGATTGTGAGCAGGTAAGGCATGGTTGCTCTCCCCGTAGGTGCTACATACTGGTGCTACGTATAAACTTTAGCACTTACCAAGGGCAATGCAAGCATCTTATTTCACCACCAGGTCGGCCGACATCACGGCCTTGAGATAGATACTCTCCGGGTCGCCCGGTTCGCGCTGCGAGAACCACCATGCAGCGGCCTTCTTCATCTCCCAATCCAGCGCTTCTCCCGTCATCAGCAGCGCGGCGGCCTGGCCCAGCGTGGGCTGGTGGCCCACGATCAGCACGGTATCCTTCCCGTTCGGCCAGTTCGCAGCCTGCAGCACGGCTTCCGGCTCCGCGCCGGGCACGAGTTCGGGATGGGTTTTGTATTTGCGGTCCAGGCCTTCAGCGGTCTGGATCGTGCGTACGGCGGGGCTGGCGAGAATGCGGCAGCCGTGCGGCAGCTGCGAGTCCAGCCACTGGCCCATGCGCTTGGCCTGCTTCTGGCCTTTCGGCGTGAGCTGCCGTTCGAGGTCGGGCAGGCCTTCGTCTCCCGGTTCCGCTTCTGCGTGACGCCACAAGATCAGGTCCATGCGCTCTCCCGTAAAAGGCTGTCAGTCTGTGCTGTCGGCGGACTGCGTGCCGAGCGTTTCCATCAGGTGCTGCTGGGCGCTGAAAGGCAGCTGCTTGCCGCGCGGCTTGCGGCGCTGGTAGTGGCCGTCCGGCTCCAGCTCCCATGCATTGGAGTTGTCTTTCAGGTAGGGGTTCAATCCCTCGGCCAGCACGCGGCGTTTCAGGTTTTTGTCCAGCACCGGGAAGGCCACTTCGATGCGGCGGAACAGGTTACGGCTCATCCAGTCCGCGCTGGCGAGATAGATGTCGTGCGCCAGGTCGTTGCGGAAGTAGTAGATGCGGCTGTGCTCGAGGAAGCGGCCGATGATGGAACGCACCTTGATGTTCTCGGACAGGCCCGGCACGCCCGGTTTCAGCGTGCAGGCGCCGCGCACGATCAGGTCGATCTTCACGCCGGCTTTGGAGGCGTCATACAGCGCCCGGATCACCGATTCGTCCACCAGCGCATTCACCTTGGCGATGATGCGCGCCGGACGTCCGGCCTTGGCGATCTTGGCCTCGTTCCTGATGGCCTTGATGATCTCGCTCTGCAGCGAGAACGGCGCCAGCCAGATATGGTGCAGCTTGGCCGGCTTGGTCAGGCTGGTAAGGTGCATGAACACTTCATTGACCTCGCGGCCCAGCGCCGGGTCGCTGGTCAGCAGGCCGAAGTCGGTATAGAACTTGGTGGTGGTGGGGTGGTAGTTGCCGGTGCCGAGGTGGGCGTAGTAGTGCAGCTCGCCCGCTTCGCGCCGGATCACCAGCGCGATCTTGGCGTGCGTCTTCAGGCCCACTACGCCGTACACCACCTGGGCGCCCACCTGTTCCAGCTTGTCGGCCCAGTTGATATTGGCTTCCTCATCGAAGCGCGCCATCAGCTCCACCACCACCGTCACTTCCTTGCCCATGCGCGCGGCGGCGATCAGCGCTTCCATCAGGTCCGAATTCATGCCGGTGCGGTAGACCGTCTGCTTGATGGCCACCACGTTCGGGTCCAGCGCCGCGCTGCGGATGAAATCGATCACCGTCTGGAAGGACTGGAAGGGATGGTGCAGCAGCATGTCCTGCTGGCGCAGCGAGGCGAAGATGTCGGCGTTGGCGGTCTTGTGCAGCATGCCCGGCACGAAAGGCGGGAAGCGCAGCTCGGGCGCCTGCACGTGGTCCATGATCTCGTTCAGTCGCACCATGTTCACCGGGCCGTCCACCTGGTACAGGCGGCTGCTCTGCAGGCCGAACTGGTTGAGCAGGAAGCTGGACAGCTCCAGCGGGCAGCTCTTCGCCACCTCCAGCCGCACCGAACGGCCGAACTGGCGGCCCTGCAGCTCGCCCTTGAGCGCCTGGCGCAGGTTTTTCACTTCGTCCTCGTCCACCCACAGATCCGAATCGCGCGTCACCCGGAACTGGGAATAGGCCAGCACCTCGCGGCCCACGAACAGGTCCGAGATATGGGCGTGGATCACGGAGGACAGCAGGCAGAAAGAGATGCCCGGTTCGTCGGACAGCTCGTCCGGCAGGCGGATCACGCGCGGCAGCATGCGCGGCGCCTTCACAATGGCAATCGCCGTGCCGCGGCCGAAGGCGTCCTTGCCGCTCAGCGACACGATAAAGTTCAGCGACTTGTTTACCACCTGCGGGAAAGGGTGGGCGGGATCGAGGCCGATCGGCGTCAGCAGGGGCCGCACCTCGCGTTCGAAATAATCCTTGACCCAGGCGCGCTGCGCTTCATTGCGCTGGTTGTGGCGCACGATGCGCACGCCGTTCGCCTGCAGCAGCGGCAGCACTTCGGTATTCAGTATTTCATACTGCCGCGCCACCAGGGCATGGCACTCGGCGCTCACGCGGTTCAGCGTCGCGGTCAGGGCAGGGTGCTCGGTGTGGCTGCCGTCCACACTGGCCGCCGCCAGCAGGCTGGCCACGCGCACTTCGAAGAACTCATCCAGGTTGCTGCTGACAATACATAAATAGCGCAGCCGCTCCAGCACCGGAATCCTGGGATCTTCCGCCTGCGCCATCACGCGCCGGTTGAAGGCGAGCTGGGACAGCTCGCGGTCCAGGAAGATAGCCTGCTTGGAGGCTTCGCTGCGAGTCTCTGGCTTCATGCTCTTATCTTTTCGATATCTTTTCACGCGAACAAATTCTAGCGCCCCACGCTTTTTACAGGCGCGCGAGAGAGTGTAGATAGGAAATATGACAGGGCTGTGACGGGGCTTTTTGAAATATTTCAGCTAATGGCGGATATGTCATAAAGCTGTCACATTGGCCGCATACACTTCGCAGCATTCAAACCCCAACCCCGTAGAGGAACTTTGATATGCGTATGAAACAAGTGTTCGCCTCCCTGATCGTAGGTGTTTCCGCAGCAGTGGCGACCGCCGGCGTGTTCGCGGCGGACGTGACCGGTGCTGGTGCATCCTTCCCTTACCCGATTTACTCCAAGTGGGCTGAGTCGTACAAGGCAGCTACCGGCAATGGCCTGAACTATGCTTCCGTCGGTTCCGGCGCCGGCATCAAGCAGATCAAAGCCAAGACCGTCGATTTCGGCGCGTCCGACATGCCGCTGAAGGCGGAAGAACTGGATGCCGATGGCCTGATGCAGTTCCCGGTCATCATGGGCGGCGTGGTTGCCGTGGTCAATGTGGACGGCATCACCCCCGGCCAGCTGAAGCTGACCGGCCCGGTCATCGCCGATATCTACCTGGGCAAAATCACCCAGTGGAACGACGCCGCCATCGCTGCCCTGAACCCGGGCGTGAAACTGCCGGCAGCCGAAATCACCGTGGTGCACCGCGCTGACTCCTCCGGCACTTCCTTCCTGTTCACCGACTTCCTGTCCAAAACCAGCCCTGAATTCAAGACCAAGGTTGGCGCCAGCACCGCAGTGAAATGGCCGGTAGGCGTGGGCGGCAAGGGCAACGACGGCGTGGCCGCGAACGTGCAGCGTATCAAGGGCGCGATCGGCTATGTGGAATGGGCTTACGCCAAGAAGAACAAGCTGTCGCACACCCAGCTGAAGAACAAGGACGGCGTGTTCCTGCAGCCTGACGACGAGAACTTCAAGGCCGCTGCCGCCAACGCCGACTGGACCAAGACCCCAGGCTTCGGCGTGGTGCTGACCGACCAGGCAGGCAAGGCTTCGTGGCCGATCACCGGCGCTTCCTTCATCCTGATGCACAAGCAGCAGGCTGACGCCAACAAGGGCAAGGAAGTGATCAAGTTCTTCGACTGGGCCTTCGCCAACGGCGACAAGGCTGCGGTGGAACTGGACTACGTGCCGATGCCTGAAGCCGTGGTCAAGCAAGTGCAGTCCTCCTGGAAAGCGAACCTGAAAGACGCTTCCGGTAAAGCCCTGTACTAATCGGACCTGCTCCCTCGGCCCCGGCTGAGGGAGTTAGCCGGGACCTCCCGCCCACGGGGGCTCCCGGCTAACTACCATCTATAAGAAAATGTCCATGAGCGCAGAAATCACTTCTCCGACGCTGTCCGTTCAGGAGCCCGACATGAACGAGGCCGCAGTCCAGGCAGCCCTGCAGTCCACCATGCGCAAGCAGCGCATCCAGGACTTCCTCTTCCACAAGCTGACCATGCTGTTCGCACTCTCCGTGCTGTTCGTGCTGGTCGGCATTATCGTTTCGCTGGTGATCGGCGCCATGCCGGCCTTCAAGGAGTTCGGGCCGAAGTTCATCACCACCGTCGAATGGGATCCGGTCAACGACCAGTACGGCGCCCTGATCGCCATCGTCGGCACCCTCGTCACCTCCGGCATCGCGCTGCTGATCGCCTTCCCGGTCAGCTTCGGCATCGCCTTGTTCCTTACCGAGATCTGCCCTGTGTGGCTGCGCCGCCCGCTGGGTACGGCGGTTGAACTGCTGGCCGGCGTGCCCTCCATCATCTACGGCATGTGGGGCCTGTTCGTGTTTGCGCCGCTGTTCGGCGACTATGTGCAGCCCTTCCTGAAAGCGACGCTGGGCCATGTGCCGCTGCTCGGCGTGCTGTTCAAGGGCCCCACCATGGGCATCGGCCTGCTCACCGCAGGCATTATTCTTGCCGTGATGATCATTCCCTTCATCGCCTCCGTGATGCGCGACGTGTTCGAGATCGTGCCGGCGGTGCTGAAAGAATCCGCATACGGCCTTGGCTGCACCCGCTGGGAAGTGGTGCGCAAGATCGTGCTGCCTTATACCAAGTCCGGCGTGGTCGGCGGCGTGATGCTCGGCCTGGGCCGCGCGCTGGGCGAGACCATGGCCGTTACCTTCGTCATCGGTAATGCCAACAAGCTGGGTTCCAGCCTGTTCTCGCCGGGGAACAGCATCGCTTCCACCCTGGCCAACGAATTCGGCGAAGCGGCCACGCCGCTGCATGTGTCCTCGCTGCTGTCGCTGGGCCTGATCCTCTTCATCATCACCCTGATCGTGCTGTCGGCCGCGAAGCTGATGCTGGCCGGTATGTCCCGCAAGGAGGGCGTGAAATGAGCAACCCCGTGAGCACCCCAATGAACCCTGTCTACCGCAAGCGCCTGCGCACGCACCGCATCGGCATCGCGCTGTCGGTGGGCGCCATGTCGCTGGGCCTGATTTTCCTGCTGTGGATTCTTGCCACGCTGCTGATCAACGGCTTCTCCGCGCTGAGCGTCAACCTGTTCACCCAGTCCACGCCTGCGCCCGGCACCGAAGGCGGTGGCCTGATGAACGCCATCGTCGGCTCGCTGATGATGGTGGGCCTGTCCACGGCGGTGTCCACGCCGATCGGCGTCCTGGCCGGTATCTACCTGGCCGAATACGGCGATGAGAACAAGATCGCCCAGCTGACCCGCTTCGTCACGGACGTGATGCTGTCCGCGCCGTCCATCGTGATCGGCCTGTTCGTGTACACCCTGTACGTGGCGAACGTAAAGCACTTCTCGGGCTACGCCGGTTCCATCGCGCTGTCGCTGATCGCCGTGCCGGTGGTGGTGCGCACCACCGACAATATGCTGCGCCTGGTGCCCAACAGCCTGCTGGAAGCGGCCTTTGCCCTTGGCGCTCCGCGCTGGAAGGTGGCGATGATGGTGCGCCTGCGCGCCGTGAAGGCCGGCGTCATCACCGGCATCCTGCTGGCTGTAGCCCGCGTGTCCGGCGAAACCGCGCCGCTGCTGTTCACGGCCCTGAGCAACCAGTTCATGAGCCTGGACATGAACAAGCCGATGGCCAACCTGCCGTACGTGATTTACCAGTTCGCGATGAGCCCTTACGACAACTGGCGCGAGCTGGCCTGGGGCGGCGCGCTGCTCGTCACCTTCAGCGTGCTGGCGCTGAACATCCTGTCGCGTACCGTCTTCACGCAAAAAGCACCGAATTAAACAGAATATGACTACGACCATGAGCCAAGAGAACAGCAAACGCAAGATCATCGAGATTTCGGGCCTGAACTTCTTCTACGGGAAGACCCGCAGCCTGCATAACGTGAACCTCGACATCCACGAGAAGCAGGTGACGGCTTTCATCGGCCCGTCCGGCTGCGGCAAATCGACGCTGCTGCGCACCCTGAACCGCATGTATGACCTGTATCCGGGCCAGCGCGCGGAAGGCCAGATCATGTACCGCGGCCGCAATATCCTGGAATCGAACCAGGACCTGAACATGCTGCGCGCCAAAGTGGGCATGGTGTTCCAGAAGCCGACCCCGTTCCCGATGTCGATCTACGACAACATCGCCTTCGGCGTGCGCCTGTACGAAGACCTGTCGAAAGGCGAGATGGACGAGCGCGTGGAATGGGCCCTGAAGAAGGCGGCGCTGTGGACCGAAGTGAAGGACAAGTTGAACAAGAGCGGCCTGTCGCTGTCCGGCGGCCAGCAGCAGCGCCTGTGCATCGCGCGCGGCGTGGCGGTGAAGCCCGACGTGCTCCTGCTGGACGAGCCGACGTCCGCACTCGACCCGATTTCGACCTCGAAAGTGGAAGAGCTGATCAGCGAACTGAAACAGGACTACACCATCGCCATCGTCACCCACAATATGCAGCAGGCCGCGCGCTGCTCCGACTACACCGCCTATATGTACCTGGGCGAGCTGGTGGAATTCGGCGAGACCGACCAGATCTTCATGAACCCTGCGCGCAAAGAAACGCAGGACTACATCACCGGCCGTTTCGGCTAAGCAGAACAACAATCGGGAGAAACCGCCATGATGGGTGAACATTCAAGCAAACAATACGACCTGGACCTGGAAGCGATCCGCTCCAAGGTGCTGCTGATGGGCGGCATGGTCGAAACGCAGTTCCTGGACGCGATGACCTGCTTCCGCATCGGCAACCTGGAACGCGCCGAGCGCGTGATGCGCGACGACGACGCCGTCAACCAGCTGGAGCTGCAGCTGGACGACGCCTGTAGCCACCTGATCGTGCGCCGCCAGCCGGCCGCGAACGACCTGCGTACGATCATGGCCACGATCAAGGTCATCACCGACCTGGAACGCATCGGCGACGAAGCTACCAAGATCGCGCGCACCGCCAAGGCCCTGCACAGCCGCGGCGCCGTGACCGTGAACCACTACGAGATGGTGCGCGGCATCGCCAACGCCACCAGCGACATGCTGCACGACGCGCTGGACTGCTTCGCCCGCAATGACGGCGCCCAGGCGCTGCAACTGATCGCGCAGGATGCGATCATCGACCACGAATTCCGCTCCATCATGCGCAACCTGATTACTTTCATGATGGAAGATCCCCGCACCATTTCGGCAGCGCTGGATACCATGTGGGTGGCAAAGGCCATCGAACGCATCGGCGACCACGCCAAGAATATTGCCGAGTATGTGATCTATGTGGTGGAAGGCCGTGATATCCGCCATTCCAAGCCTGCGGCGACTGACGCCGAGCCGAGCAACGAGTAAAATAGCAGCATGGCATCCGACAAAACGACTGTACTGATTGTTGAAGACGAACCGGCCATTGTAGAACTGGTCACTTTCTCGCTGCGCGACGCGGGCTGGAACTGCTGCGCCGTGCAGAGCACGCAGGAGGCCTGGGATTTCATCCACCAGCGCACCCCGCAGCTGATCCTGCTGGACTGGATGCTGCCCGACCAGAGCGGCCTGCGCCTGCTGGCCCGCATCCGCGGCGACCGCAATTTCGCCGATATCCCGATTATCATGCTGACGGCAAAGAGCATGGAAGAGGACAAGCTGGCGGGCCTGAACAGCGGCGCCGACGACTACATCACCAAGCCTTTTTCGCCGCGCGAGCTGCTGGCGCGCGCGCGTGCGCTGCTCCGCCGCAAGACGCCGGAGCATGCCGATACGGCCATGCGCGCGGGCCCGATCACGCTGGATCCGGTGAGCTGCACGGTTTCGATGGGCGAGAACAAGATCGATATCGGCCATGCGGAATACAAGCTGCTCAAGTTCTTCCTGGCCCACCCCGAGCGTGTGTTCTCGCGCAGCCAGCTGCTGGACAAGGTGTGGGGCGACCACGTGGTGATCGAGGAGCGGACCGTGGACGTGCATGTGCTGCGCCTGCGCAAGGCGCTGAAGGAAGCCGAGCACCTGATCAAGACGGTGCGCAGCGTCGGCTACATGCTGTCCGAGAAAACATGAGCCCGAAACTGCTGTTCTGGGTGCCCGTGGCCCTGAGGATGGGGCTCCTGCTGGGCGGCGTCGGCTTGTTGTGGTGGTGGTTCGATGCGGTGTCCGCGCTGGTGGTGGGCATGCTTGCGCTGGTGGCCATGCTGGTGGTTCAGCTCAACTACCTGTTCCAGCTGAGCGGCTGGCTCGATCACCCGCAGAGCAGCAAGCTGCCGGACGGCTGGGGCGCGTGGACCGGCATTTTCTCCCGTCTCTACCGCCTGCGGCGCGACGATGAAAAAAACCAGGCCGAACTGACCGAATGGCTGGCCCGCTTCCGCCAGGCCATGCATTTGCTGCCGGACGGCGTCGTCATCATGGACGACGTGCTGTTCCTCGAATGGTGCAACCCGGCGGCCGAAGAGCATCTGGGCCTGCGCCATGACCGCGACAAGGGCATGCGCGTGACCAACCTGGTGCGCAGCCCGGATTTCATGGACTACCTGATCCTGGGGCGCTACGACCAGCCGCTGACGCTGAGCTTCCGCGGCCGCAAGCTGATCGTCCACATCATCCCCTTCGAAAACCGGCGCCAGATCCTGGTCACGCACGACGTGACGGAAACGCAGCGTGCCGAAATGATGCGGCGCGACTTCATCGCCAACGCCTCGCACGAGCTGCGCACGCCGCTGACCGTGATCGTGGGCTTCCTCGAAATCGCCGCATCCGAGCAGCTCGATGCGAAGACGCGCGAAGCGCACCTGAAGCTGATGATGGAGCAGGGCCACCGCATGCAGAACCTGATCGAGGACATGCTCACGCTGTCGCGCCTTGAATCGGTGGACCATCCGATGCGCCCGGAGCACGTGGACATCCGCAAGATGATGGAGCAGATCCTGCGCGACTCGCAGGGCCTGTCCGCCGGCAAGCACGACATCTCGCTGGAAGTGGCGGGCGGCGACGTGATGGGCGCCTACGAAGAGCTGTACAGCGCCTTCGGCAACCTGGCCTCGAATGCCGTGCGCTACACGCCGGCGGGCGGCAAGATCTTCCTGCGCTGGGAAGATACGGACAAGGGCGTGCGCTTCGTGGTGCAGGACAGCGGCATCGGCATCAGCCCCGAGCACATCTCGCGCCTGACGGAGCGCTTCTACCGCGTGGACAAGAGCCGTTCGCGCGAAACGCAGGGCACGGGCCTCGGCCTGGCCATCGTCAAGCATGTGCTGCTGCGGCATAGCGGCACGCTGACCATTACCTCGGAGCCGGGGCAGGGCAGTACCTTCACGGTCAACCTGCCCAAGTCCCTGGCCTGGGCTCCTCAAGCGGCAGCGCTCACGGCCTGAACTTCCCGGCCGCCGGGGGCGGCCATCTGTTAGTATTTGCCGATGGGAAATCTAACGGCCTTCCGCGCCCGTCTCAATACCGCGCGCGGCATCCAGTTTGCGTACATCGTCACCTCGCTCCTGGCAAATATCCTCGGCAGTGTCCTGAATACCGGCAATGAGGGCGGCCCGCTGTTCGGGCCGGCCGACATGGCCTATATGCTGTTCGATAACTTCTTCATGTACCTCTGGTACCGCACGGATGCGATCGAGCGCGGCATCCACAGGCCCCGAGTACTCAACATCCTTGTGATCGTGCTGGGTTTCTTGACCATCCTCTATTACGTGCTGTGGTGGGACAAAGCGCGCAGCAAGGGCAGGGTGCTGCTGAAATTCGCGATTATCGTCCTGCTGCATGTGGTGGCCTTCGTGCTGGGTATCTTCCTGTCGGACATGCTGTTCCCGCAGGAAGCCGGAGCCGGGTGGTGATGCCGGACCGGCGCATACGGTACAATCCGCGGTTCAACTGAGCAGATTGACCCATGCATTTAAACCGTTTGATTCTTGCCGTCCTGGCCGCCGCTGCGCTGGCCGGATGTGGCAGCACCCCCGCCACCCGGAGCACGCCGCCTGTCCTTACGCCCGGCGCCACCACCACGGCTCCCGACGGCACTCCGGCGGCGCCGCCCGTGATTCCTCCGGCGCTCGGTGATAACACCCCCACCAACCTGCCGCCCCCTGCGCCAGTGCTGCGCAAGGTGAAGATCGGTCTCGCCCTGGGAGGCGGCGCCGCGCGCGGCTTTGCCCACATCGGCGTGATCAAGGCGCTGGAAGCCAACGGCATCGTGCCGGACATCGTGGTCGGCACCAGCGCGGGCAGCGTGGTGGGCGCCATGTACGCGGCCGGGAACAATGCGGCGGCGCTGCAGAAGATGGCCAACGAGATGGACGAAGCGGCCATTTCCGACTGGGCGCTGCCCCTGTTCAGCAAGTCCTCCGGCGTGCTGAAAGGCGAGGCGCTGCAGACCTATGTGAACAAGGCAGTGCAGTACCGCCCGATCGAAAAGCTCAAGCTGCCCTTCGGCGCAGTGGCGGCCGACCTGAAGACGGGCCAGCCCATCCTGTTCCAGCGCGGGAATACCGGCATGGCGGTGCGCGCCAGTTCGGCGGTGCCCGGCGTATTCCAGCCCGTTACCATCGGCAGCCATACCTATGTCGACGGTGGCCTGGTGGCGCCGGTGCCGGTGCGTTTTGCGAAAGAGATGGGCGCGGAGTTCATCATCGCCGTCAATATCTCCACGCAGACCGAGGCCCAGGCCGCGATCTCCTCGCTGGAAGTCATCATGCAGACCTTCAGCATCATGGGCCAGCGCATCAACCAGTATGAATTGCGCGACGCCGACATCGTGATCCAGCCGCCGCTCGGCAATATGGGCAGCAGCGACTTCGCCAGCCGTACGCGGGCCATGCAGGCGGGCGAGAAGGCCACGCTGGCGCTGATGGCGCAGCTGAAGCAGAAACTCAACAAGGTGCGGCGCGAGGCGCCTGCCGTTCAATAACCACGCATAAGGACAAGAACAAATGCAGACCAAACCATTCCTCACCCTGGCCGACGTCAAGAAGATCGCCGCTGCGGCCGAAGCGGAAGCGCTGGCCAATAACTGGGCCGTATCGATCGCCATCTGCGACGACGGCGGCCACCTGCTGTGGCTGCAGCGCCTGGACGGCGCCGCGCCGCTGTCCTCGCACATTGCCCCGGCCAAGGCCAAGACCTCGGCGCTGGGCCGCCGTGAATCGCGCGTGTACGAAGAGATCATCAACAACGGCCGCGTGGCCTTCCTCAGCGCCCCTGAGCTGGACGGCATGCTTGAGGGCGGCGTAAACATCGTGGTGGACGGCCACACCATCGGCGCCGTGGGCGTTTCCGGCGTCAAATCCAACGAAGACGCGCAGATCGCCAAGGCCGGCATCGCCGCCCTGTAAGCAGCAGGCGCACGGCTTGTGAAAAGGCGGCCTTTGGGTTATAATTCAAAGGTTTAGCCAAATCACATCTACCGTAGCGCCTACCACTCACACCCATCATCATCTGACCGCAACCTGGCCTCACGCCGGGATTCCTGCCGGTCGTCTGACGTGGCGCCGCTACGGTAACTTTATACGGAGTTGCCCTTGCCGCCATTTTTCGCTGGCCCAGCCGTTCCGGCCATCCTGGCCCTCGCTGACGGAACTATTTTCAAAGGTTATTCTATTGGCGCTGCCGGCCATACCACCGGTGAAGTCGTCTTTAATACCTCCATGACCGGATACCAGGAAATCCTGACCGATCCGAGCTATACCCGCCAGATCGTTACCCTGACTTATCCGCATATCGGCAACTACGGTATCAATACCGAAGACGTCGAAGCCGCCAAAGTGGCCGCCGCAGGCCTCATCATCCGCGACCTGCCGCTGATGGCATCGAATTTCCGCTCCACCCAATCCCTGTCCGATTACCTGAAGGCCGAGAATGTCGTGGCCATCGCCGGCATCGATACCCGCAAGCTGACCCGCCTGCTGCGCGAGAAGGGCGCACAGGGCGGCGCCATCCTCACCGGCACGCTGGGCAACGAGCCTTCCGTGGCGCAGGCTGTCGAGCTGGCGCGCTCCTTCCCGGGCCTGAGCGGCATGGACCTGGCCAAGGTGGTGTCCACCAAGACCGCTTACGAGTTCACTGAAACCGAATGGAAGCTGGGCCAAGGCTACGGCAAGCAGGAGAAGCCGCGCTTCCACGTGGTCGCTTTCGACTACGGCGTGAAGCGCAATATCCTGCGCATGCTGGCCGAGCGCGGCTGCAAAGTGACCGTGCTGCCGGCGGAATCCACCGCGGCCGATGCGCTGGCCCTGAACCCGGACGGCATCTTCCTGGCCAACGGCCCCGGCGACCCCGAGCCATGCGATTACGCGATCAAGGCTACCCGTGAACTGATGGAGAAGAAGATCCCGGTGTTCGGCATCTGCCTCGGCCACCAGATCATGGCCCTCGCTTCCGGCGCGAAGACGCTGAAGATGAAGTTCGGCCACCACGGCGCCAACCACCCGGTGCAGGACCTGGACAGCAAGCAGGTGCTCATCACCTCGCAGAACCACGGTTTCGCCGTGGATGCGGCCACGCTGCCGGCCAACTGCCGCGTCACCCACGTGTCGCTGTTCGACGGTTCGCTGCAGGGCTTCGCCCGCACCGACACCCCGGCCTTCTGCTTCCAGGGCCACCCTGAAGCATCGCCTGGTCCTACCGACGTCGCCTACCTGTTTGACCGCTTCATCTCGATGATGGAAGCCGCGGAGAAGAAATAAATGCCAAAACGTACAGACATTAAAAGCATCCTGATTATTGGCGCCGGCCCGATCATCATCGGCCAGGCCTGCGAATTCGACTACTCCGGCGCCCAGGCCTGCAAAGCCCTGCGCGAAGAGGGCTTCAAGGTCATCCTCGTCAACAGCAATCCCGCCACCATCATGACCGACCCGGAAATGGCGGACGTGACCTACATCGAGCCGATTACCTGGCAGGTGGTGGAACGCATCATCGCCAAGGAAAGGCCGGACGCCATCCTGCCGACCATGGGCGGCCAGACCGCGCTGAACTGCGCGCTGGACCTGCACCGCAACGGCGTGCTGGATAAATACAAGGTTGAACTGATCGGCGCGACGCCGGAAGCCATCGACAAGGCCGAAGACCGCTCCAAGTTCAAGGATGCGATGACCAGGATCGGCCTCGGCTCCGCCAAGTCCGGCGTGGCGCACTCCATGGACGAAGCCTGGGCCGTGCAGCGCGAAGTCGGTTTCCCGACCATCATCCGCCCGTCCTTCACCATGGGCGGCAGCGGCGGCGGCATCGCTTACAACGAAGAAGAGTTCGAGCAGATCTGCAAGCGCGGCCTGGAGGCCTCGCCGACCAATGAGCTGCTGATCGAGGAATCGCTGCTGGGCTGGAAAGAGTACGAGATGGAAGTGGTGCGCGACAAGGCGGACAACTGCATCATCATCTGCTCGATCGAAAACCTGGACCCGATGGGCGTGCACACCGGCGACTCCATCACCGTGGCGCCGGCGCAGACGCTGACCGACAAGGAATACCAGATCATGCGCAATGCCTCGCTGGCAGTGCTGCGCGAGATCGGCGTGGATACCGGCGGCTCCAACGTGCAGTTCTCGATCAATCCGAAGGACGGCCGCATGATCGTCATCGAGATGAATCCGCGCGTGTCGCGTTCCTCGGCGCTGGCCTCGAAAGCCACCGGCTTCCCGATCGCCAAGGTGGCGGCCAAGCTGGCCGTGGGCTTCACGCTGGATGAGCTGCGCAACGAGATCACCGGCGGCGCGACGCCTGCGTCCTTCGAGCCTTCGATCGACTACGTCGTCACCAAGATCCCGCGTTTCGCCTTCGAGAAATTCCCGAGCGCCGACAGCCACCTGACCACCCAGATGAAATCCGTGGGCGAAGTGATGGCCATCGGCCGTACCTTCCAGGAGTCCTTCCAGAAAGCCCTGCGCGGCCTGGAAGTGGGCGTGGACGGCATGAACGAAAAGACCAAGGACCGCGAGAAGCTGGAAGAGGAACTGGGCGAGCCTGGTCCTGAGCGTATCTGGTACGTGGGCGACGCCTTCGCACAGGGCTTCACGCTGGAAGAGGTGCACAACCTGACCCGCATCGACCCGTGGTTCCTCATCCAGATCAAGGAGATCGTGGACCTGGAACTGTGGCTGGATACCCAGAAGCTGGAAAACCTGGACCGCACCACGCTGTTCAAGCTCAAACAGAAGGGCTTCTCGGACCGCCGCCTGGCCTACCTGCTGCAGACCACGGACACCGAAGTGCGCAACAAGCGCCGCGAGCTGAATATCCGTCCGGTCTACAAGCGCGTGGACACCTGCGCCGCCGAGTTCTCGACCAACACGGCCTATATGTACTCCACCTATGACGAGGAGTGCGAGTCCGCGCCGACCGACAAGAAGAAGATCATGGTGCTGGGCGGTGGCCCGAACCGTATCGGCCAGGGCATCGAATTCGACTACTGCTGCGTGCACGCCGCGCTGGCCATGCGCGAAGACGGCTACGAGACCATCATGGTCAACTGCAACCCTGAAACCGTATCGACCGACTACGATACCTCCGACCGCCTGTACTTCGAGCCGCTGACGCTGGAAGATGTGCTGGAAATCGTGGACCTGGAAAAACCGGTCGGCGTGATCGTGCAATACGGCGGCCAGACCCCGCTGAAGCTGGCGCTGGACCTGGAAGCCAACGGCGTGCCTATCGTGGGCACCTCGCCGGACATGATCGACGCTGCCGAAGACCGCGAGCGTTTCCAGAAGCTGCTGCAGGACCTGGGCCTGCGCCAGCCGCCGAACCGCACCGCGCGCACCGAAGCCGACGCGCTGGCGCTGGCGCAGGAAATCGGCTACCCGCTGGTGGTGCGTCCTTCCTACGTGCTGGGCGGCCGTGCGATGGAAATCGTGCACGAGCAGCGCGACCTGGAACGCTATATGCGCGAAGCGGTCAAGGTGTCGAATGATTCGCCGGTGCTGCTGGACCGCTTCCTGAACGACGCCATCGAGTGCGACGTGGACTGCATCTCGGACGGTGAAACCACCTTCATCGGCGGCGTGATGGAACACATCGAACAGGCCGGCGTGCACTCGGGCGACTCCGCCTGCTCGCTGCCGCCTTACTCGCTGTCGCAGGAAACCATCGACGAAATGAAGCGCCAGACTTCGCTGATGGCCAAGGGCCTGAACGTGGTGGGCCTGATGAACGTGCAGTTCGCGATCCAGAAGCAGGATGGGCAGGATGTGGTCTATGTGCTGGAAGTGAACCCGCGCGCATCGCGTACCGTGCCGTATGTGTCGAAAGCGACCGGCCTGCAGCTGGCCAAGATCGCGGCGCGCTGCATGGTGGGCCAGAAGCTGGCGGAGCAGGGCGTGACCAAGGAAGTGGTGCCGCCTTACTACAGCGTGAAGGAAGCCGTGTTCCCGTTCGTGAAATTCCCGGGCGTGGACACCATCCTCGGCCCTGAGATGAAATCGACCGGTGAAGTGATGGGCGTGGGCAAGACCTTCGCGGAAGCCTTCGTGAAATCGCAGCTGGGCGCGGGCGTGAAGCTGCCGACCTCCGGCAAGGTGTTCCTGTCCGTGAAGGCGGCCGACAAGCCGCGCGCCGTGAAAGTGGCGCGCGACCTGGTCGATGCCGGCTTCACCCTGTGCGCCACCAAGGGCACGGCAGCGGTGATCGCGGCGGCCGGCCTGCCGGTAACGGCGGTGAACAAGGTGCTGGAAGGCCGTCCGCACGTGGTGGACATGATCAAGAACCACGAGATCGTCCTCGTCATCAACACGGTTGAAGAGAAACGCAACGCGATCTCGGACTCGCGTACAATCCGCACTTCGTCGCTGGCGGCGCGCGTCACCACCTACACGACCATTGCGGGCGCTGAGGCGGCGGTGGCCGGCATCCGCCATCTGGACGAGATGCACGTGTACGATTTACAAGGCCTGCATAAAACCTTACACTAAGCTCCTCGAGTAGCACGCAGGATCTTAATCACGGAGCCCGCGCCGCAGTCTGGCGCGGGCTCTGTGTTTTTTGAAATTTAATCAAGAGACAACCATGAATTCTGTTCCACTGACCAAATATGGCGCCGAGCTGCTGAAGGAAGAACTGCACCAGCTCAAAACCAAGGAGCGCCGCATTGTGATCGACGCGATCGCCGAAGCCCGTTCGCATGGCGACCTGTCGGAAAACGCAGAATATGACGCCGCCAAGGAGCGCCAGGCTTTCGTCGAAGGCCGCATCGCCGAGCTGGAAGGCAAATTGAGCAGCGCCCAGATCATCGATCCCTCGACGCTGGACGCGGACGGCCGCGTGGTGTTCGGCGCCACCGTGGACCTGGAAGACCTGGAGAATGGCCAGAAGGTCAGCTACCAGATCGTGGGCGTGGACGAGGCGGACATCAAGCTGAATAAAGTGTCCGTGACCTCGCCGATCGCCCGCGCGCTGATCGGCAAGTCGGCCGAGGACGTGGTGGAAGTGCAGGCCCCGAGCGGCCCGCGCGAGTACGAAATCCTCGAAGTGCGCTACGTCTGATGCTGCTGGCGCGCCTTCGCCTGCTGGTGGCCGTGGTCTGGGCGGGCAGCCTGTGGACCGTGGGCTACCTGGTGGCGCCCACGCTGTTCGCCACGCTCAGCGACCGCTCGCTGGCGGGCACGATTGCGGGCAGCATGTTCCATGTGCAGGCCATGGCTTCGCTGGTGTGCGGCCTGCTGCTGATGCTGTTGCTGTGGCTGGCCACGCCTGAGTGGCGTTCGGTGCGCCGGCGCAAGGTGCTGGCGATTATCGCGGCAATGCTGCTGTGTACCGTGGCGGTGCATTTCGGCCTGCAGCCGATGATGGCGGAGCTGCGGGCGACCGGGCTGGTGGAGGAGGCGGTGAAGAGCCGCTTCGGGCTGCTGCACGGGGTGTCCAGCGTGATCTATCTCGTGGAGAGCTTTTTGGCGGTTTGGCTGCTGATCTCAGTCACCGACTGAGTTGCCGGAAATTGGGGACAGACCCGGATTTCAAAAATCCGGGTCTGTCCCCAATTTCCGGCGAGCCGCGGACTTAGGCGAGCGCCTTCTTGCTGCTGGTCTGGCGCTTCTTGGCGCGCTTGATATTGCCGCCCTGGGTCACGCGTTCATTACCCTTCAGCAGAACCTTGCTCACGGTCGGCTTCTTGGTGCCGCTTGGGCTGGGCTTGACGATGGTAACGGTGCGCATGCCTTTGCCGGCCTTGGCGTTGCCGGTCTTCTCGGTTTCCTTCTTCGGGCGGTACAGCACCAGCAGCTTGCCGATGTGCTGCACCGGCGCCGCATCCAGCTCCGCGCAGATGGTTTCATACATTTCGATGCGGGCTTCGCGGTCGTCGCCGAAAACGCGGACCTTGATCAGGCCGTGCGAATCCAGGCCCAGTTCGATTTCCTTCATCACGGCGGGGGTGAGGCCCGCTTCGCCAATCATGACGATAGGTTTCAGGCCGTGCGCTTCGGCGCGCAGTGCGCTGCGCTCGACAGGTGTCAGGTTCAACATATTGATTTTTCAGTGGTTCTCTTAAAAGCAGTATTCTACGCGAATGGCAAAGAACAAATTAAATAAAAACTGGTTGCACGACCATATCAACGACCCCTACGTGAAGGCGGCCCAGAAGGACGGCTACCGCGCGCGGGCCGCGTACAAGCTCAAGGAGATCGACGAAGACGCCAAACTGATCAAGCCCGGCCAGGTCATTGTGGACCTGGGCTGCACCCCCGGCAGCTGGGGCCAGTACGTGCGCCGCAAGCTGGCGGGCGGGGAGGACGGGGGCATCAACGGCACCATGATCGGCCTTGATATTTTGCCAATGGAACCCATCGCCGACATGCACTTCATCCAGGGCGACTTCCGCGAGCAGGAAGTGCTCGACCGGCTGGCCGACGTGCTGCAGGGGCGCAAGGCGGACCTGGTGCTGTCCGACATGGCGCCCAACCTGTCCGGCATTGCCATCGCCGACGCGGCGCGCATGGAAGACCTGATCGACATTGCAATTGAGTTTTCTCAACATCATATGAAACCCGGCGGCGCCTTGCTGGTCAAATGTTTCAAGGACATGGGTTTTACCCAGATCGTTGAAAAATTCCGCCGTGAATTCAAGACGGTGGCGCAGAAAAAACCGAAGGCGAGCCGCGATAAATCTTCGGAAATCTTCCTGCTGGGCCGCGGATTGAAAAATCCGGTAGAAAATTGATAATCTGACCCTTGTTTTCGGCCATCCAAGCCGCACATCGGCCCGGAAAGGTGGTGTTTCGCTGCTTTTCCCGCACCTTTGGGGCAGGTTTCTTAGCACGGCCTGCTTATTGCGAGTAAAATGATTCGAGCTACAGGTAACAGGTGCGCAGGCATCCGAAGGAGTTTTCGTGAATAATATGTTTTCCAAATCCGCTATCTGGGTGGTAGTGGCGCTTCTGCTGTTCATGCTGTTCAAGCAATTCGACAGCAGCCATGGCACCGCGGGTGGCAGCAAGACCATCCCTTATTCCGACCTGCTGGATGACATCAAGGCTAAGCGCATCAAGGACCTGGTCATCGAAGGCAATACCATCGCCGCAACCCGTACCGACGACTCGCGCGTCCGTGCCACGGCCACCTATCTCGACCGCGGCCTGATCGGCGACCTGCGCGACAACGGCGTGCGCTTCGACGTGCGTCCGCCCGAGGAGCCATCGTTCCTGCAGCAGGTGTTCGTGTCCTGGTTCCCGATGCTGCTGCTGATCGGCGTGTGGATCTTCTTCATGCGCCAGATGCAGGGCGGCGGCAAGGGCGGGGCCTTCAGCTTCGGCAAGTCCAAGGCGCGCATGCTCGATGAAACGAATAACACCGTCACTTTCGCCGACGTGGCAGGCTGCGACGAAGCGAAAGAGGAAGTCACCGAGATCGTGGACTTCCTGAAAGACCCGACCAAGTTCCAGAAACTGGGCGGCCGCATTCCGCGCGGCGTGCTGATGGTCGGTCCTCCGGGTACCGGTAAAACCCTGCTGGCGCGCGCCATTGCTGGCGAAGCGAAAGTGCCTTTCTTCTCGATCTCCGGTTCGGACTTCGTTGAAATGTTCGTCGGCGTCGGCGCAAGCCGCGTGCGCGACATGTTCGAGAACGCGAAGAAGCACTCCCCATGCATTATCTTCATCGACGAGATCGACGCTGTCGGCCGCCACCGCGGCGCCGGCATGGGCGGCGGTAACGACGAGCGCGAACAGACCCTGAACCAGCTGCTGGTGGAGATGGACGGTTTCGAAGCTTCCTCCGGCGTGATCGTGATTGCCGCGACCAACCGCGCGGACGTGCTGGACAAGGCGCTGCTGCGTCCGGGCCGTTTCGACCGCCAGGTGTCCGTGGGCCTGCCGGATATCCGCGGCCGCGAACAGATCCTGAACGTGCACATGCGCAAAGTGCCGATCGGCACCGACGTGAAGGCCGACATCCTGGCGCGCGGCACCCCGGGCTTCTCCGGCGCCGACCTGGCCAACCTGGTCAACGAGGCAGCCCTGTTTGCGGCCCGCCGCAGCAAGCGCCTGGTGGACATGCAGGACTTCGAGGACGCGAAGGACAAGATCTTCATGGGCCCGGAACGCAAGTCCATGGTGATCCGCGAAGAGGAACGCCGCAACACGGCATACCACGAGTCGGGCCACGCCGTGGTGGCGAAGCTGCTGCCGAAGGCCGACCCGGTGCACAAGGTAACGATCATGCCGCGCGGCTGGGCCCTGGGCCTGACCTGGCAGCTGCCTGAGCACGACAAGATCTCCGGCTACAAGGACAAGATGCTGGAAGAGATTTCCATCCTGTTCGGCGGCCGTATCGCGGAAGAGCTGTTCGTGGGCCAGATGTCGACCGGCGCCGCCAACGACTTCTCGCGCGCCACCAAGCTGGCCCGCTCGATGGTGACGCGCTTCGGCATGTCCGATTCGCTGGGCGTGATGGTGTACGAGGACGAGCAGAACGAAGGCTTCCTCGGCGGTTCCAACAAGACCATCTCGGAAGCGACCCAGCAGAAGGTGGATGCGGAAATCCGCAACATCCTGGACTCGCAGTACGCGCTGGCCCGCAAGCTGCTGGACGAGAACCGCGACAAGGTCGAAATGATGACCAAGGCCCTGCTGGAATGGGAAACCATCGACGCGGACCAGATCAACGACATCATGGCCGGCCAGGAGCCGCGTCCGCCGAAAGCCGGCGTCACGCTGCGCAAGCAGCCGAGCGGCGACGGCCCATCGGCTTCGCCGAACGCCACCGCTCCGGCCTGATAGCGCACGCCGCATCAGCATAGAAAGGGTGAGGAGGAATCCTCGCCCTTTTCGTTTTCAGAACGCCATGCCTACCATTCCATTCGGCCGCTTCAATTTCCCGGCGCAGCGCGCGCTCGTGATGGGCATCCTCAATGTGACGCCCGATTCCTTTTCCGACGGCGGCCAGTTCGCCTCCCTCGACTACGCCATTTCGCACGCGGAGCAGATGATCCGCGACGGCGTGGACATCATCGACGTGGGCGGCGAATCCACCCGGCCCGGCGCGCCGCCGGTGCCGCTGGAAGATGAGCTGCACCGCGTCATGCCCGTGCTGTATGCGCTGCGCGACTGTGGCAAGGCCATCTCGGTCGATACCTACAAGCCGCAGCTGATGCGCGAAGCGGTGCTGGCCGGCGTGGATATGATCAACGATATCAACGGCTTCCGCGCCGAGGGCGCCATCGAAGCGGTGCGCGACAGCGACTGTGCGCTGTGTATCATGCACATGCTTGATCAACCTGCAACCATGCAGCAGAAGCCGGAGTACGGCGACGTGGTGCGCGAGGTGACGGACTTCCTGCGCGGGCGCATCGAGGCCATGACGGCGGCCGGTATTGACCGGGGTCGCCTGTGGATCGATCCGGGCTTTGGCTTTGGCAAGACCGTCGAGCATAATTACGCTTTACTCAAGGCAGGCCGCCAGATGGTGGCCGAACTGGGCGTGCCGCTGCTGGCCGGCCTGTCGCGCAAGTCGATGATCGGCGCGGTGACGGGCAAGCCGGTGGAGCAGCGCCTGGCGGGCAGCATTGGCGGCGCGCTGGCCGCCGTGGCGCATGGCGCGCAGATCGTGCGGGTGCACGATGTGGCCGAAACGGTGGACGCGCTCAAGGTGTGGCAGGCAGCACATTAACGATAAAGGGACAAGAACATGGCACGTAAATACTTTGGCACCGACGGGGTGCGCGGACTGGTGGGCGAAGCCCCGATTACGCCCGATTTCGTGATGCGCCTCGGCTATGCCGCAGGCAAGGTGCTGGCGAAAACGGCCACCGCCGGCACGGCCCGTCCCACGGTGCTGATCGGCAAGGACACGCGTATCTCCGGCTATATGCTGGAAGCGGCGCTGGAAGCTGGTTTCGCCGCAGCCGGCGTGGACGTGATGCTGGCCGGCCCCATGCCCACGCCCGCCATCGCCTACCTGACCCGCGCGCTGCGCCTCTCGGCCGGTGTGGTGATCTCCGCCTCGCACAACCCCTTCCAGGACAATGGCATCAAGTTCTTCTCCGACCAGGGCACCAAGCTGCCGGACGCGGTGGAGCTGGACATTGAAGCCCAGATCGACCAGCCCATGAGCTGCGTGCCTTCCGAAAAGCTGGGCCGCGCCAAGCGCCTGGACGACGCGTCCGGCCGCTACATCGAATTCTGCAAGAGCACCTTCCCGAATGAACTGGACCTGCGCGGGCTGAAAATCGTGGTCGATTCCGCCCACGGCGCCGCCTACAATATCGCGCCGCACGTGTTCCACGAGCTGGGCGCCGAAGTGGTCTCCATTGGCAACAAGCCGGATGGCTTCAACATCAATGACGGCCACGGCGCCACCGCGCCGAAGGCCATGGCCGCCGCCGTGCTGGCGCATGACGCCGACCTCGGCATCGCGCTGGACGGCGATGCCGACCGCCTCATCATGTGCGACGCCAACGGCCGCCTCTATAACGGCGACGAACTGCTGTACGTGATGGTGATGGACCGCCTGGCTACCGGCCCGGTAGCGGGCGCCGTGGGCACGCTGATGACCAATATGGCGCTGGAAGTGGCGTTCAGGGAAAAAGGTATCGGCTTCGCGCGCGCCAAGGTGGGCGACCGCTACGTGCTGGAAGTGATGAAGGAAAAGGGCTGGATCCTGGGCGGGGAGGGCAGCGGCCACCTGCTGGCGCTGGACAAGCACACCACGGGCGACGGCATCGTCTCCGCGCTGCAGGTGCTGAGCGCCCTGAAGCGCAGCGGCAAGACGCTGGCGCAGATTGCCGGTGCGCTGGAGCTGTTCCCGCAGACCCTGATCAATGTGCGCGTGCCCGCCGGTTTCGACTGGCAGAAGAATCCGGCCATGGTGTCGGAGAAAGAGCGTGTGGAACAGGAGCTGGGCGATACCGGCCGCGTGCTGATCCGCGCCTCCGGCACCGAACCGCTGATCCGCGTGATGGTGGAAGCACGCGACGCCGAGCGCGCCCAGAGCATGGCGCGCCGGATTGCCGACAAGGTGGAACTGCCCGCCGCCGCTTAAGCGTCGTTGCCGCGCAGGCGGCAAGCCAGGAGAGTGCTGCACGGCATCAACATTGACTGCCCCCCTGGGGAGCGAGTATGATTGGTCTTATCGGAGTGTAGCGCAGCCCGGTAGCGCACCTGCTTTGGGAGCAGGGGGTCCAAGGTTCGAATCCTTGTACTCCGACCACATTCCGCAAGCGGGCTGTCACGTACAGCCCGCTTTTCATTTGTACCCCTACTGCCCATAGCTCAGTTGGATAGAGCATCAGCCTTCTAAGCTGAGGGTCGCTGGTTCGAACCCAGCTGGGCAGGCCATCACGTGTGGCAGCGCAGGCCCTGCATCATCTGTTCCACATCCCCACCAATGCGCCATCGTGGCGCGATGCACCACGAGCCCGATCTGCTCGAGCAGGACATGCTGTCCAGGCGCATCAGGCCGTGCGCTTGAGCTGGGAGCGTTTCAAGTGAGCCGCAACTGTACTTGCGGTAGAAAAGAGACATCTACCGCCAATTCGATTGAGGTTTTGAAGTCAGGAAATTATAGTGTCCTGGGCAAAACTAATAATCACATTCGGGGGAAATATGAATCTGCGTTTGCTATGCAGCGGCATCTTGTTGGCGAGCCTGGTGTCCTGTGGCGGCGGCAATGATGGCCCGGCAGTCGTCAGCAGCATCAATGTAACGAGTGGCAATAACCAGACTGCGGTGGCCGGCGCCAAGGTCGCCGACCCGATTGTGCTGACGCTGGTGGATGCAGGCGGCGCGCCGGTTGGCAATGCAAGCGCCACCGCTGCTGTGGCCACCGGAGGCGGCGCACTGGGCACCACTGCCTACACCAGCGACAGCGCGGGCAAGGTGACGATCAGCAGCTGGACACTGGGCACGGCGGCGGGCGACCAGACCCTCAGCATCACTTCCGCCAGCGCCAAAGCCACCGTGACGGCCAAGGCGACCGCCGGTGCGCCATCCAAGATCAGCGCGCTGCCGGACAATGTCACCAGCGGCAATATCGGCGCCGTGCTGGCCGCGCCCGGTGTTACCGTCACCGACTCCAACAATAATCCGGTGGCGAATACGGCTGTTACCTTCTCCGTGGCCGCCAACAGTGGCGTGCTCGCGGGCACCACTGCCACCACCAATGCTGCCGGCGTGGCCCGCGTACCGGGCTGGACGCTGGGCCCGGCCGTTGGCGTGCAGAAGTTGACGGCCAAGGCCGGCACGAGCGCCAGTGTGGATATTGCCGTCAACGCCACCCTGGCTGCCGGCTGCGTCAAGCAGCCTGTGGTGATCGGCGTGCCGGTGGCGGGGGCGTGGACAACGGACGATTGCAGCGACACTGCGCTGGCCCGTCTGTACGATGAATACACGCTGAAGCTGGGCGCCCCAACATCCTTCCGCGCCAAAGTGACTGCCGCCAGCGGCCGCCAGCTGCGCATCTTTACCGCTGCTGGGCGCGTGGTCGGCGAGATGCCGAGCGATGCCTTTGCCCCCGCTGCGCTGAACCCGCTGGAGCTCCAATACACGCTGCCGGCCGGCGACTTCCTGGTGCGCGTGTACACGCCGTCGCCTGCTGCGCCGGGCAGCTATACGCTGAGCCTGACCGACGACTTCTCGAATGCGATCAGCGATGCGGCGACGTGCCGCCCGATCATCTTCGCTACCTTCGGCAGCACGGTCACGCAGAACCTGAAGGCCGGCAACTGTTCCTTCATGGGCGACAACGAAGACCGTCTTGTGCTCCTGCTGAAGACCGGGGAAACGGTGTCGATCTCGCTGGCCACCACGGCATTCAGCCCCTACCTGATCCTGCGCGACGACCGCACGCCGACCAGCCCGGCCGTGGCGAGCGCGCGCCGGACTTCGCCGGGCACGGCCTCCCTGACCTATACCGCGACCTTCGATGGATTCCACGAGATTATTGTCACCAGCAATACCTTTGTGGAAGAGGGCGTTTATACGGTGACTGTCACCCAGCCCTGAGGCCGGCGGGCCCCACGCTGTCAGCCGTGCGGCCTGCGCTGGTTGGGGCAGGCCAGCACGCGCCTGATGGTGGCAAGGCCGATGCCATTGGTCGTGAGGAAGCGCACGGCGTCCCTGGGGCCGGTCGTTACCTGGATGGTCAGGCCCCGGTTGACGAGGTTTGCCGTGATGGCATCCATGCGTGAATACTTTCTGTTGGTACGCCCGCGCATTACTGATCCCTTGCTATCGATAATGATAGTAAGAGTCTAGCGAAAGTCGGGAAGCGCTGACGTACGCCAGCGCACATGCGGCGGCTAATCGGGCGTACGGCGCGACATCGAGTCCGTCAGCACGCGCTTGATGGTTTCGCTTTCCACGCGCTGTTCCACGAGATAGCGTACCGCCTCCGCCGACCCTGCGATTGCTTGCAGGGCCAGGCCATGGTTGATGATGGCTGCCTGGTGCTCGTCTTTACGATTGCAGATGGTAGCTGGGTGGTCCATGGTCGCTCTTCCTCCGAAGTCGAAACTCCAGTGTATGCAACTCCGCCGTGAAAATCGTTAACAAAGTGCAGTTTTGCTAGTCGAGCCTGTAATTATTTTTTGCTATCGATTGCGCAATCGTTTAGCTGTTGCGATTTTGAATCAATGCGGTTGAGAAATGTCAACTGGGCTATAAATGTACTGTGCTAGGCCCGCAGCGCCAGCCCGGCCGCGATCAGCAGCATGGTGGCGCCGGTCAGCGCTTCGATGCATTTCCAGGCCAGCGGCCGCGACAGCAATCCCGCGAAGCGTGCGGCGCCGAAACCCAGCAGGCTGAACCAGAGTAGGGAAGCCGTGATCGCGCCGCCCGCAAAGTGCAGCCGTTCCGCGGGTTCATAGCTGCCGCCGATCGAGCCCAGCAGCACTACCGTGTCCAGGTAAACATGGGGATTGAGCAGGGACATTGCCGCCACGCTGGCCAGCGCCGTTCTTGCGCCCACCTTGGCCACCTGGTCCGAGGCATCCAGCGCATTACTGCGCAATAAGTTGCGCCAGCTGCGCAAGCCATACCACACCAGGAAGGCGGCGCCGCCCCAGCGCGCCAGGGTGAGGGCGAGCGGCGAATCCTGGATCAGGGAACCGGCCCCCGCCACGCCGGCCGAAATCAGAACCGCATCGATCACGATGCAGCTCGCCACCGTCAGCAGCACATGCTGGCGCTGGACTCCCATGCGCAGCACATGCGCGTTCTGCGCGCCGATCGCCATGATCAGGCTTGCGCCCAGCCCCAAACCGCTCAGATAAGTACTCATACGTCCTCCTTGAAGACGTATGCTGGGGCCGGTACCTCCTGGTGTGAAGTAAAATTAATAAAATTCCACAAACATTAATTTTTCTAAAGGACGGCCATGAAGTTCGATTCCCGGCAATGCGAAGCCTTCCTGGCGGTGCTGGACATGGGCAGTTTCGAGCAGGCCGCGGCCCATCTGCACCTCACGCCTTCCGCCGTCTCGCAGCGTATCGGGGCGCTGGAGAGTGCCCTGGGCAGCCCTTTGCTCGTACGGAGCAGGCCCTGCCGTCCGACGGGCGCGGGGCGGCGCCTGCTGCAATACCTGCGCCGCGCCCGCCTGCTGGAAGAGGATTTCCTGTCCGATCTCGGCGATGCTGCCCTGGCCAGCAATATCTCCATCGCCGTCAATAACGACACGCTGGAAACCTGGCTGCTGCCTGCCATTGCCGGCTTCCTCGCCGAACAGCACCTGAATGTGGAAATAATTCTCGACGACCAGAACTACACATACGAACTGCTGGAAAATGGTTCGGCGGTAGCCGGTATTTCCACCCAGTCCAAAGCGATGCGCGGCTGCGCCATTGCAGCGCTGGGAATAATGCGCTACCGGATGCTGGCTTCGCCCGCATTCCGCGATAAATGGTTCGCGAATGGTTTTAATCGCGATTCGGCGAAAAAAGCCCCTGTGGCGATATTCAACCGCAAGGATTTATTGCAGACGGATTTTATTCGCAGCTATCTCGGCCTGCTGCCGGGACATTACCCGGTCCATTATGTTCCGGCCAGCGGTCCTTTCATGCAGGCCATTCGCGCCGGCATTGCCTACGGCATGCTCCCGGAACAGCAATACGGCGACCTGCTGAAGAAGGGGGAACTGGTCGATCTGGCGCCGGGAAAGTATGAGGACGTGCGCCTGTTCTGGCACTCCTGGCGCGTGCAGCCGCCGAACATCGAACGGCTCGGTGAGCGAATCGTCAACGCTGCGCGGGCCGCGCTTACCCAAGAGTAGATGGGCTCGTGCTGCTTTCTGGTTGAAACGCGCCATTTCCTGGCGCAAGAAGGGCGCAAACTGTAGTTTCCGTACGTCATCGTGGCGGCGGAGCGTGCCGGGGCTGCTAAGCTAATGCCATCGCACATTCCGCTCCCATTGCCCAAGGTTCCACATTGTCGTTTCCACCCCGCCTAGAAGAAGCGTATCAGGCCGACCTGTCGAAAGAAAAAGGACGGGTGGCCCGTCACACGAGTATTCTCTGCTCGCTGCTGTATCTCGCCTTTGGCGTGCTCGATATATGGGCGGTGCCATCCGCCTTGTTTGAAGCCTGGGTTATCCGCATTATTGTGGTGGGCCTGACCGCGCTGATATTCGTATTGACGCAGAGCCGGCCGGATTTCTTTGTCCGGCATTACCAGGCCATTACCATTTGCGAATACCTGATCTGGGGCGCGGGTATTGAAGCCATTATGCTGTTCTCGCATCCCGGCGACCTGGGATGGGGTGCTTATTATGCGGGCCTGATCCTGGTGTCGATGGCTTTATATTCCTGGACCTATTTGCCGCCGCGGATAGGCTGCACGGTCGGCTTCCTGCTGGCGCTCAGTTATATCTGGCTGGCCGTCGCCAGCCAGGAAATGCCCACGCGCGGCGAATGGGTGCTGCTGACGACCAATTGCTTCTTCCTGATCTCGGCCAATCTCATCGGCCTGTTTTCGCTGCTGATACGCGAGCGCTTCTCGCGCCAGGCCTTCCTGCTGAAAAACGCGCTGCACCGCGACCTGAAAATCGAAGAGGAGGCGCGGCGCCAGAGCGACTACATTTCCGAGCACGATCCGCTGACCGGCCTGCCCAACCGTATCCGCTTCATGCGCCAGCTCGGCTGCATGCTGGAGCCGGGGCAGCCGCCGGTGGCCGTGCTGTTCATCGACCTGGACGGCTTCAAGCCCATCAACGACAACTACGGCCACGCGGCCGGCGACACGGTGCTGGTGCAGATCGCGCGCCGCATCCGCGAATGCATCCGCACCAGCGACCTGGCGGCGCGCATGGGCGGGGACGAATTCGTGGTGGCGCTGCCGCAGCCCGAGGGCAATGCGGCAGTGGTGGAGCGGGTCAAGGAGGCGCTGCTACAGTCCATCTCCCAGCCGCTGGACGCCAACGGCCATACGGTGCGCATCGGCGCCAGCGTTGGCGTGGCCCTGAGCCGGGATCACTCGGTGACTGCGGAAGAACTGCTGGCCCGGTCGGACCAGCATATGTATGAAGTGAAGCGTGCCCGCAAGCGCGTGCCCGCCGCATCTTAGTAGGTGTAGAACATGCGCTGAATGTCTTTGGTGCTGTTCGTTTTGGTCAGTGCCAGCATCAGCAGGATGCGCGCCTTCTGCGGGTTCAGCGTGTCCGCCACCACGAAGTCCAGCTCATCGTCGTTCGCCTCGCCGTTGCGTGCGAGGATGCCATTGCCGACGCGGCTGCCGCGCACGATGATGGTCCCTTTCTTGCGCGCGGCGACCAGGCCGGGCTTCACTTTCGCTGCCACGCTGCCGTCGCCGGTGCCGGCGTGGATGATGCCTTTCGCGCCTGCGGCCACGAAAGCGTCCAGCGCCACGGTGTTCATATTCGCGTAGCCGTACACGATGTCCACTTGCGGCAGCGACTGCAGCGCGCTGATATCGAATTCCGTGTCGGCCGTGTGCTTGCGGGTCGACGTGCGGTAGAAGAAGGCTTTGCCGCCCTGTACATAGCCCAGCATGCCCAGTTCAGGGGTCTTGAAGCTGTCCGGCGTCGAGGTATTGGTTTTGGTGACGTCGCGCGCAGCGTGGATCTGGTCGCCCAGTGCCAGCATCACGCCCTTGTTGACGGCATCGGCGCTGCCCGCCACCAGCACGGCGTTAAACAGGTTGATCGGGCCATCGGCAGAGAGGGCGGTGGAAGGGCGCATGGCGCCCACCAGCACCACCGGCTTGCGGCTCTTCACCACCAGGTTCAGGAAGTAGCCGGTTTCTTCCAGCGTGTCCGTACCGTGGGTGATGACGATGCCGTCCACGTTCGGCTGCGCGAGCAGCGCATTCACGCGCTTGCCCAGCGTGAGCCAGTGCTCGTTGGTCATGCTTTCGCTGGCGATCTGGAACACCTGCTCGCCCGTCACATTCGCCACTTTCGTCAGCTCCGGCACGGCCTGGATCAGCTGCTGCACACCCACGGTGGCCGCGGTGTAGCCAACGGTGGTGGTGCTGGTGGCGCCGGTGCCCGCAATGGTGCCGCCGGTGGCGAGTATCATCACATTAGGCAGTTTTTGCGCTGCAGCAGTGCTGGCAAGCAGCAGCAGGCCGAACAGTGTCGCGAAGTACTGCGCCGTTTTTTGTCGAAGCATGCCATCTCCCTTTTGGGTTGAAAAAGAATGACGGGCATCTTATCAACAATTTACTCTTGGCATAAGACGCTGTTTGTTGCATATTGGCGTATCTGCAGAATATGCATGTGGGGGTGAAGTGGAGACAGACGCACTCAGGCTGGCGGTCGTGATGCAACGAAAGCCGCTCGCGAGCCGCTGGCAGCCTTACCATTGGTCACCTCTCGAAGTTTTCATCGAGCCTGACTTTCCGGCCGGTCCGCCGCGGGAACTGCGCGGCGGCGAGGACGATACGCGCTGGCTGTTCAGCGGTTTCGAGCTGCGGCTATACAGCGACGAGGCGGAAGGCTATTTCCTGAACGCCGATAGCGGCGCACCGTGCTGGTTCATCATGTGGCGCCCCGAGCAGCTCGACGGCCAGGAAGTGGCCGTTCCGCGTTTCGTCACGCTGTCCTATAACGAGGCGGCGCGCCTGATGGATGGCGGGGAGCAGGTGGATACCTTGCCGGTGCCGGAATGGATCGCCGACCATCTGAAACAGTTCGTGCAGGAGTGGTACCGCCCAGAACCCAAGCGCAAGCGCCGGAAGCCTTCCTTCGAAGGGGGCGCCGGCGTGGAGCGCATGGCGCGTGCCGAAGGAGAACGCCATGGCGGCTGAAACCTTCTTTGCGCGCTGGTCGCGGCGCAAGACGGAGGCCGCAGCCGAGCTGGCGCCCGCGGATGCGGAGCAGCCGCCAGCCATTGAACCCGAGCCGCTTCCCGCGCCGACACTGGAACAGCTTTCCGCCCTGGGCCACCACGACGACCTCACTCCCTTCGTTGCGCGCGGCGTGGATGAAAGCGTGCGCCGCGCCGCCATGAAAAAGCTGTTCACCGACCCGCACTTCAACGTGATGGACGGCCTCGATATCTATATCGGCGACTACAGCAAGCCCGATCCGATCCCGGCCGCCATGCTGGCCGCGCTCACCCATGCCAAAGACTTGCTGAATCCCCTGTTCCGTTACGTCGAGGAAGAACAGGAGAAGAAGGAAGAAGCCCAAGCCCCAAGCCAGGAAGACGATGAACGCCCGAATCAAAGTATGTAGCTGCAACCGTACCATGCCGCTGGACGGCGCGGCGCTTGGCGATGCGCTGGACACGCCGCTGGCGCCCGCATCGCAGCTGTGCCGCCGCGAAGTAGGCCAGTATCTGGAAGCCCTGGATGGCAGCGAACGCCTGGTTGTCGCCTGCACCCAGGAACAGCCGCTGTTCTCCGAACTGGCGGAGCAGAAGAACACCGTGGCCCCGATCCGCTTCGTGAATATCCGCGAAACCGGAGGGTGGGGCGCCGAAGCGCAGCAGGCCACGCCGAAGATGGCGGCCTTGCTGGCCGCCGCGCGCCTGCCGGACCCCGAGCCGGTGCCGGAAGTCGAATACCATTCGGAAGGACGCGCCTTGCTGCTCGGCCCTGCCGCGCGCGTGCTGCCGTGGGCGAAGCGCCTGCAGGGCCAGCTGGATGTGAGCGTGCTCCTCACCGATACGCAAGGCGCGCAGCTGCCTGCCCATCACGACTGGCCCACGCATTCGGGCAGCGGTGTCAGGATCAGCGGCTACCTTGGCGCCTTCAGCGTCAGCTGGCAGCAATCCAATCCCATCGACCTCGATCTCTGCACGCGCTGCAATGCCTGCGTGAAGGCCTGCCCCGAAAATGCGATTGGCCTCGATTACCAGGTCAGGCTGAGCGCATGCACTTCGCATCAGGACTGCGTGGCCGCCTGCGGCGCCATCGGCGCCATCGATTTCGCGCGCCGCGATACGGAACGCGAGGCGGAGTTCGACCTCATATTCGACCTGGGCGAGCAGCCCCTGATCACGCTGCACCAGCCGCCGCAGGGCTATTTCGCGCCCGGCACATCGGAAGCGAAAGCGGCCGACATGGCGCAGGCCATGGCCGGCATGGTAGGCACGTTCGGCAAACCCAAATTTTTCCAGTACAAGGAAAGCATCTGCGCCCACAGCCGCAACCAGAAAACCGGCTGCAATGCCTGTATCGACGTGTGCTCCGCGCAGGCGGTAAGCCATCATGGCGACCATATCAAGGTCAATCCCAACCTGTGCGTGGGCTGCGGCGCCTGCACCACCGTGTGCCCGTCGGGCGCGCTGACCTATGCCTATCCCCGCGCTTCCGACCAGGGTGCGCGCATCCGCACCATGCTGTCCACGTATGCAAAGGCGGGCGGCAAGCGCCCGGCGCTGCTGCTGCACAGCGAGCAGGGCGGGGCGGCGCTGGTGCAGGAGCTCGGACGGCAGGCCGGCGCCGGCCTGCTGCGCGGACTGCCCGCGCGCATCATCCCGCTGGCGCTGCATCATGTGGCGTCGGCCGGTATCGATATCTGGCTGGCTGCAGTGGCCTACGGCGCGTCGAATGTGATGGTGCTGAGCACCGGCGAAGAGGCGCCGCAGTACATCGATGCGCTGCGCGCGCAGATCGGCATTGCGCAAGCCATCCTTACGGAGCTCGGCTACGCAGGCGAACATATCGCGCTGCTGCAGGCCGCCGATGCCGCCACGCTGGACAGCGCGCTGCGCCGCTGCGAAGCGGGCCAGGCGCCGCAGGAGGCGGCAGCTTTCAATATCGCGCCCGCCAAGCGCACCACGCTCGATTTCGTGTTCGATCACCTGCTGAAGCACGCGCCGCAGCCGAAGCAGGAGCTGGCGCTGCCTGCCGGCGCTCCCTTCGGCACGCTGGCCGTCAACAAGGACGCCTGCACGCTGTGCATGGCCTGCGTCGGCGCCTGTCCCGAATCCGCGCTGGCCGACAACCCGAGCCTGCCGCAGCTGCGCTTCACCGAGACCAACTGCGTGCAGTGCGGCCTGTGCGAAAAGACCTGCCCGGAAAACGCCATTTCGCTCACGCCGCGCCTGCTGCTCGCGCCGGAAGCGAAGCAGCCGCGCGTGATGAACGAAGCGCAGCCGTATCACTGCATCCGCTGCGAAAAGCCCTTCGGCACCTTGCAGATGGTGGAGAACATGGTGGCAAAGCTTTCCTCGCACGGCGCCTTTGCGGCGAACCTGGACCGGCTGCGCATGTGCGGCGACTGCCGCGTGGTCGACATGATGCAGCCTGCAAAAGAAGTCTCCATCTTTGAGGTGAAGCGCTAATGGAAACCAGCCTGCAATTCGAAACGCCGGACCGTGGCGAAGAGGCCGCGCGCGCAGACCTGTACGGCCTGCTGGCCGTGCTGTTCTACCAGCCGCCCACCAATGAGATTCTCGATTCCATCGCCGAGGCGCCGTCGGACGGCGTGGGCGAACTGCCGGACGTGTGGCGCGAACTGCAGCGCGCCTGCAGGGAGTCCGATCCGGAACGCGCGCGCGATGAATACGAGGCGCTGTTCATCGGCGTCGGCAAGCCGGAGATCTTCCTGTACGGCTCCTGGTACCTGTCGGGCTTCATGATGGAGAAGCCGCTGGCCCAGCTGCGTTCGGACCTGCTTGCCCTGGGCCTGGAGCGGGAAGACGACGTCACCGAAAGTGAAGACCATATCTCTTCACTATGCGAGGTGATGCGGCACCTGATCACCAGCGAAGATGTGCTGCATGGCAGCATCGCAACGCAGAAACAATTTTTTGCCGCGCATATGCAGCCCTGGGTGCAGGCCTTCTGCGCCACCGTTATCCAGCATCCGCAGGCGCGCTTCTACGCTCCGGTGGCGCGGCTGGCCCAGGCGTTCTTCGCCATCGAGATGCAGGCCTTCGATATGGCATCGCTACAGGAATGAAATAAATTTTTAATTGTGTTAAGGTTTTACAGACGTAATAATTGAGCAATACAACCTGTCTGAGGAGACACGGATGTCCACCCAAGCAAAACCGTCACGCCGAAGCTTCTTTACCGGATTGGGCGCAGTTGCCGCCGCCGGTGTCGCCGTCAAGTTGGCGTCCAAACCTGCCGAGCTTCCCGCTGCGGAGCCGGAAGCCGCAGATCCGGGCGGTACGGGATACCGCCTTAGCGAACACATCAAAAAATACTACCGTACCGCCAAACTCTGAGTTGGAAGGGGACTCACCATGCTGCTGACACGTAAAGGGCCTGCGGGCCAGCGTTCGTCCGGCCGTTTCGCTGCTGGCCTGAGCGAAAGCCTGTCGCGCGCGCTGCCTACCATGGACCGCCGCGCTTTCCTCAAACGTTCCGGTATCGGCGTTGGCGCCGGCCTGGCGATTTCGCAGACGCCCTTGCTGCGCAAGGCCCGCGCGGCCGATGCGCCGGCCGCAGGCGCAAAAGCGAAGCATGAGGTGAAACGCACCGTCTGCACCCACTGCTCGGTGGGCTGCGCGGTGGACGCCGTCGTGGAAAACGGTGTGTGGGTGCGCCAGGAGCCGGTCTTCGATTCGCCCATCAACCTTGGCGCGCATTGCGCGAAAGGCGCGGCGCTGCGCGAGCACGGGCACGGCGAATACCGCCTGAAATATCCGATGAAGCTGGTGAACGGCAAATACCAGCGCATCAGCTGGGATGTGGCGCTGCAGGAGATTGCGGATCGCCTGCTGGACACGCGCAAGAAGAACGGGCCGGACTCGGTGTTCTGGGTGGGCTCGTCCAAGCACAATAATGAACAGGCCCAGCTGCTGCGCAAGTTCGTGTCCTTCTTCGGCACCAATAACTGCGACCACCAGGCCCGCATCTGCCACTCGACCACGGTGGCGGGGGTTGCGAACACCTGGGGCTACGGCGCCATGACCAACAGCTACAACGACATGCAGTTCTCCAAGGCCGTGATGTATATCGGCTCGAACGCTGCCGAGGCGCACCCGGTCTCCATGCTGCACATGCTGCATGCGAAGGAGGGCGGCGCGAAGATGATCGTGGTCGATCCGCGCTACACCCGCACGGCGGCCAAGTCCGACCAGTATGTGCGCATCCGTTCCGGTTCGGACATCCCTTACCTGTACGGCATGCTGTACCACATCTTCAAGAACGGCTGGGAAGACAAGCAGTACATCAACGACCGCGTGTTCGGCATGGACAAGGTGCGCGAAGAGGTGATGAAGTGGACCCCGGACCGCGTGGAAGAAGCCTGCGGCGTGCCGGAAGCGGAAGTGTTCAAGGCCGCCGAAACGATGGCGATGAACCGGCCGTCCTCGGTGGTATGGTGCATGGGCCAGACCCAGCACACGACCGGCAATGCCATCGTGCGCGCCTCCTGCCTGCTGCAGCTCGCGCTGGGCAATGTGGGCAAGTCCGGCGGCGGCACCAATATCTTCCGCGGTCACGACAATGTGCAGGGCGCCACCGACGTGGGCCCGAACCCGGATTCGCTGCCCGGCTACTACGGCCTTGCCGCCGGCGCCTGGAAGCACTGGTGCGCGGTGTGGGGCGTGGACTACGAATGGGTGAAGAGCCAGTTCGCCTCCCAGGCCATGATGGAGAAGTCCGGCACCACGGTGTCGCGCTGGGTCGATGCGGTGCTGGAAAAGAATGAGCTGATCGACCAGGACAGCAATGTGAAGGCCATGGTGTTCTGGGGCCACGCGCCGAACTCACAGACGCGCGGTCTGGAAATGAAGAAGGCCTTCGATGCGCTCGATACGCTGGTGGTGATCGACCCTTATCCATCGGCTACCGCCGCCATGGCGGCGATGAAGGTGGATGGCCAGGAGATCAATCCGAACCGCGCCGTCTACCTGCTGCCGGCCGCCACGCAGTTCGAAACTTCCGGCTCGGTGACGGCGTCGAACCGTTCGATCCAGTGGCGCGAGAAGGTCATCGAGCCGCTGTTCGAATCGCGCACCGACCACATGATCATGTACCAGCTGGCCGAGAAGCTGGGCTTCGCCAAGCAGCTGGTGGCGAAGATCAAGCTGGTGCCGGGCAAGGGCGGCATGATGGAGCCGGAACCGGAGGACATGCTGCGCGAGATCAACCGCGGCAGCTGGACCATCGGCTACACCGGCCAGTCGCCGGAGCGCCTGAAAGCGCATATGCGCAATATGCACCTGTTCGATGTGAAGACCTTGCGCGCAAAAGGCGGCAAGGACCCGGTCACGGGCTACGACCTCACGGGCGACTACTTCGGCCTGCCCTGGCCTTGCTACGGCACGCCGGAACTCAAGCATCCCGGTTCGCCCAACCTCTACGACAACAGCCGCCACGTGATGGACGGCGGCGGCAACTTCCGCGCCAACTTCGGCGTGGAGAAGGACGGCGTCAGCCTGCTGGCGGAAGACGGCTCGCATTCCGTGGGCGCCGACATCACCACCGGCTATCCGGAATTCGACCACGTGCTGCTGAAGAAACTGGGCTGGTGGGACGACCTCACCGAAGCCGAGAAGAAGGCGGCGGAAGGCAAGAACTGGAAGACCGACCTGTCGGGCGGCATCCAGCGCGTCTGCCTCAAGGTGCACGGCGTGCACCCCTTCGGCAACGCCAAGGCGCGCGCGGTGGTATGGAATTTCCCCGACCCGGTGCCGGTGCACCGCGAGCCGCTGTTCGGCACCCGGCCCGACCTGATGGCGAAATACCCGACGCACGACGACAAGAAGGCCTTCTGGCGCATGCCCACGCTGTACAAGTCGGTGCAGCAGAAGAACGTGGAAGCAGGGCTGGACAAGAAATTCCCGATCATCCTCACCTCCGGCCGCCTGGTCGAATACGAGGGCGGCGGCGAAGAGACCCGTTCCAACCCATGGCTGGCCGAACTGCAACAGGAGAATTTCGTCGAAATCAATCCGAAGGCAGCGAACGACCGCGGCATCCGCAATGGCGAATACGTGGTGGTGTCCACGCCGACGGGGGCGCGCATCAAGGTACGCGCGCTGGTTACGCCGCGCGTGGGACCGGATACGGCCTTCATTCCCTTCCACTTCTCAGGCTGGTGGCAGGGTAAGGATATGCTGGAGTTCTATCCGGAAGGCGCGGCGCCTATCGTGCGCGGCGAGGCGGTCAACACGGCCACCACCTACGGTTACGACTCCGTCACCATGATGCAGGAAACCAAAACAACGATCTGCAACATCGAACGTTTCACCGCCTGAAGGGGACACCATGGCACGCATGAAATTTATCTGCGATACCGAGCGCTGCATCGAATGCAATAGCTGCGCCACGGCTTGCAAGAACGAGCATGAAGTCCCGTGGGGCGTGAACCGCCGCCGCGTGGTCACCATCAACGACGGCGTGGTGGGGCAGGAGAAATCGGTCTCCGTGGCCTGCATGCACTGCTCGGACGCGCCCTGCATGGCGGTGTGCCCGGTGGACTGCTTCTACCGCACCGACGAAGGCGTGGTGCTGCACAACAAGGACGCCTGCATCGGCTGCGGCTACTGCTCCTATGCCTGCCCCTTCGGCGCGCCGCAGTTCCCGTCCAACGGCACCTTCGGCCTGCGCGGCAAGATGGACAAGTGCACCTTCTGCGCCGGCGGTCCGGAAGAAAACGGCTCGCAGGCGGAATTCGAAAAATATGGCCGCAACCGCCTGGCCGAAGGCAAGCTGCCGGCCTGCGCCGAGATGTGCTCGACCAAGGCCCTGCTGGGCGGCGACGGCGACGTGGTTGCCGATATCTTCCGCACCCGCGTGATCACGCGCGGCAAGGGCAGCGAAGTGTGGGGCTGGGGCACGGCCTACGGCAAATCGCCAAACCCCGAGGCGACTGGCCCGCAAGGAGGCAAATCATGAAGCGCACCGCAGCTGTAGCAGCCATGCTGGCGCTGGCCCTGTCGGCCTGCGGCGAGATCGACCAGGCGAAAGCCGGCGCCGCGGTGGAACGCGGGGACGACGCGGCCTACAAGGGCGCGCCGGGCGACATGAACGTGGCCAAGGGCTGGACGCCGGGCTCGAAGGATGCCTGGAACAAGCAGGTGCGCGAACGCGGCCAGCTGCAGAACGAGTACAACCGCATCAGCGCGCGATAAGCGGAGGTCACACCATGAAACGATGGCTTGCCATGCTCCTGCTCGGCGCCGCTGTGGGGCTGGGCGGCAGCGCCGCCGCGCAGGACAAGGCTGCAGCGCCTGCAGCCGCTGCGGATACCGCCGCCACGGCGGCCGCTCCCGTCACAAAGGACCCGCAGCCCGACCTGGGCCCACCCGCGCAGAAACCGCTGGTGGGCGCGCCTGCGCAGGCGCAGCCCGTCAGTGAAGCGCCGGCTGCGAAAGCCGGCCCCGGTGCGCACGCCGAAACGCCGATGCTGTCAGCCCCGCGCGTTGAATCGGTCGATATCCTGAAACAGAACCAGGCCGAGCGCACCCGCGACCAGCCCGGCAACCTGGCGCCCACCTGGCGCCAGGTGAAGCAGGGCACGCCCAACTACGTCAGCCTGCCGTACCCCGAGGCCGGTGTGCTGATCCAGCCGAAGGCGCAGTTCCCCGGCCAGAGCCATGCCACGACGGCAGGCGAAGCATGGCGCCAGTACCGCAACGGTCCGCTGATGCAGATCGGCGGCTGGCTCCTGATTGTGGCCATGCTGGCCATTGCCGCGATGTACCTGCTGAAAGGCCCCATCAAGCTGCGCCACCCGCGCACCGGCCGCCTGATCGAGCGTTTCACGCCCACCGAGCGCATGGTGCACTGGACGGTGGCGATCACCTTCGTGATCCTGATGCTGTCCGGCCTGACCATGATGTTCGGCAAATTCGTGCTGATGCCCATCATCGGCCACACGCTGTTCGGCTACCTGACCTATGCGCTTAAGACCATCCACAACTTTGTGGGGCCGCTGTTCTCGATTTCGCTGATCGTGATGTTCATCACCTATGTGCGCGATAATTTCCCCATCGCGGCGGACTTCAAATGGCTGTTCACGCTGGGCGGCGCCATCGGCAAGGGCCATCCGCACGCGGGCCGCTTCAACGCCGGCGAGAAGCTGTGGTTCTGGGGCGGTGTGGTGCTGATGGGGATTATCGTCAGCGCTTCCGGCTTCGTGCTGAACAGGATTGTGCCGAGCCTGGACTATACGCGCGCCATGATGCAGGTGGCGAACATCGTCCACATCGCCGCTGCCGTGCTGGTGATGGCTGCGGCGCTGGGCCATATTTATTTGGGTACCATCGGCATGGAAGGCGCCTACCGCGCCATGCGCGACGGCTATGTGGACGACGAGTGGGCTGTGGAGCACCACGACCTGTGGTACGACGATATCCAGCATGGCCGTGTGCCGCGCGTGAGAACGCAGGAAGGCGCCGCCACCGTCAGTTCCACTGCGCCGAAAACCGTGTGAGGAGACCGGACATGAAACAGAAACTATGTGCTGCACTGGCGCTGCTGGCGCTGGCCGGACTGGCGCAGGCCAAGCTGCCGCCGTTGACCGAAGAACAGAAAGCGGCCGCGGCCGCCGTGAAAGACAAGCAGGCCTGGACCGACAAGACCATGGCCTACCAGCTCTGCCTGGCGCAGGACCGCATCGCGGCCGGGTATCACAAGAAAAATGGCGGCAAGCCGTCGATGGAAACGCCGGCCTGTGTGAATCCCGGTCCTTATGTGGCGCAGGTGGCGGCAGCCAAGGAAGTCGGCATCGCGGATTCCAAGCCGAGCCCGGAAGCGGGCGCGCGCCAGCCTCCGCCCGGCAAGAATTAAGATGGCATACCGTCCCGAACTGTCCGCCGCCAGTGCCGTCCTCACCCGCGAAGTCGAAGTGCTGGACGAGCGCGGCCGCGCGTCCATCATTGCCATTCCCGCCGAACGGCCGCTGACGGTCTACGTCGACAAGCGCGAGCTGGTCACGCTGATGACGCTGGGCGGGGCGCCGGAAGCGCTCACGCTGGGCTACCTGCGCAACCAGCGCCTGGTGCGTTCGCTGGACGATATCGTTTCCGTGCATGTGGACTGGGACGTGGATGCGGTCGCCGTCAAAACCCGCCACGGCATTGCCGATGTGGAGGAGCGCACATCCAAAAAGGTCGTCACTACCGGCTGCGGCCAGGGCTCCGTGTTCGGCGGCCTGATGGACGACGTGGACAAGATCCGCCTGCCGGATGCGGCGCGGCTGCACCAGTCCACGCTGTACGGCATTGTCGATACCATCCGCACCCACCAGTCCATCTACAAGCAGGCCGGCTCCGTGCATGGCTGCGCGCTGTTCTCGGCCAGGGGCGAACTGCTGTATTTCGTGGAAGACGTGGGCCGCCACAATGCGGTGGACGCCATTGCCGGCCTGATGTGGCTGGAAGGCATGGACGGCGCCGACAAGATTTTCTACACCACCGGCCGCCTTACTTCCGAGATGGTGATCAAGGGCGCCCAGATGGGCATTCCCTTCCTGCTGTCCCGTTCCGGCACCACGCAGATGGGCCATATGGTGGCCGAGCGCATCGGCATGACGCTGCTGGCGCGCTGCACCGGCAAGCACTTCCTGCTGCTGACCGGCAAGGAGCGCCTGGTCTTCGCGCCGGAACTGGCCGAAGTGCTGCGCTACGCTTAAAAAAAGACCCGCCGCAGCGGGTCGGTGAAACGGGGTGCGCCGGGGTCAGCCGAGTTTGTTGTTCGACTTGCGGCGTGCGGTAAAGGCCAGCAGGCCGATACCAATGCCCAGCATTGCGTAGGTAGCAGGTTCCGGGATCGGAGCCGTTTGCAGGTTCAGGGTACCGGCATAAGAGCCGCCCATGTCCGGAATCGCGGTGCTGCCAGTCACCGTGAACCCGTAGTTGCCCGACATCAGCGCATCCATCGGATAGAACTCGATACCACCGGCGGTGGTGAAGGACGTGCTCAGCATCGTGCGCGAAGAGTCATCTTCAACACGGAAGAAAGTGATTTCCGTGATCCCATAGTTGGAAAGGCGGGACGAATCGATCCAGGTTTTGCCGACCACGGCAGTGCCGCTGGCCCAACCCATCGTTGCCGCATCGACCGAGAACAGGTAATCGTCCTCGAAATCCACGCCGGGAGTTGCATGGGTCATGCCGAAGACGGCATTACCTGCGGCGTCAAACGTCAGTGTGGTCTGAGCGCTTGCACCGGTGCTGGCCAGCAGGCCAGCGGAGAGAAGTAAAGAACCGGCTACCTTGCTTAATAACGCTTTCTTCATTTGTATACCCCTTGAACTCGTTTGTTGTTGCAGAGAGTAGTTACCATCGTTGCCAGAAATGCTCATCCGAAAAATCAATTGCCTGTTGAAATTGAAAATTTGCAATTCTGATAACGTTATTTATATTATCTCGACTTGGGGCATGCTTGCTACACTAATGAACCGTAATTTCAGCGAAAAGCTACTCATCCCAGGCACCTGCTCAAAGTCCCGTAAAGTCAAGCTCAATCTTTTTCGCGCTTGATTTCCGGCAGTCATAAATTGGGGTTTATCGCCCCCGTTATAATTGGCTGATGGATATCAATTCGGACGACCTGAAAATCTTTGTTGCGGTAGTCGATTCCGGCACCCTGAGCGCAGCGTCGGTGCATCTGGGACAGACCACCTCAGGCGTCAGCCGTGCCTTGTCGCGGCTGGAAGAAAAGCTGCAGACCACCTTGCTCACCCGCACCACGCGGCGCATGGAACTCACCGAAGAAGGCCAGCTCTTCCTGGACAAGGCGCGCAGCATCCTGGCCTCGATGGAGGAGATGGAGGAATGCATCCGCATCCGCAGCCAGCAGCCATCCGGCCGCCTCGCGGTCGATGCGGCCTCGCCCTTCATGCTGCATTGCGTGGTGCCGCATGTGGCGGAGTTCCGCCGGCTGTATCCGGAGATCCGCCTGGAGTTGCGCAGCAACGACCAGATTGCCGACCTGATCGAGCACCGCACCGATATCGCCATCCGCATCGGCGCCCTGAGCGATTCCACCTTGCATGCGCGGCCCCTGAGTTCGAGCCCCCTGCATATCCTTGCGAGCCCGGCTTACCTGGAACAGCAGGGCCGGCCGCACAGCCCCGGCGAACTCGCGCGCCATACGCTGATTGGCTTCGTGCAGTACGAACTGGGCAACCAGTGGCCCTTGCGCCATACCGGCGGCGACACCTATGCGGTACAGCCGGCCATTTCCGCATCGAGCGGCGAAACGCTGCGCCAGCTGGCCATCGAAGGGCAGGGCATCGTCTGCCTTGCGGACTTCATGACGCGCGCCGATATTGCAGCCGGCCGCCTGGTGCCGTTGCTGCAGGACTTCAACACCGGCTACCGCCAGCAGATCAACGCTGTCTACTACCGCAACACGCAGCTCGCGCAGCGTATCAGCTGCTTCCTCGAATTCCTCCAGCAAAAGCTGTAGGCCTGATCCCACATCACGATTAGCCCTGCGCGGCGGTGATTTTGTTCGATACCGCACGGTGCCTGTCATGCCCACGTCATAAACTGGCCTTGCGTGATTGATGCGCTATGCAGCGAATCCAAGAAAACGAAGCAGGTCCGCTCGTCCGCAGGCAAGTCCGGCCGCCTAAAGCGCCGGCACCAGATTCAGCGCCGATACGGGAGGTCACATGACGACGCAGACGAACCATCCATCGAAGTATGTAGTGCGCGAGTACCTCGAACGCCGTTCACAGGAAGTGAAGCCGCCGCCGACGCCGGAAGAAATCCGCCGTCAACTGGGCTGGGGCCTCATGATGTTCGAGCAGAAAATCGGCAACGGCAGGTCGTAAAACAGGAGGAAGCAATGGGAAAACGTATCGGCAACAAAGACATCGCGCAGCACCGCAGCAAGGACGATAAGAAACGCATCAAGGCAGCGAACGTCGCCATGGAAGCTGTGAAGAAGGCCGCAGCCCAGGCGAAATACCGCAACGCCCAGAAAGGCCAGACTGCCGCCTCCGCTCAAGCCTGATACCGGCTGATGTCTCGAAACAAGAAGCTCATTCCTCCCGGGATGGGCTTTTTTGGCGTTTACGGCGCCATTCACTGAAAACTGCGTCATTCACCGGTTCCCAGCCGCCATTCACCGAAAAGCGGTATCGGCCGCCCATGTTCCCACGTATTGTTACGTTCAACTAAACACAAGACGGGGAGCAGCAAATGAAAAACGGGATGCAGCAAACGCGCAAGCAGATCCTCTGGGGCCTGCTGATCGTGGCGGCGGGCGTGGCCTTCCTGATGAATCGCGAGGACATGCTCGAAGTGGGCATGCTCTGGACCTGGTGGCCAGTGATCTTGCTGATTTTCGGCCTCAATAATTTGATCCTGCCGGCGGACGGCAAGCAGTTCATGGACGGCCTGGGCCAGGTGGCCTTCGCCGCATGGTTCTATGCCGCGAGCGAGCACCTGTGGGGCCTGACCTTCTTCAACAGCTGGCCCATCCTGGTGGTGGTGGCGGGCGTGTGCCTGGTGCTGCAGCCGCTGGCCAACAAATTCTTCGATTCCAAAAGCAAGGAGATGTAAATGAGAACCCGACGCGAACGCAGCCCGGCGGGGCAAGTGGTGGTAGGTGTCGCGGTCATTGTGGTCGGCATGCTGTTCCTGCTGGATAACCTCGGATGGCTGGACTTCGACTTCGATTTCCAGTTCTGGCCGATGATCCTGATCGTGGCGGGCTCGCTGAAGCTGATGCAGGCCCGCAGCTCGAAATCCCAGCTGGTGGGCGGCGGACTGCTGTTGTTTGGCCTGCTGCTGATGTTGAAGGGAATGGGCCTGATCTACATCAGCTGGCGCGTGATGGCGCCGCTGGTGATGATTGCGGTCGGCCTGATGGTGGTGTTCCGCTCCGCGAAGCAGCGCAAGGATGGCGCGGGCGACGCCATTTTCGGCATGAGCAAGGAAGAGGATGGCGGCAATGTCGTCAACATGACGGCCATCCTGGGCGCATCGGTACGGCGCTGCGTGTCGCAGGACTACCGTGGCGGCGAGCTCACCGCCATGATGGGCGGTTGCGAACTTGATCTGCGCGATGCCTCGATCAATGGCGACGTCTACGTGCATGTATTCGCCATGATGGGCGGCATCACCATCAAGATCCCTGCGGACTGGCAGGTGGAACTGGAAGGCACGCCTATCCTGGGCGGCTTCGACGAGAAGACCGTGCTGGCCAAGGGCACCGGCAAGCGCCTGATCGTGCGCGGCTACGCCATCATGGGCGGCGTGGAAGTCCGTAACTGATGCAAAGGATGCTCACAGGGCGCGGCCTGGCCCTCTACCTGGCAATCTGGTCGCTGATTGCGCCGGCGTTGGGCAGGGTTGTCGCGCTGGTCACGCAGTCGCCGGTGCCGAACGCCATGCTGTTCGCGGTGCCGGGCACCCTGCTGTTCGCGGTGGCGGCAGGCTTCTCGGCCTACTACCTGTGCCGCGCCAATCCCCTCGGCGGCGACAAGCATATGGGCCTGGTGCTGCTGGCGCTGGGCGCCGCGGCAGCGCTGATCAGCCTTGTGTGGATCGGCGTGCTGCAGCTGTGGAACCTGGTGTGCCAGTCTTTCGGCGTTTGGTGGGCGGGCATCGAGTTCAATGCGCAGCTGATGGCATTGCTGTTCACGCTGGGCGTGCTGCTGTATGGACTGCTGGCGGTGATCAACTACCTGATGATCGAGTTCGTGCGGGCGCGGAACGCGGAGAAGCGCGAGCTGGAACTGCAGGTGCTGGCGCAGGACGCGGAACTGCGCATGCTGCGCACCCAGATCGACCCGCACTTCCTGTTCAACAGCCTGAACTCGATCAGCGCGCTGACTTCGCAGAACCCGAAGGCGGCGCGCGAGATGACGCTGCAGCTGGCCAGCTTCTTCCGCCAGAGCCTGGGCATGGAATCGCACCGCAAGGTCACGCTGGAGCAGGAGATGGTGCTGATCCGGCATTTCCTCGCGATCGAAAAAGTGCGCTTCGGCGAGCGGCTGGTTGTGGAAGAGGCGGTGGAGAAGGGTGCGCTGGAGTGCTGCGTGCCGCCGATGATCATCCAGCCGCTGGTGGAAAACGCCATCAAGCACGGCATCGGGCAGTTGCCCGAGGGCGGGCTGGTGATGGTGGCAGCATGGCGCGACGGCTCGCAGCTGCGCATCACCGTGCATAACGCGATCGACGCCGACCTGCCCGAAGCGCGCGGCAACGGCATAGGCCTGAGCAATGTGCGCCAGCGCCTGGCGGCGGCTTACGGGCACGAAGCGAGCGTGCAATGGGAGCGCGAAGACGGCAGCTTCAAGGTCAATATCACGATGCCTGCGCAGACGGGCGAAGAGGAAAACCGATGAAAGTCATCATCGTCGACGACGAAATGCTGGCGCGCGGCGTGGTGCGCGAATACCTGGCCGAACATGGTGATGTGGAGGTGCTGGCCGAATGCGGCAACGGCTTCGAGGCGGTGAAGGCTATCACCGAGCTGGAGCCGGACCTGGTCTTCCTCGACATCCAGATGCCGAAGCTGGACGGTTTTGAAGTGGCGGAACTGGTGGGCAGCAAAACGCGCTTTATCTTCGCCACGGCTTTCGACCAGTACGCCATCAAGGCCTTCGACCACCATGCGCTGGACTACCTGCTGAAGCCCTTCAGCCAGCAGCGCTTCGACCAGGCGCTGGCGCATGCGCGCGCCAGCCTGGGCGACCGCGGCACGGAGGCGGCGGTGGAAGCCGTGGTGCGCGATGTGGCCTCCACGCGCGCCAGGCCGCTGGGCCGGGTGCTGATCCGCGACGGGGCGAAGGTGCACGTGATCCCGGCCGAGAAAATCGACTACATCGAAGCGCAGGACGACTACGTGCAAGTGCACACGGAAGGCAAGGCATTGCTGAAGAACCAGCGCCTGAGCGAGCTTGAATCGCAGCTGGAAGCGGAGAAGTTCTTCCGCATCCACCGCAGCTACCTGGTGAACATCGAATGCGTCAGCCGCATCGAGCAGGTCAGCAAGGACAGCCACGTCGCGGTGCTGAAATCCGGTCCCCGTCTCCCCATCAGCCGCAGCGGCTACCAAAAAATCCGCACCGCCATCCAATAAGTTACCCGGACGGTATGACACCGTGGGGTCAGGCACCGTCTGTCATACTGACAGCTGGTGCCTGACCCCACGGTGTCATACTTTCTGCTACGGGAGGTGCCACCAGGCGGGGAGGAGGGCGCGGATGTCGGGGCGGGTGAAGCGGTCGTCGATCAGGTGGATGGTGCCGCGGTCTGTGGTGGTGCGGATGACGCGGCCGGCGGCCTGCACGACTTTCTGCAGGCCGGGGTACAGGTACGTATAGTCGTAGCCCGCGCCGAAAATCGCCTCCATGCGCTCGCGGATCTGCTCATTCACGGGATTCAGCTGCGGCAGGCCGAGCGTGGCGATGAATGCGCCGATCAGGCGCGCGCCCGGTAGGTCGATGCCTTCGCCGAAGCTGCCTCCCAGCACCGCAAAGCCAATGCCTTCGCCCGTTGGCGTAAAGCGCGCGAGGAAAGCATCGCGCTCGCCCTCGTCCATGCGGCGGCTTTGCCGCCATACCGTGATGCCGGGGTGCTCGCGCTCGAACTGCGCCGCCGCCTTGTCCATGTAGTCGAAACTGCTGAAGAAGGCCAGGTAGTTGCCCGGCTGGCGTTCATATTGCGCGGCCATCAGCTTCACGATGGGCGCCAGCGAGCGCTCGCGGTGCTGGTAGCGGGTGGAGATGTGGCCTGCGACCTGCACCTCGAGCTGCGCAGCGTCGAAGGGGCTCTCAACGTCGATCCATGCCGTATCCGGTGGCATGCCCAGCGTATCGCTGTAGTAGTTCCACGGGCTGAGCGTGGCCGAGAACAGCGCCGTGGCGTGGGCCGCTTCGAAGCGCGGTTTCAGGAAAGGCGCGGGAACGATGTTGCGGATGCAGAGCACGGAGTTGCTGCGCCCCGCGCTGCCGCTCTTCGTGATGTCGAACAGCGAATGCTGGCCGAAGCTTTCCGCCAATCGCCCGAAGTGCAGCGCTTCGAAATAGAAGTCGAGGATGTCGCCGTCAAACCATTGCGGGTGCTCGGCCATGTAGTCGCCGATATCGGTCGCCGCCGTCTGCAGGGCGCCCATGAATTTCTCGGGCAGATCGGCGTAGCCCTTGTATTCCTCGTCCTGCTCCTTTTCAAGCGCGCTCCATTGCCGGTGCACGCGGTCCAGCGATTTGCGCAGCGCTTCGGGTGCGGCTTTGCGCAGCATGCGCAGGCTGCTGTGTTCCATCTCGGCGGAATACATCTTGCGGGCGCGCGACACCATATTGTGCGCTTCGTCCGCCAGCACGGCGACCTTCCATTCGTTCATCAGCGTGAGGCTGTACAGCATCGCGGTGAAGTCGAAATAGTAGTTGTAGTCGCCAACGATCACGTCCGCCCAGCGTGCCAGCTCGCTTTGCAGGTAGTAGGGACAGACCTGGTGCGCCAGCGCCGCCCCGCGCACTGCTTCGCGGTCGAGGATGGGCAGCTGCAGCGCCGCACTGCGCGCTGCCGGCAGCCTGTCGTAAAAGCCCGCCGCCAGCGGACAGGATTCGCCATGGCAGGCCTTGTCGGGATGCTCGCAGCTCTTGCTGCGGGCCGTGAGTTCGAGCACGCGCAGCGGCAGCAGGGGCGCGCTTTGCCGGATGGTGTCAGCCGCATCCAGCGCCATGCGGCGGCCTGAAGTTTTCGCGGCCAGGAAGAAGATCTTGTCCAGCCCATGTTCGGCGCTGGCCTTCAGCAGCGGGAACAGGCTGCCCATGCTCTTGCCGATGCCGGTCGGCGCCTGCGCCAGCAGGGCGCAGCCCCGCGCGCTGGTTTTGTACATGGCTTCCGCCAGCTGGCGCTGGCCTGCACGGAAGCCGTCGAAAGGGAAGCGGATGCTTTTCAGCTGCGCGTCGCGCGCGGCGCGGTGCGCCATTTCCTGCTCGGCCCACGCGAGGAACAGGCTGCATTGCGCTTCGTAGAACACACGCAGTTCCCCGGCGTCCGCGTCCTGCGTGATCAGTGTTTCTTTCTGGCTGCCGATGTCGAAATAGACCAGCGCAAGCCGCAGCGATGCCAGCCCGCGTTCGGCGCACAGCAAATGGCCGTAGACCTTGAGCTGCGCCCAGTGCAGGTGCCGGTGGTTGGCCGGCATCTTCGACAGGTCGCCGCGGAAGGTCTTGATTTCTTCCAGCTGATTGCGGCGCTTGTCGTAGCCGTCGGCGCGGCCGCGCACATTCAGCGGCCCGTAACTGCCGCGCAGGCAGATTTCGCGCTCGTAGTCATCGCCGCGTCGCGCTGCCACCAGCGCGTGGCCCGCAATCCCTTCCTGCGCCGTCGGCGACGGCGTGAAGCGCAGGTCGAGGTCGCCCGCCTTGGCGGTGAACTCGCACAGGGCGCGCACGGCGATGGTATAGCTCATTCCGCCCACTGCAGGTAGCACACCGAGATCGGCATGTTGTGATGGGCGCAGTAGTCGATCCAGCGCAGCTGGTTGTCCTGCAGGCGGTCGCCGGGGCCTTTTACTTCGATCATGTTGTAGCGCCGTTCCGCAGGCCAGAACTGGATCAGGTCCGGAAAGCCGGTGCGGTTGGACTTCACGTCCGCCAGGATGCGCTCGAACCACTTCTTCAGGTGCTCGGCGGGAATGCAGGACAGCGCCAGGTCCAGCAGCGTTTCATCCATCACGCCCCAGAACACGAACGGCGACTGGATGCCGTGCTTGAGCACCAGGTTGCGGCGGATGGTGTCCTGGTAGCGTCCATCCTCCAGCTGCGCAAAGCAGGCCGCGAACTGCGCGGCGCGGCGGCGCTGGAAGTCCGCGCTGTGCAGGTCGGCCGGGCCGTGATGGTAGGGATGGAAGAAGGCGCCCGGCACGGCGGCAAACACCGCGTCCCAGCACAGCAGGCCAAACAGGGAGTTGATCAGCGTGTTCTCGACATAGAACACCGGCGCGTCCTCCCGCGCCAGGTGGTCGCGCACCACGCCTTCCACATACCATTCGCTGACCGGCATCGGCAGGTTCAGGTCCAGCCGCGCGACCGGTGTAGGCTTGCGCGCCAGGGCCCGCACATGCCCCAGCTTGCGCCGCAGGCGCGGCTCCATGCGCAGCAGGTGCTGGCGTTCCGCCTCGCTTTCGGGCGCTTCCTGCGCCTTGCGCAGCCACTCCCAGGCGAGCCCGATCTGTTCGTCCTTCTCCAGCACGCGGATGGCGCGCGAACGGGCGCCGGGGTAGCTGCAGTCGCGGTAGACCCTGAAGGCGCCATCCCACTCGCGCAGCTTCTCGAGCTGCTGGCCCATCTGGAACAGCAGCTTCTGGCGGCGGCTGGCCAGCCACTCGTTGTCGCTGCCGGCAGGCGGCAGCGAAGCCAGCACCTCGAGCGGATGTTCGCCTTCGCGGAAGCGCTCGCGGCAACTGTGCAGTTCCAGGTATTCGTCGATATCGCGCCGGGTGCGGAAGCCGCGCGCCGACGGCGGGAACTCCACCTTCTCGTAGCGGTACACGCCAAGGTCGGACAGCACGAACTCCGACCAGTCCTGGTGGTAGTTGCCGAAGAAGATCAGGCGCAGCCGGTCGCACAGCGGCTTGGCGCGCACATGGTAGACGTGGTCGCCCGAATTCGCATACCAGGCCGAAAAGCGGTGGCTGCCTTCGTGGCGCTCGCGCAGCGCTTCGAGCTGCTCGGCCTTGCGCGCGGCTTTCTCATGCGCAACGAGCTGGAACAGGCGGCCGATTTCCGGCTTTTGCAGCAGGTCGAATAACTGGTCGAGGGAGAGTTCGGGATCGTGCTCGATCCAGCCTTCAAGTGCCAGGGGCTGGGCCGCATCATGGGTGCAGCCGATTTCAGCGTAGCTGAGCTTGCTTGCGCGGAACAGCACGCCCTTCCGCATCACCATGCGCACGAAGAGGGCGCGCGCGGCCTGCGGCAGCAGGGGAAAGCGGTCGATGAAAGCGCGTTCTTCCTCATTGAGCAGGTCGCCGTAGCGCTCGCCAATCCACTGCAAGACCTGGTGGAAGTTGTCCAGGTAGTAAAACGCGTTTTCCAGAACTTTATTCATTGCGGGGCGAACTGCGGTACGAACTGTATTTTTATACAGTGTATCGCGTCCGCTCCGGCTTGCCCAGCAAATTTACTGTTTCGTAGCCTGGGCCTCGGCCATGGCGCGCGCTTTCGCCACCTGGGATTCAAAAATGACCACGGCCTGGCGCGTGGCCGCCGTTACCTGCTCGTAGCCCTTGTAGGCGTTATCGATGGCCTGTTTCACGATTTCCACCGCGTTTTCCGAGCCGGGCGGCACGTTCTTGGTCACGTCGTAGATCAGGGCGCTGAGGTTGGACTTGGCTTCCTTCATGTGCGCCTCGGCCGCGTCGTTGAATTCCTTCTGCAGGTCGGACAGGATCTGCCCCAGCTGCTGGTTGTAGCTGGCGGCGCCGCTGAGGTGCGGCTGCAGCTTGCTGCTGGCGGCATCCATTGCCGCCTTGGGCGAGCCGGCCTGGCTGAATTCCCTGCCGGCTGCCAGGCCGCTTTCCATGGTGGAGCGGGCTGTGGCCAGATTGAGCGCCACGACCTGTTCCAGGCCCTGCACGGCGCGGTTGGTCAAGGTATTGAAGGTTTCGAGCTGGAACTCGAACATGGCTTTGGTGGCTGCGGCGAACTGTTCGGGATTCTGAAACATGTGGTCTCCTCAGAGTTTATTGTCGGTCCAGCAAAGAGCGCTTTAATAATGAACGTGGAATCAGTTTTGTGCAACGGCTGTCGGTAAACGGGCCGCTGAATTTTTCCCACCCTTTACCGAGGGGGGATTGGGAGCAGACTTTGCTGCCGTCGGTCTTACTCTGCCATAGAAACCATGGCGCGGGCGCAGCATTTGCGGCGCTGAACAGCAGGACGAGGAGGAGGGTGCAGGGCTTTTTCATCGTGGTGCGGTGCGCGGCAGGATCATGGTGAAGCGGGCGCCTTTGCCCGGCAGGCTGACGGCCTCGATGCGGCCGCCAAGTACGCCCGTGACAATATTGTGAATCACATAAAGCCCGAGCCCCGATCCGCCCGCGCCGAGACGGGTGGTGAAGAAGGGATCATACACGCGCCCCAGATGCTCGGGCAGGATTCCCGCGCCGTTGTCGCTGACCCAGATCTCCACATCCTGTTCGCCATGCCCCGCTGCGCCCACGGTAATGATGCCGTCGTGCCGCCCATCGAGGCCGTGGATGACGGCGTTCTCGAACAGGCTGGCCAGGGCCTGCGCCAGCGGACCGGGATAGCTGTCGATACTGAGGCCGGGCGTGAGCTGCTGCCGCACCGCCGGGCGCGGCGCGGGCAGCGCGGCCTGCAGCGAAACCAGCTGCTGCACAATGAATTGATCCAGTGCGAATTGCTGGCGCTGCGAGCCCGCTGCGTCCACCGCGATCTGGCGGAAGCTGGCAATCAGTTTTGCCGCCCGCTCCAGGTTGCGCTGCATGACGCCTTCGGCTTCGCGCGCCGCGTCAACAAAGCGCGCCAGTTCCGATTTGCGCAAGCCGGTTTCCAGCTGGCCCGCGAGCGCATCGAGTTTCTCGCTCATGGCGCCCGCTGTCACGATGCTGTTGCCGATCGGTGTATTCAGTTCGTGCGCTACGCCCGCCACCAGCGCGCCCAGGGAAGCCAGTTTGCCGCGCCGGACCAGTTCATCCTGCGTTTCGCCCAGGTGTTCCAGCGCCGCCTTCAGTTCTTCGCTGGCCTGCTCGGCGCGCTCCTTGGCGCGGCGCAGTTCCAGCGTGCGCGCCTGCACCAGCTCTTCCAGGTGCAGGCGGTGGCGCTGCAGTTCGGCTTCGCGCTGCGTGCGTTCGATGGCGATGCTGGCCAGGTGCGCCGCCACGCCGATCAGGCGCTCGTCTTCCGCACGCGGCGTGCGCACCTCGCGGTAGTACATGGCGAAGCTGCCCAGCACCGTATCCGCATCCAGCATGATGGGCATGGACCAGCAGGCGCGCAGGCCGTAGGCCAGGGCCATATCGCGGTAGTTCTTCCATAGCGGGTCGTGCTCGATATCGGCTACCACTACCGGCGCGCGGCGGTGCACCGCCGAGCCGCAGGAGCCTTCATTGGGGCCGATGCGGGCGCCGTCCAGCGACTGTACATAGTCCGGCGGCAGGCTGGGCGCGGCGGCGGGACGCAGGGTGAACCCGTCGTCATCGAGCACCATCACGGAGCACAGCATGCCATGCGCCTGCGATTCCACCAGCTGCACCAGCTGGGTGAGGATGGTGCCGAGCGGGGCCCCGCGCGCGATCAGCTCCAGCAACTGGTTCTGCCCCGTGCGCAGCGCCTCCGCCAGGCGCAGGCCGGTCACGTCCACCAGGCGCATATGCAGCAGCTGCAGCGCGCCTTTCTTCAGCAGCACGGTGCGGATTTCGCAGTCGATCTGGCGCCCGCTGGCATGGCGCAGCGACAGCGGATACACGCGGACCTCGCCGCCCATCACCTTGTCGATCAAGGTGCGCACCGCCACCGCGGAAGGCGTGCCGTCCGGCTGCAGCGGCGGACAGAGTTCGGCCAGCTGCATGCCCATCAGCTCCTGCGCACTGCGCCCGAACAGCCGTTCCGCATTGCGGTTGACATCCACCGGCAGGCCGCGCGTGGCATCGAACAGCATGATGCTGTCCGGCGAGCCGGCCAGCAGCGTGTGGTAATTCACTTCCAGCGCATTGGTATCGAGGCCGCTGTCCGGCGCCGCCGGCCAGGCGTGGCGCACGGTCAGTTCGATGAGGATTTTTTCAACGATGTCCTGCGGCGTGCAGGGCAGCCGCAGGTAGCCTGCCGCTCCGGCTTCCATCGCCGCCTGCTGCTCCTCGTCCGAAGGGTGGGCCGATGCCAGCAGCACAGGACCGGCGGCGGCGAGGCGCGTGCAGAGTTCCAGGCTGGCGCTGCCCGCCAGCGCCGCGTCCAGCAGCACCAGGCTGATGCCGTCTTCCTGCGCCGCCTTCAACGCTTCATCGCCGCGCGTGGCGATGCGCACGCCGACGGAACGGGCAGCCAGACTGTCGCGCAGCGCCGCCGGATCGAAGTCAGGCCCGCTGACAATCAGGATGGTATGCAGTGCGTCCGGAGGATTCGGCTGCTTCATGCGGCCAGTGTATTACAAAGCCTCGGGTTCAGGCAGCTTTGCTGTTTTCCTGCAACTCCGCTTGCGCGGCGGCCACGCGCGGGTAGTTGTCCTGGATCCAGTCCACCAGCGCTTCCACCTTTTCCGCAATTTCGCGGCCCAGGGGCGTGAGGCTGTATTCCACATGCGGCGGGATCACCGGCAGCTGCAGGCGCGAGACGAAGCCGTCGCCGATCAGCGCATCCAGGGTCTGCGACAGCATTTTTTCGCTGACGCCGCTCACCTCGCGCCGCAGCTGGGCGAAACGGTGAGTGCCGTCCAGCAGCACGATCAGTACCAGTACGCCCCAGCGGCTGCACACGTGGTTCAGCACCGTGCGCGAGGGACAGTCATGGGCCAGCACCTGGCCGGCGGCAACCGCCGCCGCAACGGCATTTCGGGTCGATCGGGTCATAGGGGTACTAACAAAAAAGTGGGTACTTACAAAAAGTTAGTATAGGCCATATCATCGCTTCACTCAAACAAATCCCGAAAGGAAGCATCATGATTGTGGTAACTGGAGCAACTGGCGAACTGGGCAAGCTGGTGGTGGAGGCGCTGCTGAAGCGGGTGCCGGCCGGGCAAATCGTGGCGGCTGTTCGCGATCCGGCCAAAGCCGGGGCGCTGGCGCAGAAGGGCGTTGCAGTGCGGCGCGCGGACTATACGGACCGGGCCAGCCTGGAGGCCGCCTTCGCCGGCGCGGAGAAAGTGCTGCTGATTTCGTCCAGCGAGGTGGGCCAGCGCCTGCCGCAGCACCTGAACGTGGTCGCCGCCGCCGAGCGCGCGGGCGTGAAGCTGCTGGCCTACACCAGCGTGCTGCGCGCCGATACCTCGCCCATGAGCGTGGCCGCCGAACACAAGGCGACGGAAGAAGCGATCCGCGCCAGCGGCCTGCCTTTCGCCTTCCTGCGCAATGGCTGGTACCTGGAAAACTATGCGGGCAGCATCGCCGGTGCGGCCGCGCAGGGCGTGCTGGCGGGCGGGTCGGGCGATGGCCGCATTGCCGCTGCGGCGCGCGCCGATTATGCGGAAGCCGCTGCGGCCGTGCTGGTCTCCGGCGCTCCGCAGCAGGTGTATGAGCTGGGCGGCGACATGCCGTTCACGCTGGGAGAATTGGCGGCCGAAGTTGCGCGCCAGTCGGGCCGGGAGGTGAAGTTCCTGAACCTGCCGCAGGCGGAGTATGAAGCGGCGCTGCTGGCGCATCAGCTGCCGCCGGCAATGGCTGCCCTGATCGCGGATGCGGATGCCAATGCGGCGCATGGCGCGCTGGACGAGGGCAGCCGCACGCTGTCCAAGCTGATCGGCCATCCAACGCGTTCGCTGGCGGACGCCGTGAAAGCTGTTCTGGCTGCGTAAAATGAAAAACGCCGCAAGCTGGTAAAAGCTTGCGGCGTTTTCCGCGTATCCGGTAGAGTGGTGCCCACGGAGGGACTCGAACCCCCACACCTTGCGGCACATGGACCTGAACCATGCGCGTCTACCAATTCCGCCACGTGGGCACTGGTACTGCTCGATCCGGAAAATCAGCGCTTGGTGCCCACGGAGGGACTCGAACCCCCACACCTTGCGGCACATGGACCTGAACCATGCGCGTCTACCAATTCCGCCACGTGGGCGCTGTTTTTCCGTTTGCTGCGATGTTCTGCAACAGAGGCACGCATATTAAAGTACCCGACCGGATAGGTCAATGGTCAATTTGTGCTTTTCCGAAATAAAGTGCCCTTTTGTGCGGCACGGCCGCCCAGCACCAGCAATCCGAGCGCCAGCATGGCCAGCATGGAGGGTTCCGGCACCGGGGTTGTGAGGTCCCAGCCGATGGCGTCCATCGCCAGCTGGTCGTTCAGGCTAATGGCCAGCAATTCGCCCTGGCCGGCGGTGGGGTCCATCAGGCCGATATACAGGTCGTCCTTCCAGTGGCTGGCCTGGCTGCCGTCGCCGAAGGTCACGCCGGTGGAGAACTCCGGGCCCACCGTGACGCCGCCATCCAGCGAGAAATACTTGGCGCGGTCGTCCGCAGTCCAGTCGATCACGCCCTGGGCGGCGCTTTGCGCGGAATAGCGGAACATGTCGAGCCCGGAGACGTAGATGAATTCAGCGTCGTTGTACGGCCCGCCGTTGGGCGGGGAGTTGAAGTCCAGGATATCAACGCCGCTGATGAAGCCCAGCGTGTGCCCGATTTCATGCGCCGCCACGCCCACAAAGTCATAGGCATTGGCGTCGATGCCGTCGTGTGGATTGAAATCGAAGGCGAAGTTGCTGCTGAACTGGATGAAGCCGTCGCAGGTCACGGTGCAGCCGCCCACCATCTGCGGGGTATAGGCAAGGCCCAGCGCCTTGGCTTCGGCCGTGGTGATCGACAAGGTCATGTTGTTGGCATTGTCGTTATTGTCGAGGTAGGGCGTCGCACTGCCGGGACCGTTCGGGTTATTGCTGGTGCGGTTGATCAGCATGTCGAAGCTGCTGCCTCCTGCCAGATGGGCGACGGCCTTGGCGTCATGGCCGGACGTAATGTCGGCAGTAAGTGCGCTGCGGAAGTTGGAGTAGCTGTAAAAATCTTCGGCAGAGGCGGCCTGGCCGAGGATGCCCGGGCCGAGCGGGTTGAAGCCGACGGTGAGGTCGATGGTCACATTGTCCTTCAGCAGCGCGGACCAGCGCGCGGCGGCATCGATAAAGCCCTGCCGGGCCTGCGCCGAGGTGCCGGGCGTGAAGGTAAAGTTGAAGACGGGATTGGCAAAGCAGCTGGCCGCAGCGCCGGCGAGCAGCGCGGCGAAAACAAGTCGTTTCATGATGGGCTCCCTGTGGTGAGTGCAAGGGCACTACGGTGCAAGAAGCGTGCTGGACGGGGAGGGTGCGGGGCGCCGCCGGCAGGAGGCGGGCGCTGCTGTAAAAGGCGGCGACAAAAGAAAAAACGCCGCAAACCTTTCGGATTGCGGCGTTTTTTGCGGATTCTGTAGAGTGGTGCCCACGGAGGGACTCGAACCCCCACACCTTGCGGCACATGGACCTGAACCATGCGCGTCTACCAATTCCGCCACGTGGGCACTGATACTGCATGCAACATCTGCTATTATACGGCCTTGGAGAGTTTTGCGCCAGATGAACTTTCATTCCACACTGCACATCCACTCGCCGTCCCGCATTGCTGCGAGAGACCGAGATTATAGAGAAATATTTTCGGATGTCAAATACCTACGCCCAGATTTCGTATCGTTCGTGCGCGTTAGTCAAACCGGTGGCGCTCCGGTACACTACGGCTGTCGTTTGGGGCGAATCCTTCCTTTAACAATAATAAGACCATAGAACTTTTGAACCAATCTACTCATACCATTCCAAGCCGCGAGGAAATTCTCGGCATCTTCCGCAGCGCCAAGGCGCCGCTCGACCTGCGTGCGCTGGCACTGGCCCTGAAGGTCAAGGCCGATTCGCACGCCGTCCTCACGCGCCGCCTGAGCGCAATGGAGCGTGACGGCCAGATCCGCTCCGATGCGAACGGCTTCTACGTGCTGGCCGACCATTCCGACTTCATCGCCGGCCGCGTCAGCGCGCACCGCGACGGCTTCGGCTTCGTGATTCCGGACGAGCCGGGCGAAGACCTGTTCCTGTCCGAGCGCGAGATGCAGAAGGTGCTGCACGGCGACCGGGTGCTGGCCAAGATCACCGGCCATGACCGCCGCGGCCGTCCCGAAGGGACCATCGTTGAAGTCGTCGAGCGGGGCAATACCCACATCATCGGCCGCCTGCTGAAGGACAACGGCGTGTGGATCGTGGCGCCCGAGGACAAGCGCATCGGCCAGGACATTCTCGTGTCCGGCGCGGTAGGCAAGGCCAAGAGCGGCCAGATCGTCAGCGTTGAACTGACCGAGCAGCCGGGCCGCTTCAAGCAGCCGGTGGGCCGCATCGTCGAAGTGCTGGGCGATATGGACGATCCCGGCATGGAGATCGAAATCGCCGTGCGCAAGTTCGGCGTGCCGCATGTGTTCTCGGAAGCCGCGCTGAAACAGGCCAACAAGCTGCCGGACGTGGTGCGCCAGGCCGACTGGGGCGAGCGCGTGGACCTGCGCGACGTGCCGCTGGTGACGATCGACGGCGAAGACGCGCGCGACTTCGACGATGCCGTGTACTGCGAACCGGTCAAGGTTGGCCGCAGCAAGGCCTTCCGCCTGATCGTGGCGATTGCGGACGTGAGCCATTATGTGAAGCCGAACGATTCGCTGGATGCGGATGCGCTGGAGCGCAGCACCTCGGTGTACTTCCCGCGCCGCGTGATTCCCATGCTGCCGGAGAAGCTGTCCAACGGCCTGTGCTCGCTGAATCCGGCGGTGGACCGCCTCACGCTGGTGTGCGACGCCGTGATTACGGCGGCGGGCGAGATCAAGGCCTACCAGTTCTATCCGGCCGTGATCCACTCGGCTGCGCGCCTGACCTATACCGAAGTGGCGGCCATCCTTGGCAACACCAAGGGTCCGGAAGCGGCACGCCGCCCGGCCATTGTGCCGCACCTGCAGAACCTGTACGACGTCTATCACGCGCTGCTGAAGTCGCGCCTCGAACGCGGCGCCATCGACTTCGAAACCACCGAGACCTATATCGTCTGCAACCCTGCCGGCAAGATCGAGAAGATCATTCCGCGCACCCGCAACGATGCGCACAAGCTGATCGAAGAGTGCATGCTGGCGGCGAACGTGTGTGCGGCAGACCTGCTGCTGCGCCACAAGCACCCCGGCACCTACCGTATCCACGCCAGCCCGACCAAGGAAAAGCTCACGCAGGTGCGCACCTTCCTCAAGCAGGTTGGCCTGTCGCTGGGCGGCGGCGATACGCCGGTTGCACGCGACTACGCGGAGCTGATGAAGAAGATCAAGGGCCGCCCGGATGCGAACCTGCTGCAGACCATGCTGCTGCGGTCCATGCAGCAGGCGGTCTACAGCCCGGACAACATCGGCCACTTTGGCCTGGCGTTTGAGGCTTATGCCCACTTCACCAGCCCGATCCGCCGCTACCCGGATCTGCTGACGCACCGCGCCATCAAGGCCATCCTGCAAGGGAAGAAGTACGAGCCGAAGGTGGCCGACAAGAGCGTGCTGAATACGAACGTGTCGAACGCGATGCGGCGCCAGGCGCTGAAGGACAAGCAGGAAGGCAAGGAGCGCAAAGCCCCGGCCGACCTCACCGTGTGGGATGCGCTGGGCGTGCACTGCTCTGCCAATGAGCGCCGCGCCGACGAAGCCTCGCGCGATGTGGAAGCATGGCTCAAGTGCTACTTCATGCAGGACAAGCTGGGCGAGGAATTCACCGGCATCATCACCGGCGTGACCACCTTTGGCGTGTTCGTGCAGCTGGACCAGCTCTTTGTGGAAGGCCTGGTGCACATCACGGACCTGGGCGGCGACTACTTCCAGTACGACGAAGCGCGCCATGAGCTGCGCGGCGAACGCACCGGCAAGCGCTACCAGCTGACCGACCGCCTCACGGTGCAGGTGGTGCGCGTGGATCTCGAATCGCGCAAGATCGACCTGCGCCTCGCCGACAGCGAAACCGCGCAGTTTGCCGCGCCGAAGAAAGGCGGCCGCAAGGCCGGCCGCGACGAGTTCGACGACGAAGACGAGCTGCCGCAAGGCCGTGCCCGCAAGGCCGCGCCGCGTGGTGCAGCCAAGTCTTCCGGCCCCACCATTACGCCGCGCGCTGCGGCGGGCAATGGCGGCAAGGCCAGGACCGGCGTGGGCGCGGACGGCAACTACAGCTATCCGGGCGCGAAGCCGAAATCGGCTGCAGCCAAAGGCGGCAAGGCCAAGGCAGCGCCTGCGCGCGCGGCCAAGTCCAGCAGCAAGAGCAAGAAAAAACGTTAATCCCCGGCGCCGCAGCGCTTCTGCTGCGGCGCAATCCCAAGAATAAGATATGTCCAAGAATAGAATGATTTTCGGCTTCCATGCCGTGACCTCGCGCCTGCGCCACGAAGCTTCGTCGGTGGAAGAGATTTTTGTCGACGCCCAGCGCGACGACCGCCGCATGAAAGACCTGATCGCCAACGCCAAGGCCGCCGGTGTGCGCGTGATGCCGGTTGATTCGGCGCGCCTCGACAAGATCGTGGGCACCCGCCGCCACCAGGGCGTGATCGCCTTCGCCTCCCAGCTGGCGCTGGCCCGCAACCTGGACGAGTTGCTGGATGCGATCGACGGCCCGCCGCTGCTGCTGGTCCTGGACGGCATCACCGATCCGCACAACCTCGGCGCCTGCCTGCGCGTTGCCGATGGCGCCGGCGCGCATGCAGTGATCGTGCCGAAGGACCGCGCGGTCGGCCTGAATGCGACCGCGGCCAAGGTGGCCTCCGGCGCCGCCGAGACCGTGCCGTATATCACCGTGACCAACCTGGCGCGCACCCTGCGCGACCTGAAGGACCGCGACATCTGGCTGATCGGCACCTCGGACGACGGCGAAAAAGGCCTGTATGACGGCGATTACACGGGCCCGACCGCGATCGTGATGGGCAGCGAAGGCGAGGGCATGCGCCGCCTCACGCGCGAGACCTGCGACATGCTGGTCAGCATTCCGATGTTCGGCTCGGTCGAGAGCCTGAACGTCTCCGTGGCTTCCGGCGTCTGCCTCTACGAAGCCCGCCGCCAGCGCCTCGCCAAAGAAGGCTAAGCAGGAAAAGCCCGCGGCCAGCATACTGAAGCAGCGCCGCCTATGGCAGAGGGGACGGACCCTAATTTCGGCAAAGCCGAAACTTAGGGTCCGTCCCCGGTCTCCTGGTCCGCGGCCGTAAATTAGGGTCTGTCCCCAATTATCCATCCGGAATCGCGTACACTAGAATGATGTTCCGCCACATCCGCCAGGACATCCGCGCCATCATCGAACGCGATCCCGCCGCCCGCAACGGCTGGGAGGTGCTGACCTGCTATCCCGGCCTGCACGCCATCATCCTGCACCGCTGGTCCCACTGGTGCTGGACCCACGGCCTGAAATGGCTGGGCCGCTTCATCTCAACCATCGCCCGCTGGCTGACCGGCATCGAAATCCACCCCGGCGCCACCATCGGCCGCCGCGTCTTCATCGACCACGGCTACGGCGTAGTGATCGGCGAAACCGCCGTGGTGGGCGACGACTGCACCATCTACCAGGGCGTCACATTGGGTGGCACCTCTCTGCACAGCGGCGCCAAGCGCCACCCCACGCTGGAGCGCGGCGTCATCATCGGCGCCGGCGCCAAAGTGCTGGGCGCGTTCACGGTCGGCGAATACGCCAAGGTCGGCTCCAACGCCGTGCTGCTGAAGCCACTGCCGCCCGGCGCCACAGCCGTCGGCAACCCGGCCCACATCGTGCAGAAATCCGAGCACCCGCACGGCACCGCTTCGCGCCTGTTCGCCGCCTACGGCGTGACCACCAGCGGCGACGATCCTCTATCGAAAGCCCTGCAAAGCCTGATCGCCCACGCCGAGGCCCAGGAGCAGCAGATCGAACGCATCACGGCGGCATTGCGCGCGGCAGGCCTGCCTTGCCAGGATCTGCAGCCATGCGATAAAGTCGATACGGCAGAATTGAACAAGCTGGTCGAATAAAGGAAGAACATGAGCGACGACATCCTCGATCCCGTCGAGATCCGCGTGCTGGCCGTGCTGGCCGAAAAAGAAGGGCTGACGCCGGATAACTACCCGCTGTCGCTGAACGCACTGACCAACGGCTGCAATCAGCTGTCCAGCCGCGACCCGGTAATGCAGCTGTCGGAAGAAACGGTTGCCGATGCGCTGGAACGCCTTACCCAGCGCAAGCTGGTGAGCTCCATCACCCAGGCCGGCGCACGCGTGACGAAATACGAACACCGCATGCGCATCAAATGGACGCTGGAGCAGGACAAGGTCGCCATTCTCACCATCCTGATGCTGCGCGGCCTGCAGACGGCGGGCGAGATCCGTACCCGCACCGGACGCATGCACGAATTCAAGTCGGTGGCGGAAGTGGAAGCGGGCCTGCAGTTCCTGATCGATAAATACCCGCCGCTGGTGGCGAAGCTGGCGCAGGCGCCCGGCACGCGCGAACCGCGTTACGGCCATTTGCTGAGCGGGGAGGAAGTGCTGGCGCAGGAGGAAGCGGGCTATGTGAGCGCGGCGCCATCCGGTGGCGCGGGCCGCAACGACAGGGTGGCGCAGCTGGAGCAGGAAGTGCAGCAGCTGCGCGAGGAATTCGCGGCGCTGTCAGCCCAGTTCGAGCAATTCAGGCGGCAATTCGAATAGCGTCGCTGGCGACAGCGTCATTCGTCGCGCGCGGCTTGCTGCGCGACGCAATTGCCTCCAGCTGGCCGATGCCGGCCTGCAGGTCGAGCTCCTGTCCCGCCAGGATGGCGCTGACCAGGTCCAGCGAAAGCGCCAGCGCCGCATTCGCCACTTCGCCGCTGCGGAAGGGCAGGATAAGGCGATAGCGCTTGTCTGCGCGCGGCACGCGGCCCACGAAGCCCACCATCACGTCATCGCCCGTCAGGCGGTGCAGTTCGATTGCGACACTCTGGATCAGGCGCGCGAGGCGCAGGCTGGTGGAGCGGTCGTCCGCATCGTCGCCGATCACCCCGATCAGGCTGCGGCCCCGGCGCAGGCCGGGCAGGGCGCGCGCCAGTCCCGCCTTCAGCGTGTGCAGTTCATCTTCGGTAGGAGAATGATCCAGTTCCAGGATGCTGAGCAGGCACGGTTCGCTGCAGTAGCGGTTGGAGCCGGACAGGTAGCGCTGGTCGACGATATTCATGGCATTGGCAATCAAAAATACAAAGCGCGCCGGCAACCGCCGGCGCATTGATTGCATTATGCAAATTTTTTGCAGAGCTCAACATCGGTGCCGGGCGGGTGCTCATGTAAGACAAAACTTACAAAACCTGCAAGCGCCCGGCGTGGATCAGCCTTCTTCGCGCCAGCGGCGCAGCCACACGGCGCCGGCAATCATCGCCGCACCTGCCGCAGCACCTACCAGCACATCGGTGGACAGCACGGACTGCCAGGACTGCAGGTAGAACTCATTGAACATCAGCAGCGGGCCTTGTTCGCGGGCGACGTGGCCGGCGGTTTGCATCGCCTCGCGCGCCGTTTCGCTGCCGAAGAACCAGGTGCCCGGCATGGTGCTGCCCAGCATGCGGAACACGACGTGCTTCACGAACCACTTGATGTCCACGCCCAGTGCGAAGGCTTTCTCGGCCCAGGCCAGCAGCGCAAGCACCAGCAGCGGTGCGCCGACGGCCCACAGGAAGACCTTGGAACGCGCCCAGCTGGACACCAGCAGCAGCCAGCCCACGGTCGGCAGGGCCCACAGCAGGTACACCGGCAGCAGCGACAGCATGCGGATCGGCGTCAGCCAGAACTGCGGCGTGGCAAACAGCGCGCCGAACAGGTTGGCGCCCTTGAAGGCCAGTGTGGCGTAGACCGCAAGCAGGATCACCAGCGAGGTCACGTAAGCGGCCGCCAGCACCACCAGCGGCACCACGATCAGCGCCATGCCGGCCTTGGACAGCACGGTGGTGGCGTCCGACACCGGCAGCGATTTCCAGAACAGCAGGCTGCGGTCCTTGCGCTCGTCATACAGTGCGCCCAGCGAGTAGAAGAACACCAGGAAGGCCATGCTGATGTACAGCGGCGCTGCAATGGCGGGGAAGCCCACTGCCGACAGTTCCACCATCTTGCGGCTCTGCGCATCGGCGATGGTGACGGTGGTGGAAGTGAATTCACCATCCGGACCTTCCATGTGCAGGCCAACGTCGTGGCCCTTGGCCATCATGATCACGCTGAACAGGATCATGACCGCGCCGATCGCAAGCGGCGCCCAAAGCAGCATGCCCTTGTGTTCCCAGAACTCGCGCTTGACCAGCCATTTCATCGTATTCATTCGTAGGTTCCTTTCATGCTCGCGACGAACAGGTCCGCCACGCTGGGGGTGCGCAGTTCGCCGAGGGTTTCCAGCTGCTGGCGCGGCACGCCGTCGAACAGCATTACCGGTTTGCCGAACACCGTGCGCTGCGCCATCGGCTGCAGGGCTGCCGCCGCGGCGGCGGAGTGCGGATTCACCATCACTTCCGTGTAGCGGTCGCTGATTTCGTCCATCGACGCGGCCAGCGTGATCTTGCCGTCACGGATAAACAGCAGGTCGGTGAGGATGTGTTCCACCTCTTCGATCTGGTGCGTGGTGATGACGATGGTCTTGTTCTCGTCGAAGTAGTCCTCCAGCAGGTTCTGGTAGAACTGCTTGCGGTACAGGATGTCCAGGCCCAGGGTCGGCTCGTCAAGCACCAGCAGCTTGGCGTCGATCGCCATCACCAGGGCCAGGTGCAGCTGCACGATCATGCCCTTGGACATGGCCTTCACCTTCATGTTCGGCGACAGCTTGGTGTGCTCGATATAGCGCTGCGCCTTCTCGCGGTCGAAGCGCGGATGGATGCCGGCCACGAAGTCGATGGCGTCCTTCACCTTCAGCCAGCGCGGCAGGATGGCCACGTCGGCGATGAAGCACACATCGCGCATCAGCTCGTCGCGGTGGCTGCGCGGATCCATGCCCAGAACGGACAGCTCGCCTTCGAACTGGCACAGGCCGAGAATAGCCTTCAGCGTGGTGGTCTTGCCGGAACCGTTAGGACCGATCAGGCCCACGATGCGGCCGGGCTGCACGTCGAAGGAGGCGCTGTCGAGGGCGGCCTGCTTGCCATAGCGCTTGGTCAGGCCTTTGGCGGAGATCAGGGCACTCATACGGCGGCCCCCGGTTTTTGCGCGCCTTGCAGCAGCTGCTCCAGGTTCAGCCCCAGGCGGCGGATACGCTCCACCATCGCCGGCCATTCCTCGCTCAGGAAGCGTTCGCGTTCGGATGCCAGCAGTTTGTCGACAGCGCCTTCAGTGACGTACATACCTAATCCCCTTCGTTTTTCTACCAAGGTTTCATCGACCAGCTCCTGATATGCCTTGGAGACGGTGATCGGGTTGAGCTGATAATCGGCTGCTACCTGCCGTACGGAGGGCAGGGCGTCGCCCGGCTTCAGCAAGCCGTCCAACATCATGCCGATGACCCGCTCCTTGAGCTGGCGGTAAATCGGCGTGTTTTCATTCCACATGCGTGGCTCCTCTCCAGTAGTGTTGTGATGGACTGGTGTTGTAGTGAACTATAACACTAAAAAATCAGAACGCAAACAATTTTTCGCTTCGTCTCCGCAGGCGGCGGTCAGCTCATCAGCTTGCGGAGGTCGAGGGCGTTGGCGGCGGCGGCGCCGGAGGCGGTATTGTCGAAGATCACCCAGGCGGCTTTCTGGCTGGCGACATAGTCGCGCACCTGGGCCAGCCTGGCGGCTTCATAGGAGGAGTAGTAGATGCGCGGGCTGCCGTGCAGGCGGATGTAGGCGGTTTCGCTGGTGGCCACATAAGGGCCGGGTTCACCGACAGCGGGATCGGCGATCACGCGCGTGACGCCGGCGTCGCGCAGCAGCTGTGTGGCGGCCTCGCCGAACCACGAGCCGTGGCGCGCCTCGCAGGCCAGCAGGCAGCCGAAATGCGCGTGCAGGGCGGCGAACAGATCGCGCGCGGCGCCCTGGTCGAGTTCCAGCTTCGGCGGCAGTTGCACCAGTACGCAGCCCAGCTTCGGTCCCAGGCCAGCTGCTTCCGATGCGAACTGGGTGATCAGGGCATCCACGCCGCGCAGCTTTGCGTCGTGCGTGATGGTGCGGGGCAGCTTGACGGCAAAGCGGAAGTCGTCGGGCACGCTTCCGGCCCAGCGCTGGTAAGTCTCCGGCTTGTGCGGGCGGTAGAACGAAGTATTGATCTCCGCAGCGTTCAAGACGCGTGAAAAACGTTCAAGATGGCTGCCTTCGCCGGGAAAGCCTTGCGCCGCATCGCGCGGGATCGACCAGCCCGCGCATCCGATTCGTGTTCCTTCCATTGTGCGATTCCTTTATGATCGGCCAAACTCTACGGCATGCCGCGCATGGCCGTCGCCCAATTCAAAGGAAAGCGCATGATGAAATCCATTCTCGCCCGTTGTCTCGCAATACTGCTGCTGGCTGCCCTTGCAGGCTGCGCCAGTTTCACGGGGCCGCGCGACGTAGACGTGCCGCTGGACAAGCTGCAGCGCGGCCTGGACCGCCACTTCCCGGTGCAGCAGCGTGTGCTGGCGGTATTTGACGTACAGCTATCGCAGCCGCGCATCGCCATCGAAGGCATGAACGACCGCGTGCAGCTGGCGGCGCGCATGGACGTGACGCCCATCCTGGGACGCCAGTCCTGGCAAGGCGCGCTGGCGATTTCCGGCCGCCTGGTGGTGGACAATGCCCGCAATGCGGTCTTCCTGCACGACGCCCGCATCGACCAGTTCCAGCTTGACGCACTGGATTCGCGCACCCAGCAGCAGGTGGCCGCCGTAGCCGACGTGCTGGCCAACAAACTGGTGCGCGACGTGCCGCTCTACACCTTCCGCGTCGACGAGCTGCGCTACGCCGGCGTGCAGTTCATCCCCACCTCCATCCGCACCACACCGCAAGGCCTGCTGATCCACATCGAACCCCAGCCACGCTGACAACAGGTGCCTGACCCCATGGTGTCAGTATGACACCATGGGGTCAGGCACCGATGTGTCAGTTGTGCCGTGGCAAGGCTGGCTCTAAAATATGTGCAACTGATTCCTGGAGATCACCATGCCCATCCTCGGCATCGGCCTGCACGTTCTGGTCGCACTCTTTTTCGCGGTTCACGCCATTCGCAGCCGCCAGCAGATGTACTGGCTGCTGATTTTGTTCTCGTTCCCCTTACTGGGCAGTGTGGTGTATTTCTTCGGCGTGTATCTGCCGAACTCGCGGCTGGAGCACGGCGCGCGCAAGGCCGTGGCCAGCGCCGCGAAAGCGCTCGATCCTACGCGCGAGCTGCGTGCCGCGCGCGACGCTTTCGAGTTCACGCCGACGGCGCAGAACCAGATGCGTCTCGCAGCAGCCTTGCTGGAAGCGGGGGAAGCGAAGGAGGCGGCGTCCATGTATGAAGCCTGCCTGCAAGGCGCCTTTGCCGGCGATCTTGAAATCCGCCTGGGCGCTGCGCGCGCCTTGCTGGCCAGTGGCGATGCTGAGCAAGCGGTAACGCATCTCGATTACGTACGACGCACCGATCGCAACTACCGCCCGGAGCAAACCAGTGTGCTGCTCGCGCAGGCTTATGCGGCCGCCGGGCGCAATGCAGAAGCGCGCGCAGAATTCGAGTCTGCGGTGGAGCGCTTCGGCAGCTTTGAGGCGCGCGCGGAATTTGCCATCTGGGCGGCGGGCGCCGGTGAGATCCAGCTCGCGCACAAGCTGCAGAATGAGCTGCAGGCAACCATGGACCGCTGGAACAAGCACACGCATACCATGAACCTGCCGCTGATCCGCCGCCTGGAATCGGCCTTCAGCCGCATTCCGCGCGCCTCCAGCTAAGCCTCCAGCGCGGCACGCGCGCGCCGCAATAGTTCGCGGCGCTCTGCGAGGCCGGTCACGCCGCCGTTGATACGGCGCGTGATCTCGTCGAATGCGCCCGTATCGGCCAGCGCATTCAGGCCGCGGTCATCCCAGAACCAGGCTGCGCTCAATGCCGCAGGACCGTGCGAGGACAGCAGCTCCGGCTGCGCCAGCAGGTCAAGGCCCAGCGCCGCTGCAGCGCGCGCATAGTTCTCACGGCCGGTAAGCTGGATCAGTCCACGGCCACGAAAGCGGTAGCCGTCGCCGCTGGCGGCGTCGCCATTCCCCATGCGGCCCGCATAGACGAAGTTGGCCAGGCCTTCCGCATTGCAGACAAAGGGCTCGGCCATGCCCGCATCGCAGAACCTGCGCGGCCACACGGCCGCCAGGCGCGAAGGCGTTCGATAGACGAGGTTCTCTTCCAGGCGCTGGAAGCCGCCTGATTCATGCCCCACCTGCGCCAGGAAGGCCGCAATGCGGCCCTTGGTGGTGATGCGGAAGCGCTGCATGGCGGGGAAGAGGGCGGCGGCCCAGTCCTCCGCGTCGGCACAAAGAGGAAAGGCCTTGCGCAACATGTCGGCATTCAACATGGCATCCTCCGCAGCGAGTGCACATGAGGCCCAGCATATGCCGCGGCGATTCGAATTCAAGTAAGCTGCGGAAACGATGAACACCTTATCCCACCATCTTTTGACGCAGGCCTATAACAATGCGTGGGCCAACCACCGGTTATTGCGGGCTTGCAATGAACTGAGCCAGGAGGACTTCGAAGCGCCGCGCATTGGATTCTTCCCCAGCATTAAGGCCACGCTGAACCACATCCTCACGGTGGACTGGTTCTACATCGATGGCCTTAAACGCGACTGGCGCGGCGAAGCGCCGCATCCGGACTACGGAACCTTCTTTCGTCCACCGGAACCGATGGCCACCTGCGCCGAGCTATGGCGCGAGCAGGCCGCATCCGACCGCAAGCTGATTGCCTACTGCGCGCAATTGAGCGATGAGGTGCTGAACCATGTGGTGAGCATCGGCCGCGAAGGAGAGCCCCAGCGCGACACCCGGGTGCGGCTGCTGGCGCACATCTTCCAGCACCAGATCCACCACCGCGGGCAGGTGCACAACATGCTGTCCGGCACGCCCGTAAAGCCTCCCCAGCTAGACGAATTCTTCGCCCAGGGCGAGGCACCCCTGCGCGCGCAGGACTTCGCCGAGCTCGGCTGGACCGAAGCCCAAATCTGGAACCGCTGAGTCCGCGACACCATGGGGCCAGCCCCCTCGTGTCGCGGACTCGGCAGCAAGTGGGTGGTTGAGCTCGCGACAGTTGGGGCCTGGCCCCATGGTGTCGCGGGCTCAGCTATTGACACCTGGGTGCCTGACCCCATGGTGTCAGGGTTGCTTGGCGGGGAGGGCGTGGCGGGTGAGGGTGCCGTCGTCGGCGAGGGCGAGCCAGCCGCCGCGCGGCGGCGCTGCATCGGGCTCCCAGTCGGGGAGGACGTAGCGCAGCTTGCCGTCAACGTCGTGCACCGCCGGACGGTGGGTGTGGCCGTGGATCATGATCGTGGCGCCGGTTTGCTCGAAGACTTCGGCAATGGCCGCGGGCGTAACGTCCATGATCTCGTACGATTTTTCGGTGTGGGCCTGCTTGCTGTTTTCGCGCAGCCCCGCGATGATCTGCTTGCGCTGCTCCAGCGGCATGGCCAGGAATTGCTGCTGCCACGCGGGCTGCCGCACCTGCGCGCGGAAAGCCATGTATTTGACGTCGTCCGTGCATTGCGCATCGCCATGCAACAGCACGATGCGCTTGCCGCCAACCTCAATGACCCAGGTTTCGGGCAGCAGCGTCAAGCCCGCCGCAGTGGCAAAATCGGCACCGGCGAGGAAGTCGCGATTGCCCGCAATCCAGAATACTTCAACGCCGGCATCGCTCACGCGGCGCAGGGCGCTGACTATCTGCTGGTGGAAGGGGGCGGAGAGGTCGTCGTCGCCTGCCCAGTATTCGAACAGGTCGCCGAGCAGGTAGAGCTGCTTTGCAGCCAGCGCCTGTTCGTCAAGAAAGCGCAGGAAGGCTTCCGTGATCGCCGGGCGCTCCGGCTGCAAATGCAGGTCTGAGATGAAAAGAATCACTGCAAATTAAGCAGCTGCTTCGATCTTCTCGATGATGATGTCTTCCACCGGCACGTCGGCGAACATGCCGCTGCGGGTGGTTTTCACTTTCTTGATTTCGTCGATGACTTCGGTGCCTTCGGTTACTTTGCCGAACACTGCGTAGCCCCAGCCGTCCTGGCCCGGGTAGTCCAGGAAGGAGTTGTTCTTCACGTTGATGAAGAACTGGGCCGATGCCGAGTGCGGCGCCGAGGTGCGGGCCATGGCCAGGGTGTATGGCTCGTTCTTCAGGCCATTCTTGGCTTCGTTTTCCACGGTCTTGTCGGCAGGCTTCTGCTTCATGCCCGGCTCGAAACCGCCGCCCTGGATCATGAAACCATCGATAACGCGGTGGAAGATGGTGTTGTTGTAGTGGCCGGCGTTCATGTAGTGCAGGAAGTTTTCGACGGTCTTCGGCGCTTTTTCCGCGTCCAGTTCAGCAACGATCTTGCCTTTGTTGGTGGTGATGGTAATGGTGGTCATGTTGAATCCTGTGGGTATTGTTGTGTGAAACAGGGCCGCGATATTACAGCAGCCCATGACAAAACGCTATTTTACTGTGTCGGCTCGGTTTTCGTTTCGATCTTCGTCTTCAGTACCGTAACGGACTTGATCGTGATGGGATTGACCGGGATATTGGCAAACATCGGCTTATCGTCCACCAGCACGCCCTTGATCTTGTCCACCACTTCCTGGCCCTGGATGACCTTGCCGAATACGGTATAGCCCACGCCATCCGGCATCGGATAGTTCAGGCCTTCGTTATTGGCCACGTTGATGAAGAACTGGGAAGTGGCCGAATCCGGATTGTCGGTACGCGCCATGGCCACGGTATAAGGCTCGTTGCGCAGGCCGTTCTGGGACTCGCTCTTGACCGGTTTCAGCGTCGGCTTGCCCTTCAAATCCTTGGTGTAACCGCCGGTCTGGATCATGAAGCCGTCAATCACGCGGTGGAAAATGGTGTTCTTATAGAAGCCGCTTTTCACATAGGCCAGGAAATTGGCCACCGATTTGGGCGCCTTCTCGTCATTCAGCTCAAGAATAATCTCGCCTTCGGTGGTTTTGATGGACACCTGCGGCATCTCGGCTGCCAGGGCGGCGCCGCTCAGAAGCATTGCGCCGAGAAAGGTCAAGCTTTTTTTAATCATCTTCTCCGCTTTCCATAAAGTGCTTTCGCCATTTTATCAATGCTATACTTGGCGACGACGTTCCATTCTATCAAAGAAGAACTCCACCAAGGGGCTGTCACTCCCAAGGCAAAACAGCAGCAGCGCAGGCGCGGCACTCCATAGTGCAAGGCGCCCGGCAGCCGTTTTGCGCCGGGAGACGGGAAGAGAATCAGAATACGAGTCCGATGAGTAATTTAAAGATTTACAACACGCTGGCACGCGAGAAGCAGACCTTCAAACCGATGGAAGCGGGCAAAGTCCGCATGTACGTCTGTGGCATGACGATCTACGACTACTGCCACATCGGTCACGCCCGCATGATGATGGCGTTCGACGTCATCTACCGCTGGCTGCTGGCATCGGGCTATGACGTGCAGTACGTGCGCAATATCACGGACATCGAAGACAAGATCATCAAGCGCGCCGTGGAGAACGGTGAAACCATCCGCTCGCTGACCACGCGCTTTGCGCAATACATGGACGAAGACATCGGCGCCCTGGGCATCCTGCAGCCGACCGATGTGCCGCGCGCTACCGAATATGTGCCGCAGATGCTATCCCTCATCGAGCAGCTGGAAGCGAAAGGCCTGGCTTACAAATCGGACGACGGAGATGTGAACTTCGCCGTGCGCAATTTCGAAGGCTACGGCAAGCTCTCGCGCCGTTCGCTGGACGACCTGCGCGCCGGCGAGCGCGTGGACGTGAACACCGGCAAGCGCGATCCGCTGGACTTCGTGCTGTGGAAGGCCTCCAAGGAAGGCGAACCGGAAGAAGCGAAGTGGGACTCGAAATGGGGCTCCGGCCGTCCGGGCTGGCATATCGAGTGCTCCGCCATGTCCTGCGCGCTGCTCGGCGAGCAGTTCGACATCCACGGCGGCGGCCGCGACCTGGAATTTCCGCACCACGAAAATGAAATCGCACAGTCGGAAGGCGCCTTCGGCCATCCGATGGTGAATTACTGGGTGCACAACGGCTTTGTGAACGTGGACAACGAGAAGATGTCCAAATCCCTGGGCAACTTCTTCACCATCCGCGACGTGCTGAAGCAGTACGACGCCGAAGTGCTGCGCTTCTTCATCCTGCGCGCCCACTACCGCAGCCCGCTGAACTACTCGGACGTGCACCTGGACGATGCCCGCATTGCGCTGACCCGCCTCTATACGGCGCTGGACGGCGTCAGCGGCGACGGCAAGGCGCTGGACTGGAACGAAGCGCACGCCAAACGCTTCGCCGAAGCGATGGACGATGACTTCAACACCCCGGTCGCCATCGCCGTGTTGTTCGACCTTGCCACGGAAGTGAACAAGACCAAGTCGGCGGAACTGGCGCGCCAGCTGAAAGCACTGGCCGCAGTAGTGGGCCTGCTGGAACGCGAGCCGCAGCAATTCCTGCAGGCGGCCGTGGGCGACGCCATGGGCGAAGACGCGATTGCGGCGGCGATTGCCGACCGCGCCGCCGCCAAAAAGGCGCGCGACTTCGCCAAATCCGACAAGATCCGCGCCGACCTGCTGGCGGCCGGCATCGTCCTGGAAGACAAGCCTGACGGCACCACCAACTGGCGCCGCGCATAATGGTTCAATCGAGGGACAACAGCGTGGCAGTGCCACCGTACTGGGAAGACGCCAAAAGCGAGCTCATGAAGCGCGACCGCATCATGAGCAAGCTGATTCCCAAGTTCGGCGACCTGCACCTGGTGGGCCACGACGACCCGTTCACCACCCTGGCGCGTTCCATCGTCAACCAGCAGGTAACGCCCAAGGCCGCGAATGTGGCCTGGCAGAAGCTGCTGGAGTGCTGTCCCAAATTCGCGCCTGCCGCCGTGCTGAAAGCCGGGGCAGGGGAGCTGGCCGCCTGCGGCCTCTCCAAACGCAAGACCGAATACATCCTGGACCTGGCCGACAATTTCAAGGCAAAAAAGGTCCACGCCACCCAGTGGCACTCGATGGACGACGAGGCCGTGATTGCGGAACTGGTGCAGATTCGCGGCATCACCCGCTGGACGGCCGAAATGTTCCTGATTTTCAACCTGCTGCGGCCGAACGTGCTGCCGCTGGACGACCAGCGCCTGATCGCAGGCATCAGCCACAACTACTTCTCGGGCGAGCCCGTTTCCCGCAGCGATGCGCGCGAAGTGTCGGCCAACTGGGAACCGTATCGTACGGTGGCCACCTGGTATTTATGGCGTAGTCTGGACCCGGTTCCGGTAGAATAGCGAAAATTCGACCTCCCGCAGCCCAGCCATAAGCGGGGCAGACGGGAGCGTCATACTCTCGGAGGTACAATGACAAAAACCACTTTCCTCAATTTTGAGCAGCCAATTGCAGAGCTGGATTCCAAGATTGAAGAACTGCGCTTCGTGCAGGACGATTCCGCCGTCGACATCTCGGAAGAGATCGACCGCCTGGCCAAGAAAAGCCAGCAGCTGACCAAAGATATCTACGCCAAGCTCACGCCCTGGCAGGTGGCCCAGATCGCCCGCCACCCGCAGCGTCCATACACCATGGACTATGTGAACGAAATCTTCACCGACTTCCACGAACTGCACGGCGACCGCACCTATGCGGACGACCAGTCCATCGTGGGCGGCCTGGCCCGTTTCAACGGCCAGCCCTGCATGGTGATCGGCCACCAGAAAGGCCGCGACACCAAAGAACGCGCCATGCGCAACTTCGGCATGCCGAAGCCGGAAGGCTACCGCAAGGCCATGCGCCTGATGAAGCTGGCCGAAAAATTCAACCTGCCGATCTTCACCTTCGTGGACACGCCCGGCGCCTTCCCCGGCATTGACGCCGAAGAGCGCGGCCAGTCCGAAGCCATCGGCCACAACCTGTACGTGATGGCCGAGCTGAAAGTGCCGCTGATTGCGACCATCATCGGCGAAGGCGGCTCCGGCGGCGCGCTGGCGATTGCCGTGGGCGACGCCGTGCTGATGCTGCAATACGCCACGTACTCCGTGATTTCCCCTGAAGGCTGCGCCTCCATCCTGTGGAAGACCGCCGAACGTGCGGCCGACGCCGCCGAAGCACTGGGCCTGACGGCGCACCGCCTGAAAGCCATCGGCCTGATCGACAAAATCGTCAACGAACCGCTGGGCGGCGCCCACCGCGACCCGAAAGCGATGGCGACGATGTTGAAACGTGCGCTGGCCGACAGCCTGCGCCAGTTCCAGGGCATGAAAACCAAAGACCTGCTCGAAGCCCGCCACGAAAAGCTGATGAGCTACGGCAAATTCAAAGAAACCACCCCGCAAGAATAAATTGGGGACAGACCCTGATTATTTTTATCCAGGGTCTGTCTTCGATTATCTCTCCTGGGTCCCCGCCTGCGCGGGGACGACGCGCCTGCCATGAAGTCAATCCCGCTGACTGATCTGCTGAACCAGTCCCTGGCAGCCTTGCCCGCTGGTGTAGCAGAGCAGGGCATCGCCATCGCCTACAGCGGCGGCCTCGACTCCTCAGCCCTGCTGCACGCCCTGCACGCCAGCGGCAAGCACAACCCGCATGCCTTCCACATCCACCACGGCCTGAGCCCCAACGCCGACGCCTGGCAAGCCCACTGCGCCGCCGAATGCGCGCGCCTCGGCATCAGCTACGCCGCGCGCAAGGTAAGCCTGCAAGCCGACGGCAAAGGCACCGAAGCCTCCGCCCGCAAAGCCCGCTACGCCGCCTTGGGCAGCCTGTGCAAGGAGCATGGCGTCAGCCTGCTGCTCACCGCCCACCACCAGGACGACCAGGCTGAAACCGTGCTGCTCCAGCTGCTGCGCGGCGCCGGCCCCGCAGGCCTCTCCGGCATGGACGCCTTCAACCACGCCCCCGAGCTGCTGCAGAACGAAACCCTGCTGCTGGCCCGTCCGCTGCTGCAAGCCTCGCGCGCCCAGCTCGAAGCATACGTGCGTGAACACGCCATCGCCCACATCGAAGACGAATCCAACAGCGACCCGCGTTACGCCCGCAACGCCCTGCGCCACGGCGTGATGCCGCTGCTGGCCGCATCCTTTCCCGGCTTCCAGGAACGCTTCGCCCGCAGCGCAAGCCACGCCCAATCCGCCCAGCGCCTGCTGACCGAACTGGCCGAAGCGGACCTGCAAGCCATCCTGCAGGGCGACAGCATCGACCTGACAGCGCTTGCCGCCCTCAGCAAGGACCGCCGCGCCAACGTGCTGCGGCACTGGTTCGCGGTACGCCAGATCCGCATTCCATCCGCCGCCTGGCTGGCCGAGATGCAGGACCAGGCCCTCACGGCCCGCGAAGACGCCAACCTGAAGGTAAGCCACCCCGACTGCGAAGTGCGCCGCCACCGCGGCCGCCTGCACCTGGCGCCCAAGCTGCGCGAGCTGGAAGGCACGCGCGAAGACCAGTTCGACGACAAGCCAGGCCAGCACTTCCGCTGGTCCGGTGAAGCCAGCATGCCGTTCCCGGCCTACGGCGGCACCCTGCATTTTGACAAGGCGGAAGAGGGCCTCGACCCCGCCTGGTTGCGGGACCAGCTGCTCACCATCGAATTCCGCCGCGGCGGCGAACGCCTCAAGCCCGCCCATAACCGTCCCACCCGCAACCTCAAGCACCACTACCAGGCGCTTGGCGTGCCGGCCTGGGAGCGCGAACGCAGCCCCGTGGTCAGCATTCCGGGGCAAGTTTTGTTCGCTGCCGGTATCGGCATGGACTGCCATAAAATGACCTTAGGTACCGGCGATCGTATCGTTTTTCGCTGGCAGGCCGAATAAAGATCAGTTACCCCGGCAATTTGATATGTGCATATGCTAAGTCTGTATATAGTCATAACTTTATTGACTTGTCGTTTTGCACCGCAGCATGTAGAGTAAAGGGCTCCCTTTACCTTCAACCGAATTCAAGTTATGGCTTTAATCGTTCACAAGTACGGCGGCACGTCGATGGGATCGCCGGAACGCATCAAGAACGTCGCGCGCCGTGTTGCCAAGTGGCACGATGCGGGACATCAGATTGTGGTCGTGCCTTCGGCCATGTCCGGCGAAACCAACCGCCTGATCGCCCTGGCCAAGGAAATCCAGAACCCGCCCGACCCGCGCGAGCTGGACATGATCGCCTCCACCGGCGAACAAGTGTCCGTGGGCCTGCTGTCGATGGCGCTGCAGGCGATTGGCAAACAGGCCGTGTCCTACGCCGGCTGGCAGGTTGGCATTAAAACCGACTCCGCCTTCACCAAGGCGCGCATCCAGTCGATTGATGACGCGCGCGTGCGCAAAGACCTGGAAGAGAACAAGATCGTCGTCATTACCGGCTTCCAGGGCGTGGATGACAACGACAACATCGCCACGCTGGGCCGCGGCGGTTCCGACACTTCCGCCGTGGCGATTGCCGCTGCGCTGAAGGCCGACGAATGCCTGATCTACACCGACGTGGACGGCGTGTACACCACCGACCCGCGCGTGGTATCCGAAGCGCGCCGCCTGAAGGCGATTACGTTTGAAGAAATGCTGGAACTGGCCTCGCTCGGTTCCAAAGTGCTGCAAACCCGCTCCGTGGAATTTGCCGGCAACTACCGCGTACCGACCCGCGTGCTGTCCTCGCTGACCGATCCGCTGATGGATCTGGCCGAAGAAGCCAACTCGGGCACCCTGATTTCGTTTGAGGAAGACACCAATATGGAACAAGCAGTCATCTCCGGCATCGCCTTCAACCGTGACGAAGCCAAAATCTCCGTGATGGGCGTGCCGGACCGTCCGGGCGTGGCGTATCACATCCTGGGCCCGGTGGCCGACGCCAACATTGAAGTGGACATGATCATCCAGAACCAGAGCGTGGATGGCAAAACCGACTTCACCTTCACCGTTTCGCGCAACGACTACAACAAGGCGATTGAAGCGCTGAACGCGCAGAAGGAAGCAATTGGCTTCTCCAGCCTGATTGGCGACGCCAAGGTGTCCAAGATCTCGGTGGTGGGCGTGGGCATGCGCTCGCACGTAGGCGTGGCCTCCAAGATGTTCCAGACGCTGGCGGAAGAGACCATCAACATCATGATGATCTCCACCAGCGAGATCAAGATTTCCGTGCTGATTGACGAGAAATACATGGAGCTGGCGGTGCGCGCGCTGCACAAGGCGTTCGAGTTGGAAAAAGAATAAATATTTCAGAAAAAAACCGCCGATTTCCTTGACCAAAGTGGTTCGGGCAATTACTATGGCGGTCGTCCTGATCTGGCACGGAAACGTGAGAGAGAAGGGCAATAGTTGAGCAATCAGCTAGGAGACGTGGCCGAGTGGCCGAAGGCACTTCCCTGCTAAGGAAGCATACGGGCAAAACCTGTATCGTGGGTTCGAATCCCACCGTCTCCGCCAGGAACAGAAAAAATGGGCTCCCCTGCGGGAGCCCATTTTTTTTGTTCCGGACGGAGTCGGTGGGATTCGAAGACCGGGCCCTACCGGGCCCGGGCTCTTCGAATCGCCCATTTGCTGCCGCGGCGCGGCAGCACCGCGCGCCGTGGGCGCGCGGCGTATGCACCATCTATAACGATCGTCCGCATCGTTAGCTTGTCCTGGACCCGGTCGTGTAGCAATCCGATAACGTGTCCCTAAGGCTTTGATTTCAAAAGCGTCTTACGGCGTGCAATGTCATCTATACCGGTACGATTTCGGCCTTAGCCTCCACAATTTCGCTTCCCTTGCGCTGTCGCAGAAGCATATGGCAACGCCAGCACAACTCGCCACTTACTCATTCATTGAGTTCTCAGGGTTAACGGGTCTTAGCTCGCTCATCGATATTCCGACGAATCTATTGGCTTGTAGCGAAAAGCCTAGAAAGGCTCCTGTTTTTAACTGTGTTAACTCGGTTTGATATTAGAGCCTTTTAAATGTTGCTGTACTGCGTCGGGCGTGAGGAGGCGACGATTAAGGTTTGTTGCCAAGAAGACTTAACAATGCGACCATAAGAAATCAATTCTGGCGCGAGGTTGAGATGGGTAGAGGTGCACTTTGGAATAGATGGGACCTTCATATTCACACGCCCGCGTCATACGAATGGTCGGGTGGCAAGCGGTTGCGTGACATCAGTTCGGTTGAGGAGCGTACCGCGCTGCTTGAGCAGGTAGTTAAAGGCATAAACGCATCTAATTGTGCTGTAGTTGCGGTTATGGACTATTGGACGTTCGACGGCGTCATCGCACTTCGCGACTACTTGAAACAACCCGGCGCAATCAAATGCGATGCCACAATACTCCCTGGCATCGAGCTTCGGATGGTGTCGCCAGGGGACTTCCGCCTAAATATGCATGTGATACTCAATGAAGGCTTGTCAGACGAAAAGCTGCAGGCATTCAAATCACAGCTTCACTTAAGCATCACAGATAAGCCGTTGAACGACGACTATCTCATTGAATGGGCTCGTGAACACCTCACCGATAAGAGACTCGCCCAGCTCGGTACCTCAAAAGCTACCGTTATGTCTGACAAGGCCGTTGCACTAATCGCAGCCAGTAAGACCGTTGAGGTAAGCACCGACTCTGTAAAGGCAGCTCTGAAGCAGTTTGGCAGTGACGAGGCAATTTTGTTTGTACCGTTTGATACGAATGATGGGGTCAAGAAGATTAAGTTTCGAGAACATCACTCGTTTCCGAATGAGCTTCTAGCAATGGAGGCAATCTTCGAGGTCGGCAACCAAGGAACACGTGACGCGTTCGCTGGCATTCAGACCAACGAAAACCAAGAGTACTTCTCGGAGTTTCAAGAGGCGATAAAGCATCCAAAACTAGCGGTTCGTGGCAGCGATGCGCATAAGATTACTGATTATGGAAGTTTTCCCGGCGGACGAGCGACCTGGATCAAGGCATCACCAAATTTTTCTGGTCTTCTTCAAGCTTGCAAAGAGCCCGCTAATCGATCATTTACTGGGCCAACGCCTCCGAAGTTAGATTTTGTTGCGAGGAATCCACAGCTATTTATTGAATCCATTCATGTTAGGAAGCGCGCTGGCGCTCCGGAGATTGGCGCCTGGCTCGACGGAACAAATTTGGAATTTAATCAGGACTTGGTCGCGCTCATCGGCAAAAAAGGAAGTGGAAAGAGCGCGCTAGCTGACGTTCTTGGCCTACTTGGCGACACGCTGAATTCCAACTACTTCTCGTTCCTCTCTGAGCATCGGTTTCGCTTGAAGAAAGATGACAAGGCGAGCTCGTTTGAGGCGATGCTGAAGTGGAACCAAGATGCGAAAGCCGCCGAGTGGCGGTTACTTTCTAGTAGCCGTTCGCCTTCTTCCGTGCAGAGGGTTAAGTATCTTCCTCAGAGATACTTTGAGGAGCTTTGCAATGATCACGTAGCCGGTGATGATAAGCTTCTTCAAGAGGAACTGAAACAAGTCATCTACTCCCACATACCTCATGATGAGCGGGACGGCGCATACACCCTTGACGACATCATCGATAGGCGAAGCGCCAGCATTGAACGAGAGATTGCGACCCATCGCAGCAGACTTACTGGCGTTAACTCGAGGATTCTCAGCTTAACAGCGGAGGTCACTCCTGACGCTCAACAGTCCTTACGACAATCTGTTCGCCTCGCCCTGGTGCGACTGAGGGCTCTCAAAGCCAACGTTCCGGTTGTTCTAGCCGCTCCTTCGGAAAACGACGAAGTGACTGCCGGAGCAGCGAAACGAATCGAAGAATTGAATGCACTTATCGATGACGTAAATGCTCAAATCGAGAGCGTACGGAACCAATCCGAATCTGACAAAGGTACCATCCGAATTATCGACGATGTGAAGGAACACATTGCTCGAGTCGAGAAGTATGTCAAGGAAGAGAGATTGGAGCTTGATCCAAAACTCTCGACCCTTCAGCTCGAGGTCGACGAAATCATCACGTTTGCAACTGACTTAAGCAAAGTTGACGGCTTGCGTACAGCCGCGACACAGGCGTTAGAGGCCGCTCGTGCCAAGCTGGACGAAACCAGAGAGGATTCCTTAACGGCGAGACTTTCCAACCTCCGCGGAATGAGAGCTGCGGAGCAGACGAAAATGAATGAGCCGATGAAGCTCCATCAAGAGTCAATCGAGCGGCTTAAAGATTGGGAGCAAGAGTGGAAGGCCGCTGTCGGGAATCCTGAATTGCCGGAATCGTTTGCCGGCCTGTGGGCCCAGCTTCGAGCACTGGGGACACAACGCCAAGAGCTCAATAAGTTGGTTGAGCAGCGTACCCTTATTTCGATAGAAATTCTAAGGTGTCTCAAGCAGCGGGCGGAGTTGCTGCGACAGATGTTCAGTTCTGTGCAGAAGCTTATCGATGAAGAGCCTCAAATCAAAGACGCACTCGGGGTAAATTTCTCGGTGAAGTTTTCGTTTGACCCGTTTGTAGTTCGGCTGTTCGACTTTGTGAAGCAGAGTGTCGGCTCTTTCGCTGGCATTGAGGAATCGCGGGCAGTGGCCCAGACATTGATCGCAACATATGACCTTGAGACGGAAGAGGGATTGCGGGCCTTCCTTGACGCAGCGCACTTGAAACTAACGACGACCAATACAGGGAAGCCTGTTGCCCTGACATCGCTCGTGAAGTCCAATCGCACACCCTCAGAGCTTATGGATTTCCTTTTCGGACTTTCATACGCCGATTTGAGTTACGGTCTGAACCTCGACAACGTGGAGCTTGAACGGCTATCTCCAGGTCAACGCGGCGCACTACTTCTAATATTCTATCTACTTGTAGACCGTGAACGAATCCCAATTATCCTGGACCAGCCAGAGGAAAATTTGGATAACGAGACGGTCTACAAACTTCTGGTCAACGTCCTAACTAGGGCTAAGCAACATCGCCAAGTAATTATGGTCACGCATAACGCCAACCTTGCGGTCGCCTGCGACGCCGAGCAAGTCATCGTGTGCACGATGCGGAGGGACGGTACCAACCAAATCGAATACACATCGGGTGGGATCGAAGAGTTGGCGCTGAATCGCGCTGCTGTGGATATTCTTGAAGGAACGAAGCCTGCATTTGAAAATCGGAGACGGAAATATCGATGAACATACCGAACGACGTGGATCAGGGGATTGAGCTTGCTCCTAAGCGTCTTTATAAGTACCGGGGCTTTTCTGCGAGGACAATAGAATTGCTGTTATCAGATGCAGTGTTTTACGCTGATCCGACATCATTTAACGATCCCTTAGACACGAAGCCTTGTGTGCAGTCGGATTCCACGATTCACGAGCTCAGAGAGATTCTTCGGCGCATGGTGCAGCAGCGTGTAAAGGAAGAAATGGAAGGGGCTGCTAGAACGATTAAATATCGAGGCCCCAAGACGCTTGAGCATATTGAGAAGCACTCTGTAAGGCGCGCACAGCAACTCCTTGACCAAGCCGAGTATTACGCGAGTGATCCGGGCTATGGTGCGCCTGCGGATGACGCGCACCGGGAGATCCTAACTCGACACATACGCACAGAGCTGATGGGCCAGTACGGCAGTGGTGTCTTCTCGCTCGCTCGGCGCTTTTCCTGCCCCCTTATGTGGAGTCACTATGGCGATGAACATAGGGGACTCTGCGTTGGTTATAGCATTCCAGAACGAGCAAGATCCCAGCTGTATAGGGTTGACTACGGCGGGTCGAGATTGATCGCAACAAGCAGAATCGCAGCAATGCTCGACGGCGATGTCGCGGCACGTAGTGAAATTAATGCCGCAGTGTTTTTGCGAAAGGCGAAGGACTGGAAGTACGAAAAGGAGTGGCGCCACCTAGGGCCGAGGGGGCTGGCTGAGTCGCCGTTTGAACTAACCGATATTACGTTTGGTATTCGCTGCCCGGACACTGTGAAGCATGCGGTCATATGTTCGCTTGCCGAACGTGAGGTCAAGATTAGCTTTTATGAGATGCATGAAGTCCCTAACGATTTCTCGCTCAAGCGTCAAAGTGTCAACTTGGAGGAGCTAGCGCATACCTATCCCAATCGGGCGCTTTCTAGTTGGGATACTGAAAATGCGTTTGACTGCATTGGTGGCAACCCAGCGTGAGATGGGCAGCCGCGCTGCGCGACCTGTCGCGCCCCTCTTTGTATAGATGAGTAAAAAATGGCCGAAGAGTATGATGGTGGCTCACTTTAGCCAAGGGAGCAAGATGAAAAAATCGGCCACGGCGCAACGTGCCCAGGCATGGGTCACCGCATGGGCGCTGGGAATCTTCAGCCTGTCCGCCATTGCCAGCACCGAGGGGTTGGCGAAATCCGAGCAAGCTCCCGAGTTCCGCTTGCGAGCTGAGATTGTCACCCTGCCTTTCGTAATGGTGCGGGAGTATCCCTTCGTCGAAGGCAGCGTGGAAGGCGTGCGCGGGAAATGGATGCTGGATACTGGGCTGGAAATCGCGCTGGCGATTAACGACCATCGCGTCCCGCTTGACACCACGTCAACCGGTGACGGGCAATTCGGCAGTGGCCAAAAATTTGCCATCCGGCGCGCGCCAGTGGTTCGGCAGGTTCATGTGGGGGGACTCGATTTCCCCCAGGTCACCACCGTGCAAACGCAGGATGCCACTCAGCTCGAACGCATCACTCCCGACTTTCTTGGCTGGATCGGCTTCAATCTGTGGAATCCATCGACGCTGAAGATGGATTACCGTCAGCAAAAGGCCACCTTCTACCGCAGCGCCTCCGCCGACGCGCTGGCGGGCGAGGAACTGGTGGCGGCGCTGCCGTTCGGCCTGCGCAAGCTTCCCCATATCCCGGTGATGGCAGGCCGCGTGGGTGATCTGCCTGTTGCCGCCGCCTTTGATACCGGGGCTTACGGCATGTTATGTATCGACCAGCAGAGTATGGATCGGCTGCTCGCCAGCGGCGTGCTGAAACCATCCGGAAAAGACGGCAGATATGATCTTTCCGGGCTGAGGATCGGCGCCACCGCTATGCCGGATTTGAAGGAAATCTTCGTGCTGACCAGCGGTTTTCCCGCCGCCGTTCCAACCGGGCTGACCGATCCGGCAGTGCTGGTACTGGGTTATGCCTTCCTGCGCCAGTTCAAAACTGTGTGGGACTACCGCGAGCAGAAGCTTTACCTGCTGCGGCCGTAGTCCCGTGCATCACACCGCTTATTTGGCAGCCTGTTCAATTGCGTTGGTCAGCCCGGCAACATCGGTCAGGAAAGGCGTGTGGCCGGTATCGAGCGTCAACTGCAGCCGCACTGGCGTGGCCGCTACCATCTTTTGCTGCAAGTATGGGCTGACCACCTGATCGCGTGCGGTGTGGATATACACCTTGTCGACCTGGCCGAAGCTCGCGGCACTCAGCGCCAGAGGCGTGACGATTGGCGCCAGAGGTTCATCGATGATCAGGTCCGGCAGCATCTTGCGCAGCCCGGCGGGCGCGCCATTGGCGAACAGGTCGGCACGGGCCGCATAATCGACCGAAACCAAGCCCTTTGCCTCGTCGATATGCAGCGCGGGGCCAGCCTTGCTGTCACGGTCCTGCTTGGCAAGTGACAGCATCGACTCGCCGTTCTGCGGCAGGTAGGCCGCCACGTAGACGGCGGTGCGCACCTTGGCCGGCGCGGCCTCTGCCACCGCCGATACCGCAATGCCGCCGAAACTGTGGCCGACCAAGACCACTGGTTGTTTCTCGGCGCCGATCGCGCTTAACACGGTGTCGCGGTACAGTTCGCTGGTGACCAGATTGGAGGCAAGCGGCGCGCTGGGGCGGCCCGGCAGGTTGACGTTGATAACGCGGTAGCCGTCGGCCTGCAGCTTGCTGCTGACGGCGTCCCACACGTGGCTGTCTTCGAAGGCGCCGTGCACCAAGGCGATGGCCGGCTTTTCTGCAGCCATCGCTTGGCCGCCGATCAGCGCGGTGGTGATCAATGCAAGTTTGTTCAGTGCTTTCATGAGATACTCCTTTGAGAGGGAAATTAAATTGGAACCACAGGACAAATGATAGGATCGCCAGGTATGAACAGCCATAGCGAAGTCCCCGTGTCTCATGATCGATCGTCCGGAAATGCGCAGGACTATGGCATGGCGGCGACTCGGGCGGATGTGTTGTCGCAGGTGCTGACCTTGATCCGCCTGCGTGGGGAACTGGTGTATTCGGCGCAGCTACGGGGGCCATGGAGCATCGCTTTCCCCGCAGGGCCGGCCCATTTCTACTTCATCTCCAGCGGCAGCGCCTGGCTCACGCCGTTGGGCGCGGCGCCGGTGCGCCTTGGCTGCGGCGACATGGTGTTGCTGCCGCACGGCACTGGCCACGTAGTTGGCGATGACTTGGCCACGCCACCGGTGCCCATCGGCCAGGTGATCGGTGCGCACTTCGACCGCGACAGGTCGGTACTCGACTATGGCGGGGATGGCGCGGCCGCTAGTGTGGTCGGCGGCCTGTTCCATTTCGAGGGCGGATCGTTGGCGGCCATCATGGCGGCGCTGCCGCTAGTGGTTCATCTGCAGGCCGGCCCCGGCAAGCCGCCTGACTGGCTGAATGCGCTGACGCATTTCCTGGTAAAGGAGTCGCATGAAGTAGAGCCTGGATCCTCGCTGATGATTTCGCGCTTGATCGACTTGCTGGTGATCCGCACACTACGTACCTGGGCGGCCAGTCAGGCCCATCCCAACAGTTGGATTGGCGCCATCGGCGATGAGCGCATCGGGCGCGCGCTCAATGCGATCCACGCCGCGCCGTTTGCACCGTGGACGGTTCGGCAGCTGGCGTCGCTGGCGACGATGTCGCGGACGATTTTTGCAGAGCGCTTCACGGCGCGCGTGGGCGAAGCGCCCCTGCAGTATGTCAAACGCCTGAAGCTGACGTTGGCTGCTGACATGCTGGCCGGCGGCGCCCTGCGGATCACCCAGGTAGCGGAGCGTGTCGGTTACGCGTCGGACGCGGCGTTCAGCCGCGCCTTCAAGGCACAGTTTGGTTATGCGCCGAGCGAAGTCGTCCAGCGGCAGCACGGCATAGGCGGGGAGGATGGCGCAGTCGCTGGGGGCGCCAGAAGCGTTCGAGCTTGATGCCCCGCAGCGCGTTAGTATCGGCCAACGCGTTCACATACTATCTAACAGATCAGTTCGCTGGAGCTCAGCGTCGGTCGAACGGTTTTCGATCCAGCAGGCAGTCGATGAATGCACCAAGGAGGGCGGGGCGATGCTGCCTGCTCGGGTAGTAGAGGAACAGTCCCGGGCGCGAAATCGACCAGTCCGCGAGCACCTGAACCAGCCGGCCCTGAGCCAGCAGCTCTCCTACGGCATCCCGCTCAAAGTGATAGGCAATGCCGAGCCCATTCAGCGCTGCGGCAATGCCTATGTCAGCGTGGTTGGTGACGATGGGTCCGTTCACCGCCACTTCGAGCCGTTGGCCCTTTTTCTCGAACTCCCAGCGGTAGTGCCGGCCATCCATCTGGAGCCGCCAGTTGATGCAGGCGTGGCGGTGCAAATCTGCTGGTGTCTTCGGTGTGCCGCAACGCGCCAGGTAGCCCGGAGATGCGAAGGCCACCATGTCCAGGTCTGGCGTGAGGCGGATGGCAACCATGTCCTTTTCCAGCCGGTTGCCCACGCGGATGCCAGCATCGAAACGGCCAACGACGATATCGGCCAGCGCGTCGTCAACCACGATGTCGAGCACCACGTCAGGGTATGCCTGATGGAAGCGTGCCAGCCGGGGTGCAATGATGGTCCGCGCTGCGATGCCCAGCGTGTTGATGCGCAGCGTGCCGCTTATCTGCCCTGTCGCCTCGCTGGCCTCTGCGACAGCAACATCCATCTCCCGAAACAAGGGCGCCACGCGGCTGTAAAGCCGTTCGCCGCTCGCCGAGGGCGCAACGCTTCGCGTAGTGCGGTTCAGAAGACGCGCGCCGATGCGTTCTTCGAGCTGCCGGATGGTCTGGCTGAGTGCCGACGGCGAGAGGCCCAGATGCTCTGCCGCGCGGGCAAAGCTCTGGCGCTCCACGACGGCGACGAAAGCCTTCAACTCCGCAAAATCAGATCCACGCATCAGGTACCGTCCCCTTCGTTCAGTGTCACACAGATTATGAACTATTTTCTAAATAATACATTCAAATTCTAGAGCATTCACTAATGGGCCGCGCTGGCGCATCCTTACGCTCATATTCACCACAAGGAGCCAAAGTTATGAGCACACAAGCCGCGTTACACCTGCCCGAGCCGATATCGGCCTATTTTGTGGCCGATCAGCAGACCCCTGAAGCCGTTGCGCGGTGCTTCACCGCGCAAGCCGTTGTGAACGATGTCGGCCAGGTGCACACCGGGACTGACGAAATCAGGGCCTGGAAGGAGAAGGCCAACGCCAAATACACGTACACGATGACGCCCTTTGCGCTGGAGCGCGACGGCGGGTTCCATATCGTCCGCGTGCACACGGTGGGCACCTTCAAGGGAAGCCCGCTTGACATGACCCTCCGCTTCCGGCTTGACGGCGGACTGATCGCCTCCATGGAGATTTCGGTATGAGCTTCGACCTTCATCTGAATGGCCTGCGGGCTGTAGTCACCGGCGGCACGCTGGGTCTTGGCGCCGCAGTCGTGAAAACCCTTGCGGAGGCCGGCGCCCGGGTCATGACATCCGCACGCACTGTGCCGGCGCAGCCGGTGGCAGGAGTTACCTACGTAGCTGCCGACCTGTCGACGCCGGAAGGCACGAGCCATCTTGCCCAGACCGTCCTGCAGGATTGGGGCGGCGTCGACATCCTGGTCAACGTGCTCGGCGGCTCAAAGACTCCCGGCGGCGGTTTCGCTGCGATCAGCGATGAGCATTGGTTCGCTGAGCTGAACCTGAACCTGATGCCTGCCGTACGGCTGGATCGTGCGCTGCTGCCGGGCATGCTGGCGCAAGGTTCGGGAGTCGTCATCCACGTCAGCTCCATCCAGCGCGTGCTGCCGCTGCCCGAGTCCACGACCGCCTATGCGGCGGCCAAGGGCGCCCTCACTACCTACAGCAAATCGCTGGCAAGAGAGGTCACGCCAAAGGGAGTTCGTGTGCTGAGTGTCGCGCCGGGATGGATCGAGACCGAAGCCTCCGTAGCGTTTGCAGAGCGGATGGGGGCGGAGGCCGGAACGGACTACGAGGGCGGCAAGAAAATCGTCATGGATTGGCTTGGCGGAATTCCAGTCGGCCGGCCCGCCAAGCCGCAGGAGGTGGCCGATTTGATTGCCTTCCTGGCGTCTTCGCGATCCGCTTCGATCGCGGGAGCGGAGTATCGCATCGACGGCGGCACTGTTCCCACGGTGTAGCCAGGCGGGGAGACCGGCTGAGGAACGGCATGCTCCAGGGCGTGCCGTTCCTGACCTTTAAGTAAAGCCGCCGGCCCATGAGCCTGAGCCGCGCCCGCCGTGTGGTCTGTCAGAGCGCGGCTGGCAGGCCACGCATGCGCATCGGCGTGGCGTCGGTGTAGCGTGCGACATCCTCCATCACCTTTGCCAGTTCCGGCGAACTGAATGCGGCTTCGGCGGCCGCTTCGTCGCGATAGACGCTCTCGCAGATGGCGATCGTACCTTCCTCATCAATCGAAGGATAGAAGGCCCTGCAACTGAGCAGGCCATACTGCTGCCAGGCTTCCATGCACAGCGGCAGGTGGTGATTGGTGTAGTAATCGCGGTCGAAGCGGGTTTCGGGCGTGCCCTGGTAATAGACGTAGAGGGTAACTTGCTCGTTGCTTGCACTCATTTGGTGTGACTCCGGTTGTGAAAAAGTAGTGGATCAAGCGCCGGAAACCCGGCCTTGGATGGACGCAGCGGCGGCGCGGCGGGCGAGCGTCATGCCCAGCACCACGCCTACGCTGAGACAGAAGGCGATGCACAGCGCCGCGACGACGAAGGCGTGCGAGATCGCCGTCGGGTCATTCCGTCCGCCGAGGACGGTATAGAAGATCCCGCCGATCAGTGCCACGCTGAGCGCGGTGCTTACCTGCAGGGTCGAGCTGGCGATGCCGGCGATCATGCCGGAGTAGGCTGGCGCCACGCGGCCCGTGATCATTTTCATCAGCGTTGGCAAGCCGAGTCCCTGTCCGAAGCCGATGAAGAACAGCAGGCAGGCAAGCGGCGCGGATGCCGGCGCCGTGCTGTCCGGCGTCGCGGCGATGAGCCATGCCAGGCCGAGGAAACCGGCGGTTTCCAGTCCCATGCCAACCGGGTTGACCCACTCGCCGAGGCGCCGCCGGAAAGACGGTGTGGCCAAGGGGCCCAGCAGGAAGCCTGCGCCGAAAGGCAGGAACACCAGGCCCGCATTCAGGGCGCTGACGTGCAGGGCGTTCTGCAAGTAGACGGAGAACAGCAGGAAGAAGGAACCGATCGAGTAGAAGGAGAGGGCGATCAGCAGGGCGCGGCCCAGTCCCGGCGCGCGCAGGGCCGCTGGATTGAGCAGGGGCGCCCCGCCGGCCTGCGCGAGCCGGGTTTCGTACCGCCAGAAGTACCTGGCCAGCAGGGGCACAGCGGCCAGCGACAGCCATGACCACCACGGCCATCCGGCCTCGCGGCCTTCGATCAGCGGCACGATCAGCAGCGCCAGGGTCAGCATCGACAAGACCATGCCGCCCGGATCCAGCTTGCCGAAGCCTTGCTTGCCCGTCCGCTTCAGCAGAGGAATGCCGAACACGATCACCAGCATGGCTACCGGCAGGTTGACGAGGAAGACCGCCCGCCATCCCATGCCGAACAAGTTCAGCGCAATCAGCACACCGCCCAGCGCCTGCCCGATGACGGAGGCGAGGCCAAACACCGCGCCATACAGGCTAAGTGCCAGCGGCTTTTCGGATTCGGGGAAGATGGCCTGAATGGAGGCGAGCGCCTGTGGCGCCATGATCGCGGCGGTGATGCCCTGCAGGGCGCGTCCGGCGATGAGGGCCCACGGTGACCAGGCGAAGCCGCATAGCAGCGAGGCGGCGGTGAATCCCACCAGTCCGAGGAAGAACACCCGGCTGCGGCCGAACAGGTCGCCCAGGCGCCCGCCGGTAATCAGCATCACCGCATACAGCGCGGCATACGAGGAAATGACCATCTGCTCGGCCGAGGACGAGGTGCCCAGGTCGCCCTGGATGGAAGGCAGCGCCACGTTGACGATGAAGAAATCGAGCGGCGGCAGGAAGGAACCGACCAGCAGCACGGCGAACATCGCCCAGCGGCGCGGCTCAGGTGGGGTAGGATTGTTCTGTGACATAAGCACCTCAGCGCATGCCGCCCGAAGCCAGGATGATCTCGCCAGTCACCCAGCCGGCCTCGTCCGATGCGAGGAACGAAACGATCGGCGCAATGTCCCGCACCTGGCCGATGCGGCCGAGCGGCGTGAGACGCTCGTACCAGGCCTGGAAATCGGAGCCTATTGCCCCGGCGGCGTGGGTGCCCTCGGTTTCAACCATGCCGGGGTTCACGGCATTGACACGGATGCCGCGCGGGCCGAGTTCACGCGAGAGCACACCGGTGATGGCATCCATCGCGCCCTTGGTACCGGTGTAGACCGCGCTTTCAGGCGGCAGGACGCGTGTGACATTGGAACTGATGTTGATGATGCTGCCGCCTTTGCCCAAGTGCGGCGCGGCCGCGCGGATAAGCAGCAGCGGGCCCAGAACATTGATATCGAACTGCTTTCGATAGAGCTCTTCGGTCGTGTCTTCGACCTTGGCCAGCTGGTAGATGCCGGCGTTGTTCACCACGATGTCCAGGCGCCCGAAGCGGTCGATTGCCGCGCTGACCAGCGATTCGACTTCCGCGTTGCTGGTGACGTCCGCGCCCACTGCAATGGCCGTGCCGCCAGCGGCTTCGATGTCGGCGACGACCTTGTCCGCGCCGCCTTTGCCGGATGCGTAATTGACGACAACCTTCGCGCCGTCGGCCGCAAGCTGGCGGGCGATGCCCGCACCGATACCTTTGGAAGCGCCCGTCACAATGGCGACTTTGTCTTTCAACTTGTTCATGGCTTGAGATTCCTCGTTCAAAAACAGCATGGTGAGGCGTACACCATTGTCTGTGAACTGCCATTCATGTATATTTCACGTACATTTTTGTACGGGTGAAAAGATGGAATGGAGCGACGTCCGGATTTTTCTGGCGGTAGTGCGCGGCCGGTCGTTCGGCGAGGCCGCGCGCACCCTGGGCGTGAGCCATCCGACGGTGGGCCGCCGGATCAAAGCGCTTGAGGATGAAGCGGAGCAGGCGCTCTTTCGCAGGACCCCGGATGGACTGGTGCTTACGGACGCCGGGGACGCCGTGCTGGCCCTCGCGGAATCCATGGAAGACTCAGCGCTGTCCATGGAGCGGCGGCTGGCAGGCAACCAGCAGCGCCTTGAAGGCATCTTGCGGATATCGGCGGCGGAATGGTTTGCCGGCTATGTGCTGGCGCCCGTGCTGGCTGAACTCACGCACCGCCACCCGGCCGTGGTGCCGGAGGTGATCGCAAGCTACCGCTTGCTGAACCTGTCGCGCCGTGAGGCCGATGTGGCTTTTCGCATCGTTCCGTTCACCGAACCGGACATCGTTCAGCGCCGCCTGATGAGCATTCCGTACGGTGTATATGGCTCTGCCGACACCGTGTCTGCAATGCAGAAGGATCCGGCTTCGGTGGGATTGATTCTCATGAATACGGCACAGTCGCATTTCCCCGATGTGGCCTGGCTGCTTGACCGGTGCCCGAAGTCGCCGCGTGTCTTCACCAGCACGAGCCGGGCCGTCCAGGCACAGATGTGCCTGCGGGGCATGGGCATTGCGGTGCTGCCCAGGCCGCTGGGCGACGCGACAGCTGGATTGCAGCGCATCGAAACGCTGGGCCCACCTCCGGGCAGGGACGTCTGGGTTGGCTACCACCATGACTTGCGCCATATGGACCGCCTGCGCGCGATGCTGCATATCGCCGATACGATGCTGGCGCAGGGGCCGGGCAGTAAAGGTGCCGCCGACTAAAGCCTCCCCTGCGGAAGTAATGCCGTTCAGTTAGCGCTGAACGGCATCTTGTTTCGGGAGTTGCAACTTCGCGGATACCAAGTCGCCCAGGTCACTGCGATCGGTCCGGCACGCCCATGCACACGGCTTAATGCCCGTACGCTATCCCTTGGGGGAAGTTGCCGATGATCGTCGCCAGACTCTCCTCGCACAGACTGAAGGCGACCAACACGGTCGACTCCAGTGCCTCATCCAATGGTTGGTTGAGTTCGGTCAGGCGGTGAACCCACCAGTCAAATCCTTCCTTATCTGGAGCCCGGCCCAGGGCGTTCTCGTAGAACGCGGTTACAAAGTCCTGCACGCTGGTGAGCTCGCCATACCGCTTGGCGAATTCGTCACTGCGAACGAATTGTGACGCAATCGTGTGGGCATCCGTACCCCCATCACGTTTCTCCAGCCAGAAACCCATCCCTGTGGTATCCGGGGCCCGGTCGAAGGCTCCGCGGTATAGGGCCGCAAGCTGGCCCGCACGCCCTTCAAGGTCGAGCGCGACCGAAAAGTCCGCGAAATGCAGCCTTTCCACGGCAACCGTGAGGTCATGTCCGTCGGTACCGGACTTGTCCAGCACCGACACGCCATTTGCGCCCACGGTGATTTCATAGTCGGCCAGGCGGCCGGTATACGCGGCGGTATCGATTCCGGCTCCCCCGATCAGCAGGTCATCACCGCCGCCGCCGGTCAACAGATGGGATGAATCACTGGCTGCGCGGATAAGGTCATTCCCAGCACTTCCTGTCAGGTTGTCCGCACCGCTGATCTCATGCTGAGTGACCGGTACCGGCAACCGCGGAAGCGTTCCAGGTGCTGGATCGGGTGTCGGGGGCGTAGGACTCGGGCTGGGAACCGGGGCCGGCGGCGACGGCGGCGACGGCGACGGCGACGGCGACGGCGGCGGAGGCGGAGGCGGAGGCGGAGGCGGAGGCGGAGGCGGAGGCGGAGGCGGAGGCGGAGGCGGTGCTGTGGGCGGCGGCTCTACCACATGCAAACCGTTGGCATCGAATTGGACGCGTACATCGGTAAACTGTAGCCATTCAATATGGTTGAGTATGTCCGTGCCGTCCAAACCGCTGACGGTTAACAGGCGATCTTGACCTATTGCGACGCGATAGTCAGCATACTGTCCCGAAAAGAATGCTGTGTCAGAACCGGGACCTCCATCAATGGTGTCATTACCCAATCCGCCAGTCAGACCATTGTCGGTGTCGTTGCCAACGATGATGTCGTGGCCGCGCCCGCCAATCGCATTTTCGATCACGGTGCCAAAGTTGACAGTCAACTGGCCCGGTGAGGTGATGAACTGGCCACGCCGCTCACCAATATAGTCCCAATAGCCGGGCTGTAGATGCAAAGTGACGTTCTGGGTTTGGGCGGCCAGGCTGATCGTGTCCACGCCGCCACCGTCCCAGATGAAATTGGATCCGTGCGCAGTGGGCTGGTACACGTCATTCGCGGTTCGGGCGACTTTGCTGGGTCCGTAGATATATTGCAAGGCGGCAATGTCGAGTTCGCCATACGATACCGTTTGAGGATTGATGCCACGGGACCAAGGGGAATAAGACATGAGCGTCAGAGAGGTCCAGTCCTCCTCATCCGGCAAGCCGTCGCCCTCGAAGGAGTGCTTCAAGCCGAAAACGTGCCCCAACTCGTGCATGGACACGTACGGTGTCCATCTCGCAGTACCCGGATCGAAATCCATCTGAATGCGCGCAGTACCGCCTTGCGCACCGGGATATATGGCGCGTCCCGAGATGGATTGTGAGGTTGCGTTGTGAACGATCTCGAGCGAATATGCTTCGGCAGCAGGGTCATCGACGAACTTAAGATCGACCACCGAACTGATGTAAGCAAAGGCTTGCTTGAGCGCCGACTGTTCGGCCGAGGATAGAGCGCGGACGTCGATATCGGGATCTTGTGCCGCGAATATGGGGTCCGTCGCGTGGTCCGGAAAGGTCACTCGGACATTGTGAGCTGCCGGGAAAAACGAAAGATCTTGCTCTCGTGTTGACTCAAGGGTTGGCCCTGCCGGATTGATGAGCGCCTGCAGCCAGTAGGGGGCGCTGTTTGCCTCGACATGCACCTCCGTGATGGCCGTGGTCTGCCGACCCTGATCACTGACTGTCCACTGCAAGGGGATGGTGGCAGAAATCGATTCTGACGAATTGCGGTAGCCAATCAAGCGCAGTGCGTCGTTGACCTGGGCCGGTGTTGTGGTGAGGTCGAAGGAGAGGTCCAGTAGTCCATTGGACTGGCCGACGATGCCAATGGCGTGGCCGCGCAAAAGGATAAATCCTTCGGAAAATTCAAGGTCTCCCGTTCCAATAAATTCATCATTCGGATTCGCTCCGCCAACACGTTGGAGCGTGACACCGGGGTGTTCTGCCCCGGTGAGGGATACCGTGCTATTGAGGATGACTGCTGGTCCAAATCCCCGGAAGTCGACGTCATTCGTTGTGAATTCAGTGACACCGTAGCGTTCGTTCTGTACGCCGTTCGCGTCCACGTGCATGAGAAAGGCAGTGAGTGGATCCTGGGTCCACACGGTTTGGGGATGCCCCAATGGCCCTGCACTGCCAGACACGATCAGGCTGCCATCGGGAGCGACGGCAAGCGCATAGGTTGTCGCATTCTTGTAGTACCCCAACTGCTGATGCCAGATGCCGTTGTTCCCGAAACTCGGGTCAAGGTGTCCATTTGAGTCGAGACGGGACACGATGACGGCACTGTCGTAGTCGTAATGGGGGCTGTCAGGCCAACGGTGGGCAAATCCTGCGACATATATCTCGCCTTGGCTGCCCATTGACACGGCGGACGCCATGCCACTCACTGCCGAGGGGAGCCCCCCCGCCTCGAATACGTTCGGCGAGATGGTTGCGAGTCCGGCCGCTGCAAAGGTATGATCGACTTGACCGTCGTTATTCAAGCGCATGACTGCCAGTTCGGAGCTCACGGAGTACGGGGAGGTGGGCGTGCCATCATTGTGCGTGGAACGGCCCCCGGCCAGCAGGATCTTCCCATCGTCCTGCAGGGTTATCGAAGGCATTTGGCTCATGCTAAGGCCCTGCGGCGCCCCGAAAGAGGTGATGACAATACCTTCGTTGCCGAAACTGGAATCGACTTGTCCGGTAGCAGTCAGGCGTGCCACGTACACAGGAGCAGTCGGTTCGGTGGTGTCGGGTATCCCGGCAATCAGGATCCGGCCGTCAGACTGAACAGCAATGTCCTGTACGGTTGCGATACTTTGCGCGGTCGTTCCCAATCCATGGAGGCCAAACGCTGTATCAACCGTGCCATCGGATGCCACGCGAAATGCTTCGAGGACGGCATCGTCGGCCAGACGAGCACTCGGAGCGGCACTGACCACAATGACGCTTCCATCCGGAAGGCATGCGATGCGGCCGCCTGTTTCGTAGCGCCCCCCGTCCAAGATCACGGCCCCCGCGTCACCAAAAGACAAGTCCGGTTGACCTTCACTCGTCAGGCGGGTCAGCACCAGATCGCCGCCCGTTCTATTCCCGAGCGTATATATTGCGCCATTCGAAGCCAACGCCAGGGAACCAGTGTGGGCGCCCAGTGACACTGCGGCACCATCACTCCCGAAGGTTTCGTCCAGTTGCCCATCAACGTTGACTCGTCCGACCCGGTTCGACGCAAGGAAGATAGCTCTTCCGTCCGGTAGAACCTCAAGCTGGATCGCCGCAGCCCCTTCCTGCCCAAGCCGGGTCAGTAGTGTTCCAACCGGTCCGTTATTCAAATGTATTGCCATGCGTCCTTCCCCCCCCGCCGAAAAAAAATCCACCTTATACCGGCGTACGAGCGAATCTCTGCCATTTGGCTGCATGCGCTGCCATTGCACTGTGGCCGCCATAGCTGCTTGAGTCGCTTCGTTTTTCAGCGAGGGATGCTGGACGAACAGCTTGCTGTGAAGCCGTTAGTCGCCGCTCCGCACGCAAGGGGAGGGGAGCCATGTACCCATCAACAATATTTTGTAGCATCTCATCAAATACCTGGAACTTTTCCGCCCCCTGGCCGGAATATATCCAAACATGAAGATGACTACGCCAGCCACCATCGCCGATACCGACTTGCTGCGCCGCCTGCGCCAGGGCGACGCAGCCGCCTTCCAGGCGCTATACCAGCGCCACCAGAGCGCGGTGTTCCGCTTCGCCGCCATGCGCTGCGGCTCGGCCGATAGCGCGGCCGATGTGGTGCAGGAGGTGTTCATCGGCCTGCTGACCGGCAGTTTCGCCTTTGACCCAACACGTGGAGCGCTGGCTCCCTTCCTGCTCGGCGTCGCCCGCAACCTGCTGCTCAAGCATGAGGAAGCGCAGCGCCGTACGGCCAGCCTCACCGAACCCGGCGAGGACGAAGACGGCGAGGCCGATCTGCCCGACGACAGCGCGGAACCGCTGGCGCGCATGCTCAGCGACGAACGGGCCGAGGAAGTGCGCCGTGCGCTGGCGCTGCTGCCGCCGCACTACCGCGACGTGGTCATCCTCTACGAATTGCACGATCTGTCCTACCTGGAAATCGCTTCCATCTGCCAGATCGACCTCGGCACCGTGCGCTCGCGCCTTTCGCGTGCGCGGTCCGCCCTGGCAAAACGACTGGGGGCGCATAGCCCCGCCTTAACTTGTGCAGGTAAATGAAATGAACATGCCGACCCACGATGAATTCGACGAGCCGCTGATCGCGCCGTACTTCACGGCCTTGCGCGCTTCCAGCAGCGGCCTGAATACGCCGCCTCGCGTGGAGAAGGAGCTGCTGGCCGCGTTCGCGAAACAGTTTCCGAAGCAGCGCTGGTACCAGCGCCTGAGTGTCCGGCAATGGGGCATGGCGGGCGGCCTCATTAGCGGCGCTGGAGCCATGGCGCTGCTGGTGTTCACGCTGATTCTGCCGGCGCCGCAGCATCCGGGCCATCCGGCAATGCGCTTCGATGAAGGAGGGGACTTCATCGCCCTCGAATCGCGCGAACGTATCGAGCTGGAAGCTTCACCGCAGCTGGTCGAAACAACCGTGCCGCGCACGTCGCTGGCCAGCCTGGACGGCGCACTCACGCCGCAAACGGCGGGGGACACGGTGCGTGTCGAACTGCTGGTGGGCGCGGATGGCGAGCCGCTGGCCTTGCGCCTCCTGCCCCAATGATTTTTCTTACCCACTGAGTTACATCACGAAGAGGAAGCCATGCATACCAAGAAGATCCTGATTGCAGCCCTGATGAGCACGCTGCTCGCTCCTGCCTTTGCGGGCGATTTCGAATTCGGCGATGGTCCGGACAACCGCACCATCGTCATTGCCAATTCCTTCCAGGGCGCCGATGGCGTTCGCATCACAGGCCCGCTGTTGCGCGCCGACCGTACCGTCAAGGGGATGCCATTCTCGGCCGAAGTCATCAGCGAACGCCAGCAGAATCTGGCTGACGGCAACGACATCACCGTGAAAACCAGCTCAATGAGTTACCGTGACAGCGCCGGGCGCACGCGGCAGGAGATCCGCGACAGCAAGGGCGAGCTGCGCACGATCACGATCCGGGAGACAGACGGCACCATGTATGTGCTGAATCCCCAGCAAAAGACGGCCAATAAGATTGTGGCCCCGCGCGAGTTGGCCGAAGTGGCGCGCAGCCGTATCGAGGCGCTGCGCAAGGAAGGCAAGGTGCCGGGCGTGGAGCGCAGCAAGGGGCCGAACGGTGAAGAGATCGTCATCAAGCGCGTCGAGAAATTCGATGGCGAGCTGCGCAAGAATATCCAGGAGAACGTGCGCGTTCACGTGGCCAGGGCGGCGGATGCCGGCGCGGCGCGGGAACTGGCGCGCGGGCTGGCGCTGGGCGGCGCCTTCGGCGCGTTCGGCGACGCAAAGTATGCGGCGAAAGCCGTCACGCGCGAACTTGGCACCAAAGAGATCGAAGGCGTGAAGGCTGACGGCAGTGTGCGCAGCTATGAAATTCCGGCCGGTGAAATCGGCAACCGCAATGCGATCGTGGTCACAGACGAAACCTGGTATTCGCCGGAACTGCAGGTCACGCTGCTGACCAAACATAGCGACCCGCGCAGCGGCGACCATGTCTACCGCCTCGATAACATCAAGCGTGGCGAGCCGGATGCGGCCCTGTTCGCCGTTCCCTCCGACTACACGGTCAAGGACGTGATGAACAAAGTGGAGAATACCCTCGAAAAGAAAGCTCCCTGATCACTGCCGGTGTGGGCCCGCGTGAGCCCGGATAGATGCCGAACCGTGTTTTACGGCAAGTGGGCGCTGGCGAATTGTTGTGCTGCGGCTGCCATCGAACGAAGCGACTCCAGCGCCTGATGCGCGATATGAAGGTTCCCGGCGGCTACGCTCGCCATATGGGCTACCTGCGTACGAAGGGGGCGATAGCGCTCGCCGCCGGCCGAACGATCTTCCCACATCTTCAGCAGCTCATACAGGTCTTGCAGTGACGACGCTGTGCCGGCGAGTGTAAGCTGATTATGCTTGCCCCTGTGGACAGGCTCCGCGCCGGTCAGTCCCTTGACGGTGCAATGTACTTGCCTGGCATGGCCGGCGAATGAACGCGCTGAAATCGCAAGAGATGCCATTGGTATCGGCGGCCGGGGCGGAGTGTCTTGCATTCTCAGGACGATGTCCAGTTCAGTACCGTCGTCGCTCATCTGGCGGCACATCTGGACCACCTTCTGCAGGATCAGCCCGTTAATCTCCAGCAGGCGCGCAGCGAGCTGAGCCAGGGCGTCGAGAACTTCGCCGATATCGGCGTCGCCCGCATTGCTGGCCTGCTTGCTCATGCCTGCAGCCCGATGGCGGCAAGCTGCCGGCCGCCTGCATCGGCCGCAGCCGGAGTGTAAGAGCGCAGGAATCGCCTGAACGCCTCGGGGCCCAGCGGCCTCGAAACCAGATAACCCTGCACTTCATTGCAGCGGCACCCATGCAGGAACTGCAACACCTCCGGTTCTTCCACCCCTTCGGCTACCACCTCCAGGTCCAGCGCGTGCGCCAGGTCGACCAGCGCCTTCAACAAGCGCAGATTGCGTGCTGTGCTGCCACCCCGGTTGACGAACGATTTGTCCAATTTGATCGTGTCGACCGGGAAGGCCTGCAGGTAGGCGAGCGAGGAATAACCGGTGCCGAAGTCATCTACCGACAAGATGAGCCCGAGATCCTTCAGGCGCCGGAACAGCGCGGAGCATCGTTCATGGTCGTCGACGAGCAGGCTTTCGGTGAGTTCGAGTTCCAGCAGGCGCGGCGGGAGCCGGGTGCAATCCAGGGCAGAGCAGATATCGTCAATGATCTGGTCATCTTTCAGCTGTTGCGCTGAAATATTGACCGAGACGCGCAGTGGCACGGCCCGCTGTTCCGATAACAGGCGAGCGAAGGCGCAGGCTTCGTTCAGCACCCAGCGCCCGATGTCGGCGATCACGCCCTGTTCTTCAGCGAGGCCGATGAACTCCAGCGGTGGGATCCTGCCGAGCTGGGGATGGTTCCATCGCAGCAGGGCTTCCATTGCCGTCACCTGCATCGACTGCAGTTCGATGCGCGGCTGATATTCGATCTCGAATTCGCCCCGCTGCAGCGCTTTCCGCAAGGAGCGCTCCAGCTCGGCCCTGCGGCGGCTGGACCATCCCAGTTCCGCATCGAACAGCTGTACCGCAGGACCGCGCCGTGAGCGCGCATGGGTGAGCGCGGTCTCCGCGGCGCGCGACAGTGCCTCTGCGGCGCGCCCGTGCTCCGGGAAGCTGGACACGCCAGCGGCCACCGTCAGCAGAACCTCCTCGCCATCCAGCTGATACGATTCGCACACGGCGGCGACCAGCTGTTGCGTGAAGAGCCCGATATCGTCCGCGGTATCACGCGCAACGATCACGCCAAACTCCTCATCACGCAACCTGCCGACCAGGCCGCGCCATCTGGTCAGGCTTCTGAGGCGTTGCGCAATATCGCGCAGGAGCCGGTCGCAGGCAGCGTGGCCATAGACGGCGGCCAGCGATTGAAAGCGGTTGACGGTCAGGAGCAGCAGAACAAAGCCCGTGCCGGAGCTGTGCCGCGCAACCGCCCGCTCAAGTTCGGCAGTGAAAGCGGCTGCATTCAGGGCGCCGGTCAATGGGTCGATATGGTGGGGCACGCCGGGATTGCCGATTGCCACGATCGTGCTGCGAGCGGTCTCGTCTTCGTGCTGCCCCTGCAGGCGCAGCATCAGGGCCGGCCCGGTTTCTCCGCAGCCCAGCAGGCGCACGGCAGACCAGCCGGCCTGGGGGGCGGCCCCAGGGCCGACGCCCCGCATTGCCTCATCCACCGCGAACAGATCGACGAAGCTGGTGCCGGCCAGCTGCTCTGTGGTGCGGCCCAGGACACTGCACAGGGCCATGTTCGCGTTCAGCAGGACGTCGTCGGCATCGAAGCAGGCGAGCCCCACATATCCTGAATCCAGTACCGGGGACAAGGCCGACTGGCTTGCCCGGCCGATGCCGCGGTCAGCGTGCAGCGAACGGGACGGGGCAAGCCAGGCCGGTGGCATGGTCAGTGGCAACATGATCGGGTCCCAGCGGCTAGCCGGCGGCCAGCTGATGGGCCGGGGCCGGCGCAGCCAGCACCATCACGGCTGGTGGCCGCCTGGCGCCGGCCGCGCCATCGTCCTCGGCGGATACCCTGAACACAGCGACGGCATTGACCAGCTGCTCGACCTGTTCACGCATATTGTTCGCCGCCGTGGCTGCCTGATCCACCAGATCCGCATTCTGCTGGGTCATCTGGTCCATGGCGGTCATCGCCAGATTGATTTCACCGATGCCGCTGCTTTGTTCCTGGGTCGCGAGCGTGATGTCGGCCATGATTTCGGCCACCTTCCCAACGGCGTCGACCACCAGGATCATGGTGCTGCCCGCCTCGTCCACCAGGGTGCTGCCGGTGTCGACCTGCGCCACGGCGTTCCCGATCAGCTGTTTGATTTCCTTGGCCGCCGCGGCGGAGCGGTGTGCCAGGTTGCGCACCTCTGCAGCTACCACGGCGAAGCCACGCCCCTGGTCGCCGGCGCGGGCGGCTTCGACCGCCGCGTTGAGCGCGAGGATATTGGTCTGGAAGGCAATACCCTCGATGACGCCGATAATATCGACGATCTTGGACGAGCTGCCGCGAATCGATCCCATGGTGTCGACGACCCTGGCAACCACATCGCCGCCTTGCGTCGCCACTTCCGCTGCCCGGGCGGCAAGTACATTGGCGGCACGCGCATTCTCGGCTGTCTGCCGGACGGTGGCCGTCAGCTCTTCCATGGAACTGGCCGTCTGTTCCAGCGTTCCGGCCTGCGATTCGGTACGGGCCGACAGATCCACATTGCCGTCGGCGATCAGCTGTGAAGAGACATCAATGCTGGCCGTACTGGCGCGCACGGCCAGCACGGTGGCGCTCAGGCTGCGGCTCATGCTATTGAATGCCTGCATCAGTTCACTGAGTTCGTCCTTGCCCGCCACGTCCGCAGTGGCGCACAGCTCGCCTTTGGCCACGGTCTGGGCCAGTAGCACTGCAGAACGCAAAGGCTGGGTAATCGAGCGGGTGATCACAATGCTGGCGCAGATGCCCAGTGCCAGCGCCGCGGCGCTGAGGGCGAATTGCCACGCCATCATTTGGCGGTCGGTATGCACCGATTCGTCAAGAAACTTCTGGGTCGCTGCCTGCTGCAGGGCCACCAGTTCATTGAGCGATGCCAGCATGCGCTGGCTCAGCGGATCGATCTGGCCGGCGATCAGCTTGCTGGCACCTTCCGTATTGAAGGCAAGCACCTGCTTGACGGTCTCGTCAAACGCCTGGCTGGCCTGTCCGTCCAACCGGTCGATGGCGCGCAGCAGATCGGCCTCGCCGTCGTGCAGGCCAAGCTTCGCCAGTTCGGCGCGCGCGTTCGCATAACGCTTGCGGGCCGCCTTTACCTTGTCCTCTTCCACCTGCATCAGGCTTACATCGGACTGCAGGCCGATATTGCGCGTGGCGACCCCGCTTTCCAGCATGGCGCCTTTCATGGCCGTGATACTTCTTTCCTTTGCGGTAGCCGTCTCCAGGCCCTGCAATAGCCGGGCTTTATGGTGCAGCGTGAGGGCTGACGTGAGACCGACAATCAGTGCCAGAATCAGCAGGATGAGTCCAAACCCGATGCCGAGCCGGCCACCGATTCGTATACTGCGTAACTTCATGATGTCCTCATTACTGTGCGCAGCAGCTGCGGCCGGCGTCGGCCGCTTACATCCGCGCGGTGGATGTCTATTGAACCGTCAGCACCACTTTTACGGTCTCGTCCACTGCCGCCTTCTCGATGTAGCCGATCGCGTTGGGGCTGGCGGCGACGGCTTTCTTTACCTCCGCGCTCGAGGCATATTCGCGCGGTGCCGCGGCCTTGCCGGTCAGGACCAGCTTGGACCAGAGCGCCTTGACCTGGGACGCATCCTTCTCCAGTACCTTGCGGTAGAACTCGGCCCGTATTGGGGAGGACTCGCTGTGCTCCACCGGCGTGAACATCGTCGACTTCCCCAGGAAGAACTGGCTGGCCTGGCTGTTGAACATGCGGGTGGCCGGATTTTGCGGGTTGACGATGACCACCAGTTCGGTGGCGGCCGCAGGCAGGCTGCACGCCAGCACGGCAGCGGTGACGAAACTGATACGAAAGCTCATGCCATCTCCTTAGAAAACAAAATCGACGCCGGCCGCGTACACGTTTACCGGCCCCTTGAACTGCGGCGTCGCCTTGATAAAGCCGCCCGCACCATCGCGGGGGCGGATATGGTCGACCTGCAGCTTGAGTGCCGCCGATTTTGCGAAGTCCCAGCGCAGCCCGAGCGCATAGTCGCGCTGCTGTGGCGCCTTGGTCGCGTTATTCGCCGGCGACGCGGCGGGCAGGCCGTCAAAGCTGCGTGGCACGTCCTGCCGCGAGTAGGAGTGCATGAAGTAGGGGGTCAGCTGGCCGTAGCGGTAGCCCAGCTGGGCGTACCAGGACGTTGTGTCCGGCACTGCGCGCGAATTGATCTTCTTCTTCGCGTATTCCGCCTGCAGCAGCACATTCTTGTAGTCCAGTCCGAAGCCCAGCGAATCGAATTTGCCATGCCGGTCGTAGGGATTGAGGGCGTCCGCTACATTGCCGAAGCCGGCATTGCGCAAGCCTGCCAGCAGCGTGATCAGCGGCACGGCATCGCGGAAGGAGAACCTGGCGTCGGTATGTCCGTAGCGGAAGGTGTAGGGGCCGTGCTCCGCCACCAGGTGCAGGGTCGTCATGCGGTCGAAGTCAACGAAGGCGCCGTTCGGCACCGTTCGCTTGCCACGCCCCGTGTTCAGTTGCGCCGTGTAGGTGGTGTCGCCCACACTGCGCTGATACAGCAGGTCGACGCCATCGATCGAGCCCACCGTGATCTGGCGGTACATGTCGCCTGGCGGCCGGATCATGAGATTGGCGTAGCCGACGTTGCGGAAATCGGAGATCAGGTAATTCGGCGGCGTGGTGCGCCCGAGCCGCACGCTCCAGTCCTCGTTCAGCTTATATTTCAGAAAGGCCCAGGTCAGTTCGGCGCCATAGGCGTCGGTAGCATTCTTGCTGACCAGCCCCTGGGCCACGGCAGACAGACGCTCAGTCAGCTGGAACGTGCCTTGGATGCCGAAATTGGAGTCCACGCCGGTCCGGAATTCTTTCTTGACCCCGGCGGCCTGGTTGTGCCGGATAAACTCGGCGTCCGCGGTGTCGCTGCGGGTCAGCGCGACCGTGCCGAAGCCGGTGATATTGATGCGCGGGGTGTCGTCGCCGGCGTATGCCGGAAGAGCCAGGCTTGCCGACGACAGCAAGGCGAGACTGAGGAAGCTGCGGTGTTTCATTTCATCCCTTTGTGTCAGTGTTGGAATCGTTTTGTGCTGCCATTATTGGAGCGATGGCTGCCGCCCCTCGGACAAGAAACTGTCGAATTCCTGCCAAACTGCAATGGCAGGAACTTGCTGTTGCAATGCTGCCGCGATGGCAGAAAACACAGGTGCGGATGGCATATCCGCGCCGGCGCCCCGGGGCATACTCGGACCGCACGCACGTGCCCGACCAGGACCTTTGCCATGAAAGGAAGAACTCCATGAATGCCAGAAAATGGCGGTACGCGGCAGCTGCCGCACTGCTGCTGCCCGCCAGCCTGTACGCCCAGGATGCGGCGCCCGATATCTCGCCGCCGCCGTCGGTGCAGGTGAAGGGCGTGCGCGATCCGGCGCTGATGCCGTATGCGGACCTGGTGATGATGCGCCGGGTGTTTGCGGACGCCGCCATGCCGGCATCGATCCTGCCGGCGCTGCGCGTGACCGGGCGCAGCAGCGGGGAGCCCGTGCCGGGCCTGGCAGTCGTCCTGGCCGCGCGCGACGCTGTGCTGCCGGTGCCGCTGGAGGCGGGATTCGCGCTGCTGCGGCAACTGCCGGTGAGCGATGATGCCGAAGCCGAGTTCCGGTCCAATCAGCGCAAGGGCAGCTTGCGCATGGAACTGCTGCTGACCGTGGCGCTGGAGAATCCGCGCCGCTTTCCGGCCGGTGAGCTGGGGCGCGCCATCGATGATGGCAACCGGGTGCGCGCCACGGTCCTGCCGTGGTACCTGCGCCTGCTGGCGCCGCGCTTCAGCGAGGTGGCGGTCTGCTTTGCCGCACCGGGCGCGACGGTGAGCGTGGCGGGGGTGCCACGGGTGGCCGAGCCGGACCATGGCAGCCACTGCCTTGCGCTGCGGCCGCAGGAGAACGATGCAGCGGCGCTGATCGAAACCGATACCGCGCCGCTGTACCTGCAATTACGCTGAACCGCCGCCGCTACACCTAGCGGCGCTTGCGCGCGTACTCGAAAGCGTAGGCGACGCCGTCTGCCGTCGCACTGCCATACGCCGTTTCGATCCGGTCCAGGACACTGTCAAAGGGATCCTCTGCCGGCGCGTCGGGCACGGCGGGCAGCAGCCGCTGCGGTGGGCTGGCCGGTTTCGGGGCGGCGAAGGTCAAGCCGTTGCGCGTCCTGAAGCTGGTGCCGGGTGCCAGGGCGTACGCCTGGCTGCGGCCGGTGCGCGAGAAGGCATCCATGGTGAGCGCGAGGGCCACATCATCCACGCCGGAATCCACCGGCACGCCGACTGCCTCGTTGCGGTGAAACCATCCATTCAGGTAGAAGGTGGCAGCGTAAGCGCGCAGATTGACCCCGAAGCGGGGAATGAACATTTCGCTGTTGTGGCGCGCGCTCCAGTCGCTGATGCCGTAACGCGAGGCGACGCGGCGCGCGCGCTCGGTGCCTGCAATCGCTTCCACCAGCGCGATCGAGGTGGGCAGGGCCGCGCTGATCCCGGCGCTCGATACCAGGCTGCCATCCACGACATAGCGCTGGTTTTTCAGCCACTGGGTATCGGGATATTCGGTTTGCCGTATGTCCTCGGTAAACCAGTGCGCGGTGGCGCGGCGTCCTTTCAGCAGGCCGCTCTGCGCCACGACCAGGCCGCCATCGCAGATGCTGACGATGGTGGCGCCTTTGTGGCCCTGGGCGGCGATCCATGCCAGCAAGGCCGGATCGCGCCGCTGCACCACGGCGGGCACGATGACGTAGTCGGCTCCCTCCGGATAGCGGGTGTCGAAGTCGGCGGCGCTGGCCGACGGCATCAGTTGCAGCGTGGTCGGGCGCATGATGACGGGCCCGGGCCGGATCCCCAGGGCATGCACCTCGGCGACGTCCGCATCGCTCAGTATGCTGTAGGGGATGATGAAATCCGTCATTTCGGTGCCCCCGTTTTCGCCAATGACGGCAACCACGGGGCGCTCGCGCCCGAAGCGGTTCTGGTACGGCGGCAGCTGCTGCGGGACGGCGCCGCTGTCCAGCCGTGCTGCGGGCGCTGCCTCATTCCTGCCGCGGGCATGGGCAAGGACGAGGAAGGTGCTCAGCAGCAGGCATAACACCGCGCCGGTTTTTAACACAGGCATGATCATTTCCTCCACGATATTGATGAGGAAGCGATTATGTTGCCCGCGCCCGGGGGGCGTCGGACAAAGACCCCTGATGCCCTGCCAAAGTGGGGCAGCCGGTGCGGGGTGAGCATTAGCAAGTAAGTGCGGAATATCAAGGCAAAAATGCCGAATTTCCGGATAATTTCCGCCGGTTTTCTGCCACGGCTGCAGCGCTTCGCTACAATGGGCAATCCACCTAGCCAGCCAGCAATCCCATGTGCATCAGTTCTGCAGAGCAGCTTCCCCATCGCGTTGTCGTCGTCGCGTTTGCTCCCGTGCAAATGCTCGATGTCAGCGGACCCCTGGACGTTTTCAGCATGGCCAATGTGTTCGCTGCGGAGGATGGCTTGCCGCCACCCTATGAACTGGTGCTGGCCGCCCCGCAAGCCGGGCTGGTTGCCACCACATCCGGCGTCGCCTTGCAGGCGACCCATGCGCTGTCCGACCCCGGGCTGGCGGCCGACACCTTGCTGCTGGCCGGTGGGCCTGGCGCGCGCCAGGCCGTGCGCGATGCCGGCCTGATCGCCGCACTGCGCGCCGTCTGCCAGGGCGCCGGGCGGGTCGGTTCAATCTGCACGGGCGCCTTTCCGCTGGCGGCCACCGGCTTGCTGGGCAAAGGCCGCGCCACGACGCACTGGGACCACTTCGATGAATTTGCCGGACTGTTTCCTGAAATCGAGCTGGACAGGAATGCACTGTTTGTAGACAGCGGGCCCTGCCACACGTCGGCCGGGATCTCGGCGGGTATCGATTATGCACTGGCGCTGCTGGAAGCGGACCTGGGCCGCGCCAGGGCCCTGCAGGTCGCCCGCGCGCTGGTGGTTTTCCTCAAGCGCCCCGGCGGGCAGGCCCAGTTCAGTGCGCCGCTCGCCGCCCAGGCCAGCGCGCCGGACCCGGACCGCTTTGCCGGCCTGAGCCAATGGATCATGGAGCATCTGGCGGCCGATCTGTCGGTGGAAGTGCTTGCCGAAAAAGTGGCGATGAGCCCGCGCAATTTCGCGCGCCGCTTTGTCGAGAATATGAACGTGGCGCCTGCGAAGTATGTGGAGCGTCTGCGTGTCGATGCGGCGCGCCGCCTCCTCACCGAAGGGAATCTGTCGCTCGCCAGGGTGGCCGAACGCTGCGGCTTTGGCTCGGCAGAAACCATGCGCCTCGCGTTCAGGCGTCACGTCGACATTGCTCCGCACGACTTTCGGGCGCGCTTCCGTTCTACCCGCCGCTACGCGCCGGAACAGGACGGCACGGAAGCGGAAAGCACGGCCTAGCGCGCGCGGGCGCTCAGGCGGCAAGCAAGGGCCGGGCAGGGGGACTGCCTGCACTTTGAAAGCGTGCGCGGAATTCTTCCGGACTGACATGGACGTGGAACGCGAACTCTGCCCGCATGGCCGCGGTGGAGGCGAAACCGCAGCGTTGCGCGATACGGGCAATCGACAAGGTGCCGTCGCTGAGCATGCGCCGCGCGGCATCGACCCGCAGCATGCGCAGATAGCTGTGGGGCGTCACATTCATCGCCTGCTTGAAGCGCCGGGCAAAATTGCGCGGGCTCATTGCCATGTGGTCGGCCATCATGGTTACCGACAGGCTGCCGCCCAGATTGGCTTCCAGCCATGGTGTCAGCGCAGCGAACCGCTCGGCGTCTCCAGAGGCGACCTCAGCGGTAAGATGGGCGCTGAACTGCGACTGGCCGCCCGGCCGTTTCAGGAACATCACCAGATCCCGTGCCACCTGCAGGGCAATCGAGCGGCCGAGATCATTCTGGATCATCGCCAGGGTGTAGTCGATGCCCGCGGAAACACCGGCGGAGGTGTGGTATTTGCCATCTGCGATGAAGAGTGCGTCGCGCTCAATCAGGACCTGTGGGAAGCAGGCGGCAAACTCATCAAAGTGGGCCCAGTGGGTGGTCGCCCTGCGCTGGTTGAGTTCACCGGTTGCCGCCAGCGCAAACGCGCCGGTACAGATGCTGGAGATGCGCGGGCTGCGGTGGCACAGGCGGCCCACCACGTCCACCAGCTGCGGGTTGCGGGGCATGGCGCGCGCGCCCGGTCCGCCCGCCAGCATCAGGGTGTCGGCCGCCAGGTCGGGCCGCAACAGATCGCAGCTTGCGTTGAGTGCGATGCCGCTGGTGGTTGCGAGGGGCAGGCCGGCCGGTGTGGCGAGCTCGATCCGGTAGGGCGCGCTGCGCCCCAATGCCATGGCGGCCGTGTTGGCAGCCGTCAAGGCGTCGAGCGGGCCGCTGATGTCGAGCATTTGCGCCGGAGGGAAAGCGGCAATAACGATAAGGTGTGGTTTCATTCGGCGACTCATCCGCAGGCGGCCTATGGCTTTGTGCTGTGCTCGCCTTCCAGAACCGGGCCGGAAAGAGTGTGCAGAAACGCGGCAAGATAGCGCATCTGGTCCGAGCTCAGCGCTACCGGCCGCAGCTCGCTGCGGCCTACCCGCGCAGGTGCGGCTTTGCGATAGTGTTCGATTACCTCATCCAGCGTCGCGAGCTGGCCGGCATGCATATAGGGCGCACGCAGCGCCACATTGCGCAGCCCCGGCGTCTTGAATGCGCCTTCCAGCAGGGGGCCGTCTTCGGCCAGGAAGAGCAGTTCCGTGCATTGATCGGCTGGACGGTCGCTGTGCGGCCCCTGGCAGTTGAATTCATCCTGCCGCAGCCTGGGTACGCCATTGCGCCGTCCGGCCGCCTGCGCCGCCGGGCCATGCGGGGCAATGCCGGTATTATGGAATTGCTGGTCGGTGAGCAGCGGCCCGTTGTGGCAGGTCACGCAGCGGCCGGCGCCGATGAAAATGCGCAGTCCACGCATCTCGTCCGTCGTCAGCAGCTGGCCTGCGGCCGGGTCGCCCGCTGCCAGTGCCGCCAGGTAGCGATCCAGCCGCGATTCACCGTAGCGCAGTGTCTTCTCATAGGCGGCGATGGCCTTGCCGATATTGGCCAGCACCCCCGATACCTGTAGGCGCGTCGCCTCCGGAAGCGTCAGCCAGGCCTGCTGTTGCGCAGGCGTGCCGAACGGTCCGGCATCGGCTGGCAAGGGGGGCAATACGGGAAGCGCACCGAACAGCACCTCATATTCCTGGCGATAGTGCCGTTGCATGAGGCGGGCCAGCGCCAGGCGGTTGCTGCCATGCTCCGCCGGATCTTCCAGCGGGCCGACGGCCTGCGCCCATAGGCTATCCTTGCGGCCATCCCAGAACAGGAAGGGCGCGTGTCCTGCGAACGGCACGGGCATGGTGCGCCGCATACCGGTGGCGACGCCCTGCGCCAGTGCGCGGCCGTCCTGGAACTGCTTGCCCGGATCGTGGCAGCTCGCGCAGGACACCGCGCCGTTGCTGCTCAGGCGCTGGTCGAAGAACAGCCGCTTGCCCAGCGCGATGGCCGCGGGCTCGGCCTCGACCCGGTTGGACGGATCATTGGGGACAGCGGGCAAGCGGCTGAGCTGCAGCGTAGCGAGGATGGCGCGTTCCTGGCTGCTCCACGCGGCATCGGAAGCGGGGAGCGCAAACGCCAGACCGGCTGCGAGAGTGGCGGCGGTTAGCGCAAGGGCAATCCAGCGGCTGCAGTTCATGATTCTGGCAGAACCACGTTGAAGGTCACATTATCCGCGCCATTAGCGCCGCTGATCGCCAGCTTGATCTCCCACCAGCCGGACATGCTGAATTTCATGCCCTCGATCAGGTAATGGCCGTTGCCCAGTTCACGGGTCACGCGGGGCTGGGTCGGCAGGCCGTGATGGTGCTGCGGCATGCCGCCGTCGATCTTTACCTGGGCACCCAGCACCGGCTGGCCGTTCGGCTGCGTCAGTTTCAGGTCCCAGGCGTGCAGTTTGTTCAATGTAATGGGGACGGCGAGCGATGTCAGCTCGGCGCGATAGTGCGCTTGCGCAGTAGGCCGCGCCAGGGATAAATCCAGGTCGCGCGGCGGGGCCATGCAGCCGGCAAGCAAGGCGGCTGCGAGGAGCGGCAGTAAACGGAACAAGGGATTCATGGTTTGTCGCCTGCCTCGGAGGGCGGTAGTTAGCAGGCCTGCAGTATCGCGCGCCGTAGTTCCTTGCATCGGACAAGCTGCCCGGTTTTTCTGCCAAGCCTTCCGGTGGGCGTCATGGTGGACTACAAGCATCCCCTGAACCTTGCCTGCAAGGGACTTGGCTGGTCTGCGCGTCGCCGTGCGCCGCGCCACCAAAGCTGAATGTGTCCGCTGCCGGCGTGACCGGGTCACGCCGGGGTTTGTCCCTTGCGATCAGATCAGGCGCCCGTCAACATGCGCAGCAGTTGCCCGGCCAGCCAGCCGCCATAGGTGCCAAGGGCGTACCCGAGCACGGCAAGCAGCACGCCCACGGGCGCCAGTGCCGGATGGAAGGCGCTGGCGACCACCGGCGCGCTGGCTGCGCCGCCGATATTGGCCTGGCTGCCGACCGCCATGTAAAACACCGGTGCCTTGATCAGCCAGGCAACGCCGAGCATGAGCGCGCCGTGGAAGCTGATCCAGATCAGGCCCAGCGCAAACAGTTCCGGGTCGGAGAAGATGGCGTGCAGGTTCATCTGCATGCCGATGGTCGCCACCAGGATATAGATGGCGATGGAGCCCACCTTGGATGCGCCAGCGCCCTCGAGCTTCCTGGCCCGCGTAAACGAGAGGAGCAGGCCGAAGGTCGTCGCCAGCACCGTCACCCAGAAAAAGTTCGCTGTCAGGCTGAAGCGCTCGAGATAAGGAGCATGGGCCTTGATGAAGGGCACGATGTAGCCGGTCATCCAGTGCGCGAGCGCGGTGGCGCCCAGGCCATAGGCCAGGATGAGCAGCATGTCGTAGGAGCTGGTGATGCGCACGTTCTCCAGCTGGACTTTTTCGACGCGGACCCGCAGTTCATCAAGGGCCTGGGTATTGGCGCCACGCCAGGCGTCCAGCTTCGCGCTGCGGCCGGCCAGGAACAGCAGGAAGGCCATCCAGAGGTTGGCGCAGATGACATCGACCGCCACGAATTTGCCGAACACGTCCGCGCCCACGCCATAGACTTCCTTCATGGCCGCCTGGTTCGCGCCGCCGCCGATCCAGGCGCCTGCCGTCGTGGTCATGCCGCGCCAGATCGCATTCGGGCCGGCCGGATTCAGCACGGTAGGATCGAAAAGGCCCACGATGGAGAGCGCGAGCGGTGCGCCCAGAATGACGCCGGCCGTGCCGGTCAGGAACAGCAGTATGGCCTTGGGGCCGAGCCGCACAATCGCACCCAGGTCGCAGGCCAGCGTCAGCAGGACCAGGGCCATCGGCAGCAGGTAGTCGCGTGCCACCGGGTAGAGGCGGGAGCTCTCGCCGTCGATGATGCCGAAGGTATTCAGCAGGCCGGGAATGAAATAACACAGCAGCAGGGATGGCACCACGGCGTAGAAACGGCGCCAGGCGGGGTGCGGCGAGCGTTCACTGCCGAGCACCAGGGCCAGTATGACGATCAGGATGCCGAGGACCACGGGGTCCGAGGTGATCAATGCAGTGTTCAGTTGTTCGCTTCCGTCTGGTGCTGGCATGGCGTTCCGATAGCTGATGAAAGTGGCAATACTACCTTATGGCGCCCCCATGGGGACCGCAGCAGAGCTTCAGCCAGATAAATCCGATGGCCCCGGCGGTGAGGGAGGCCAGGAGAATGGCGATCTTTGACGCGGCGATCACTTCGGGCGCCGCTTGGAAAGCCAGGTTGGCGATGAAAATCGACATCGTGAAGCCTATGCCTCCCAGCATCCCGGCGCCCAGAACGTGGCGCCAGCTCAAGTCATCCGGCAGCTTGCAGGCGCCAAGCAGGACGGCGGCCAGCGAGAACAGGAAGATGCCGGCGGGCTTGCCCAGCAATAGCCCGGCCGCGATGCCGAGACTGTTGGAAGACGCGAGTTCCGCCGCCCAGTTGCTGCTGATGGCCACCCCTGTGTTGGCCAGTGCGAACAAGGGCAGGATGCCAAAGGCTACCGGAACATGCAGCGCGTGTTCCAGCCGGTGGGAGGGCGACCGTTCGTCATCCTGCCGCGCCGAGTACGGTATCGCGAAGGCCAGCAGCACGCCGGCCAGCGTGGCATGGAGGCCCGATTTCAGCATCAGTCCCCACATCAGAATGCCGCCCAGCAGGTAAGGCAGCAGCGACTGGACGCGGCCGAAGCGGTTCAGGCATGTCAGGCCGGCGAACACGGCCAGCGCGGCGAGCAGGTAAGCCATGTTCAGGCCGCCGCTATAGAACAGCGCGATGACGATGATGGCGCCCAGGTCGTCGATCACGGCCAGGGCAGTCAGGAAAATCTTCAGGGATGCCGGGATGCGGCTGCCCAGCAGGGCCAGCACGCCGAGGGCGAATGCAATATCGGTGGCCATGGGGATGCCGGCGCCCGCCTGCGTTGGCGTGCCGCCATTGAACGCAAGATGCAGTGCGGCCGGCAGGCAGATGCCGCCCAGTGCCGCCACGGCAGGCAGCAGGGCCTGGCGGAAATCGGACAGCTCACCGTTATAGAGTTCCCGCTCCAGCTCGAGGCCCACGAGCAGGAAGAAGACCGCCATCAGGCCGTCATTGATCCAGTGTTCGATGCTCAAGCCGGCCACATGCAACTGCCAGAAGGCGGCGTAGGCAGGGCCTGCGGACGAGTTTGCCGCGAGCAGCGAGACCAGGGTGCAGGCAATCAGGACGATTGCGCCCGCTTTCTTTGACGCGGAAAAACGCCTGAAGCTATTGGACAGTGGATAGGAAGAGGTGGCTGGTGAGGTTTGCATAGGGCGCGCCGAATACGCGTGGCGGCCCGACCGACGCAAACCCTGCGGCACACGGCGTGTGCGCACCCGTTCCCATTATAACCGGCAGGCGGCGTCCAGCGCATGCCGGAACGTGTGCCGCCAATTGCCAACGATCCTGGCGGAATCGGTGCATGTTTTGGCGGGGGGCGGGCTTGCGCGATCGATATGATGCCGCTGTTTCCATAACCCGCTTTCGTGGTCAGGATTCCGCGCGCGCCTGCGTGCTTTTTCTGGAGGCAGAATGTTAAACCAATCGAAGTTCCTGCTTTTGACCCTGGCCTGCGCCGCGTTCCTGGCGGGATGCGGAGGGCAGGACCCGGACGGCGAGGCATCACCCGGTCCGTCCGCCGCGAAGGAAGGGAGCGCGGAGGCGCGCGAGCCTGCGGCCCCGTCGGCCCAGGTGCTTGGCGAGAGCGCCCCGCGTGTGGCCGCCGCGGCCGTTCCCTATACCGCCACGGTTACTCAGGTCAAGCTGGTAAGTACCTCGAATGCGCCTCAGTACACGGTACCCGTGACGTTCGCCCAGGTCTTCCGGCAGGGGGACATTCCGGCAGGATCCACCGTAAAAGGGCGGCTGGAGGACGGGTCTCCGGTAAATCTCCAGGTCGAAATCAAGGCGCTCCACGCCGACAAATCGCTGCGGCACGCGATCGTGTCGGCCCTGGTTCCAAACCTGGCGGCATCGCAGACGCGTACCCTGGACCTGATCCGGGGCCCGGTGACCCCGGCCGGCATGCCGATCGACCCGTCGGTGCCGCTGCAGAAGGGACTGAAGGCTTCGGTGTTCGCCACCATCGGCAGGGTGCGTTATTCGGCTTCAGCCGAACAGCTGCTCAGGGAAGGCAAGTTCAACCGGTGGTTGTCGGGTACCCTGGCTACGGAATGGCTGGTCAGCGGCCCCTTGAAAGACAGCGCCGGCAATGCCCATCCCCACCTCACCGCGCGCTTCGCCGTCCGCAGCTATCTCTTCACGAACAAGGTGCGCGTCGACGTGACCGTGGAGAACAACTGGGCCTATGAACCGGCGCCCCAGAATTTTGTCTACGATGCCGCCATCACGGTGGGCGACAGGACCGTGTTCAGCAAGCCTGCGCTGACCCACTACCACCATGCGCGGTGGCGCAAGGTATTCTGGTTCGGCGACGAACCGGCTGTGCACATCCGGCACGATGTGCCCTACTTGCTCGCCACCGGAGCGCTGCCCAACTACGACAGGACCGTGGCCGTCGCGGAATCGGCCCTCGCCGCCATCAGCCGCAAGTTCAGCGGGGCCGTCACGGAGCCCATGGGCGTCGGCATGGCCACCCCCTATATGCCGCAAACCGGCGGCCGTCCGGACATCGGTATCTTGCCTGGCTGGGCCGCCGCCTATGTGCTGAGCATGGACCGGCGCGCCAAGGATGCGACCTTGGGCACCGCGGACCTGGCCGGCAGCTGGTCGGTCCACTACCGGAACAAAGCGACGGATCGCCCGGTGACGCTGCTGGAATATCCGTATATGACGGTTGTGGCCGGCGCCTACAACGACTCGTACAATCCGGCGACGAAGAAGAAGGAAGCCTTCCCGGCCTGCGCGGGCGCAGGCCTGTGCACCACCCCCTACACCCATGATTCGTCCCACCAGCCATCCTTCGCTTACCTGCCTTATCTCGTCACGGGGGATTACTATTACCTGGAAGAGCTGCAGTTCTGGGCGCACTGGAACAGCTTCTGGAGCAATCCGGTCTACCGTGAGCTGACCAAGGGCTTGTTCAAGACCGAGCAGGTGAGGGCGCAGGCGTGGAGCATGCGGACACTGGGCCAGGCCGCCTTCATCACCCCGGAGGCCGATCCCCAGAAAGAGTCGTTCACCGCGATGTTGCATGCGAACCTGGATTGGTACATCGCCAATTATGTGGACAATCCCGGCGCCAACCGGCTGGGCGTGCTGGTGAACGGCACGGCGGTGGCGTACGAGGGCGGCACGGGGATCGCGCCATGGATGGATGATTTCTTCACTGCGGCCATCGGCTATATCACGGACCTGGGCTTTTCGCGGGCCTATCCCTTATTGGCCTACAAGACCAGATTTGCCATCGACCGGATGACAGCGCCAGGATCTTGCTGGATCGATGCAGCCAAGTATTCGATGAAGGTACGCGACAGTACGGCTGCGCCGTTCTACCCCGCCTACGCCGAGGTTTACCGGAAAAGCCATACTGCCGAATTCAATGCGCTGCCGTGCAACAGCACAGGCATGGCGCAGCACCTGAAGCTCAAGCTTGGCGAGATGACGGGCTACTCGGCGGAAACCATCGGTTATCCGTCGAATATGCAGCCAGCACTCGCTTACGCGGCGCAAATGGGACCGGCCGGCGCCAACGCGTGGAAGGTTTTCGCCGGCAGAGCCGTCAAGCCGAACTATGGCTTGTCGCCGCAGTTTGCCATCGTTCCACGCTAGCAGCAGCATGCCGGCAGCCGGGACTGTTCATCGGTTCCGGCCATCTTGGAGGCGGAAGATGAAATTCATAAGGCGTGGCCTGCTCGTGCTTGCGGCAGGCCTGTGCTCCTTTCCCATGGCTGGCAGCGCGCAGCCGCAGGACACGCCCACTGTTGTGACCGTTGCCGCGATTGCCGATCCGGACTGGAAGCGCTATCCCGCATTCAGCGCGGGCGTGGCGTTCTTCGAGGCCGAACGAAGGACCGCACCGGGCGCTCCGCTCCGCTTCAGGCTGTTCACCCGTGACGGTGCCCTGCCGCCTGGAGAGCTCCTGTTGCGGATTGCCACCGACACGGAGTCGGCTCCGGTCGGCGTTGGGCCCGACGGGCGTTTCGCATTGCCGCACCTGGCCTGGGCATTGGAAGGCAAGGCAGAAATCCTGAGCAACCAGCGCCGCGGCAGCACCCGGTGGCGGCCCGATATCCGCAGTCCGGCCGTTCCCGCCGGGTTCCGGCGCCTGGGCGATCTGCGGCTCGAATGCCGGGTGCGCTGGACCATCGAGCGGGCCGACGTGCCGGGGCTGATGCGCAAGGTGTTCGATGCCGCCGGCGGCCCCTGCCTGGCGCGCGATGTGCTCGTGGACTTTTTTTCCGATGAGCCGATCGGCCGCATTGTTGTCGAGACGCCAGCCGGGGACCGGCCGCTGCCTTGTGCCCGGGCGGCTCCCGGTGGCCGGAAGTACTATCCGCCGATTAACGATCAAAGCCTGGGGGACGACGTCCTGTTGCGTTTCGAGGCAGGCGGCGACTGCGCGCCGCCCACGGCGGCGCACTGAGTGATCCAGCTCGGCAGGAAACGCAGCACGGCGTTCATGAACGCCGCCGCCCATTCCACGTTGCTGAGGTGAACCGCAGGCAGCACGATGGGCTTTGCGCAGGGGATGGTTGCGGCGATCTGTTCACTGTGGCTGGCCAGCGTCACGCACCACGGCGAAGGGGCTGCAGGGCTCCTGGAGATTAATTCATCCCCGGCCTGCTATTGTGGAATATCGGCCAAGCGAGAGAGCGATCTGCTTTCGCACCCGCGGCGCGGCTCGGCACCTGAACGCTGGCGGCCAGCTTGAAGTGCTGCATCAGGCCCGCGAGCTGGCGCGCCTGCTGCTGCAGGGCGTCAGCCGCGGCCGCCGCTTCTTCCACCAGCGCCGCATTGCGCTGGGTGTCTTCATCGATATCGGCGAGGGAGGTGTTGATCTGCTCGATGCCGTGTTCCTGGGTGGCGGAGGCGCCGGTGATGGCGCCCATGATGTCCGTGACCTGGTGCACCTTGTCCAGCATGCCCTGCATGGCCTGGCCCGCCTGGCCGGCCAGCGCGCTGCCGCTGCTGATGGTGCTGACCGAGTCGGTGATCAGCTGCTTGATCTCGTGGGCGGCCGTGGCGGAACGCTGCGCCAGGCTGCGCACTTCGCTGGCCACCACGGCGAAGCCGCGGCCCTGTTCGCCGGCCCGCGCCGCTTCCACCGCGGCATTGAGGGCGAGGATATTGGTCTGGAAGGCGATGCCGTCGATGACGCCGATGATGTCCATGATGCGGCCGGCCGAGCTGTCAATGGTGTTCATCGTGGCCACCAGTTCGGCCACCACGGCGTTGCCGCTGCTGGCTGCCGTGGAGGCCGCGCCGGCCAGGCCGCCCGCCGCCCTGGCGCTGCCGCTGTTGTTGCGCACGGTGCCGGTAAGCTCGGTCATGGCCGCTGCCGTTTCCTGCAAGGTGGCCGCCTGGTGCTCGGTGCGGCGCGACAGGTCCAGGTTGCCGCGCGCCACTTCGCGCGCCGCGTCGTCGATGGCGTGCGCGCTGTCGCGCACCCGGGTCACGGTGTCGGCCAGGGTGCTGCGCATGGTTTCCAGTGCGGTCAGCAGGGCGCCGAACTCGTCGCGCCGTTCATGCCGGATGCGCTGCGTCAGGTCGCCCGCGGCCACATGCTGGGCCAGTGCAAGCGCTTCGCCCAGCGGCTGCACCACGCCGCGCGTGAGGCGCCAGGCAAGCAGGGCGCTCGCGAGCAGGGCGGTCAGGCCGAGCAGCACGATGACATTGCGTCCCTGCGCGTACTGTTCGCGCGCCTGGACCGACAGCCGCTGCGCGGCGCCATGCTGCTGCGACAGCAGGGCATTCAGGGCCGCGGCATGTTTCTGGTCCGAGGGATCGAGCTGGCTTGTGATCAGTTCTTCCACCTGCTGGGTCCGGCCGAGCTCCTTCTGGCGCAGCGTTTCGCTGCGCGCCCGGTGGTATTGCGCGGCGGTGGCCGCCACCTGGGCTAGCAGCGGCTTTTCCTCCGCCGCCTGCCCGCCCTGCAGCAGCTGGCGCTGGAGGGCGGCCGCCAGCTTGTCGCCCTTGGCCAGTTCGGCCAGGAAGAGGTCCGCCAGTTCGAGGCTGTCGCTGCGCGCCACGGCCAGCGCGCGCGAGGCATTCAGGCGGCTCGTGGCCAGCAGGTCGGCGGTGATCTGCTGCCGTGCCAGCCGGTTCTCCACCAGGTCGGTGGTGGTGTCGGCCACCAGCGCCAGTTTCCATAGCGCCGTGGCGGTAATGGCGACCAGCAGGGCAAGGATCAGGATAAAGGCCGCGGAGATTTTCCGGCCTGCGCGCACTTGCAAGAAATTCATCACATGTTCTCTCTCGTTCAGACTTCCATCATGGTAGGGAGAAAATGTGTCAGGCCCATGACCGGGCGGGAAGCAGTTTGCAGCGTGACCGGTTTCGCTCGCCGCGCCGCAGGCGCCGGCAGTGGCAAGCTACCGTGCGCTAGCCTGAGCGCCTGTCATGCGGGGCCGGCCAGCGCCACCTCGATCTGCATGGCGAAGCCCTGCTGGCCGGCCAGGTAATTGACGCGTCCCCCCAGCACATGGGTGACGAGGTTGCTGACGATGTAGAGCCCCAGGCCGAGCTGGCCGCGCAGCTGCGCCGTTGTATAGAAAGGATCGAACAGTTTCGGGATCGCCTCGTGCGGCACGCCGGGGCCGTTGTCGCGGTAGCGCAGCACCAGGCGCTGCGCCTGCACCGCCGCTTCCACCACGATGCGGGGCTGCCCTTGGGCGGGCAGGCCATGCTGCAGCGAGTTGCGCAGCAGGTGGCGCAGCATGTCTTCCAGCGCGGCGCGATTGGTGTGCAGGCGCAGTCCGGGCGGGCAGTGCAGCACGACTTCCGCGCCGCTGCGTTCCTGCAGCGGGCGCAGCGGCAGCAATGCGCTTTGCAGCAGCGCTTCCATGGCCACTGTTTCGGCCGGACTGGCGCCCACCTCGATCCCGGAGTGCTTGAGCGCGTCCACCAGCTGTACGGCGCGCTCGGCATTGCGTTCAAACAGCGCGCTGCCTTCCGCCATCATGCGCAGGTACTGCTGGAAACCGGAGCGCGACAGCTGGCCGGCGGCCACCTCGGCCTGGTAGCGGCCGGTGGCCTCGGCCAGCGTGCTGGCGGTCAGGCGCATATTGCCCACCGGCGTGTTCAGCTCGTGGGCGATGCCTGCTATCAGGTGGCGCTGCGCGCCCAGCCTGGCCTGCTCGGCATTGAGACGGGAATGCAGCTGGGACTGCAGCTGGTTCAGGGCCTGGGCGAGCAGGCCGATTTCGTCGCCGCTGCGCACATCCACCTGGCTGGAGAAGTCGCCGCTGGCAATGCGCTGGGCGCCGCTGACGATGCGCGCCACGCTGTCCATCACCGAGAAATAGGCGGCCGCCGCCAGATAGACCACCAGCAGCAGCGCTGCCAGCACAATCAGGCGGTCGGTCCAGAGCTGGGCCTGGATGCCGGCGATGCGCCGCTCCAGCAAGCCGTCCAGCTGCGCCGCGAATTGCGGGGCGGCGGCGAAGACGGCATCCTGGTAGCGCTGCAGTGCCAGCCGCTCCTGCTGCGGCGGACGCGCGCCCGGCGCCTGCCCGGCCCATGCGCCCAGCTGGCGCAGCATGTGCATGGTGTCCTGTAGCGTGGCGCGCACGGCGCCGTTATGGCTGCCCGCCTTGTCCAGCGAGCGCAGCAGGGCATCGCTGCGGCCGGCCAGCTGCTCGGAGAGCAGGGGGACGCGGTTCCTTTCGTCCGCAGCGCGCGCCTGCGCAAGGCTGTGCAGCAGTTCCGGCAATTGCACGGTCAGCGCATGCATGAGGTAATAGGAATCGAGGTCGGTATCGAGCGTCAGGCTGGAGCGGTCGGCCATTTCGGCAATCGCGGCCACGTCAGCAGCGGTGACGGCATGCCGCTGCTGCAGCGCGGCCAGCCGGTCGGTGATCTGCTCGATGCCTGCCCGCTCGCGCCCGGCGATGCGTATCATCTCCAGGTTCGCGCTGTGCGAGGTGAACAGGAGGATGCCGATCGGCACCGAGAATACGAAGCCGGTCAGCGCCATGCGGCTGGCAAAGTTGAGGTGGGCCAGCAGGCGCTGGCCTGGCCCGACCAGGCGCCGCGGCCAGGCGCGCAGCGCGGGGCGGAAATGGGCCCACAGCCAGCGCGGGAAGGCCGGGGTGGAGCTCATGGCTGGCTCAGGCCGGAATGGTTGGCGTGCATGGACCGATTGTGACAGCCAGTCATCCATTTAACCAGTAGTAAGTCACCATTTCGGCGGCCTGATGCAGCTCAACAACAGCCGCTGGCAATCGGGCCTGGCGCTGCCCGCACGGGCGCCGCCGCCGGTTCGGCATCGAGGTAGATGCAGGCAATCCGGCGCGTGGTTGCGACCGGGCTCAGGTCTGAAGCAGGCGTGTTCCGGCGGCGGCGCGATACGCACGCCGCGCTCGATATCCGCCATGCTGTCACGGCGCCGCTGTGCGCAGGGAGCGGAACATGACGTAGGCGTCCACATACCCGAGCGCCTTGTGCTGGAAAGCGCCCGGAAGCGTTCCGGCGATGCGGAAGCCATGCTTCTCATACAGGGCGACGGCGGCCTGGTTGGTCGACACCACGAAGTTGAACTGCATGGCGCGAAAGCCCGCGGCCGCTGCGCGTTCCAGCGAATCGCGCAGCATGGCGCCGCCGATGCCCTTGCCTTGCATGTCCGGCCGCACCAGGTAGGTGGCGCTGCCCACATGGGAGGCGCGTCCGGGCAGGTTGGAGTTGATCTTGTACATGCCAACCAGCTCGCCATCTGCCAGCGCCGCATAGGACTGGACGCTGTCGGACAGCCACATTGCGTCAAACATCGCGTCGGGCGTGTCTTCGGTGAAGGGCAGGGCGTCGCCGCTGCGGCATACGTCGCGGAACAGGTCGGCCATCGCGGCGCGGTGGCTGGAACCAGCCTTGATGAACACAGGTGTCATGGTGATGGATGCCTTATGAAGTCAGCGTTTGCCGCCCGCCTTGTTCAGCTTCTGGGTCAGGAAGTCCACGAAGGTCCTGACCCGCAGCGACAAGTGGCGCGCGTGCGGATAGAGCAGGATGAAGGGGCGCGAGGTGCCGCCGAATTCCGGCAGCAGTTCCACCAGCTCGCCGCGTGCCAGATCCTGTTCCACGATAAAGCGGTAGGTCTGCACGATGCCGGCGCCGCTGCGCGCCAGCGTCACGATGCCCAGCACGTCTTCGGCGCAGCACAAGCCGCCATCGGTAAGGAGATCGATGGTCTTGCCGTCCTGATGGAAGGGCCAGGGAATACGCTTGCCGGTGCTGGGCAGGTCGAACTGGATGCACTCGTGTTTGGCGAGATCCTCCAGCGTGCGCGGTTTTCCTGCGCGCTTGAGGTAGGAGGGCGCAGCGACCAGCACCAGTTCCGCGTCTTCCAGCTTGCGCGCCACCAGCGAAGAATCCGGCGGCGTGCGGCCGCGGATGGCCAGGTCGAATCCTTCGTCCGCGAAATCGATATTGCGGTTGCTGACGTGGATATCGATGGTCACTTCGGGATGCTTGCGCCGGAACTCCCCCAGCAGCGGCAGCAGGCGGTAATGCGCATACGGCGTCGGCGCGCTGATGCGCAGGCGTCCGGCCGGTTTGACCTGGCCGCCCGTCACCTGCCGCTCCGCTTCGGTGAGCTGTGAGAGCGCCTGGCGGCATTGCTCGAAATAGAGCTTGCCCGCGTCGGTGAGCCGGATCTGGCGTGTGGTGCGCACGAACAGGCGCACGCCAAGCCGTGTTTCAAGGCGCTGCACCGAGCGGCTCACCGCGGGCGGGGTAAGGCCCGCCGCCGTGGCCGCGGCGGTAAAGCTGCTGTGTTCCGCCGCCAGGCAAAACAGCTCGATACTGCCCAACATCAGGTCATCGAATTGGCGTTTCATCGGCGTTCCATTAGTTACATGATGTATTCATTATCTTGCCGGAAGCGGTCTTTATCAAGCCCGTATGCCTCTCTATAGTGAACTCCATGGCAGCGGCGTCCGTTGCCCCAACAAACAGGAGCACTACTATGAGCAGCAACAAGAAAACCGTTATCGTCACCGGCGCATCCAGCGGCATCGGCTTCGCCATCGCCGAGGCTTACCTGAAGCGCGGCTACAACGTGGTGGGCAATGCCCGCACCCTGGAGCGCCTGCAGGCCGCGGCCGAAAAGCTGGGCAAGCCGGAAAGCTTCCTCGCCGTGGCTGGCGACATCTCCAAACCGGAAACCGCGAAAGCCCTGTTCGCACGCGCCATCGAAGCCTTCGGCAAGGTCGATATCCTGATCAACAACGCGGGCATCTTTATCGCCAAGCCGATCACCGGCTACACCGAAGAAGACCTGGAAACCATCGTCGGCACCAACCTGAAGGGCTTCTTCTATCCATCGCAGGCGGCTGCGGAGCATATGGCGGCCAACAAGTCCGGCCACATCGTGAACATCACCGCCAGCCTGGGCCTCCAGCCGACCGCCAAGGTGCCATCGCTGCTTCCGATTCTGATCAAGGGCGGCATCAACCAGGCCACACGCGGCCTTGCCATCGAACTGGCAGCGTCCAATGTGAAGGTCAATGCGGTTGCTCCCGGCATCATCGCGACTCCCATGCACGCCACCGACGAAGGCACGCAGAGCTTCCTGCGCGGCCTGTCGCCGGCCCAGGCGACCGGTGATACCGACGACGTGGTGAATGCGGTGTTGTACCTGACCGAGGCCAACTTCTCGTCCGGCGTGGTGCTGCCGGTGGATGGCGGCGCTGCTGCAGGCGTCTGGTAATCTTTTTTCAAGGAGTCTGATCATGCCTTATGTGAATATCCGCGTTACCAATGAAGGCGTAACGCCCGGCCAGAAACTGGAACTGATTGAAGGCGCCACCGACCTGCTGAGCCGCGTGCTGAACAAGGACCCGGCCACCACCTTCGTCATCATCGACGAAGTGGAAACCGATAACTGGGGCGTCAACCGCGAGAACGTCACCACCCGGCGCCGCCGGGAAGCCGAGGCGAAGAACAAGTAAGGACTGCCGCAGAAATTCAGAGCCGCTCACAGTGATGTGAGCGGTTTTTTTTTGCAGGCTGTCACAACGCGCGGCTGATATCCGTCTTGAAGTGGAAGGGCGCTCCTGCCCGTCGAACACCACATCTTGAAAGGATCGAATACCATGAATCGCGCAAACTGGTTCGCAGTCGCCCCCGAGGGTGCAAAGGCAATCGGCGCCCTGCACCACTATGTCGTTAACGGCACGAACCTGCCCAGTACCCTCATTCATCTTGTATTCCTGCGTGTGTCGCAGATCAACGGCTGCGCACACTGCATCGACATTCACAACCGCGACCTCATCAAAGAGGGCATGTCGGTCGATAAGGCAGTGCTGGTTTCGGTCTGGCATGAAGCCGGGTATCTTTTCACCGAGCAGGAGCGCGCCGCACTGGCCTGGGCGGAGGAAGTTACGCGCGTGAGTGAAACCCACGCGTCCGATGAAGCCTACGCAGCCGCCCTGGCCGTGTTTGGCGAGAAGGACCTGGTGGACCTGACCTTGACCATTGCGGCCATGAACGCGATCAACCGGCTCGGCGTCAGCTTCCGCCTGAAGCCGCGCGCGAGGAACTGAAGGAGCTAGCTGGCTGGCGCCTTCTGGGAAAACTGGGGGAATGATGGTGAAAACTGGTCTTTTTGAGCCTTTTTAGCGGAGTCCGGCCCACGGGCCCGGATTTCCCCGGAAAAGACCATCAAAAGACCAGTTTTCCCAGACAGCTGCGGCAGGGCAAGCTATCTCATTGTCCGGCCTTGGCGGCCGCCTGGCGCTTGCGCAGCGTGGTGACGTTCTCCCGGTTTACGCCCCAGTTATCGGTTTCCACTTCGTCGATGATGACAAAGGTCGTTGCCGGGTTCTTGTTGAGCACACGGCTCAGCAGGTCCGTAGCGCCTTCGATCAGCGCCAGTTTCTGTTCGGGGGTAACGCCTTCGCGGGTTACGCGGATATTCACGTATGGCATGGTCAAGCTCCTTCAATAGAGGGGTGGTGGAAATCTTAGTCGGCGGCGGCGCGCGGCAGCGCATTGGCCTGCGGTGCAATATACAGCCAGGCCAGCATGGCGCCGGCCAGCAGCAGCGCGGTGGAGATGGCCAGCGCGATCCCGATGCCGCGCAAAACGGCGGTGCTTGCGGCGCTCGCGATCAATGCGCCGAATACCGCCACACCGAGCGCGCCGCCAACCTGGCGTGCGGTGTTCAGTACTGCCGATGCGGTGCCGGCCTGGATGCGGTCCACCGCCGAGAGGATGGAGGTCGTCATCGCCGGCACCGCCAGGCCCATGCCGCCGGGGATCAGCGCGAGGCCGGGCAGCATCGCCAGGAAGCCCGCGTCTTCGGAGATGCCGAAGATGCCGAGCAAGGCGTAGCCGGAAGCGCCGATCAGTCCACCCACGATCATGGGCAGGCGCGAACCGGTATGTGCCTGCATCTTGCCGCTGATGATGTTCGAGATGATGAACGTGCCGGTCAGCGGAAGGAAAATCAGCCCGGCGTGCATCACGGAGAAACCACGCACTTTCTGCAGGTAGAAGGACAGGATGAAGATCACGCCGTAGTAGGCAAAGTTGACAAATACGCCGAACAGTACGGCGGCCGAGAAGCCGGACTGGCGGAACAGGCCCAGTGGCAGCATCGGCGCGGAGCTGCGCTGCTCTACGCGGACAAACAGGGCGCCGGTGACAAAGGCGATGGCCAGCGCGCCGAGCACGGCGGCGTGGCCCAGGCCGAGCGTGTGCACCTCGATGACGGCGCCGATAAAGGCGGTAAGGGCAATGATGGCCAGGACCTGGCCCTGTACATCGAAGCTGCGTGCAGGATTCTTGCCGCGCAGTTTGGGTACTACTCGCGCCGTGAGCCAGAAGCCGGCGATGCAGATTGGGATATTGACCCAGAAAATGCTGCGCCATCCGGCGAAAGACATCAGCAGGCCTCCCAGCACAGGGCCGGCGGCGATGGAGACTCCGCCCGCCGCAGTCCACCATGCAATGGCCTTGGCCAGCATCTTGCGGTCGCCCGCATACACGGCGTTCAAGATGGCGAGCGAACTTGGCACCATCAGCGCCGCGCCGATGCCTTGCAGGGCGCGCGCCACATTGAGCGCGAGGGCGTCCGGCGCCATGGCGCAGGCCAGGGACGCGAGCGTGAAGAGCGCAAATCCGCCCATGAACACGCCGCGCGAGCCGAACCGGTCGCCCAGTGCGCCGGCGGACAGCAGGAAGACGGCGAAGCCGAGCGTGTAGGCATCGACCACCCATTGCAGGGCGCTCACGCCGGCATTCAGCTCCTGGCCGATAGCGGGCAGGGCGACGTTCACAATGGTCACGTCCAGCTGCACGATGATGAAGGCGAAACTGCAGGCCAGCAGAATGGCCAGTGAGGGTGTGTTGGGACTGCGCATGATAAAGCTCCGCGATGGTTCACTTGCTCTCACTATAGAAGGCTTCATGTATCATTAAAAATGAATTATTATGAATCCATGTATCTTCCGGAGAGATTGGTATGGAACTGTCTTCGCTTCGCATCTTCAAGACCGTGGCGGAAGAGGGGGGCGTTACGCAGGCGGCGGCCCGGCTGCACCGCGTGCAGTCGAACGTCTCCGCCCGCCTGAACCAGCTGGAGGAATCGCTGGGCGTGACGCTGTTCCACCGTTCCGGGCGGCGCATGCTCATCACGCCGGAAGGAGAGCGTCTGCTGGCCTATACCGACCAGCTGCTGCGCCTGGCCGACGAAGCGCAGGCATCGCTGCGCGGCGGCCAGGAACCGGCCGGCCTGTTGCGCATCGGGTCCATGGAAACCACGGCGGCGGCACGCCTGCCGCAGGTGCTGGGCGCCTTCCACCGGAAGTATCCGGCTGTTGACCTGGTGCTGGATACGGGCCCCACGGACTACCTGGTGCAGGCGGTGTTGAATCATCGTGTGGACCTGGCGCTGGTGGCGGCGCCGGTGGAAAGGCCGGAGCTGATGCAGCTGCCCGTGTTCGAGGAAGAGCTGGTATTGCTGACTGACGCCTCGCATGGCGCCGTGCTTACGCCGGCCGATGTGTCGCGCCGCACGCTGCTGGGTTTTCGCAGCGGCTGCGCCTACCGGCGGCGGCTGGAGCGCTGGTTTGCGGAGGCGGACGTGGCGCCGGCCCGTATCTCGGAATTCGGCACTTTCGAAGCCATTATCGGCTGTGTGGCGGCGGGCATGGGCGTGGCCATGATGCCGAAGGAGGTGCTGAAGCAGCGCGGGCTGGCCCGCACGGTGCGCTGCCATGCTTTGCCGCCGGAAGTGGCGCAGGTGCAGACCATGATGGTGTGGCGGCGCGACATCGTGCAGCATGCCGCGCGGGACGCCTTCGCCGCTTCGTTCTGAACCTTATGCGGCGTGGCTCGCGCTGCTGGCCACTTCCAGGGCTTCATTGAAGGAGCTCACCAGCAGGTCCACACGCTTGTGGACTTCGTGATGGTCCGCCACCGGAAGGTCCATCTCCAGCTGAATCGCAATCAGGGAGGCGGCGGGCAAGGCGGTGCGCAGGTCGCCGACGGCTTCCATCCATGCCGCCATCGTTTCTTCCTCGGGATAGGGGATGAATACCACGGCCACCAGGTGCGCATTTTCCAGTCCCGGATGTTCCTCGCCGCTGCCCAGCGAGACGCTGCGCGCATCGATGCCGGATTCGCGCAGGGCGCGCACCAGCAGCTCGCACAGGAAATCGTCGCGCGCGGCGGCCAGGCCCACACATAGCGCCACCGAATGGGATGGCACGTCCAGCGAGCCTTGCCACTGGCCGAAGCGTTCCTCGCGCAGCTTGCGCAGGTAGGCGCCTACATTGCCGTCCGCCGGCGGGCTGGCTTTGCGGCGGCGGCGTGCACCGCCGGCGGAAGTGGGCGCCAGCGCTTCCGCCACCTCCACGATGGTGGAACGGATGCGCTCCTGCTGCACCTCATCGATATTCCCGTTGCGGAATTCGGGCAGGGACATGCCCAGCCCCGGCAGCAGCACGTCGTCGCAGTAGCGCGCCAGCGAATGGCGGCGCAGGTAGCGGTGCGCGTCGCGCAGCACGGCGCTGGTGTCGCCCGACAGGGCGCGCTGGTAGAAGCGCTGCGCCGCCGTGACGTCCGTGGCGGCGCCCAGCAGGATGGTGAAGGGCGAGAGCGAGCGCACATGGCGGCCCGCAACCACCAGGCAGAGCGTCAGCGGCGTGGAAAGCAGCAGCCCGACCGGGCCCCACAGCGTGCCCCAGAACAGCGCCGATACGATGATGGCCAGCGGCGACAGGCCTGCGCTGTGCCCGTACACCTTGGGCTCCACCACATTGGCCGCCAGCAGTTCCAGCACGAGGAACACGCCCACACAGCCTGCCGCCAGCGCCCAGCCGGGGTCCACCGCCGCCACGAACAGGGCAATGGCGGCGCCCGCGATCAGGATGCCGAGGTAGGGAACGAAGCGCAGCACTGCGCTCAGCGTGCCCCACAGCGCCGCATGCGGCACGCCTGCGGCCCACAGGGTCAGGCCGATCATGGCGCCGAAGGTGGCGTTCACGATGAACTGGGCAAAGAAAAAGCGCGAGATCCCTTCCGCCGCATCGGCCAGCGCCTTCACGGTGCGGCTGATCTCCGTTTCGCCGGTGAGCCGCACCACCCGTTCGGTCAGCGATTCGTGTTCGAGCGAGATAAACACCAGCAGCACCAGTACGATGCCGGCTTTGCCGAGCGGGCCCCACATGAGGGCGAACAGGCGGCCCACGGTTTCCTTGGTGGTGAGGCGCGGCTGGCGGATCTCGACGGGAATCGGCTGCTGGCGGGCCGCGGCGGAGCGGCTGTTCAGGGAAGGCGTGGGCGCCGTCACGACCGCGGGGATGCCCGCATTCAGTTCCGCCTCGATGCGCGCCAGCGGCCGCTCCGTCACTTCGCGGATGGTATCGAGCTTGGCCACGATGGCCTTGCGGTACTGCGGCAGGTCCGCCGTCACGGCGCCGAGCTGCGAGGCCAGCACCAGCGCCAAGCCGATGACGATGCCGCCGCCCAGCGCTACGGACAGCAGCGTGGATGGCACGCGGCCCAGGCCCACGCGCTGGAAGCTGTGGACCAGCGGCGCCAGCACAAGGCTGAGGATCGCAGCGCAGGCCAGCGGTTCAAGCACGTCGCGGCCGAAGTAGAGGATGGCAAGGATGCAGCTGGCGCTGATGATGGACGTGGCGTGAACGCGCATTGAGGCCGAAGGAGGAAGCGGTTGGTCAGCCCATTTTAGCAATCAATTGATTACATGAGGTACCTGCTGAAGTGTGTCGCGGGCTATTTATCGACTTCCAGGGAAAAAGTATAGTGGTTTCATACAACCAACAGGAGCTCGCCATGCAAACCACCACCCCTCCCATGAAGCTGATCTACGTCGGCGATCCCATGTGCTCATGGTGCTACGGATTCGGTAAGGAAATGACGGAACTGATGACTATGCACCCGGACCTGCCGCTGGAAATCATCGTCGGCGGCGTGCGTGCCGGCGCCACCGACATCCTCGATGACAGCGGCAAGCAGTTCCGCCTGGCCCACTGGGAGCGTGTGGAGAAAAACAGCGGCCTGCCTTTCAACCGCGAGGCCTTGCTCGCGCGTGAAAACTTCGTCTACGACACTGAGCCGGTATGCCGTGCGGTGGTCGCGGCGCGCAAAGCGGCGCCGGATGCCGACCTGCTGGACGTGTTCCGTGCGCTGCAGCATGCCTTCTACGCCGAAGGCCTCGATACGACGAATGGCCGCGTGCTGGCCGATATCGCGGCCGCGGCGCTGCAACGCCAGGGCCACGACGTATCGCCGGAATCGCTCTGGAACGTGTGGCGCTCCGCCGACACCGTGACTGCCACCAAAGCCGATTTCGTGCGCGCCCGCGCGCTGGGCGTCCGCAGCTTCCCCGCCTTGCTGCTCGAAACCGGCGACGCAATCGTTGAAGTCAGCCCGGGCTACGCGCATGCACAGCAGCTCGACCAGCTGTTGCGGGCCGCCCTGGCGCGGCGTGAAATTTCCTGATCGTATTGTGTGCGCTGGGCGGCATTGCTAATGCTAGTCTCCGAAGCTTCACATTTTCCGGAGGTGAGCAGTGGTGACAGGGCAAGGTGAGCCGCGGCGAACTGATACCTTCCACGCGGCATGTATTGAGAATGCGCTGAGAATCGTGCGGACCGACGGCATTGGCCTTGCGCTTGAGCATATGCTCAACTGCGGGGTGCCCAAGCTGACCGCATTGCGTGTTTTATCTTCTCCGGCGCACGTTCGGCATCACGAACGGCGCCGCATTCCCCGCCTGCGCTGATCAGGCGCCGGCAAACGTCACTTCACCCGCCGGCAGAAGCTTGACGCCCACCCCGAAGCTTCCGATATTGCTCAGCGTGAGCGCGTGATGCGCTGAAATCTGCGCTGCCGTCAGCAGGCCGTTATCGACGGTCGAATGTCCATCCTTCACCAGTACCACCGGGTAGCCGAGGCCCAGCGCGCGGCGCGTGGTGGTGTCCACGCAGAAGTCGCTTTGCAGGCCACAGACCACCACGTCCGTCACGCCGCGCTCATCCAGCAGCGCCTGCAGCGGCGTCAGGTGGAAGGAGTCCGGTGTGGTCTTTCGCACCCGCAGGTCGGCCGGCGCGGTGGACAGGCCGCGCGCCAGCTGCCAGCCGCTGCTCTCGAACTGCAAGGAGCCTTCCTCTTCCTCGTGCTGGATCAGCACCACGGGCATGCCCGCCTCGCGCGCCTTGCGCGACACAGTGTTGATGCGGTCGATCACGCGTTCGGCTTCGAACGCAGCTTCCTCGCCGAAGCAGAGGGCTTCCTGGACATCGATAATCAGTAGTGCGGTCTTCATTGCGGTCCCCGTACAGGTGGTTTGCGGGCGAGGATCATGCCGAGCCGCAGGGCGGTGTCGCTGACCTCGTCGATGGATGGCCGGTAGCCCTGCTCAATCCAGCGCAGGGCAATGTGGATCACGCCGCCGACCACGCCGGCCTGCAGCAGTTCGTCGTCCTGCGCTTCCGGCGGCGCCACGGCGGCGGCCACGCCGCGGCCGATCACGCGCAGCGCCGCGTCGAAGGCTTCGTCCACGGCGCGGCTCACGCCACGGATCTCCACCAGGAACACGCGCGCCGAGCGCGGCTCGCGCTTCAGGGCGGCGAAATAGGTGTGCAGCATGGCGCGCGCGCGCGCGGTGCGGCTGCGGCCTGCCGCCTTCGCCGCCGCACCGATCTCCTGGTAGACGGTGTAGGTGACGGCGTTGAAGCAGGCGATCAGCAGCGCTTCGCTGTTTTCGAAGGACTCGTAAAAATAGCGTTCCGTCAGGCCTGCGGCACTGCACACGGCCTTCACCGTGGCATGCCGGTAGCCGCGTTCGCCGTACACGTCGACGGCGGCTGCAATCAGCCGGCTGCGGCGCTGCGCGCGCCGTTCTTCCGGCGAAATGCCGCGGTAGGCACGGGCGGGAGGTGATTCCGGTCTCATGCCATTATTTTGGCACATATTGTTGTCAGATAAATTGTGACAATGTACAGTGTCAGAAAAAGGAAGCGGAGACAAGATGGAAGAATTCGACGTTCTCATCGTCGGCGCGGGCCTGTCCGGCATCGGCGCCGCGCACCAGCTCCAGCAGCGCTGTCCGGACAAGCGCTTCCTGATCCTGGAAGGGCGCGAGGCCATCGGCGGCACCTGGGATCTGTTCCGCTATCCCGGCGTGCGCTCGGACTCCGACATGTACACCCTGGGCTACGGCTTCCGGCCCTGGACCGACCCGAAGGCCATCGCCGACGGCCCGGCCATCCTGCGCTATATCCGCGAGACGGCGGCGGAGGCCGGCCTTGCGCGCCACATCCGCTTCGGCCACCGGGTGGTGAGCGCCGCGTGGTCCAGCAGCGACGCGAGCTGGGTGCTGGAAGCCGAATGCGGCGGCGAACGGCGCAGCTTCCGCGCACGCTTCCTCTGCCTGTGCAGCGGCTATTACGATTACGAAGAAGGGCACCGGCCGGAGTTCGCGGACGAACAGCTGTTCCGCGGCCGGCTGGTGCAGCCGCAGTTCTGGCCCGAGGGCCTGGACTACAGCGGCAAGCGCGTGATAGTCATCGGCAGCGGCGCCACGGCGGTCACGCTGGTGCCGGCCATGGCCGAAACGGCGGCCCATGTCACCATGCTGCAGCGCTCACCTACATACATCGTTACGCGGCCGTCGGTGGACGGCATCGCCCGGCGCCTGCGCCGCATGCTGCCGGAAAGGGCGGCCTGGTGGCTCACGCGCTGGAAAAATATCGTCGAAGGCATCGTGCTGTTCCGGCTGGCGCGCAGCCGTCCGGAGATCGTCAAGGAACATATCGTGCGGCTGGCGGCGAAGGAGAGCGGCCTGGCGCGCGAGCATTTCACGCCGGACTACAAGCCCTGGGACCAGCGCGTGTGCGTGGTGCCGGACGGCGACCTGTTCCGCGCCATCCGTGAAGGCAAGGCCTCGGTAGCCACCGATACCATCGAGCGCTTCACGCCGGACGGCATCGTGCTCGGTTCAGGGCGGGAGCTGGCAGCCGACGTGGTGGTGATCGCCACGGGCCTCAAGCTGCGCATCCTTGGCGGCATGGCCATCACCATTGATGGCCTGCCTTTCGAACCGTCGCAGGCCATGGCCTACAAGGGCATGATGCTGAGCGGCCTGCCCAATTGCGCCATGACCTTCGGCTACACGAATGCTTCCTGGACCCTGAAGGCGGACCTGACGGCTGCCTATGTGTGCCGCCTGCTGCGCTTCATGGACCGCAAGGCTTATGCGATCGCCGTGCCGCAGAAGGAGGCGGACGTGAGCCCGCAGCCCTTCCTCAGCTTTACCTCGGGCTATGTGCAGCGCGCCATCGCCGGCCTGCCGAAGCAGGGATCGCGCAGGCCCTGGCAGGTGTACCAGAACTATATCCAGGATCTGTTCACCATACGCTATGGCGCAATCGGCGACGGCGTGATGCGTTTCGGTGCGAAAGGACGCATGCCATGAAGCTTGAAAACAGCCTCGCCGTTGTGACGGGCGCCGGCAGCGGCATCGGACGCGGTATTGCGCTGGCGCTGGCGCGGCGCGGCTGCCACCTGGTGCTGGCCGATATTGCGCAGGAAGGCCTGTCGCAGACGGCGCGCGAGGTGCGCGAGGCCGGCGTGCAGGCGCATTGCTACCGGCTCGATGTGGCCGACCGCGAGGCGGTGCGCGAGCTGGCGCAGACCGTGGCGCGCGAGCATGGCGGCGCCCGGCTGCTGGTGAATAATGCCGGCGTGGCGCTCGGCGGCACGTTCCAGCAGGTCAGCGAAGAAGATTTCGACTGGCTCATGAACATCAACTTCCACGGCGTGGTGAGCATGACGCGCGCCTTCCTGCCGCAGCTGCAGCGCAGCGGGGAGGCCCGCATCGTGAACATCTCCAGCCTGTACGGCATTGTGTCGCCGCCGGGGCAATCGGCCTATTCGGCCAGCAAATTCGCGGTGCGCGGCTTCAGCAACGCGCTGCGGCACGAGCTGGAGGGCAGCAATGTGGGCGTGACGGTGGTGCATCCGGGCGGCGTGGCCACGTCGATCGCGCAAAGCGCGCGCGCGCCGGCCGGGGTGCCGGAAGAAGAGATCCGCCGCCACCGCGCCATCGCCCAGAAGCTGCTGCGCATGCCGCCGGAGAAAGCGGGCGAAATCATTGTGCGCGGCATCGAGCGGCGCAAGGCGCGCGTGCTGGTGGGGTTTGATGCGGTGGTGGTGGCGCTGCTTGAGCGCCTGATGCCGGTCGCTTACTGGAAGCTGCTGAAGAAAGGGATCAGGACATGATGCTGTTGACGCTTGGTCTTGCGCTGCTTGCACTGAGCGGCGTGCTGGCCGCCTTCACGCGCTATACCGCCGGCAAGGTGGAGGCAGCGCTTCCGCCAGCGGGGCGGATGGTCGCGGTGCCGGGTGGTCGCATGCACGTGCAGGAGCAGGGCGCGGGTCCGGCCATCCTGCTGATCCACGGCCTCGGTGGCCAGGCCTGCCATTACACCTACCGTCTGGCCGGCCTGCTGGCGCAGCACTACCGCGTGGTGACGGTGGACCGGCCCGGTTCCGGCTACTCGGAGCGCGACGCTGCGCATCCGGCCAGCCTTGACGCCCAGGCGGACGCGCTGGCCGCGCTGATCGATACGCTGCAGCTCGGGCGGGCGGTGGTGGTCGGCCATTCGCTCGGCGGTGCGGTGGCGCTGGCGCTGGCGCAGCGCCACCCGGACAAGGTGAAAGCGCTCGCGCTGCTGGCGCCGCTTACGCAATTGCCGGAACAAGTGCCGCCCGCTTTCCGTGCGCTGACGATAGAGTCGCGCGCCCTGCGGCAGCTGCTGGCGTGGACGGTGGTGACGCCGGCGACGATTGCGCGCAGCCGGCAGGTGCTGGAGCAGGTGTTCGGGCCGGAGGCCGTACCGCGCGACTATGCCGTGCGCGGCGGCGGCATTCTCAGCCTGCGTCCCAGCCAGTTCCTGGCCGCCTGTGCGGACATGCAGGCCGTGCCCGATGCGATGCCGGGCGTGATGGCGCGCTATCCCGCGATGCGGGTGCCGGTCAGCGTGCTGTATGGGCGGCAGGACCGGATCCTGGACTGGGAAGCCAACGGACAAGGCCTGCTGGCGCAGCTGCCGGGCAGTACCCTGCAGCTGGTGGATGGCGGCCATATGCTGCCGGTCACGCAGCCGGAATTGTGCGCAAGGTTTATCATGCAGGCAGCGCAAGATGCGTGGACCAAGGAAGCCCTGCTGAATGAAACCTGAGATTCTTGTGATGGCGGCGAGTCCGTCGCCATCGGTGATGGAGCAGCTTGAGCGCCATTTCGCCTGCCACCATGTGTGGCAGGCGAGCGATGCGGACAGCTTGATCGGCGCTGTTGCAGACCGTGTGCGCGGCGTGGCGACCACCGGCATCATCGGCATTTCCGAAGAGCTGGCTGCGCGGCTGCCCAGGCTGGAAATCGTGGCGGTGAACGGCATCGGCGTCGATGCCGTTGCGTTCGACGCGCTGCGCCCGCGCGGCATCCGTGTCACCAATACGCCGGGCGTGCTGACCGATGACGTAGCCGATTTGGCTGTCACGCTGCTGCTGGCCACCACGCGCCGCATTCCCGCGCTGGACAGCTATGTGCGCAGCGGCGCCTGGGCGCGCAAGGCGCCGCTGGCGCTGGCCCGCTCCCTGCGCGGCAAGGCGGCAGGCATCTATGGCTATGGACGCATCGGCCGCGCCATCGCACAGCGCCTGCAAGCCTTCGGCGTGGCGTCGCGCTACTACCAGCCGCGCGTGGTGGCTGACACGGACACGCCGCGCGCCGCATCGCTGCGCGAACTGGCGGAGCAGAGCGACTACCTGTTCGTCTGCGCGCCAGGCGGCGCCGCGACGCGCGGGGTGGTGGATGCGGAGGTGCTGGCTGCGCTGGGGCCGGGCGGCACCCTGATCAACATCGCGCGCGGCAGCGTGGTGGACGAAGCGGCGCTGATCGAAGCGCTATCGAACGGCACGCTCGGCGCCGCGGGCCTGGATGTGTTCGAGCACGAGCCCCATGTTCCGCAAGCGCTGGCCGCGCTGCCGAACGTCGTCCTCACGCCGCACGTGGGCAGCCTCACCACCGAAACCCGCCACGCAATGGGCCAGCTGGTGGTCGACAACCTGCTCGCCCACTTCAGCGGCGCCCCCTTGCCTACCCCCGTCCCCTAAAGCTCAGCCCGTGTCCACCTTGGTGCCTGACCCCAAGGTGGACACGGGCTCGACTATAGGGGCAGGGCGGTTTTGTATTTGACTTCGCGCAGGGCGACGTTGGTGTTGATCTGGGATACGCCCTGCAGCTTGAACATTACTTCGTGCAGGAAGTTCTGGTAGGCCTCCATGTCCGGCACGATGACCTTGATCGTGTAGTCGGAATTGCCCGTCGTTTCGTAGCATTCCACTACTTCTGCGCGCGCCTGCATCGCGCTTTCGAAAGCTTCCACTATCCCTGCCGAGTGCCGGTTCAGCGATACGTGCGCCAGGCAGCACACCATCAGCCCGACCTTGCGCCGGTCCACCAGCGCCGCATAGCGCGTGATGTAGCCGCCGTCTTCCAGCTCTTTCTGGCGCCGCCAGCACGGGGTTGCCGACAGGCCGACCGCCTCCGCCAGCTCGGCCGTCGAGAGGCGGCTGTTGTCCTGCAGGGCGGCCAGAATCCGCACGGATGCGGGGTCAAGGGAATGATTTTTCATATTCACGTAAAAATCGAAAGGAACTTACTCAATTCTACCGTTGTCTTGAAAAAGCAGGAATATTATTCCGCCACCGCCGAACTATCATTTCTTCTTCGATTCCTGCCTTAGAAGAAGCATATGAACGCTCATACCGCGCACAGCGCCGCCGCCCTCGCAGCGGCGCAGCCAGCCGAGACACTGGCCGACCCCGATTACCGCCTGCAGGACAACCTCACCCGCGAAACGGGCCGCGTTTTCCTCACCGGCACCCAGGCCCTGGTGCGCCTGCTGATGATGCAGCAGCGCCTGGACCGCGCCAATGGCCTGAATACCGCAGGCTTCGTCAGCGGCTACCGCGGTTCGCCGCTGGGCGCCGTGGACCAGGAGATGTGGCGCGCACAGAAGCAGCTGTCCAGTCACCGCATCGAGTTCCTTCCCGCCATCAATGAAGACCTTGGCGCCACGGCGGTTCTCGGCACGCAGCAGGTGGAAACCGATCCCACCCGCCACGTCGATGGAGTGTTCGCCATGTGGTACGGCAAAGGCCCGGGCGTGGACCGCTCCGGCGACGCCATCAAGCATGGCAATGCCTACGGTTCCTCGCCGCACGGCGGCGTGCTGGTGGTGCTGGGCGACGACCACGGCTGCGTGTCTTCCTCCATGCCGCACCAGAGCGAGCAGGCGCTGATCGCGTGGAGTATGCCGATCCTGAACCCGTCCAACATCCAGGAGTACCTGGAGTTCGGCCTGTATGGCTGGGCGCTGTCGCGTTTCTCCGGCAACTGGGTGGGTTTCAAGGCGATTTCGGAGACCGTGGAAGGCGGGGCGGTAGTCGAGCTGCCGCCCATGCCCGTGTTCGCAGCGCCGGACTACCAGTATCCGGCCGAGGGCCTGCACTACCGCTGGCCCGACCTGCCAAGCCTGAAGATCGAGCAGCGCGTGGCCGAGAAGCTGAACGCCGTGCGCGCCTTCGCGCAGGCGAATTCCATCGATCGCTTCATCACCCAGGCGCCCGGCGCGACGCTGGGCATCATCAGTGCGGGCAAGGCTTACCTGGACCTGCTGGAAGCAATGCAGCGCATGGGCCTCACCCAGCAGCGGCTGGAAGAACTGGGCATCCGCCTCTACAAGCCGGGCCTGACCTGGCCGCTGGAACCGCAGCGCCTCGCGCAGTTTGCCGAGGGGCTGGCCGAGGTGCTGGTGGTGGAGGAAAAAGATCCCATCATCGAGCAGCAGCTCAAGAACCATTTCTACAACCGGCCAGCCGGCGAACGCCCGCAGGTGCTGGGCAAGACCGACCTGGCCGGGCAGCCCATGCTGGCCGCCATCGGCGAGCTGCGGCCGTCGCGCATCGCACCGGCCCTGATCCGCTGGCTGGCGCCGCACCTGCCGCAGCTTGGCCTGCAGCAGTACCTGCCGGCGTTCTGCGCCGCCGATGTGCAGGCCAATCCGGGCAATGCGGTCCGCACGCCTTACTTCTGCTCCGGCTGTCCGCACAATACCTCCACCCGCGTGCCGGAAGGCAGCACTGCCATCGCCGGTATCGGCTGCCACTTCATGGCGACCTGGATGCAGCGCGATACCGTGCAGCTGACGCAGATGGGCGGCGAGGGCGTGACCTGGGTTGCAGCCTCGCGCTTCGTGGGCAAGAAGCACGTGTTCCAGAACCTTGGCGACGGCACCTACTACCATTCCGGCTTCCTGGCCCTGCGCCAGGCCGTCGCGGCACGCGCCAACATCACTTACAAGATCCTGTACAACGATGCTGTCGCCATGACGGGCGGCCAGCCGGTGGATGGAAAACTGAGCGTGCCGCAGATCGTGCAGCAGGTGCTGACCGAAGGCGTGGTGCGTGCGGTGGTCGTCACCGACGAACCGGATAACTATGAAGACGTCACCCTGCCGGAAGGCGTGAAGGTCTACCATCGCCGCGACCTGGACCAGGTGCAGCGCGAGCTGCGCGATACGCCGGGCGTGACCGTGCTGGTCTACGACCAGACCTGCGCCGCCGAGAAGCGCCGCCGCCGCAAGAAAAACACCGCGACGCATACCGAGTTCCCCGATCCGGCGCGCCGCATGGTCATCAATGCGGAAGTGTGCGAAGGCTGCGGCGACTGCGGCGTGCAGTCGAACTGCCTGTCCGTTCTGCCGCTGGAAACGGAACTGGGCCGCAAGCGCCAGATCGAACAGGCTTCCTGCAACAAGGACTTCTCCTGCGTGGAGGGCTTCTGCCCGAGCTTCGTTTCCGTCATTGGCGGCGAATTGAAAAAGCCGGAAGCGGCAAAGCTGGAGCTGGCCGACCTCGAACGCGCGCTGGCTGCCTACCCGCTGCCGGCGCCGCACGATTACGGCAAGCCTTTCGAAATGCTGGTGGCGGGCGTTGGCGGTACCGGCGTCGTCACCATCGGCGCCCTCATCACGATGGCGGCCCACCTGGAAGGCAAGGGCGCCTCCACGCTGGACTTCATGGGCTTCGCGCAGAAGGGCGGGGCGGTGATGTCGCATGTGCGCCTGGCCTCGTCGCCCGCTGCGCTGAACCAGGTGCGCATCGACCTGCAGCAGGCCGATGCCGTGCTGGCCTGCGACCTGGTGGTCGGCGCCATGCCGGATGCGCTGGCCGTAATGCGCCATGGCCATACCACCATTATCGCCAACGAGCGCGAGATTCCTACCGCCGCCTTCACGCGAAATCCGGACGCCAGCAACAATATGCCCGGCCTGTTCGCCCAGTTGCGCTGTGCGGCGGGCGAGGACCGCGTGTATGCCATCGATGCGCAGGAAGTCGCCGGCCGCCTGCTGGGCGAGCCGATCGCCGCCAATATGCTGATGCTGGGCTATGCGTGGCAGAAGGGCCTGGTCCCGGTTTCCATGACTGCGCTGCTGCGGGCGGTGGAGCTGAACAATGTGGCGGTGGAGATGAACAAGAAAGCGCTGCTGCTGGGCCGTATCGCGGCAGCGGATGCTGCTGCGCTGGAGCGCTTGTCGGGCGCGCGGGCGAAAGTCATCCAGTTCACTGCCCCGGCATCGCTGGAAGAGCTGGTCGCGCAGCGCATGCCACGCCTGGAACGCTACCAGAACGCAGCCTACGCCCAGCGCTACGTGGATGCGGTGCGCCGCATTGAGGCCAGGGAGCGTGAGCTGGATGGCGAGCAGTCGCGCACGCCGCTGGCGAAAGCGGCGGCCCGCTATCTGTTCAAGCTGATGGCTTACAAGGATGAATATGAGGTGGCGCGCCTGCATGCCTCCGACGAGTTCCGCCAGCAGATTGCCGGCCAGTTCGGCGGCGAATACAAGCTGAACTTCCACCTGGCGCCTCCCATACTGGGCAAGCGCAAGCTGCGTTTCGGTGGCTGGATCCAGCCTGCCTTCCGCATGCTGGCGCCGCTGAAGGTGCTGCGCGGTACGCCGCTCGATCTCTTCGGCTATACGGCGGAACGCAAGCGCGAACGCGCACTGCGCGATGATTACTTCGCGCTCCTCGATGAAATGTGCGCAAACCTGACCTCGGACAATAAGGCAGTGTGGCTCAAGCTTGCCCAGCTTCCCGAACAGATTCGCGGTTACGGCCATGTGAAGCTGGCCAGCATGGACAAGGCGGAGCAGGAAGCGCAGCGTTTGCGTGCACAGCTCTCGGCGAACGCGCGGGCGGCGTGAAAGGACGTCTGCACATCCATTACTTCGCAAGGTTCTGACTGATGTAAGGGGCGTTGTCCTACGTGCGTTGCCAAAGCGCCGTGGGACAATTTTTGCTGGCCGCTACTGACGCGGCATTTCATTGAAGGAGATACCCATGAAAAGCAAAATCGCCTTGATTCTTACTGCATTGCTGGTCAGCGCAGGTGTGGTTGCCCAGTCGACGGACACCAGCACTGACCCGCAGAAACAGTCCACTTCGAAGAAAAAACAGAAGAAGTCCAACAGCTCTGCTGACCGCACTTCTTCCGGTGCAAGCGGTACTGCAGGCTCCAGCTCAACCGACAGCTCGATGAGCAGCGGCAGCAGCCAGTCCGGTACGAGCGGCAGCGGTAACCGGGGCGACAGCGGCACCGATACCTGGCGCGGTTCCAGCGGCACAAGCGGCATGAACAGCTCTGGCGCATCGGGCACCGGGACGTCGGGCACTGGCGGCACCTCCGGCACCTCCGGCACCTCCGGCACCACAAGCGGCACCAGTGGTTCTTCCGGCACGACCGGCACTTCCGGCACCAGCGGTTCGTCCGGCATGACCGGCACCTCGGACACCTCGGGCACGAGCGGTACCAGCAGCTCCGGTACCAGCACCAATACCAGCAGCGGCACCGCAACCACGCCGCCGCCAACTCGCTGATCCGCCCAGCGCCATGCAAAGCCGCCCCTGAACGGTGCGGCTTTGCTGCGGTCGGTCCTTCACCAGGAGAGCAGCATGCTAGCTATGAATTACCGTGGCCCCTATCGTGTGCGGGCCGACTACAAGCCAGACCCCGTCATCGAGCATCCCGGCGATGCCATCATCCGCGTTACCCGTTCCTGCATTTGCGGTTCCGACCTGCACCTCTACCACGGCCTGGTGCCGGACACGCGCGTCGGCACCACCTTCGGCCATGAGTTCATCGGCATCGTGGAGGAGGTGGGCTCGGCCGTGCAGAAGCTGAAGGTGGGCGACCATGTGCTGGTACCTTTCAATATCTTCTGCGGTTCCTGCTATTTCTGCGATCGCGAACTCTATGGCAACTGCCACAACACGAATCCGGAAGCGACGGCAGTGGGCGCCATCTACGGCTACTCCCACACGGCCGGCGGCTACGACGGCGGCCAGGCCGAATATGTGCGCGTGCCGATGGCCGATGTCGGACCCACGGTCATTCCACACGACCTGCACGAAGACGATGCCGTGCTGCTGACCGATGCGCTGCCCACCGGCTACCAGGCTGCCGAGATGGGAGATATCCGCGAAGGCGATACCGTGGTGGTTTTCGGCGCAGGTCCGGTTGGCATCTTCGCAGCGAAGTCGGCCTGGCTGATGGGCGCAGGCCGCGTGATCGTGGTCGATCACATCGAATACCGGCTGGAGTTCGTCAGGCGCTATGCGCAGTGCGAGATCATCAACTTCAAGGAAGTGGATGATATGGCGCTGCACATCAAGAAGATGACGGACTGGCTGGGCGCCGATGTGTGCATCGATGCCGTGGGCTGCGAGGCCGCAGGCAACGCGATGCAGACGCTGACCGGCCGCTACATGATGCTGCAGGCCGGTTCCGCCACGGCGCTGCACTGGGCCATCAACTCGGTGCGCAAGGGCGGCAATGTTTCCATCGTTGGCGTGTATGGGCCGACCTTCAATGCCGTCCCCATCGGCAATGCGCTGAACAAGGGCCTAACGCTGCGCATGAATCAGGCCAGCGTGAAGCGCCACCTGCCGCGCCTGATCGAGCATATCCAGGCCGGGCGCATCAGCCCGAGGGAGATCATCACCCACCGCGTGCCGCTGGAAGAAGTGTCGGATGCATATCACATCTTCTCCGGCAAGCTGGATAACTGCATCAAGACCATTCTGATCCCGCCCGGTGCGCGGCATTGAGGAGCTGACCATGGAACATGAACATCATCATCACCGCCCCGTGCCGGACCGCAGCGCCATCCAGGGCTGGGGCGCAGACCTCGACCGTGCCAACCGCCCGGCCGTGCCGATGGAGCGCATGCCGCAAAGGCTGGATGTGCCGGAGGGAGAACTCACCCAGCAGCCGCGCGATATCGAAGTTTTCTGTTCGCCCGAAAGGCCGGGCATCACGCCGCTGTTCGGCACCAGTGCGCCGCCGCGCGGCCTGAGCGGCCTGCTGCGCAGGGTCGCCTACAAGGGGACGGAGAACGATATCCGCCACTGGCTCATGCTGCTGCTGGCCGACCGTGTCGATATGGTGGAAGGGATCGGCGAAGACCTGGCGCGCGGCAAAGTCCCCAATGTGCTGGCTGAAATGGGCATCAAGGCCGAGTGGGAGCACAACAAGGCGGGGCTGGTACGCAAGGCCGCCATCGGCGCGGCAGTCGCCGGCGCGGCCTGGTACCTGCTGAAACGCCGCCGTTCGCATTGAGGTATGTCGCCGCCTGCGCGGGGGACACGAGGATGGATACCAAATCGCTATGGCATGCCAGCGCCGACCTGCCGCAGCATGCGCCGCTGGAGGGCAACGCGGAGGCGGATGTTTGCGTTGTCGGCGGCGGCATCGCCGGGCTCACGGCGGCTTACCTGCTGCTGCGCGAGGGGCGCTCGGTAGTGCTGGTGGATGCGCTGGACGTGGGGCAGGGCGAGACCGGCCGCACCACGGCGCATTTCTTTCCGCCCGATGAGCGCTACTTCAATATCGAGAAGCGCTTCGGCCGCGAGCGGGCGGCGCTGCTGCGCGACAGTTACAAGAAAGCCACTGAGCTGGTGGAAGAGATCGTGCAGCGCGAGCAGATCGAATGCGACTTCCTGCGCCTGGACGGCTACCTCGTTCCAGCGCCGGACGGCGGCGCCGACATCGTCGACCGCGAGTTCGCTGCCTGCGAACGGCTGGGCATTGCCGTCACGCGCCTGCTGCGCGCGCCCGGCCTGGGCTGGGACACCGGACCGGCACTGTGCTTCCACCACCAGGCCCAATTCCATCCGCTGAAGTATCTCGGCGGCCTGACGCGCGCCGTAACGCGGCTCGGCGGCCGCATTTACGGCAGCACCCGTGCGCGCGATATCGAGGACACAACGGTCGTCACCGAAAAAGGCCGCGTGGCGGCAAAGTCCGTCGTGGTGGCGACCAACACGCCATTCAACGACCGCTTCGTGATGCACACCAAGGTGGCCGGCTACCGCAGCTATGTGGTGGGCCTGCGTGTGCCGCGCGGCGCCCTGCAGCCTTTCCTGCTGTGGGATACGGGCGATCCTTACTACTATGTGCGGCTCGATGTGCAGAAGGGCGAATCCACGCACGACATCATGATCGTCGGCGGCGCGGACCACAAGGTCGGGCAGGACAGCCACCCGCAGCCACGCTACGAGCAGATAGAGGCCTGGACCCGCGAACGCTTCCCGCAGGTGCAGGAAGCGGCATGGCGCTGGTCCGGCGAAATCATGGAGCCTTCGGACGGCGTGGCCTACCTCGGCCGCAACCCGGCGGACAACGGTTCGGTCTATCTCATCACCGGTGATTCCGGCAACGGTATGACGCACTGCACGGCAGGCGCCATGCTGGTGACGGACCTGATCCAGGGCCGCAGCAATCCCTGGACGGAACTCTATGATCCGGCCCGCAAACCGTTGCATGGCCTGGGCGACTTTGCCATGGAGCAGGCCAATACCATGGCCCAGTATGCGGACTGGCTGAAGCGCGGCGAAGCGGCGTCGCCGGAGCAGATTCCGGCGGGCGAGGGCGCTCTGGTGCGCGAAGGAAGGAAGCTGATCGCGGTCTACAAGGCGCCGGACGGTGAACTGACGCGGCTCAGCGCCGCCTGCCCGCACCTCGGCTGTGCGGTGCACTGGAACGCGGACGAGAAATCATGGGACTGTCCCTGCCACGGCTCGCGTTTCGACACCAAGGGCCAGGTACTGCACGGCCCGTCGAACGCACCGCTGTCACCAGTCGAGGGATAGCAGGCGCTGGGCCATGCGCGGCCAGCACAGGGTAGAGATCTGTTCGCGCGCGGCCCAGCGGAAGCCATCCGCTTCCGGCGTTGGTTCGCCCGTTACATGATGGGGGAAGAAGCTGGTGCATTTCAGCTGCTCCAGGGTGCAGAGCTCGTCGCCCACATCCACCCGGAACAGGTGCAGGCGCTTGTCGCGCCGGTAGTCGAAGCGGCCCAGGTCAAGGAAGCGCGCTTCGTCGAAAGACAGGCCGGCCTCCTCCAGCAGCTCGCGCCGCGCCGCCTGCAGCGGCGTCTCGCCTTCATCCATCAGCCCCTTGGGAATATCCCACTGCGCGGTGCCGGTAACGTGGCAAAGCAATATCTGCCGCTCACCGTTAATGACGAGCGTTCCACAGGAAAGTTCCATTTTTTCTAGCTTCGCTGTTAACACGGGCTCCAGTCTACCTGATCGGATGTTGTTTCTGCGCGGCTAAGCGGTAGTTCTACATGGAAACTGATCGACAGTCACAGGGGGCTGTTATAAAGTGTGAGAATCTTGCGGCACCCCACCTCCGTGCCTTTCGCTTTATCAGACCGGCCAGTTCGCCGCATGTAACTTATTCTCCCCATCTTTTTTGCTTGCCAAAGAGTGGCGGGATGCCGTTTGTCGAAAACCACAGTGCGCATGCCCAAGTACCAACCTCGTTCGCATCACCTTGTCCTGCCGCTTGCGCTCATGCTCGCGCCGCCGGCGTTCGCGCAGGAAAGCGCCGGCGCGCCTGCCTTTACCTTTGGCGGCTTCGGCACCATCGGCGCCGTGCATTCCGAACAGCGCCATGCCGACTTCACCGCCAGCCCGCTCACGCCGGGGCACGCCGGCTACACGCGCGCCTGGAGCATGGATGTGGACAGCCGCCTCGGCGCCCAGCTTACGCTGAACGCGGACAAGCAGTGGTACGCCGTGGTGCAGGTGGTATCCGAGCGCACCGTGAACGGCGATTACCGCCCGCACGTGGAGTGGGCCAATGTGAAATACCAGGCAACGCCGGACCTGAGCGTGCGCCTGGGCCGCATTGCGCTGCCGGCCTTCCTGGCCGCCGACTACCGCAAGGCCAGCTATGCGCTGCCCTGGGTGCGCACGCCGGTGGAGCTGTATGGCTCCCTCCCGGTCAGCAACAGCGACGGCGTGGATGCGAGCTACCGCTGGAATGTGGCCGGCATCCGCAATGAAACCCAGCTGCTGTACGGCCGCACCCGCGTCGCGATCAGCAGCGAGTCCAGCGCGGAAGCGCGCGGCATCGCCAGCATCTCCAACGTTGCCACTAGCGGCGACCTCAGTGTGCGTGTCACGGCCATGTCGGCCCGGATCCATACCGACCTGGCGCAAGACTTCTTCCGCGCCCTGGGCCAGTTCGGCAGCAGCGGGGCCGCGCTGGCGGCGCAGTACGGGCTGGACGCGAAGCGCATCAGCGCCTATAGCGCGGGTTTCAACTATGATCCGGGCAACTGGTTTTTGATGGGCGAGGCGGCGCGCGTCAATGCGCGCTCCATGCTGGGCGACCGCAAGGCCTGGTACCTGAGCGGCGGCTACCGCTTCGGCGCCTTCACGCCTTACCTGAGCTATTCGAGCGTGGGCCTGAACATGGCATCCACCACGGCAGGGATTCCTACCGCCGGCCTGCCGCCTCCGATGGCGGCGCAGGCCGCCGTGCTGAACGCGGAACTGAGCCGGCAGCTGACCATGATCGGCGTACAGCGCTCCACCGCCGCAGGCCTGCGCTGGGACTTCGCCAGCGGCTATGCGCTGAAGCTTCAATATGACCGTGTGCGCCCGCGCGAAGGCAGCCAGGGCACCCTGATCAATGTGCAGCCGGGCTTCCGGTCCGGGCACAGCTTCGGCGTCTACAGCGCCGTGGTGGACTTCGTCTTCTGAGCAGGCAGGCCATGTTGATGCTCAAGACTTTATGCCTGCTGGCCGGGTTGCTGCTGACGGCCGCCGCCCACTCCGGCGAACTGGTGGTCATCGTCTCGGCGCGCAGCGCCGTCACTGCGCTGCGCACCGAACAGGTGGCCGAACTGTTCCTGGCCGAGACGGCGCGCTTCCCGGACGGCAGCGAGGCCACTGCAGTAGACCTCATGCTGGGCGATCCGCTGCGCGAGGAGTTCTACCGCAAGGTGGCGAACCGCACGCCGGCCCTGATGAAAGCCTACTGGACCAAGCGTATTTTCACCGGACGCGGCCAGCCGCCACGCGAACTGGCGAACAGCCTGGCCGTGCGCAGGCTGGTGGCCGAGAATCCCGGCATGATCGGCTACATCGACCGTTCCGCGCTGGATGCCGGCGTGCGTGCCGTACTGGTGGTGCACTGATGCCGCCCGTTCAAAGCGAAAACAAGCGCACGCGCTGGCTCAGGCTGGGGCTGGAGACCTATGTCTCGCTGCCCCTGTTCGTGCTGCTGCTGCTGGCCGTGATCTGGGGCGCGACCTTCCATTTCATCCGCAACGAAGAGGCGGCGGCACGCCAGGCGGCGGCGGAATCGGTGCGCGAGCTGCTGGAAACCTACGAGGCCCAGGTGGCGCGCAACGTAGCGGGCATCGACCAGACGCTGAAGGTCGTCAAGTACGCGGTGGAACGCAAGGGCGCGCAAGGCGCCCTGGCCGAGCTTGGGCAGCAGGGACTGCTGCCTTCCGGCCTGGTGTTCGTGATCGGCATCGCCGATGCACAGGGCAATATCGTGGCCAGCCATCCCGCCGCGCGCCCGATCTCGGTGGCCGGCATGCCGTACTTCGAATCGCACCGCAGCAACAGCAGCGACGCGCTGTATGTGGCTCGCGCCACGCGCGACGGCGCCAACCGCGAGCTGCACCTGCACTTCACGCGCCGGCTGAACGACGCCAGGGGCGACTTCGCCGGCATCGCCATCGTGGAGGTGGACCCGGCCTATTTCACCAGCGGCTATGAGCGCTCGCGCCAGGGCGAATTCGGCCTGCTGGGGGTGCTGGGCGACGACGGCATCGCGCGTTCGCTGCGCATCGGCGAACAGCAGTCCTCGGGCGCGCCGTTGAGCCAGGCCGATTTCCATCACGAGCTTACCGCAGCTCCCACACCGGTAGACGGCGTGCCGCGCTATACGGCGGCGCGCGCCATGCACGGCTACAAGCTGGTGACGGTGGTGGGCCTGTCGGAAGAGGAACAGATGGCGGGCTTCCGCCAGCAGCGCCGCAGCCATATGTGGGAAGCGGGCATTGCCAGCGGCGTGCTGCTGCTGGTGGCGGGCCTGGTGTGGTTCTGGTCCTGGCAGGGGGCGAAGGCACGGCGCCGCATCCGCCGCGACCAGGAAACCTATGCGGCGGCCTCCGAGGCCAGCATGGACGCGTTCTTCGTGCTGGAGGCGGAGCGCAACCGCCATGGCGCGATCGTCGATTTCCGCATCCTGGCGGCCAATTCGCGCGCCGAGCAGATGGCCGGCCGCAGCAAGCATGAGCTGCACGGCTACTCCCTGTGCCGCTGGCTGCCCGGCATGCGCCGCAACGGCATCCTGGAAAAGCTGGTCCACATTACCGAGAACGGCGGCGTGCACCAGGAGGAATGGCGCAACGACATGCCGGAAATCTCCGTGGAGTGGATCCACTGGCAGGTGGTGGGCGTGGAGGGCGGCGTGGTGGCCATCGTGCGCGATATCACCGAACGCAAGGTGAACGAGGCGCGCATCGTCCACATGGCCCACCATGACACGCTGACCGGCCTGCCGAACCGCAGCCTGATCGGCGACCGGCTGCAGCAGGCCATCCTGCAGGCGGAACGCCAGCAGCAGTCCTTGCTGGTGGCTTTCGTGGACCTGGACAGCTTCAAGCTGGTGAACGACAGCATGGGCCACACCGCGGGCGACGAGTTGCTGAAGGTGGTGGCCGAACGCATGGTGGGCTGCGTGCGCCGCGCCGACACCGTGGGCCGCTTCGGCGGCGACGAGTTCGTGCTGGTGCTGCCGCAGCAGCACGGCGGCACGGCCGACGCCATGCCGCTGCTGGAAAAGGTGCTGGAAGCGGTGGTTCATCCCATCACGCTGGAAGGCCAGCAGGTGCAGGTCAGTTGCAGCATCGGCGTGGCCGTGTTCCCGCACGATGGCGACGATGCCGACACGCTGCTGATGAATGCGGACGCCGCCATGTACCGCGCCAAGGAGCTGGGCAAGAACAACTGCCAGTTCTATGCCCACGAAATGAACGCCACGCTGGAAGAGAAGCTGGCGCTGATGGAAGGCCTGCGCAAGGCCGTGGACGAACAACAGCTGCGCGTGGTCTACCAGCCCAAGGTGGAGCTGGACACGGGCCGCATCTTCGGCGTGGAAGCGCTGGTGCGCTGGGAGCATCCGGAGCGCGGCATGGTGCGCCCGGACCAGTTCATACCGCTGGCCGAGGAGAGCGGCGCCATCGTGCAGATAGGCGAATGGGTGCTGCGCGAAGCCTGCCGCCAGCTGCGCGCCTGGCAGGATGAAGGCCTGCCTTCGCTGAGCGTGTCGGTCAATGTGTCGCCGCGCCAGTTCGATGACCGCCGGCTGGTGAACCGGGTGGCGGACGCCTTGCGCGACGGCGGCCTCGATCCCGGCTTCCTGGAACTGGAAGTGACCGAGAGCCTGATCATGCGCGATGTGCAGCAGGCGGTGGACAAGATGCGCGAGCTGGAAGCGATGGGCATTGCGCTCTCGATCGACGATTTCGGCACCGGCTACTCCAGCCTCGCTTCGCTGAAGTCCTTCCCCATCAGCCGTCTGAAGATCGACAAATCCTTTGTGCGTGAGCTGGACAGCAATCCGGACGACCAGGCCATTGCCCGCGCGATCATCTCCATGGCGCACCAGCTGCATATGCGGGTGATCGCCGAAGGCGTGGAGACCGCGCAGCAGCGCTGTTTCCTGGAGCAGAACGGCTGCGACGAAATGCAGGGCTACCTGTTCAGCCGTCCGCTGCCGGCGCCGGAAATCGGGCGCCTGCTGAAGCATCCGCTCACCCTGGCCGCATAAGAAAAGGGTATGCGGGAAGGGCGCGCACGATAGGATTTCGCGCCCTGCAAAAAGATTGCACTTTGGTAAAATTGTTTCAGACAATTCTTACCGGGGACAGGCATCATGCAGGTATCGAAGCGCATCGCGGCGGCACGTCCGCTGGCCACCACCGCCATGCATGAAAGGGTGGACATCCTCAAGCTGCAAGGCGAGAGCGTGATCGATTTTTCGATCGCCATTTCACACTTTCCCGCACCTGAATCCGTGCGTGCCGCGGTCGCGGAAGCGCTGCAGGAGCCGCTGCTGCCTTATACGGCGGTGGGCGGCGCCCCCGCGCTGCGCGCGAAACTGGCCGCCAAGCTGCGCGATGAGAACAGGATGGCGGCCGAGGCCTGCCATGTGATCGTCACCAACGGCGCCAAGCAGGCGCTGTACCAGTCCCTGTATGTGATGACGGATCCGGGCGATACGGTGATCGTCTTCCGCCCGCACTGGCCGGCGTATGTGGCCACCTCCGGACTGCTTGGCCTGAACATCGTGCTGGTGGACCAGCCGGACGTGATCGACGCGGCCTTCATGGACCGCCTGCCGCGCGCCAAGGTCCTCATCGTCAACAACCCGCACAACCCCACCGGCAAGGTCTTCACCAGGACGGAGCTGGACTGCATTACCGACTGGCTGCGCGGGCGTGGCTGCCATGCCATCGTCGATGAAAGCTACGAGAAGCTGATCTTCGAAGGCGTGCACCACAGCCTTGCCGCCTGCGCGGACTGGGAAGCGCTCGGCATCGTCACCATTTTCTCGGCCTCGCAAAGCTACGCGATGATGGGCTGGCGCGCCGGTTTTGCCGCGGCGCCCGCAGTCTGGGTCAAAGCCATGGAAGCGCTGCAGGGACCGATCACGGCGGCGGTGCCGGCGCTGAGCCAGGTCGCGGCCGAAGCGGCATTCGCCGTGGGCGACGTGCCGGAGCTGCTGGCCGACTACCGCGTGCGGCGCGACCTGGTGGTCGACATGTTTGCGCCCGTGCCCTGGATCACCATGCATGCGCCGGACTCCGGCCCCTACCTGTGGGGCGATATCTCCGGCCTGACGCGAGACACCGTTGCCTTTGCCGAAACCCTGATCGAGGAGTACCGTGTGGCCATCATGCCCGGTGAGGCGCTCGGCTGCCCCGGCTTCATCCGGATCGGGTATATTGCCGACGATGAGACAACATTGCGCAAGGGTGTCAACGCCATCATTGCACTTGGGAACCGAATGGCGGAAGGCTAAAGAAAGCTGCATATGGCGCTGCTACGTCTGAACAGTCTGCGCGGGCGCCTGATCCTGCTGGTGGCGCTCGCCATCACGCCGATGGCCGCCATGACTGTGCTGACCGGCTTGCGCGAGCGCGAACACGCCATCGAGGTGGCGCGCGAGAACCTGCAGCGCGTGGCCAACCTGGCGGCCGCCAACGAAGCGCAGTCGCTGGAAGGCGCGCGCCAGATCCTGCGCGACCTGTCCAGCATTCCGGATGTGCTGGGCAATCCGGAGGACTGCAGCCTGCTGATGTCCGACATCCTGTCCAAGAATACGGACTTCGTGAATTTCGGCGTGATCCAGCTGAACGGGGACGTGACCTGTTCCGCGGTGGCCTCGGTCGGCCTGGTCAACCTGGCCGACCGCCCCCATTTCAAGCGCGCCATCAGCGAACGCCGTTTCATCGCGGGGAACTATGTGTTCGGCCGCGTAATCGGCAAGCACACCATCAACCTCACCTATCCCGTGATCCAGGGCAGCGAAGTGAAGGCCGTGCTGTTCGCCGCGCTGGACCTGGCCGAGCTGGATAAATTCGTGCTCGACGTGCAGCTCTCGCCCGGTTCGCTGCTGTGGACCGCGGACGCGGAGGGCACCATCATCACGCACCGGCCGGAGCCGGCGCAGTTCTTCGGCAAGAAGCTGCCCGAGCCCCTGCTTGGCCTGCACGCGCGCCAGCCGAAAGTGCCGATGGTGCTGAACGATGCGGACGGCGTGGAACGTCTTTACGCCTTCGCGCGCGTGGGGGCGCACGAGGTCTCCGACTACACGGTCATGATCGGCATTCCCTACGAGGAAATTGTGGCCGCGGCCACGCGCGACCAGCTGATCGCCACCGTGGGCCTGGTGGCCACCATCACGCTGGCGCTGCTCGCCGCGTGGTTCGGCGGCGATGTGCTGATCGTGCGCAGGGTGCAGACGCTGGCCAGCACCGCCAACCGCATTGCTTCCGGTTCCCTCGATACCCGCACCGGCATGCGCTACGAGAACGAAGAGATCAGCGACCTGGCGCGCTCGCTGGATGAAATGGCGCAGGCCCTGCAGAAGAAGGAGCTGGAGCGCGATGCCGCCTCCGCCTCGCTGCAGGCGGCGGACAAGCGCAAGGACGAATTCCTTGCCATGCTGGCGCATGAGCTGCGCAATCCGCTGGCGCCCATCAGCTCCGGGGCGCAGGTGCTGAAGATGGCGCATGCGGACAATCCCTCCGTGTCGCGCACCGCCGAAATCATCTCGCGCCAGGTGGAGCACATGACGCGCCTGATCGACGACCTGCTGGACGTGTCGCGCGTGACGCGCGGCCTGGTGAAGCTGAACCGCCAGCCGCTGGACCTGCGCAGCGTGGTGGAAGACGCGGTGGAACAGGCCTATCCGCTCTTCAAGAGCAAGCGGCAGCAGCTGCAGCTGGAGATCGCGCCCGAGCCGGTAGGCGTGCACGCGGACCACAAGCGCATGGTGCAGGTGGTGGCCAACCTGCTGAACAATGCCGCCAAGTACACTCCGGAGTACGGCCATATCCGGGTGCGCCTGCAGCGTGAAGGCGGGCAGGTATCGCTGGAAGTGGCGGACGACGGCATCGGCATGGCGCCTGAACTGGTGGCGCGGGTGTTCGAACTGTTTACGCAGGCCGAGCGCACCTCGGACCGCTCGCAGGGTGGCCTTGGGCTGGGCCTGGCGCTGGCGCGCACCCTGGTGCTGCTGCACGGCGGCACGGTGGACGCTTCCAGTGCGGGCCTGGACAAGGGCAGCAGCTTCACCGTCCGGCTGCCCCATGAGCCACTGCCCGAGACGGGCGCCGGGCCGGGCGCGCCGATGGCGCGCGCGGTGCCGCAAAACGTGCGCCTGCGCTGCCTGGTGGTGGACGACAATATCGATGCGGCGCAGACGCTGGCGCTTTTCCTCGAAGCGGCCGGGCATGAGGTCAGCGTGGCGCACCGTGCAACCGAAGCGCTGGAGCTGGCGCGCAGCCGCCGTCCCCAGGTCTGCTTCCTCGATATCGGCCTGCCCGATATCGACGGTAATGAGCTGGCTGCACGGCTGCGCAAGCTGCCGGAAACGGCCCAGGTCCAGCTGGTGGCGGTGACGGGCTACGGCCGCAAGGAAGACCAGGAACGGTCCATTGCGGCCGGCTTCGACCATTACTTTGTGAAGCCCATGGACACTGCCAAATTGGTGAGCCTGCTCTCTGTCCTGACACTGGAGGCCGTTCATTAGGCTAAAATTGCCTGTATGAATGAATTCTCCGAAGATATCTACACCGAACCGTCCACCGTCGATATCAATACCCTGGACAATCTTGGCCCGCTGCGTGCGCTCGCCGGCACCTGGGAAGGCACGCGCGGCCTCGACATCAAACCGAAGGCCGATGGCCCGCGCAAGCAGGCTTATGTGGAGCGCATCGAGCTGGCGCCGATCGACCCGGTGACGAACGGGCCGCAGCTGTTCTACGGCCTGCGCTATGTGCTCATTGTAAACAAGCCGGACAATGTGAAGACCTACCACGAGCAGGTCGGCTACTTCCTGTGGGAGCCGGCCACCAAGACCGTGATCCAGACGCTGGCCATTCCGCGCGGGCAGATTGCCATGGCGCAGGGCACGGTGGAGCCGGATGCGAAGAGCTTCGAGCTGGTGGCGAAGCAGGGCGACGCCAACCACGGCATCCTGTCCAATCCCTTCCTCGAATACGGCTTCCGCACGGTCGAGTACCGCATCAAGGTCACGGTCAACGATGACGGCAGCTGGGCATATGACGAAGACACCGTCATGCTGATTCGCGGCAAGGAAAACGAACCTTTCCACCATATGGACCGCAATCTGCTGAATAAAATTGCGGAACCCCTGCCGAATCCGATGGCGCGCCGCTGATTTCTGCGCCGGGCTACACTCGGCGCATGAAACGCTATCGCAATATTGAAGGCCATTCCGGTGTCGTCGCCTACGAAATTGACTGGGAGAAAATCTCAGTCGAGTTCGTCAGCGGCGATATTTACGATTACACCTACGGCAGCGCGGGCCGTGCCCGCGTGGAGACGATGAAGGCCCTGGCCCAGGCCGGGCGCGGGCTGGCGACCTTCATATCGCGCTACGCCCATGACGCCTACGCCTCCAAGCGGCGTTCGCGCCGCCGTATCCGGCCGCGCACCCTGCATTGAGGATTACAGCTTCGCGTAGGCCGGGTAAAGCTCGGCTTCCTCGCGGCGGGTGCGCAGGAACAGCGCCTTGAACACATCGTTCGCTTCGGCGCGGAAGGCGTCCGGCTGCGCCGCCACGCGGTTCGCCAGGTTCCAGCGCCGCGCGAATTCCATATAGCGCTGGGCGATGCCGCCCATTTCCTCCTGATAGCTGCGGCCCAGCGCCTGCATGGCCGGCTGCGTCGATGCCATGAATGCCGGGTAGACCACGCGGTCCTCGACCGCCAGGTGCAGTTTGATGGATGCGCTCATGGCCAGCAGCAGCTGGGTGATGGGCGCGGCATTGCGTTCGATGCCGGTGGCGATCAGCTTGCGCAGTTCGTGGATGCCGGCGTGGATTTCGCCGTGGTCATGTTCAAAGCGTTCGATGCTCATGTGATTCTCCTGAAGGAAAGTGCCTGATGCACCATGCCAGCGCGACGGCGGCCGAGGCGCCGACCAGCAGCACGCCGGCCAGGATCTGCTCGTCCAGCGCGTAGGCATTGCACAGGCGTTGCGGCATGTTCTGGTACTGGATGCCGGCGATGGCGCCCATCCAGCAGAAATTACCGATAAAGAAAAGCTGGATGACGGCGTTGGCGCGCCGCATGGCATCCGGCAGCACGGCGCCGAGCAGCAGCAGGGAAGCGAACTTGCCCGCTTCGGCCAGGGGCTGGGTGAGGCTCATTTCCAGGGCGCGCGGGATCATCCAGCAGGCGCTGACGACGAGCAGCAGCGTGAAGCTGCTGAGCCCATGGGCATCGGCGTGGCGCCAGTGCCTGAGCAGCGCGGGAGACGCCAGCAGCGCCCCTGCCACGGTGATGGCGGGCAGCTGCACGAACATATGCAGCACCATGGACGCCTCCAGCATGGCCCGCAACAGCCACGCCGCCGCCAGCAGCGCCATCCCCGCCCACCATCTCATCTCCGGCTCCCTACAGCCGGGCCCGTGTCCACCCTGGGGTCAGGCACCAAGGTGGACACGGGCTCAGGCGCTGAACCGGTAGAGCCTGTGTCCACTTTGGTGCCTGACCCCAAGGTGGACGGGTACGGCCATCCGGCGAGCTCGGCGATGGGGGTGTCGTAATCGGTGATGGCGGTGAGGCGGCCGGCCGGGGTGAGGGTGTGGAAGGCGGCGTTGTGCTGGAACTCGCCCAGCGGCGCGGGAATCACGATCACGCCGAACTGTGCCAGCAGCCTGCTGCGCTCGGCGGCGTCCGGGATGGCGGCGAAATGCCAGATGGCCGGATCGGCCTGCATGCGCTGCGCGTAAGCCGCCAGCACGGCCGGTGTGTCGTGCGCGTCGAAGCTGATGCTGAGCAGGCGCACACGATCCTGCAGGCCGCGCGCGCGGATTTCCCTTTGCAGCTGCTGCATCTCGCTGCCCAGCACCGAACACACGGCGTTGCAGCGGGTGTAGATGAAGGTAGCCAGCGTAACGCGGCCGTCACGCGCCAGCAGGGCCGGCAGTGTCCCGCTTTCGCCGGAAGCAAGGGCCGCCTGCACTGCCGGGACGGCAAGCGGCGCTTCGGCAACCGACAGGCGGCGCCCGTCCTCCGTCGCCACCACCCGAAAACCCAGCGTTGCGTGCCATATCGCCGCAAGGCCGGTCAGCAGGATAGCGGCGACGGCATATGCCGTGCGCCGCGCGTCTTCATTTGAGGCTGGCGAGCTCACTGTCTCCACTCCACGGCTCCTTGCGCTCCTTGCCCGCCTCGCGCACCGCCTTCACGGCATCGGCCGTTACCGGTCCCGCGCTGTTGCCGAAGCTGGTGCGCACGTGCGACAGCACCGCCGCAATCTCGGCGTCGCTGAGCTTGTCCTTGAAGGGCGGCATCTGGCCGTTGTATTCCTTGCCTCCCACCGTCAGCTTGCCGGTAATGCCGTGCAGGACGATGTTCGCGGCCAGCGCTTCCTTTCCAGTGACCCAGTCCGCACCGGCCAGCGGCGGGAATACGCCGGGCAGGCCGGCGCCAGTGGCCTGGTGGCAGGCCACGCACTGCGCCGCATAGACCTGCGCGCCATCCACCGCGGCGCCCGGCGCCGCGGCAGGCTTGCCTTCCAGCGTGGCCAGCGTGCGCATATCGCCCAGCGCCGGATCGTCATTGCGCTGCGAGACGAGGATATAGCCCACCGCCCACAACAGCAGCAGCGGCACCACCACCAGCACCACCAGCGGCACCGGCCGGTTCTTCTCATGCGGGTCCGGATTTTCGCGCTGCTGCGCTTCCAGGCTGTCCAACTCATCGGCCATGACGCTCTCCTTGCAGGACGGGATAGGTATGGTCGAGGCCCTGCAGATAGCTCACCAGGTCCATCACCTCGGGCTTTGCCACCACTACCTTGCCTGCAGGGGTGTAGCCCGGCGGCAGCTTGACCACGCGGTCGCCCGGGTCCGCCGCATCCTTGATGTCGAACAGGTAGGGATAGGACGGCATGATCGATCCCGGCACATAGGCGCGCGGCTGGTACAGGTGGCCCAGGTGCCAGTCGGCGCTCGGCTGGCGCGCGCCGATGTTGAACAGGTCCGGGCCGGTGCGCATGGTGCCCAGCAGGTGCGGCTTGTCATAGTAATAGTCCGCGGCGACCGAGGCGCGGCCCCAGCCCCGCTGGTCGTCCGGCGCGAAGGCTTTGTCGCGCGGCTGCTGCGAGTGGCAGTAGATGCAGCCGTTGGCGATATACACGTCGCGCCCGCGCAGCTGCGCCGCCGTATAGGGCTTGAGCGCCGCAGGGGGCTGGCCGTCGCGCAGCTGGATATGCGGCACCACCACCAGCGCCGACGTTGCGAGCGCCAGCGTGACCATGGCGCCGCCCAGTAATTTCAGTTCGTCCTGCATATCAGGCTCCTGCCGGAATGGCCGATGGCGTGGCGCGCGTATGCAGCAGCGCCGCGCCCACCCGGCGTGGGCCATGGCGCAAAGCCATGGCTATGAAGTGGCCTGCAAATAGCACGTGGCCCAGCGCCATGATGGCGCCGCCTACGGAGCGGCTTTGCAGCCAGGGGAGGGTGACGCGCACCGATTCCATGAAGGGCTTCGCGGCATCGAGCATATACAGGCCTTGCAGCCAGCCGCCGATGGTGAGGCCGATGAAGTAGATGGAGAAGCCCAGCACCACCAGCCAGAAATGCGCCGCGATCAGGCTCGGATACGGCCATTCCCACGCCATCACGCGCGGCATCACGAAGTAGACGGCGCCGAACATCACCATGCTGAAGAAGCCGTACAGGCCGAGGTGGGCATGCGCCACCGTGAAGTGGGTGAAGTGCGCCACCACGTTCACGCTGCGCAGCGCTTCCAGCGAGCCCTGGATGGAGCTGAGCGTGTACATCATGCCGCCGAGGACGATGAAGCGCAGTGTCGGCGAGTAGAACAGCTTGGAGAAGTAGCCGCGCATCGTGAGGTGCTGGTTGATGGAGAAGGAAATCACCGGCACCACCATCATCACGCTCTGCACGATGGACAGCGTGATCAGCCAGCCCGGCACCGGTCCGCCGATCAGGTGGTGTCCGCCCACCTGGCCGTAGAAGAAGGCCAGCGTCCAGAAGCCGAGCAGCGACAGGTTATAGGACTGCACCGGCCGCCCGATAATCTTGGGCAGGAAGTAGTAGACCGAGGCCAGCGCCATCGGCGTGTAGAACAGTCCCAGCACGTTGTGGCCGAACCACCAGTTCATGGCCGCCTGCTGCACGCCGAAGTGCACCGCAGGCAGGTTCCCGATCAGGAACAGGATGGGGAACCAGAACAGCGCCGCGCCCATATACCAGATCGATACATACAGGTGGTCCACCTTGCGGCTTTGCAGCGTGTACACCAGCGGCAGGCCCACCAGCGCGCCGCCCGCCACCAGCAGGATATCGACCTGCCACGGAATCTCCAGCCACTCCATGCCGTCGCTGATGCCGACCGCGATGCAGCCCAGGCCCGCGATCAGGCCCGCATTCCACAGCATGGCGCCGAGGATGGCGAAGCGCGCGCCCACCAGGTGGGTCTTGAGCAGCCGTGGCAGCAGCCAGACCGCGATGCCCAGCGCCGCCATCGGGGCCCAGCCATAGGCCACCGCATTCAGGTGGATGGTGCGCAGGCGGCCGAAGGTAAGCCATGCCTGCTGCACCAGCCAGTCCGGCTCATGCAGCTTGATGGAGCTGGCCAGGCCTGCGGCCGTTGCCACCAGCAGCCACACGATGGCGCAGCTGAGGAAGACGAAGGTGGTGAAGGCGGACGAACGGTCCGCCTCCACGCGCTCGGCCAGTTCGCGCTGCATGGCCTGCTGCTGCGCGGCGTCCAGCACGGGTTTCTGTTCGCCGGCCACCGGCTGCGCCAGGCCCGCCTTCTGCGCGGCGCTGGCCGCAGGTTCTTCGCCATGGCCGATTTCGCCTTCCGAGAAGATGACGTTGGCCGCCGCCGAAGTGGGGTCGAACAGCCGCTTGCGCAGCGACCAGATGAACACGAACAATCCTGTTATCGACAGGATGAAGGATGACAGCAGTATGGTGACGGTATCCATGAATGTCCTCAGCCGTCCCGGCCGTCCAGGCGTGGACGGCTCAGGTAGGGCGCATAAACGATCAGGTAAAGCAGGAAGGAGAGCGACCAGCAGGCTGCGGCGGCGAGCAAGACTTGGTTTCGGCTTCCGGCATTGGCAAGGTTGGCACACAAGCGCAGCACCGCGCCAGTCTCCAAAAGGAGATACATGGCGGTTTCCGCGCGCCCGGCGCGCAGGGGACGGGCCGTGTGGCCGAGGGCGGTGCGCGTGACCATGCCGATGATCAGGCCGCTCATGGCGCCCACCGCCAGCGCATGGAAGGCCGTGCTGGCGCTGCCCATGCCCAGTGAAGCCAGGCCGAGCAGCAGCAGGCCGCCTGCGATCCAGCCATAGGCCAGGTGCAGCACCCATAGCAGGGGCAGGCGCAAGGTGCTGGCGGGATGCCAGCCAAGCAGGCGCGCGGCATGCAGGGCTGCGGCGGCGAAGCAGGCCAGCGCCGCCAGCATGCCGGGGCCGGCCAGCAGCCAGGCCAGCGCCGCCAGTGCCAGCGAGGCCAGGCTGGCCCGCTCCAGCCAGCGGCGGCTGCGCGGCTTGCTGCCCGGCGCGCCGTTCGCGGTAAACATGGGAATCACGCGGCCGCCCATCACCGCTTCCAGCATGGTGATCAGCAGGATGGCGCCATGGACGGGCGCCAGCGGCGACAGCGCCAGCCAGCCCAGCATGGAGGCGTGGAAGATGAGGTTGAAGGCGGCCAGCAGCGCCAGGATGCCGATGATGGGCAGGTTGCGGTGGCTGGCGGCGCGCCGGATGGCCCGGTACAGCGGCCAGGCGGCCAGCGGCAGCAGCAGTGCGTCGATGGCGGCGAGTGCCGGATGGTAGCCGTAAGCGGCCGAGGCCAGCATGGCGCAGCGGCCGGCCAGCCACAGCGCGCACAGCGCCGCGAGATGCGCGCCGGACGGCGTGGGCTGGTTAGTCCAGTTGCGTCCGGCGGTAAACAGAAATCCGATGATGACGGCAGCGGCAAACCCGAATACCATCTCATGCATGTGCCATGGAAGATCGAGCTTCAGGCTGGCGTGCCCGGTGGCTTGAAGCACCCAGGCCGGCACCGAAATCACGGCAAACAGCGCCGCCAGCAGATAGAAAGGCCGGAAGCCCAGGCGCCATAGCGCAGCCCCCGGAAGCGGGCTTGCAGTTGATTCACTTTGATACAAACGGTTTATGGGCATCTGCGCCGCCTTGGATTAAGCTATACCAGGAATGCTACTTTGTTGCAGGTAATAAAGCAATATTTGAAATGTATGTTTAAGGTTTTCCCATGAGACTTACCTCGTTCACCGATTACACCCTGCGCTCCCTGATCTACCTGGGCATGCACCGCGACAAGCTGGTGACGATCCAGGATATCGCCGACCTGCATGGCATTTCAAAGAACCACCTGACCAAGGTGATTCATCAGCTGGGCGTGAGCGGCATGGTGGAGACGGTGCGCGGCCGCAACGGCGGCCTGCGCCTGCGCATGGAGCCCGCCGATATCAGCATCGGCGCGGTGGTGCGCCAGAGCGAGTCCGACTTCCATATCGCCGAGTGCTTCGACCATAACAACCAGGGCTGCGCGCTGCACAAGGGCTGCGCACTGAAGGCCAAGCTGGGCAAGGCGGCCGAAGCCTTCCTGCGGGTGCTGGACGAGGTCACGCTGGAGGAGATGCTGCCCAGGCCGCACAGCAAAATGGGCGAAGCCATCCTGGAGCAGCCCATCGCCTTCCACCCCCTGCCTGAAGCGGCGGCCTGACACTTTCCAGACAAAGCTGGGACATTTTGTCCATTGACTCCTGGTTTTTAAACATTCATAGTAAATGCATGTTTAAACCAGAAGGAGTCGAAATGCTGTCCGCAGAACACCGTGCCATCGTTACCGCCACCGTGCCCATCCTGGAGCAGGGCGGCGAAGCCCTGACCCGCCACTTCTACCAGAAACTGTTCCGGGAATACCCGGAGGTGATGTCCTACTTTAACCAGGCCCACCAGCACAGCGGCAACCAGCAGCGCGCGCTCGCCAATGCCGTGCTGATGTACGCAAAGAACATCGAACGCCTGGAAGCGCTGGGCGGACTGGTCAACACCATCGTGGCCAAGCACGTGTCGCTGCAGATCCTGCCGGAACACTATCCGAAAGTGGGCGCGGCCCTGCTGGGCGCCATCCGCGAGGTGCTGGGCGCCGAGGTGGCGACGGACGCGGTGATCGAGGCCTGGGGCGCTGCCTACGGCCAGCTGGCCCAGATCCTGATCGGTGCGGAAGGCGCGGCGTATGAGAACCAGAAGCAGACGGCGGGCGGCTGGAACGGGCTGCGCCGCTTCGTGGTGGCGCGCAAGCGTCCGGAATCGGAAGAGATCAGCAGCTTTGTGTTCCGTCCGGAAGACGGACAGCCTGTGATGGGCTTTGCGCCGGGCCAGTACATCGGCATCCGCGTGGTGGTCGATGGCCAGGAACAGCGCCGCCAGTATTCGCTGTCGGCCGAAGACAATGGCAAGACCTACCAGATCAGCGTGAAGCGCGAACCGGGCGGCAAGGTGTCCAACTTCCTGCACGACCAGGTGAATGAGGGCGACGTGGTGGAACTGATTCCGCCGTCCGGCGTGTTCACGCTGGCGGAGAGCGCCCGTCCGGTGGTGCTGATTTCCGGCGGCGTGGGGATTACGCCAACGCTGGCCATGCTGTCCAGCGCCCTGAACGCCGGCCGCGACATCCACTTCATCCACGCCGCACGCCATGGCGGCGTGCACGCCTTCCGCGACCACGTGGACCAGCTGGCGGCTAACAGCAAGCGCCTGCAGCGCCGTTACATCTATGCCGATGGCGGCCAGGGCCATGCGCCCGATGCCGTCGGCCTGCTGGATACGGCAAAGCTGGCGCAGTGGCTGCCCGAATCGCGCGATGTGGACGTGTACTACCTGGGCCCGGTGGGCTTCATGAAGTCCGTGAAGCAGTCGCTGCGTGAACTGGGCGTGCCGGAATCGCAAACCTTCTGCGAATTCTTCGGTCCGGCCGAAGCGCTGGATTAAACCAGCAGCGCAGCACTCATGGAAGCCGCGTCCAGCGCGGCTTCTTCCCTTATTTTCACGCGTTTTTCCTCATCGATGAACAGGTCGATAACGGAGTCGGAGTGCGGCGGCTCGGCGCGCGCCACTTCCAGCGGCGAGGCGACCGGCGAAAAATGATTCGCCAGCAGCAGGGTGTCCAGCAGGGTTTCCGGCGGCACTTGCAGGAAGCCGTCGCGCAGGCCTTCGATGGCATTGGCCACCGGCTCGGGAATGCCCAGCTTGTGCATCACTTCACGCGTGATGATTTCTTCGCTGGCCGGCTGCCAGTTCTCCGGATCGGGTTCCAGCAGGCCGGGGAATTCATCCGCGCGCGACAGCAGGTAGAAGCCTCCCACCTCATGCACGATGGCGGCGAACAGCGCCGTATCCGGGCTTACGCCCGTCACTTCGCGCGCAATGATGCGGGCCAGGCAGGCGACGTGGATGGTATGGTCCCACAGCTGTTCGGCCTTGGCGCGCAGTTCCGGGTCTTCGATCTTGGCGCCGAACTGGCGCACCACCATGGCGGCGGCCAGCGCAAACAGGTTGTGGTAGCCCACCCGCATGATGGCCGAGCGCACATTGGTGACGGTGGGGCCGCCGGTGCGGTTGAACATGGCGGAATTGGACAGCGACACTGTGCGGGCGGCCAGCGTGGGCTCGGCCAGCACGAGGCGGATCGCTTCCTCCATCGGGCAATCGGGATCGTCCAGCGCGAGCTGAACGCGCAAGGCGGCATTGACGCTGGTAGGGAAGACGAGATCCCCACGAATCGCCAGCGCTGCGATATGCCCGAAGGCTTCCAGTTTATTCATGCGTAAAATTATACGCAGTGGTCCAAAGAACCACAATGCAGGGAAGCAGGAGCCGGCGGGGCAGTGCCCGCCGGCGCTCGTTTTATCAGGCGTTGACCAGCTGCGGCTGGCGTGCCGCGCCCTCGCGGGTGTAGCGGCTGACCGACAGGTCGTCGGCGAAGATGGCCGGGCGCTTGGCCGACATGAGGTCGGCCAGCAGCTGGGCGGAACCGCAGGACATGGTCCAGCCCAGGGTGCCGTGTCCCGTATTGATGAAGAGGTTGCGCACGCCGGTGCGGCCCACCACGGGCGTGCCGTCCGGGGTCATCGGGCGCAGGCCGGTCCAGAAGCTGGCCTGCGCGGTATCGCCGGCGCCGGGGAACAGGTCGTTTACCACCAGCTCCAGGGTTTCGCGGCGGCGCGGGTTCAGGCGCTTGTCGTAGCCGGCGATTTCGGCCATGCCGCCCACGCGGATACGGTCGTCGAAGCGGGTCACGGCGATCTTGTAGGTCTCGTCCAGGATGGTGGAGGTGGGCGCCCGTTCCGCGTTCACGATCGGCACCGTGATCGAATAGCCCTTCAGCGGGTAGACCGGAATCTCCACCAGCGGCTTCAGGAATGGCGTCGAATAAGCGCCCAGGGCGACCACATAGGAATCGGCCGTCACCAGTTCGGCGCCGCACTGCACGCCGGCGATGGCGTCGCCGGACATGGCCAGGCTGCCGATTTCCACGTTGTAGCGGAACTTCACGCCAAGCTCCTGCGCCATCGCCGTCAGGCGGGTGGTGAACAGCTGGCAGTCGCCCGTTTCGTCATTCGGCAGGCGCAGGCCGCCCACCAGCTTTTCGGAGGCCAGGCCCGGCTCGGCCTGCAGCAGCTGTTCGCTGTCCAGCAGTTCGAAAGGCACGCCGGTTTCCTTCAGCACTTCAATGTCCTTGGCGGCGTCGTCCAGCTGCTTCCGGGTGCGGAACAGCTGGGTGGTGCCTTGCTGGCGGCCTTCGTATTCGATGCCGGTGGCGGCGCGCAGCACTTTAAAGCAGTCGCGGCTGTATTCGGCCAGGCGCACCATGCGTTCCTTGTTCACCGCATAGCTCTCGGCGTTGCAATTACGCAGCATTTGCCACATCCATTTGAGCTGGAACATGGTGCCGTCCGGGGTGATGGAGAGCGGGGCATGGCGCTGCAGCATCCATTTCATGGCCTTCAGCGGAATGCCGGGCGCTGCCCAGGGCGAGGCATAGCCGGGCGAGATCTGGCCCGCGTTCGCAAAGCTGGTCTCCAGCGCCGGGCCGGGCTGGCGGTCCAGCACCGTTACCTCATGGCCGGCCTGCGCCAGATAGTAAGCGGTGGTAACGCCGATGACGCCACTTCCAAGAACGACTACACGCATGCTTGCCTCGAATAATAGTTGTGTGGGATTTTTCGCTATGATAAGTTCGTTCATCCAGTGTTTGTCACCATAAAACGTTCAGAAAACAGGAAAAATTCATGCGAACTCAGAAAGAATCGGTGCGCAGCCTCGATAAACTCGACCGCAAGATCCTGCAGCTGCTGCAGCAGGACGGGCGCATTTCGATGAAGGACCTGGCGGAGCAGGTGGGGCTGTCGATCACGCCCACCACGGAGCGGGTCAAGCGCATGGAGCGCGACGGCGTAATCAGCGGTTACCACGCCCGCCTGAATCCCGCAGCCCTGGGCGCGACCCTGCTGGTGTTCGTGGAAATCACCCTGAACCAGAAGTCGGCCAGCCATTTCGAGCAGTTCCGGCGCGAGGTGCTGCGTATTCCCGAGGTGCAGGAATGCCACCTGGTTTCGGGCGATTTCGATTATCTGATCAAGGCGCGGATACACGAAATGGCCGAATACCGCAAGCTGCTGGGCGATATGCTGCTTAATCTGCCGGGGGCGGCGCAATCAAAAAGTTATGTGGTGATGGAGGAAATAAAGGAAACGCTGATTCTTGCCACGGGCAGTGCAAGTTAATAACGATCTTGCCGGGATTGCATGCGCAGTACTCAAGCTCGCGTCTTCGCTTCCTGTCTATGGCAGGGGAACGTCGCCTATCTGCCACTGATACAAAAAAAGTGTTAAACGGAAACGATTTTTGCGATAATATTATGATTATAAATATTTCTTTTTAGAAACATGTGAATATTGGTGAGAATATGCGCCTTAAATCTGAGTACTATTCGCTTTAATTATCCTCCAGCCTGACCGCGCTGCATAACACAACATCCTTCCTTTGATACCCCGGAGTTCCCCGAATGACCGCTGAAACGAATATGCCGATGCCCGGCAACAGCAAGCACGAGATTGCGTTTATTGATACGTCGGTTTCGGGTTACGAAACCTTGCTGGCAGGCGTCAGGGATGGTGTGGAGGTGGTGCTGATCGACGGCGCCCATGATGGCCTGGCCCAGATTGCCGCTGTGCTGGCGGGGCGGAGCGGAATCGATGCGCTGCATATCCTGTCGCACGGCAGCGAAGGTGCGCTGGCGCTGGGTTCCGGCACCGTGGACCTGGACGGCCTCGATAGCCATGGCGCCGAACTGGCGGTCATTCGCTCCGCGCTGGGCGAGCAGGCCGATGTTCTGCTGTATGGTTGCAATGTTGCCGGCGGCGCCGCCGGAACGGCCTTCACCAGCCGGCTGGCCGAACTCACCGGCGCCGATGTCGCCGCATCGGAGGACTTGAGCGGTTCCTCTCTGCTGGGCGGCAACTGGCAGCTGGAGCGCGAGCTGGGCTCGATCGAGGCCGGCAATGTCTTGTCCGGCCCGGTTTCCTTCTCCGGCTTGCTGGCGGCGCCTGCCGATGAAAACTTCCAGTCTTATGCCGGCGACCTCGGAACCGTCCCGGCGACGCCGCGTACTCTGGGCGGCTTCAACTATCTTCTGGACGGCGGCGGCACCACTTACATTGTTGACTCGGCTTCGTTCGGGCTGACTGCTACCACCAACAACACGCTGGTGCTGAATGCAGACGCCGCGAATAATGTGCGCAACTTTACGCTCCAGTCGACTTCGCTGAGCGACAACTTCGCCATGACCAAGCTCTCCCTCGAGTCGTTTGGCGGCACCGCGTCGGTACAGTTTACTGTGAAGGGCTACGACGGCGGCACGTCGGGGACACTGCGCGTATCCGAGGACATCACCATCACGGCATCGTTCAGCGGCACAACGATGAGCTATGTCAAAAATCCGTCGGTCGATGGAGGTGTGCTCAATTTCGGCGCAGCCTGGGGCAGCGTGGACACGATCGTGTTCACTGCAACCGACGGCACCGGCCTGTATATGGCCATCGATACCATCGACGTTTCCCCGGCAGACACCACGGCGCCGACGGTCAGCAGCGTTTCGGTGCCATCCAACGCCACCTATGTGGTGGGCCAGAACCTCGATTTCACGGTAACGTTCAGCGAGAACCTTACCCTCACCGGTTCCGGCAGCAAACTGGGCCTGACGATCGGCAGCACGGCGCAGGAGGCGGCCTTCCTGTCGAGCACGGGCAATACGGTGACTTACCGTTATACGGTGCAGGCGGGCGATGTGGACGCCAACGGCATTACGGTCGGATCCCTGACGCTCGGCGGCCATACGATCCGCGATGTGGCGGGCAACAATGCGGTGCTCACGCTGAACAGCGTGGGCGCAACCGGCAGCGTGCTGGTCGATGGTGTGGCGCCTGCTGTCAGCGGCAACATCTCGGTGCCGGCCAACGATACCTATATAGTGGGCGAGGTCCTGAACTTCACCGTGACTTTCGACGACGACGTGACGCTTGCCGGCAGCGCCAGCACGCTCGGCCTCACCGTAGGCAGCACGGCCCGCAATGCTGCCGTCACTGGTAGCACCTCCAACAGCATCACTTACAGCTATACGGTGCAAGCAGGCGACAGCGACGCAAATGGCATTGCCGTGACCGGCATTTCGCTGAACGGCGGCACGATCCGCGATGCGGCAGGCAACGATGCAAGCGTGAGCCTGAGTGGCCACCTGCCGTCGCTGACGGGCGTGCTGGTGGACGGCGTGGCGCCTGCGGTAAGCGGCAATATCAGTGTGCCGGCAAACGATTCTTATCGCGCAGGCGAAGTACTGAGCTTCACGGTGACGTTCGACGAGAACGTCACTGTTACCGGCACAGACAGCGTGCTGGGTCTGACCATCGGCAGCACCGCGCGCGACGCCGTCTTCGGTTCGAAGACGGCGAACTCCATCACCTATACCTACACGGTGCAGGCAGGCGATACTGATGCCAACGGCATCGCCGTGGGCAGCATCACGCTGGGTGCGACCACCATCAAGGACGCGGCAGGCAACGATGCGGTACTGACTCTTGCCGGCCATCTGCCATCGACCGCGGGCATCCTGGTCGATACCACGGCGCCGGCTGTTACAAGTGTTTCGGTGCCGTCCAATGCCAGCTATGTGGCCGGCCAGAACCTTGACTTCACCGTCAACTTCGGTGAGAACGTGACTGTGACCGGTTCGGGCAGCACGCTGGGCCTGACCATCGGCAGTACGGCGCAGAACGCAGTCTACCTGTCAAGCACGGGCAGCACGGTGACTTACCGCTACACTGTGCAGGCAGGCGATGTGGATGCGGACGGCATCACGGTGGGCAGCCTTGCGCTGAACGGCGACACCATCCGCGACGCGGCAGGAAATGATGCGGTGCTGACCCTGAACAGCGTGGGCGCTACCGGCAGCGTGCTGGTCGATGCCGTTGCACCTTCCGTTAGCGGCAACATCTCGGTGCCTGGTAACGACACCTATACGGTAGGCGAGACGCTGGCCTTCACTGTTACCTTCGATGAAAACGTCACTCTGGGGGGCAGCGCCAGTACGCTCGGGCTCACCGTCGGCAGCAGCGCGCGCAACGCCATCGTCACCGGCAGCACGGCCAATACCATCACCTACAGCTACACGGTGCAGGCCGGCGACAGCGATGCCAACGGCATTGCCGTCACCGGCATTTCGCTGAACGGCGGCACCATCCGCGATGCAGCCGGCAACGATGCGAGCGTAAGCCTGAGTGGCCACCTGCCGTCGCTGGCGGGCGTGCTGGTGGACGGCGTGGCGCCGGCCGTTAGCGGCAATATCGCGGTGCCGGCCGATGCTTCCTATCGCGTCGGCCAGACGCTGACTTTCACGGTAACGTTCGATGACAATGTGACCGTAAGCGGTACTGACAGCGTGCTGGGCCTGACCATCGGCAGCACGGCGCGCGATGCGGTGTTCGATTCCAAGACGGCTAACTCGATCACCTATACCTACACGGTGCAGGCGGGCGATACCGATGCCAACGGCATCGCGGTGGGCAGCATCACCCTGGGCAGCAGCACGATCAGGGATGCAGCAGGCAACGACGCAGTGCTGACCCTGTCCGGCCACCTGCCGTCGACCACGGCCATCCTGGTCGATACCGCGGCGCCGGCAGTCGCCAGCGTATCGGTGCCGTCCAACGGCACTTATGTGGCCGGCCAGAACCTGGACTTTACCGTCAACTTCGGTGAGAACGTGACCGTGACCGGTTCGGACAGCGAGCTGGGCCTGACCATCGGCAGTACGGCACGCAGCGCGGAGCTGCTGTCGAGCTCGGGCAGCACGGCGACCTACCGCTACACGGTGCAGGCCGGGGACGTGGATGCGGACGGCATCACGGTAGGCAGCCTTACGCTGAACGGCGACACTATCCGCGACGCGGCGGGCAATGACGCGGTGCTAAGCCTGAACAGCGTGGGCGCTACCGGCAGCGTGCTGGTCGATGGCACCGTGCCAGGCGTGAGCGGCACTATTTCGGTGCCAGTTAATGACACCTACGTAGTCGGCGAAACGCTCAGCTTCACCGTGACGTTCGATGAAAACGTGACCTTGAGCGGCACCTCGAGCACGCTCGGCCTGACCGTCGGCAGCACGGCACGCAACGCCACCGTTACGGGCAGCACGGCCAACAGCATCACGTATAGCTACACGGTGCAGAACGGCGACAACGACGCCGACGGTATCGCCGTCACCGGCATTGCGCTGAACGGCGGCACCATCCGCGATGCGGCCGGCAACAATGCCAGCCTGACGCTTACTGGCCACCTGCCGTCGCTGGCCGGTGTCCTGGTCGATGGCGGTCCGCCTTCGGTGAGCGGCAATATCTCGGTGCCGGCGGACGGTTCCTATCATGCCGGCCAGACGCTGTACTTCACTGTTGCCTTCGACGAAAACGTCACCGTCGCCGGCACCGACAGCGTACTGGGCCTGACTATCGGCAGCACCGCGCGCAACGCTGTCTTCGATTCGAAGACGGCGAGCTCCATTACCTATGCCTACACGGTGCAGGCAGGCGATACCGATGCCAACGGCATCGTGGTGGGCGCTATCACGCTGGGCAGCACCACGATCAAGGATGTGGCGGGCAACGATGCGGTGCTGACTCTGTCGGGCCACCTGCCATCGACCACGGCCATCCTGGTCGATACCACGGCGCCGGCTGTCGCCAGCGTTTCGGTGCCATCCAACGCCACCTATGTGGCGGGCCAGAACATGGACTTCACCGTCACCTTCGATGAGAGCGTGACCGTGACCGGTACCGATAGTACGCTGGGCCTGACCATCGGCAGCACGGCACGCAGCGCCGTGCTGCTGTCCAGCACGGGCAGCACGGCGACCTACCGCTACACGGTGCAGGCCGGCGATGTGGATGCGAACGGCATCACGGTGGGCAGCCTCTCGCTGAACGGCGGCACCATCCGTGACGCTGCGGGCAATGACGCAGTGCTGACCCTGAACAGCGTGGGCGCCACCGGCAGCGTGCTGGTCGACGGCACCGTTCCAAGCGTGACCGGCACCATTTCGGCGCCAGGCAACGACACCTATGTGGTTGGCGAGACGCTGGACTTTACGGTGACGTTCGACGAGAACATCACCCGGGCCGGCACCGCGAGCACACTGGGCCTGACGGTCGGCGGCACGGCGCGCAACGCCGTCATCACCGCCACTACGGCCAACAGCATCACCTACAGTTATACGGTGCAGAACGGCGACAACGATACCGACGGCATTGCCGTCACCGGGATCTCGCTGAACGGCGGCACCATCCGCGACAGCGCGGGCAATGATGCCGACCTCGGACTCGCCTCGCATCTGCCGGCGCTGACGGGCGTGCTGGTCGACGGCGGCCCGCCATCGGTCAGCGGCAATATCTCGCTGCCGGCAAACGCCTCCTACAACGCCGGCGACGTGCTGCGCTTCACCGTGACGTTCGACGAGAACGTGACGCTGGCCGGTTCCGGCAGCACGCTGGGCCTGACCATCGGCAGCACGGCGCGCGAGGCGGCTTTTGAGACCAGCACCGCCAATTCCATCACCTACGCCTACACGGTGCAGGCGGGCGATACCGATGCCAACGGCATCGCCGTGGGGGCCATCACGCTGAACGGCCACACCATCAAGGATGCGGCAGGCAATAACGCGGTGCTCACGCTGACCAGCCATGTGCCCTCGACGGCGGGCATCCTGGTCGACACGACCGCGCCGCAAGTAGCCAGCGTTTCGGTGCCATCCAACGCCACCTATGTGGCAGGCCAGAACCTGGACTTCACTGTCACCTTCGATGAGAACGTGTCCGTGACCGGCGCGGGCAGCACCCTGGGCCTGACCATCGGCAGTACTGCACATAACGCGGCCTATTTGTCGAGCACGGGCAATACGGTGACTTACCGCTATACGGTGCAGGCCGGCGACGTGGATGCGGACGGCATCACGGTGGGCAGCCTCTCGCTGAACGGCGGCACCATCCGCGACGCGGCGGGCAATGACGCGGTGCTGACCCTGAACAGCGTGGGTTCCACCGGCAGCGTTTTGGTCGACGGCATCGCCCCAGCCGTGACCGGCACCATTGCCGTGCCCGGCAACGACACATATGTGGCCGGCGACACGCTCAGCTTCACGGTGACTTTCGATGACAACGTGACCTTGAGCGGCACCCCGAGCACGCTCGGCCTGACCGTCGGCAGCACGGCACGCAACGCCACCGTTACGGGCAGCACGGCCAACAGCATCACGTACAGCTATACGGTGCAAAGCGGCGACAACGACGCCGATGGCATTGCCGTCACGGGTATTGCGCTGAACGGCGGCACCATCCGCGATGCTGCAGGGAACGAGGCCAGCCTGAGCCTGACCAGCCATGTGCCGGCACTGACAGGCGTACTTGCTGACACGGCGGCGCCAAGCCTGCTCACCGCCACGGTCAACGGCGCCACCATGGTGCTGACCTACAGCGACGCCGGCCTGCTCGATGCAGCCAATGTACCGCCGACCAGCGCCTTCGGTGTGCTCGTCGCCGGCAGTCCGGTCCTCGTGAGCGCGGTGGCGGTGAATGCCGCGGCACACACGGTAACGCTGACGTTGGCCTCGGCGGTCAGCAGTGGACAGGCAGTCAGCGTGGCCTATGCCGATCCGACTGCGGGCAACGATGTGAACGCAGTCCAGGACGCAGCAGGTAACGATGCGGCCAGCCTGGCCTCGATAGCCGTTGTCAACAACACGCCGTCTCCCGAGGCACCGCCTGCGACCGGCACGGTGGACGGTGTGCCGGTGCAGACCGGCACCGTGACGAATTCCGATGGCAGCACCAGCCAGGTGGTCACGGTGCCTGTGGTGACGCCGTCGCGGGTGGAACAGGTCGGCAACAACACCGTGGCCGATATTCCGCTGGTGAAGGATGCGGGCGGCGCCAGCCTGCTGGCCGTGCAGGTGCCGGTCGGTGTCGGCCTGCAGGCAAGCGGCGGCGGGCAAGCCAAACCTGCCGGCAACTCGCTGACCGACCTGATCCGCGAGATCCAGGCCCATACCACGGCCGGTTCGGCGGACCAGAACCAGCTGACCGGCGGCGGCAGCGGCTTCCTCGGCGGCCTGTCCAACGATACGCCGCTGCTGGTGCAGACCATCGTCGTCACCGGCAACGGCGGCAGCAGCGGTACGCCGCTGGGCATTATCGGCCAGCCGCAGCAAGCCGGCTCGGTACAGACTGCCCTCGTGATCGATGCGCGCAGCCTGCCGAATGGCGCGGCGCTGGAACTGCAGAACGTGGAGTTCGCCGCCGTGATCGGCGCCGCCACGGTGACTGGCGGCGCCGGCTCGCAACATGTATGGGGCGACGGCGCCAGCCAGAACATTTTCCTCGGCGCGGATGACGACGTGCTGCACGGCGGCGCGGGCGACGATGTCGTCGGCAGCGCCGGCGGCAATGACGAGATCTACGGCGACGAGGGCAATGACCTGGTGTTCGGCGGCGAAGGCAACGACCGTCTGGATGGCGGCGCCGGCCAGGATATCGCGCGCTTCACCGGCCGCAGCGACGGCTACTCGGTACGCATGGTGGACGGCAAGCTGGTGATGGCGGCGCAGGCCGGCAGCGACGGCACCGACACGGTGGCGGCGGTGGAAACACTGCGCTTTACCGGCGGCCAGAGCAGCGCCGACGATGCCGTGCTGGCGCGCCTGTACGAGGGCCTGCTGCACCGTTCCGCCTCCGCCGCCGAAGTGGCCTACTGGCAGGATGTGCATGCGCGCGGCGTTTCCATGCACGATGTGGCGGCAGCCATCCTGGGCTCGGACGAATCCGGCCAGCCGGGTAATCCGGGCGGCGCCGGCAGCGACAGCGGGTTCGTGGCAGGCCTGTACCAGAACGTGCTGGGACGTACTGCATCGGCGGAGGAAAGCGCTTACTGGACCGGGCTGCTGGGCAGCGGCGTAGACCGCGCTACCGTGGCGCTGGGCTTCGTGAACTCGGCCGAAAAGCTGGCGTCCACGCTGGATCTGGACTTCAACCATAGCGATGTGGCGGTGCTGCTGCGCATGTACCACGCCCTGTTTGGCCGTGCCGCAGACGAAGCGGGCCTGAATTACTGGCTGGGCGCGCATGAGCAGGGCGCCTCGCTGGGGGCAATTGCCGACGCCTTTACCATGTCGGCCGAGGCCCAGGGCCTGCTGTCGCAGGGCGACAACGCGGCCTTCATCGAGCAGCTCTACCAGACTGCGCTGGAGCGCGCGCCCTCGGCCGGCGAGAAGGCCCTGTTGCTGGAACAGCTGCAGCAGGGCGTGTTCGACCGCGGCCAGGTGCTCCTCAACGTGGCTGAGTCCGCAGAGAGCATCGCCATCGTGGGCAGCATCGGCACCAGCATCGCACTGCTGTGAGGGACAGGCAATTGATGAACATGGGCGATGGCTGCCGGCAGGTATGGCCGGCAGCCGGAGTCCAGGGAGGGCACGCCGCTGGCCGGCGTGGGCAGCACGAGTATTGTCATTATTTGAGAAACACTTCCAAAACAAAGGAGCAGGTATGGCAGAAGCGTATGTAGGCGAGATTCGACTGTTTTCGTTCAACTGGGCCCCGGACGGCTGGCTCCTGTGCCAGGGACAGTTGGTGCAGGTGAACCAGTTCCAGGCCCTCTTTTCGCTGATCAGCAACGTCTACGGCGGCGACGGCATGTCTACCTTCGCGCTGCCCGACCTGCGCGGCCGTGTGCCGGTCCAGGCGGGCCAGGGCCCATTGGGTTTCTACCAGTGGGCGCAGAAAGGCGGCACCAGCAATACCCAAGTGAGCGGAGCCGGTTCCGTGACGATTACCAGCATGAACCAGCTGCCCCAGCACACGCACGCGGCCTCCTTCAGCGGCACCGGCGGCTCGCCCTTCGTCGAGCCCATCATCAAGGTCAATATCAGCAACGACACCGCCACCAGTGCGGCGCCGCTGGCGGATGGCTACTTTGCACCGCTGAAGGCGGGCGGTCCCGGCGCCGCGCCACTGGGCTACACGGCCACGGCGAATAACGGCATGACCACGCTGAACACCAATACGGCAGTGGCCGGCGGCGGCGGTGGGGGCGGCATCACGGGCGGCACGGTGACAGTTGCCGCGGCCGGCGCCGTTACTCCGAGCGCAATCCCCGTGCCCTTCACCGTCACCGTGCCGGCAACTGACCCGCCCTTCGTGGTGATGAACTACGCGATCTGCGTCAACGGCATCTACCCGCCGCGTCCCTAAGCGGCCGGGACCAGCATCAGGCCGGGCGCCTCGCTGATACGGTAGGCGAACTGCAGGTGTTCGCCGCCGGCCAGCGCGGGCTTGCCCGGCAGGTGCTGCGGCAGGTTCAGGCTGGATTCGTAGTCGTCCAGCCTGTGTGGCCCGAATGCCGTGATTTTCGTCAGCAGGCGGGCTTGCATCCGCTCCGGCAGCTCGGCGGGTATCTGTACCGCGCCGGCGGGCAGCAGGCTGCCTTCCTTCTGCCATGCCGTGATCGCTTCCCGGTCCAGCCGGAACACCGGCCCGAGGGGGATGCGTTCGCGCTGCGCGGGCTGGGGCTGGGCATCCGGTCCTTCCAGCGGCGGCGGCAGTTCCTTTCCGGGCCGTAGCAGGCAGGCCTCCACCGTCACCGATTCGGGCACCAGCAGGGCAGCGGGCGCCTGCGCCGCCAGGTGGCGCATGATGGCCACTTGCGGCTCGCTGCGCAGCGAGGCATTCATGGTTTCGGACACGATCACGTCCGGCAGCTGTGCCGCGTCGAGCCGCAGGGCGCAGGCATCGTCCAGCACATAGCGGCTCACACTGGACGCCAGGCCGAAGCCCTCGACCAGGCTGCGCGCACAGTCGAGTGAAGCAGCGTGGATGTCGAGCAGGGTGAAGCTGGCCTGCTGCGCATCGAACAGGGTCATGAGCGGCAGGGCCAGGGTGGCGAAGGGGCCGCAGCCCGCATACAGCACGCGTACCGGCCGGTCCGGCCTGCGGGCCTGTTCAATGGCGGAGGCCAGTCCTTTGATGAAAGTAATGGTGCGCAGCGGCTCGCGGGCGCAATGGGCGGCCTTGATGGGCGAGATCGCCAGGCCGGCGCTGGTGGTGGTCTGGTTGGCGCCAATGTCGGGCTGCGACTCCGGCGACAGCCCGGTCAATCCTTCCAGCAGGCGGCTCAGTGCGACGGCCTCCCGGATCAGGCCGTCGCGCTCGCGCGCGCTGCTGGTGATTTCACGTGCCAGTGCCTGCAATGCAGCGCGGGCCTCGGCGGAGGGCGTCATGCGAACAGCACCTGGTAGCGCCGCATGCCGGCCGGCGTGGCGATGGCACCCGCAACGCCCGGCAGCGGCGGCATGGTGGGCGCGATGCACCACAGCTGCCGCTCCATGGCCGGGTGGTCGACATAATAGTTATCCTGCGCCAGCACGGGCTGCTGCGGGCCGCTGAAGATCAGCGACAGCGGGGCGCGGAAGGTTTCCGGCAGGCCGTGGCGCGGCATTTCGGTGCAGCCTTCCAGCTGCAGGGGAATCGGACCGGCCGCCGTATCGACGGTGAAGACCGTGCCGGCCAGGGGCGCAAAAAATTCGGCTGTAGGGTTCATGGGCACATTATGATGGACAGCGGCCACCATCTCAACAATTTGCGAACCTTATGCTGAAACTCGAACATGACCGTCTCACAGTGCGGCCTGCCCAGGCTGGCGACGAAGCCTTCCTGAAAGCGCTGTACGCCTCGACCCGCGAGGACCTGCAGTTTGCCGCGCCCACGCCGGCCATGCTGGAACTGCTGATGGACATGCAGTGGCGGGCCCAGAGCGGCGGCTACCGCCAGAGCTTCCCGCAGGCCGTCAACCTGATCGTGGAAACGCAGGCCGCGCCGGTGGGGCGGCTGCTGGTGGACCGCAGCCTGGCGCCGTGGCGCATCGTCGATATCGCCTTGCTGCCAGCCGCGCGCGGGCAGGGCTATGGCGCCGCGCTGCTGCGGGCGCTGCAGCAAGAGGCGGCTGGCGCGTGCGCCATGCTGGCCCTCAGCGTGCGCCTGGAGAATCCGCGTGCGCGCCGCCTGTATGCCGCGCTGGGCTTCGCGTCCGTGAGCAGCGACGGCCTGTCCGAGCAGATGGTGTGGGGGGCGCCGCGATAGCCTTTTTGTTTCCATTTGTATGTAACGTATTTTCTACATTTTTTTCCTATTAAGATTTTCGGACCCCTTTAATCTCGATAGGAAGATTTCAGCCATGTCCTCTACCATACCTGTTCCGGTTCCGATGGATCTCGTTGACGGCGTTTCCGTTTATATCAGGCAGGTGCGAAATCCCGACGGCACCTTGACGCAGGATTACCGGGTCGATCCCGTCGGCGCCGGACGCGTGGACACCATCGGCAGCCCGAACCTGGCCGATATCGGCATCGTGAAAGCGCCCGGCACCGGCCAGGTAAAGCTCACCGTGCAGCTGCCCACCGGAACCGGCTTTGAAGCCAGCGGCAGCGCCGAGGCCCGCGTGGCCGACACGGCGCTGAACGAACTGATCGCCCTGATCGACGCCACTGCAGTGCCGGATGGCCAGCTCAATTCCCTGCACCTTGGCGCGCGCGAGTTCCTGAACCGGGCCATGGCCGCCGATGCCCCTGTGCTCATGCAATCGATCAGCTTGAGCGGCAAGGCCGATCCGGCCGATGAAGCCACTTTCGGCATCGTGGCGGACGGCACGGCCAGAACCGCCGTCCTGCTGGATGCCCAGTCGCTGGGCAATTCGGTGGTGCGTCTGGAAAACGTCGGTTTCGGCCTGGTGAAGGGTGCGCTGCAGGTAACGGCCAGCGGCGAAGGCGCGCTGCTGTTCGGCGATGCAGCCGGCCAGCACTTCAGGCTGGGCAACGGCGACGATATCGTGCACGGCGGCGCGGGCGACGATATCCTGAACGGGGGCGGCGGCAACGACCAGCTGTACGGCGATGCCGGCAACGACCTGCTCAATGGCGGCATGGGCGATGACCGGCTGGACGGCGGAGCCGGCATCGATACCGGCTACTTCGAAGGCGGCCGCAGCGACTACGCCATGCGCGTGGTGGACGGGCAGCTGCAGCTCAGCATGCGCGCGCCAAGCATCGGCAATACGGATACGCTGCATGGCGTGGAAGTGCTGGCCTTTACTGCCCAGGGACGCAGCGTGCCGGAATCGGTGGAGCGCCTGTACGAAGCGGTGCTCGGGCGCGACGCCAGCGCGGCCGAAGTGGCCTACTGGCAGGAAGCCAACGAGCGCGGCACCTTCCTGCAGTCGATCGCCAACACCATCGCCCATTCGCCGGAAGCGGGCAATGCGGGCAACCGCGAGTTCGTCGCCACCCTCTATGAGCGCTCGCTGGACCGCGTCCCTTCGCAGGCCGAGCTGGATTACTGGGCCGGCCGCCTGGATGACGGCTTCAGCCGCGGCGGCGTGGCACTGGGCATCGTCAACTCGGACGAGAAGCTGGGCCTGACCAGCGCAGTCGATATCGCCAGCAGCGATGTGGGCGTGCTGGTCCGCCTGTACAACACGGCCTTCGGCCGGGCGCCGGATGCGGGTGGCCTGAACTACTGGCTGTCGCAGCTGGAGCAGGGCGTGTCGATCGGCGATGTGGCCGATTCCTTCGCACGGGTGCTGGTGCCGAACGAGCTGCCCAACTCGGCAGCCAATGTGGTCAGCGATGAAGCCTACATCGGCTACCTGTACCGGACCGGCCTGGAGCGCGATGCGACGCCGGCCGAGACGGCGCAGCTTGCGGCGCTGATGAAACTGGATCCCATCTTCGACCGCGGCCAGGTGCTGCTGACGATTGCCGAGTCCTTCGAAAGCGTGCAGCTGGTGGGCGCCATCACCAGCGATATTGTGACGGTCTGAGCTCCCCTGCGCCGGCGCAAGGCTGGCGCAATGCGCTGGATGCACTATGCTGTTTTAAGGAGCAGCCATGCCATCCAGCGAATTCGACCCCGTGGTCCACCAGTCCGGCCTGAAGCTCCTGCGCCAGGAGCTTCAGGCCGCCAGTGCGCAGCAGGAGTGAATCGATGTACTGCGGCAGGAAATGTCTTCCCGTATCGATTTGTTCCGTGCCGAAATGCTGGGCCGTTTCGAAGTTGTTGACCAGCAATTCGCCGCCTTGCGCCAGGAGCGGATGGCAGACAAAGTAGAAATGGATGAGCGCTTTGCCGCGTTACGGAGTGAGGTCGAGGCGCGCATTGGTGCCTTGAAGGCGGAACTAATACGCTTCATGTTCGGCGCCCTGATCGCGCAGGCCGCTTTCATTGCCGGCGTAATCAAGTTGCTGCCCGGCTGACCTGTGTCTGCAACGTTGCGAAGTGATAAAAGGTGAGATTTTCGTGCTTGCGAACGCGCTATAGTTTCCCGTAGAAAAATTACGGAGATTCTCGGTGCATCGCTTTTGTCTCGTATTCCTTGCCTGTCTTACCCACTTGGCGCCGGCACAGGGTGTGGAGCCCAACCCCTTGCCGCGCCAACTCGTCGTCACATGCGGGCAGTCAGGCACCCGCTGGTCGGCTAACATCGAACAGCGTGAGTTGGCGGAGCACGAGGCCGTCAGCACCTCTTCGGCACCGCTGGTCTCTGGGCAGAACTCAGTTTTTGTTGTAGCTGAAGATGGCATGGGCGAGTGCCGGTTCCTGGAAAACCACAGCGTTCGAGTCAAAGTTGGACGCGAGACCGCCAGCATGGGCATGTGTGGTGGCGACCCGGAGGTCTTCGCCAGTGTGTGGGTGGATGGACGGAAAGTGCTGTCACAGCATTGGTTCGCGGCCTTTTGTAAGGAACAGGGCGAAGATAATGTGTTTCGGTTCGATGTCCTCAATGGCAGCCTGAAACATTGCCAGTCACCACGGTCGAGGAGCAAGAAAGCTGCCTATCTATCCTCGGGCGGTGTATGCGTACGGTACCCTGATCTTGCACGTTTCCCACGCGATCTGGTCGAATATCCGCCGTCGGGGAAGAATGCCCCGGCTCCCGGAACGATTGAGATAATGCGTGGACGTGATGCGGTTTGCAGCTATGCTGCGCAGACAATCGGGCAGGGCCAGCTTACGTCACCTGATAGCGAGGAAGCGAACGTCGACCTTCCCGGGGATATGAACAGTGCGACGATGGCACGATTCGACTTCGATAACGACGGCAGAATGGATACCATCTACACACGCAACTTCGAGAACACTTATCAGCACGGTGCCGTACTCCTGGTATTGCCTGGCTCGGTCAAGGCACCTCCGCGATCCATCCCGGCGATGGAAAAGTCGGGCGCGATACTGCTGCCATGCCAATGGGACAAGAAGCGGCCGAAAATCTCCCAATGTGCACCTTTTTCCCAAGGGGCTGACGAAACGGGGGTCGACGTAAAGTCCGACACCGGGGCGATAAGCCGGTTTCGCAGCCGATACACGGATGTAGAACCCTTTATTTTCAAGCGAAAAACCTATATCCGCGCTCGCAGCTATTCCAGCGATACGCTCGATCACTATGCTGTCCTCGAGCCGCGAACCGGAGCAAGATATGAGATCAAGTGTCTGCTCAGAAAGGTCCAAGTGAACTACTAGGCTTTCGTGCCTCATCGCTGCCGGCTTTTGGCTAGAATTTGCTGAACACATCCAGTTTTCAGCGAGGGCATTGTGAACAGCAGCGATGGCACCGTTACTGTCGATCCGCAAGCCGCACCGGCGTCCAATGGGCGCCGGCTTCATATCCGCTCGCTGGACGAGCACCTGTGCCACGACCAGAGCTTTGCCTCGGCGCTGGCGCGCACGGTCGGCGCGCTGGCCGTGGGGGCGGACCAGAGCATCACGCTGGCGCAATTCGCCGCCGTCACCGATATCGCAGGCGAAGGCAAGGCCTCGGCCGTGTTTACGGCGCTGATGCTGAATGCCATGGAGTCCTTTGTGACGGTGGACTGGGCGCTGAACGCGCTGGCGCGCGCCAGCCAGACGGCGGCGCCGTCAGCCCGGCTGGCCGCCTACGATACCGTGAAGCCGTTGCTGGCGCTGCAGGGGCGGGGCGCCCGGCCGCTGGCCCAGCGCATCGCCCGCGCGCTGGATATCCGCCTGCAGCCGGAGAACCTGTTCGGCCTGCCGCCGGAAGAGGAGCGCCGCCTCTTGAACAATCTCGGCACGCAGGCGCGCAAGCTGGTGAAGGGCAGGGGGCTGGTGGACGCGGTGGCCGATTTCGGCCGCAGCACCGGCCAGATCGAGCTGCTCGACCATGCGCGCGGCTTCAACGGCGGCATGATGAATGCCGGCCAGCTGCGCGAAGCGGTGCAGGGCGCGCTGCAGACCATCAGCCAGGGCATCGCCACTTACCAGGACTCGGCCGCGGGCGCCGCCGCCAGCGAGGCCGGCGCCGCCAGTCTCGCTGCCACCGCCGAACAGCTGCGCCAGCAGGTGCAGCAGCGGCTGGCGCTGGTGGATGCGCGCATTGCCTACGAACGGCGCCTGCTGCAGCAGGACATCGACGACGCCGTGCACGATGCGGGCAACGCCGTGGAGCTGGCCATCGGCGAGCGGCTGGAGAGCGGGCAGTGGAAGGATGAAGACCTGTGGTCCAGCATCGCACAGCAGCAGTTCGGCCAGGAGATGGAGCGCCGCCTGGACCGCGTGGTGCGGCGCAAGGAGGAAGCGCTAGACCTGCTGAACAACGACCTGCGCCTGTTCCAGGCCGATATGCGCATTACCCAGTCCACCGTGTTCGAACGCCAGCACCATGCGGCACTGGCCCGCCTGATGCCGCGCCTGCGCCTGAGCACCCGGCTGGTCAACTCCGTGGATACGGCCGCCAATGTCACGCTGATGGGCAGCGCGGTGGCGGCCGCCGGCACCAGCACGGCGGCCTATCTGTTCGGCGTTGCCGTGGTGGTGCCGGTGGTGGCGCCGATGGTGCCTTTCGTCGGCGGCGCCGTGCTGCTGGCCAGCGCCTTCAAATGGGCCACGGACAGCAACAAGCGCAAGCGTTCGGAGATCCGCGACAAGCGCCGCGCCTTCGAGGAGGAACTGCGCAAGCGCCTGAGAACGGCGGAGGATGCCTTCACCAGCCAGATGGAACGCCTCGGCGACGCCTTCTATGAATCGGCGCGCCAGCTGCTCACGCCCGTGATGCTGGAAGCGGAAGCGGCCGGCCGCATCCAGGCTGTGCGCAAGCGCATTGCGGACAAGGTCATCGCCCAGTCGCAGGCCGCCATCAGCCAGCTGCAGGCGGCGCTCGGCGGCCAGGCCGCCTGAGGCGGGCTCAGTGCAGGTTGCGTGACACGATGCCCTCGGCGGCGCTATTGGCCTGGGCCAGCGGCTGGTTCAGCACACGCGTCGCATACACCGGCGCCTGCGGCATCGGCGCCCCCAGCATGGCGCCGCCGGTCTTGCTGATGTCCACCTTCACCGTGGTTGAGAGGCCGACGCGCAGCGGATGCTCCGCCAGCTCTTTCGGATCGAGCGCAATGCGCACCGGCACCCGCTGCACCACCTTGATCCAGTTGCCGCTGGCGTTCTGCGCCGGCAGCAGCGAGAAGGCGCTGCCGGTGCCAGCCGACATGCCGGCCACCTTGCCATGGTAGGCCACCTTGCTGCCATACAGGTCCGCCTCGATCTCCACCGGCTGGCCGACGCGGATATCGCGCAGCTCCGATTCCTTGAAGTTGGCATCGACCCACAGCTGGTCCAGCGGCACGATGGACAGCAGGGCCGTACCCGGCGTGACATGGGCGCCGACCTGCACGCTGCGCTTGGCCACATAGCCGGACACCGGCGCCAGGATGGCATTGCGGCGTGCAGCCAGCCAGGCTGCGATATAGTCGGCGCGGGCGGCCTGCACGGCAGGGTGGTCCGCCAGCGGCACGCCTGACACCCCGGCGCGCGCGGCTTCCGCCTGCTTTTCGGCGACCGCGATGGCCGCCTTTGCATTCGCCACGGCCTGCCGCGCATGCTCCACGTCTTCGCCGGAGACGGTATGGTCCGCCGCCAGCGGCTTGCGGCGCGCCAGGTCTTCTTCCGCATTCTTCAGCGCCAGGCGGCGCTGGGCGACCAGGGCGTCGTACTGGCCCACATCGCTGTAGCGCTGGCGTTCCTGGCGCACCGTGGCGCCCAGCTTCGCTTCCGCCTGGCGCAGCGCCACCTCGGCATCGGCCGGATCCAGCTTGACGATCTCGGCGCCGGCCTGCACCAGCTGGGTCTCGTCGGCGCGGATCGCTTCCACATTGCCCGTGACCTGGGAGGACAGCGTCACCAGGTTGCCGCCCACATAGGCGTTGTCGGTCTCCTGGTACTTTGACAGCACCAGCGCGTAATACGCAGCATAGGCGGCGCCGATGGCGATGAAGGATGCGGTAATCCCCGCCAGCACTTTCTTGCGTTTGGCCGGATTGGCCTGATTCGTGGTGTTTTCGCTCATGATGTTTTACCGGGAAGTGAGGGCAGGCGATTCGGCGAAGTAGCCGCCGCCTAGGGAATGGGTGAGTGCGACTTCCGCCTGCAGCTGGAGCTGCTGCAGGTGCAACGCCAGGTCCTGCAGCTGCAGCAGCGCGAGCTGGGAAGTCAGCAGCGCATTGTTGTCGGCCAGGCCTTGCTGCAGCTTCTTCTCCGTGGAGCGGGCCACGGCGGCGGCGGTGGCGTTTACCGCCGCCTGCTGCGCCAGCTGGCGTTCAATGCCCTGCAGCGCCGCGCCATCCTGCGCCACATCGCGTACTGCATTGACGACGGCGAGGTTGTATTCCGCCACCAGCTCATTGCGTTCGCTGCGGGTGCTGTCCAGCTGCGCGGACAGGCGCTTGCTATCGAACAGGGGCAGCGACAGGGAAGGCCCGATCAGCGCCGTGGCGCTACCGGCGCGCAGCAGCTTCGGAATCGAGACCGTATCGAGGCCGAAAGAGGCGCTCAGGTTCAGGTCCGGATAAAAGGCCGCCTGCGCCGCATCGATGCGGCTCATGGCCGATTGCACGCGCCATCGCGCCGCCTGGAGGTCGGGGCGCCGCGCCAGCAGTTCGACGCCGAGGCGCGCCGGCAGGCGGTGCGGGGCCGACATCAGCGGCAGCGGGTTCAGGTCGGCCAGCGCCTGGCTGTCCGCACCCAGCAGCGCGCGCAGCGCTTCCTTTTCCTGCGCGGCTTCGGTATCGAACTGGTCGAGCTGCTTCTTCAGCATCAGCAGGCCGGCTTCCGCGATGCGCAGGTCGTCGGCTGTCGCCAGGCCATGCGCCAGGCGCTTCCTGCGGTCCTCGATGGTGGCGCCCTGTTTCAGCACCATCTGCCCGCCGTTCGCGCGGCGGGCCCACAGGCCCTGCAGCGTGAAGTAGTGGGTGGCGATGGCGGCGGCCAGGTCCTGCTCAGCCGCGGCATAGGAAGCGCGGCGTGCGTTCACTTCGCCCACGGCCGCTTCGATCTGTGCCTTGTTGCGGCCCCACCAGTCGAAGTGGTAGCGCGCTTCCACGTTCACGGATTCTTCCGTGATCCAGGAACCGCCGATGGGTGTCGGCAGCAGGCCGTTGGCGGAGTAGCGCTGGCGGGTAAGGCCCGCATTCAAGCCCGTTTCCAGCCCCAGTTCAGCATTGGCGCGGTTGACGGCGGAACGGGCGGAGGCAATCTGCGCCGCCGCCACTTCCAGCGTTGGCCCTTTCGCCAGCGCGCGATCAACGAGATCGTTCAGCTGGTGGTCGCCGTAGGCGGTCCACCAGCGCGCTTCCGGCCAGCCTTCGCGCGCCAGCTTGATGGAGGAGGGCAGCTCCTCCGCCACATTGCGCATGGCAAGCGGGTGCCGGTCGGCCGGGATGCCGGCGCAGCCGGCAAGGGCCAGCGCGAAGGCAAGGCCGGCCAGTTTGGGTATTGTGTTCTTCATTCTTACTCCATTGCGGCGTGATCGACGGCTGGTGCGGCCAGTTTTGCCGGAGGGCGAACCAGCAGGAGCAGCGGAATCACAGCCAGCGTCAACAAGGTCATCAGCCAGAAATCGTTCACGTAGGCGATCATCGATGCCTGCCGTGTGATTTCATTGTTCAGGGCCAGCGCCGCATCCGGCGTGGCCACGTTGTTCAGCAATGCCGGGTTGGTAATGTTCACCTTTTCCACCAGCGAGGCGTGCATGGCCTGCGTATTCCGCACCAGCAGGGTCTGTACCAGCGCGATGCCGATGCTGCTGCCGATATTGCGCACCAGGCTGTAGATGGCCGTGCCCTCGGCACGCATCTCCGGCGACAGCGTGGCGAAGGTGGCGGCGCTGAGCGGCACGAACACAAGGCCCAGCCCCAAGCCCTGGATCACGCCAGGCCACACGATGTCGCTCTGCGACAGCACCAGCGTGTACTGGCTCATCTGCCATAGAGAGAAGGCCGTGATGGCAAAGCCGGTGCCCAGCAGCAGGCGCAGGTCGAAGCGGCCCACGAGCCGGCCCACCACCATCATGGCCACCATGGTTCCCAGCCCGCTGGGCGCCGTTACCAGCCCGGCGACGGCGGCCGGATAGCCCATCAAGCCTTGCAGCATGGTCGGCGTCAGCGCGCGGGTGGCGAACAGCACCAGGCCCACGATGAAGATGAACAGCAGGCCGCTCACATAGTTCGCATTCTTCAGCAGTCGGTAGTCGAAGAAGGACTTGCCGGGCGGCGTAGTCAGCGTGTGGCCCACGAACCAGGCGAAGCTGATGGCCAGCAGGATGGCTTCCACCCAGGTTTCGGTGGAGGCGAACCAGTCGTTCTGCTCGCCCCGGTCCAGCAGCATCTGCAGCGCGCCGATGGCCAGGCTGAGGGTGATGAAGCCGAAGGCGTCGAAGCGCATCTTGCGCGGCGCTGCCACGGGGCGGATGTAGCGCCAGATGCCGTAGAAGGCCAGCGCGCCCACCGGCACGTTGATGAAGAACACCCAGCGCCAGTTGTAGCTGTCGGTCAGCCATCCGCCCAGCGTGGGGCCGAGGATAGGCCCGATCATCACGCCCATGCCCCATACCGCCATGGCCGAGCCGTGCTTCTCGCGCGGATTGATGTCGAGCAGCGTGGCCTGCGACAGCGGCACCAGCGCCGCGCCGAAAATGCCCTGCAGCAGGCGCGCCACCACGATCTCGGTCAGGGAGCTGGAAAGCCCGCACAGCACCGAAGCGATGGTGAAGCCCGCCACCGAGGCGAGGAAGACGTTCTTCTGGCCGAAGCGGTCGCACAGCCAGCCGGTCAGCGGCGTGGCGATGGCGGCAGCCACGATGAAGGAAGTCAGCACCCAGGTGATCTGGTCCTGCGATGCGGACAGGCTGCCCTGCATATGCGGCAGCGCCACGTTGGCGATGGTGCCGTCCAGCGCCTGGATGATGGTCGCCAGCATGATGGAGACCGTGATCATGCGGCGGTTGATGCCGGTATCCGTGTTCATGCTTTCGATTCGATGGCGGCCTGCAGCGATTCAAGGAACTCGGTAATCATGGCCAGCTTGTCGCGGTCAACGCCGCCCAGCAGCTCTTCGCGGAAGGGATCGGCCAGGCTGCGCAGGTGGGCATAGACGGCGCGGCCGCTGTCCGTGAGGGCGACCAGCTTCACCCGGCGGTCGGTCGGCGATGGCTGGCGTTCCATATGCCCGGCCTTCACCATGCGGTCCACCATGGACACCATGGACGGGTCTTCGATGCCGAGCAGGCGGGCCAGCTCGGTTTGCGGCACCGGGCCGTACTTGGCCAGCGAGCCGATCGCGAGCCAGCTGGCCTGGCTCAGGCCGAGCTCCTTCATGCGCCGGTCCAGGGCGAGGCGCCAGGCGCGGGCCGTGCTGTGCAGGGCGTGGGAAAAGCGTTCTTCGATAGTCAGCGACATATAAGATGGCTAATGGTTAGATATCTAAGTATATTCTATCACGCAATATTTAAGTGCGCTGGCGTACATACGGACGCCCGGCTCAGCCTTAGAATGCCGGTATGGCGCTTGCCATGACTTTTAGTGAGTACGACATGAAAACTATCCTCCTCGCCGCCAGTCTGCTGGCCATTTCAGCAGCCGCCTCCGCGCAGGACGTCGGTGTATCCATCAATATCGGCCAGCCCGGTTTCTATGGCCGCATCGACATCGGCAACACGGCGCCGCCGCCCGTGATTTACGCCCAGCCCATCATCGTGCAGCGCCCGGCGCACTACATCGAAGAACCGCTGTACCTGCGTGTTCCGCCTGGCCACGCGAAAAACTGGCGCAAGCACTGCGGCCGGTATAATGCCTGTGGGCGCCGCGTCTACTTTGTGCGCGACAGCTGGTACCTGAACGATTACGCGCCGCGCTACCGCGCCGAGCACGGACACCGGGACCATCACGATCACGACCGTGGTCACGGCCGCGACAAGCACGAGCGCAAGCACGACAAGCACGACAAGCACGACAATCACGGCAAGGGGCACGGCAGGGGCCACGACTGACGATGGCGGGCCGCCGCCCCATCACTCAGGGAGAACCGTTTGCAAAGCAAATTCGTGATCGTAGGAGGTGGGGCGGGCGGCCTGGAGCTGGCCTGCAAACTGGGGCGCAAGCTGGGCCCCGCCAAGGTGATGCTGGTGGACAGCCGCCTCTATCACATCTGGAAGCCCTCGCTGCATGAAGTGGCGGCCGGCACGCTGGACATCCACCAGGAAGGCCTGTCCTACCAGATGCTGGCGCATGACAACGGCTTCACCTATGTCTACGGCGCCATGCGCGCGCTGGACACGGCCGCCAACACCATTACCGTCGATGCCATCGCCACCCAGGCGGGTGAGACCGTGCTGCCGGAGCGGCAAATCCATTTCGAGCATCTTGTGATGGCTGTCGGCAGCACCTCCAATTATTTCGGCGTGCCGGGCGCCGCCGAGCACACCATCTCCCTCAATGCCACCGAAGACGCGGAGCGCTTCCGCCTTACCCTGCTCAAGCTGCTGACCAAGGCCGCGCTGGAGAAGGGCGACCGCAGCACTTCCGGCGTGGACGTGGTCATCATCGGCGGCGGCGCCACCGGCGTGGAGCTGGCGGCGGAGCTGCGCGAAGCGAGCGGCGTCTACACCGCTTACGGCTTCGGCCACCTCGACCCGAAGAAGGATGTGCGCATCACGCTGCTGGAAGGCGCCCCGCGCATCCTGGCGCCGCTACCGGAACGCGTGTCCGGCGCCGCGCTCAAGCTGCTGAATGAACGCGGCATCACCGTCGTTACCGATACCCGCGTCACCGACATCAAGCCGGACCACGTTACCGTGGCCAAGGGCGAGGTCTATCCCTGCGATATCGTGGTGTGGGCGGCCGGCATCAAGGCGCCGGACTTCCTGCGCGGCCTCGGCCTGCCGGTGGCCAAGGGCGGGCAGATCGAAGTGAGCGGGGAACTGGTGGTGAAAGGCTTCCCGAATATCTACGCGCTGGGCGACTGCGCCCTGTGCATCGGCGCAGACGGCAAGCCGGTGCCGCCGCGCGCCCAGGCCGCGCATCAGCAGGCCGACTACCTGCTGGCCGCCTTCCTGCGCATCGAACGCGGCCAGGCGCCGCTGGGCAAGCCATACGAATACCGCGACTACGGTTCGCTGGTGTCTTTCGGGCAGTCCACCTCGGTGGGCAGCCTGATGGGCTCATTGCGCGGGTTCAACTGGTTCGTGGAAGGCTTCTTCGCGCGCATGATGTACACCAGCCTGCACCTGATGCACCACCAGGCCGTGCTGGGATCGATCCGTACCGGCGTGCTGGCGCTGGCGCGCTTCCTCATCAAGCGCACCACGCCGCTGGTCAAGCTGCACTAATGCGCACTAGCGCGGCGTGAGCCGCATGCGCATCGGCGCGGGGCCCATCACAAAGCCCATCACCTCCTCGGGCGGCAGGCCGTCTGCGGCCTCGAGGCTGGCGATATTGAAGCGGCGCAGCAGCGCCGCGATCGCCACCTTGATCTCCAGCAGCGACAGGTAGCGGCCCGGGCACATGCGCGGCCCGCCGCCGAAGGGCAGGTGCACACCGCGCGCGCCGCCGCCGCCTTCCAGCCAGCGCTCCGGATCGAACTGCTGCGCGAGCGGGAAGTACTGCTTGTCCATCGTGTCATGCCGCATCACGCACCACAGCAGCGTTTCCGCGGGCAGGGCGATGCCGGCCACCTGAGTGTCCTTTACCGCCTGCAGTGGAATGAAGGGCGCCGCCGGCTTCAGGCGCATGGCTTCGTGCGCGCAGGCGTCGATGTAATCCAGCGCATCGGCCTGGGCCAGCGTCATGTGCTCCACGTCCGGCACATGCTGGTCCAGTTCCGCCTGGACGCGGCGCATCGCTTCCGGATTGGTATGCAGCAGCCAGACCAGCCACCCCAGCACGCTGGCCGTGGTATCCTCGCCGGCCAGCAGCATGGTGGTGACATTGCCCACCACGTCCAGGTCGCCCAGGCCGCTGTCAGGCTGGTCGGTGGCGGCGATCATCGCGTGCAGCAGATTGGAAGGATTGGCGGCAAGCGCCGGATTGGCCGCCATCTCGGCGCGCGCCTCGGCCACGAAGCCGTTGACGGCGCGGCGGAACTCGGCCGAGCTGTGTTCCAGCTCGCGGTCGGCTTTCAGTTTGAAATAGCGCCAGTAGGGGAAGGGCATGAAGGAGCGCCGCGCCACGCCGGACAGCACCACTTCCATATGCTCCTGGATCACGTCGTCGCCCGTTTCCACGGTATTGACCTCGGCGCCGAAGGCCAGGCCCGCGATCACATCGACGGTGAAGCGTTTCAGGTCGGCGCCCAGGTCGATGCTTGCGCCCTGTTGCGCCGCCTGCATCCAGCGCTTCTCCAGCCGGGCGCCAACCTTGTTCAGCAGGGGAAAGTAGGCCTTGATGGCATGCGGCGCGAAGGCCTGCATCACCATGCGGCGCTGCTTGCGCCAGTGCGTGCCTTCGGCCAGGAACACGCCCGGCGGGCCGTCCAGCTCGATCGATACCTCGGCCGTGATGGCGGGCCGGCGGAAGGTATCCGGCCGCTCGCGCAGGATATCGGCGATCACCGCATGGTCGCTGAACACCACCACCGGCTTGTTGGCCATCTGCACCCGGAAGCAGGGCCCGTACTTGCGCGCCCAGCTTTCCATCTGCAAGTGAATGCTGCGCGGCTTCAGCTGCAGGGCGTTGCCCAGCAGGGGCAGGCCGCGCGGGCCGGGAAGGTCGGCAATGCGCCGCGGCGGCGTGGTGGCGGTGTCGGTGCGGGCGCTGGTAGGTGCGCTCATGAACTCTCCTGTGGGTGGTCATCGGATGCAGCCAGTATTGCAGGACAGCGGACCGGCGTCTTGAATCTTTTCGACACGGCTCGGCTACAATGATCGCATGCCGGACGCCATTTCGTCACCGCCAACCATTGCACGCCTGATTGCGCCGCGCATTGCGCTGGCTTCCTGCCTGCGCGCCATCGTCGAGCGCAGTACGCTCGGCTGCGCTTTGCCCCCCGACCAGCGCCTGAACCGGTATCCGGCCACGCCGTTCTGCGGCATTACCCTGCTGTTCGAGGGCGAGCTCGCGCTGGTGCAGCCAGCCATCGAGGGTGCCGTCCTGCGGCCGCGGCAGGCCCTGTTCTTTGGCCCGCACACCATGCCCACCATCAGCGGCAGCCCGGGCGAAGTGCACTTCATGACGCTGATGTTCTTCCCCGACGCGATGCACCGGCTGACCGGCATCGACATGGCTGGCATGATGGACCAGATGCTGCCGATGGAACAGGTGCTGGACGCCGGATGGCAGGCGATGGCGGCCGCTGTCTTCGCTGCGGCGGATGCGGAGGCGCGCACACGCATCGTCGAGGACTTCCTGGAACCGCGCTGGCAAGCGTCACGCCAGCCGGAGCTGGCCGCCGGTGTAACGGACTGGGTACGCGGCCTCGCTGTTCGCGCCGCCGCTGCAGGACTGGGCCGCAGCGCCCGTATGGCCGAGCGGCGTATCCGCGCGTGGGCGGGGCAGCCCATGCGTTCGCTGCGCCGTATCCATCGTGCGGAGCAGTCGTTTTTTGAGGCGCGCGCAGAACTGCTGCACGGCAAGGTGTCGTGGAGCGATGTCGCCGCGCGCGGCGGTTATGCCGACCAGGCGCACCTGAGCCGCGAAGCGCGCCAGATCACGGGCCTGCCGCCCAGCGAATTCGCGCGCCTGAGCCTGACCGATGAAAGTTTCTGGGTGTACCGGATCTGGAATTAGCTGGCCTGCGGAACCGGCTTGGGCAGGATGACAGTGAGCGCCGAGCCGCCGTCCGGGTTGCCGTTCAGGGCCAGCCTGCCGCCCAGGTAGACCGCCCGTTCGCGCACCACGCGCAGGCCGTATTTGCCGTCGGTTCCGGCCGGCTGGCTGCCGGGGCCGACGCCGTTGTCCTTCACCGTCAGCATGATCTCGTCCTCGTTGTCGTCAACGATCACATCCACCTCGGTGGCGCCGGCATGGGCGGTGACATTGCGCAGGCCTTCTTCCAGCGTGCGCAGCAGCACCACGGCGTGGCTGCGCGGCACCATCGGTTCCTCATCCGGCAGGCTGCAGCGAGAGGTAATGCCGTGCTGCTCGCCGAACTGTGTGACCAGTTCGCTGAGTGCAACGCGGATGCCGAGGAACTCCAGCTTGTCGTTCCACAGCCGGTGCTGCATCTGGCGGTTGGTCTCGATAATGGTGTGCAGCAAATTCTTCATCTGCGTCGCGCGGTCCAGCAGGGCCGGTTCCTGCGGCAGCTTGGCCGTCAGCAGGCCGAGGTGCATGGTCAGTGCGGTCAGCGAGGAGCCCAGGCTGTCGTGCAGCTGGCGCGCGAGAGCCCGGCGCTCATTGTCCCAACAGGTGTTGACGTGGCCGAGCAGGTCGCTCAGGTCGGCGGCGCGCATTGCGCTGTGCTGGTCTTCCGGTGCAGAAGCGGACATGGTCATCAAATAAATGCCAATCGTTAAGGAAACCGATCATACATGAGGTTTTGAGGAAATGTCGCACGGGCATAAATCGTGAAATGGCGCACATACAGCAGCTTACAAAGCTGAGAAGCTGTGCCTGTAAGCCGACCAACCACCAAGGAGCAGCCATGAGCGCGACAGCCAAATCCCAGGACGCTATTGCCCTGTTGAAGAAAGACCACGACGAAGTCAAAGCCATGTTCAAGCAGTATGAAGAACTGGGCGACCGCGCCTTTGCCAGCAAAAAAAAACTGGCCGACAAGATCTGCCTCGAACTGACCAAGCACGCCACGGCCGAGGAGGAAATCTTCTACCCTGCGGTGCGCGGCGCCTTCGAAGAAAGCGAAGACCTGGTCGATGAAGCGACGGTGGAACACGCCTCCGCCAAGGACCTGATCGCCCAGATCAGCACCATGGACCCGCATGACGACCTGTACGACGCAAAAGTGAAAGTGCTGGGCGAATACATCGACCACCACGTCAAGGAAGAGGAGCAGGAGATGTTCCCGCAGGCGAAGAAGAGCGGCCTGGACATGGTCGAGCTGGGTGAACAGATCCAGGCGCGCAAGGACGAGATCGATACCGTCCCCGGCGTGGAAATGCCTGGCGCGCCGAAAGTGCGCTACAGCCAGCCTAGCCTCTGACCGGCGCTTCCAGCTGAGCCGCCGCGCCGGCGGTGCAGCTGGCGATGGCCTTCATCAGGTTGTCGATATCGACCGGCTTTACCAGGTGCAGGTCGAAGCCGGCTTCCAGCACGCGGCGCTGGTCTTCGGCCAGGCCGTAGCCGGTGAGGGCGATCAGCTTGATGTGGTGGGTGTCCGGATTGGTGCGCATGCGGCGCGCCACTTCATAGCCGTCGATGCCCGGCAGGCCAATGTCGACCAGGGCGATATCCGGCCGGTAGCTGGTGGCCAGCTCCAGGCCGCGCAGGCCATCGGGCGCATTGCGCACCTCATAGCCATAGCAGCTCAGCATCATGGCCATCATTTCGCGGCCATCCTCATTGTCTTCAATCAGCAGCACATTCGGCTTGCTCTGTTGGTTCGGTTCCATGGTCTCTTGCCTTGGTTCGGTAACACGTTCGGTACGCGGCAGGCGCAAGGTAAAGGTGCTGCCTTCGCCCGCGCCCGCGCTGTGCGCCTGCACGCTGCCGCCATGCAGCTCCACCAGCCGGCGCACCAGCGCCAGGCCGATGCCGAGGCCGCCCTGTGCGCGGTCGATGGTGCTGGTGCCCTGCACGAATACGTCGAACACATTCGGCAGCAGCTCGGGGGCGATGCCGACGCCCGTGTCATGCAGGCTGAGGATGACTTCCTCGTCCTCCACTTCCACAAAGATATCGATGGCGCCGCCGGGCGGCGTGTATTTCAGCGCATTGTCGAGCAGGTTACTGAAGATCTGTTCCAGCCGCGTCACGTCGCCGCTGACCCAGCCCGGCTCCAGCTCGGTGCTGATGGTGAAGTCCGCCGTGCGGCCGGTGGTCTTGTAGGTATCCAGGCAGTTCGATACCAGGGCCGCCATGTCCAGCGGCACGCGGTTCAGCAGGATCTTGCCGGACATGGCGCGGCTCAGGTCCAGCAGGTCGTCCACGATGCGGCCCAGGTGATGGCTCTGGCGCTGGATGATCTGCTTGGCGCGCGCCACCCCGTCCTGCGACACGCCGGGCAGGCCGATCAGCGAGGCCGCGCTGCTGATGGCGCTGAGCGGGTTGCGCAGCTCATGGCCCAGCATGGCCAGGAATTCGTCCTTCGCATGGTTCTGGCGCTCGGCCACCTTGCGTTCCTCGATCTCCTGCATCAGGCGCTTGTTGCTGGAGATGAGATCGGTGGTGCGCTGGCTCAGCTGGCGTGCCTGTTTCTTCAGTTCCTCGTTCTTCATCGCCAGGGCAACGAAGACCGAGATCTTTGCATACAGCACCTGCGGGATCACGGGGGTGAACAGGAAGTCCGCCGCGCCTTTCTGGTAGGCCTTCAGGCGGTCCAGTTCATCGGCCACGAAGGCGGTGATGAAGATAATGGGAATGTTGGCGGAGCGCGCGCGCTGGTGGATCGCCTCGGCCGTCTCGAAGCCGTCCATGCCGGGCATGTTCACGTCCAGCAGGATGACGGCGAAATCGTTCATCAGCACATGGCGCAGGGCTTCCTCGCCGCTGCGGGCGGCGATGACTTCATACGAATCCTGCTCAGCCCATTGCGCCAGCAAACTGGTCAGCGCGAACAGGCTGTTCGCGTCATCGTTGACGACCAGGATTTTTGGTTTTTCGAGTTTTGGCACGATTAGTATTGTCCGTTTATTCGCTGGCGCAAAAAACGATGCTTATAGTCAAAAGTTCGCTTGGATCATAGCAACAGCACAATTCAAAGTCAAAAGACTGTACGGCAACAGAACGCGCCCCCAACGTTCGATTGCGCACATACAGTGGCGGTCGCGCATGCCATAGTGAAAGCGTGAAACATCCGGCAAATTTACTGCGTGAAAGGACAGCCATCATGAATATCGATACCGTTGTGGACAAGGACTACCTGGGCAAATGCTTCCGCGACCTGGCCGACGCACCGCTCAGCGCGCTGCGCGGTGTCAGCGTCAAGGACGCCAAAGCGCTGCAGCAGGCTTTCGGCGTGAGCACCATCCGCGAGCTCGCCAACCTGAACTTTGTAAAGTGGGCTTCCGCCATCGCCACCCTGGCCGACGAGGAGCAGATGGCGCCGGAAGAGAAGGCCAAGGAAACGCTGCTGGACGATGCGGTGGAAATGACCTTCCCGGCCAGCGACCCCATCTCCGTCGATTCCGGCATTACGCGCATCGAAGTGCCGCCGGAAAAGGTGGATGCGCAAACCGACCACCAGCACGCGGGCAAGGTGGAAGAATCGACCGAATCGGGTAAGGAAGCAGCCACGGCTCATTGATAGCTGGTGAGATCGGAGCCCCGCCGCGGCGGGGCTTTTTTTTTATATATGGGTGGTGAGTCGGTTCAGGCGGCGGAGCCGACGACGCTTTTCATCGCCGCAGCGGCCGCCTGCGCGCTGCCCGGGGCGGCGCAGTAGCGGTTCTTGCCGCTGCGCTTGGCATCATAGAGGGCATTGTCGGCAGCGTGGATCAGGTCGCCGACATTGGTCGCATCGTCCGGGAACAGGGCGATGCCGATGCTGGTGGACAGGCGCAGGTTCAGCCCGTTGACCAGGTAAGGCTCGGATACCACTTCGATCAGCTTCCCCGCCGGTTCCTGCGCATCGGCCAGGCCGCTCACTTCCGACAGCAGGATCACGAATTCATCGCCGCCGACGCGGGCCACGGTATCTTCCTTGCGCGAGGACGAGACCAGGCGCTGCGCCACCTGCTTCAGCACTTCGTCGCCGTAGGCGTGGCCGTGGGTGTCGTTGATGGCCTTGAAGCCGTCGAGGTCGAGATACATCACGGCCGCCTTGCGCTGCTGGCGCGTGGCATGCTGCAAGGTGGTTTCGATGCGGTCTTCCAGCAGGCGGCGGTTCGGCAGGCTGGTCAAGGCATCATGCAGGGCCAGTTCCTGCTGCTGGCGGCTGTACTGCGCCAGTTCCTTGTACAGCAGGCGCACCTCCAGCATATTGTGGATGCGCTTGTGCACTTCCAGCAGGTCGAAAGGCTTGCTGATGAAATCGCGCGCGCCCGCTTCCAGCGCGGCGATCTTGAAGCTGGGCTGCGCCGTCAGCGCGAGCACCGGCAGGTAGCCGTCCTGTTCAATTTCCTTCAGACCTTTCATGACCTGGAAGCCGTTCAGGCCCGGCATCTGCAGGTCGAGCAGGATGAGATCGTAACTATGCTGGCGATGCAGGTCGCATACCTGATCGGGCAGCATGGTTGCCATCACATCGGTGTAGCCGGCCTCGCGCAGGATCTCAAGCATCAGATCCACATTGTCAGCGCAGTCGTCCACCACGAGGATCTTGGCGTTCAGGATCTCATCTGGGCTGGGCATATTCGTCTCGTTGTTCAGGCGACAAGCCTGTGAAAAGCAAGTGTAGCGTCTAGCGATTTGCTGCGGCGCACGTGTCAAAAAAACATTGCTCAAAGCTGAGCTCTCATGCCTTTGAGTCTAGCAAAGCCCTGTGGAGTTTCTTGTAGGACATCGCCGCGTGCATCGGTAGGAGTGTCCGGGCCGCCTGCAACAGCTGTTTTCAACCTTGCATTGCAGCAATCGCAACGGTTGTGATCAATTCGGCAGGCTCCACCGGTTTGGCAATATGCTGGGTGAAACCGGCGTCCAGCGCGCGCTTGCGGTCTTCGGCGCGGGCGAAGGCGGTGAGGGCGATGGCCGGCGCCTGGCCGCCGTGCGCGGCCGGCAGGGCGCGGATTTTGCTGAGCAGTTCGAAGCCATCCATTTCCGGCATGCCGATATCGCTGACGATGAGCTCCGGCTGCACCGAGGGCATCATCTGCAGCGCTTCGGCGGCGCTGCCCGCGACCTGCACCTTCGCATTGCAGTCGCCCAGCACACGCTTGATGAGGTCGCGCGTATCGGGTTCGTCGTCCACCACCAGCACGCGCAAGCCGCGCAGGTCGCGCTCGGCCGCCGCGCCCGGGCGCAGCGCCGTGCTGCGCAGCGGCGCCAGCGGCCGCGGCTGCATCAGCGCATTGGCTTGCTCCGTGATCAGCGGCAGGCGCACGGTAAAGGACGAGCCCTGTCCCTCGCCCGCGCTTTCCACCGCGACCGTGCCGCCATGCTGTTCCACCAGGTGCTTGACGATGGACAGGCCCAGCCCCAGGCCGCCGTGCCGGCGCGTGGAGGACGCATCGGCCTGGCGGAAGCGGTCGAACACGTGCGCCAGGAACTCGGGGCCGATGCCGATGCCGGTATCGTTGACGGCAATCTCCACCTGGCCCGCGCTTTCGCTGACGCTGATGTGCACGCTGCCATTGGTCTGGGTGAACTTGATGGCATTGGACAGCAGGTTCCACACCACCTGCTGCAGGCGGCCCGGATCGCCCGCCACCATGCCGGTGGGCTCGAAGCGGCTGTGCAGCGTGATATTGCGCGCCGCCGCCGCAGGGCGCACCGCATCGATCGCCGCTTCCACCACGGCCTCCGGCCGCACGCTCTGCATGTCGAGCAGCACCTTGCCGGACATGATGCGGCTCATGTCGAGCAGGTCTTCGATCAGCTGCGCCTGCGCGCGCGCATTGCGTTCGATGGTCTGCAGGCCTTTCTCCATATCGGCCTGGCCTTTGCCGCCGCGCCGCAACACCTGCGACCAGCCGAGGATGGCCGTCAGCGGCGTGCGCAGTTCGTGCGACAGCGTGGCCAGGAATTCGTCCTTCATCTGGCTGCTGCGTTCCGCTTCCTCGCGCGCGCTGCGTTCGCTGATCAGGAGGCTGATACGTTCTTCCGCCGCCAGCCGCGCCGCTTCGTTGAGCCGCGCATTGTCGATCGCAATGGCGGCCTGGGCGGCGATGCCGGCCAGTATGCGTTCGGTACGCTCGTTGAACATATTCGGTTCCGGGTGGCCGAACAGCAGCGTGCCCGTCACATCGCCGGAGCGCGACACCACCGGTGCGGCGAGGAAGCTGCGCATGCCTTTCAGCTGGCTCAGGCTCTCGTGCGGCGCGCAGCCGGGGAAGTTGCGCAGGTCGTCGCAGCGCGTGATGCCGTCGCCCTGCAGGCTGTCGCCGAAAAGGAGGGTGGCGCGCGCGCGGTCCAGGTCGCCGTAATCGGACAGCGGCCGTCCCGCCAGCGTGTACAGCGTCAGCGGGCCGCCGTCATGGTGGTTGTAGTAGAAGGCGCCGAAGCGCGCGCCGCTGATGCGGGTGGCCGCGTCCGTCACTTCCTGCAGCAGCGGCTGCAGGTCGCGGTGGCGGGCCAGCGCATTGCCGGTGCTGTTCAGCAGTTCGAGCACATTGGTTTCGTCACGCAGCGCTTCCTGCGCGCGCTTGACCTGGTCCACATCGGTGCTGGTGCCGAACCAGCGCACCATATGGCCTTCGCGGTCGCGCACGGGGTTGGCGCGCGTGAGGAACCAGCGGTACTGGCCATCGGCGCCGCGGATGGGGAATTCCATCTCGAAGGGCTCGCCGTTCCGCATGGCCTGCTGCCAGTGCGCCACCATGGGCGGAATGCAGGCCGGGTCGTAGACCTGGCGCCAGCCGTCGCCCAGCATGTCTGCTTCGGTGGTGCCGGTGTATTCGAACCAGCGCTTGTTGTACCAGACCATGGCGCCGTCAGCCTGGGCGATCCAGGCCAGCTGCGGAATCGAATCGGCCAGCGCGCGCAGCTGTTCTTCGCTGTGGCGCAGGCTGTCTTCGGCGGCCTTGCGTTCGGTGATGTCCTGCACCATGCCGGTGATGCCGCGCAGCTGGTCTGCGTCGTCGTAGCTGCCGTGGCCCACCACCGACAGCCAGCGCCGTTCGCCCTCGTGTTCGATGCGGCATTCGATATCGAAGTCCTGGCGCGAGGAGAAGGCCTCCAGCAAGGCCCTGCGCGCCGGTTCCCGGTCCCGCCGGTCCAGCTTTTCCTGCAGCGCGGCCCAGGAGACCGGCTGGTTGGCCGGCAGGCCGAAGATGCCGGCGGCGCGCAGGCCCAGCATGACGCTGCCGCTGGCCGCGTCCCAGCTCCAGTCGCCGAGGCGGGCGGAAGACATGGCCACCTGCAGGCGGTTGCTGTTCTCGCGCAGCGAACGCTCCTGCTGCTTGCGCACGTGGATGTCGGCGATCAGGCAGCTGAGTCCAGCCGAGGAGGGATAGGCCCGTACCTCCAGCCAGCGCTGGCGCGGCAGGTAATACAGCTCGAAGCTGCAGGCCTGTTCGCGTTCCATGGCCAGGCGGCATTGCGCTTCGAACACGGTGCCCAGCAGGGCAGGGACGGCATCCCACAGCGGTCGGTTGGCCAGCGCGCTGCCGTCTTCAATGCACAGCAGCTCGCCGGCGGCCGGGTTCAGGTAGCTGATGGTCCAGTCGGGCGCGAACACACCGAAGCCGTCAGCGATACTGCCGAGTACGGCCTGAAGGCGGTCGCTGCTGTTGCTGAGGGGCGCCGTGTCGGCATCCTGCCCTGGGGAGAAAATCATGAATATTCGGCTGCATCGGTCGGTGGCGGGGTCGTCCGCCGAGAGCCGATTGTAGCCTCATGCCTCCGGCAAGGCCCACACGGTTGATCGCTAGTTACAGGGGGCGCGCGGGGCTGGTTTCGGCTGCTATGCTTTGGAGAATCGCTTGTAGTTGCTCGATGTCATAAGGTTTCTGTATCGACATGGCAGGGAAGTCCAGGTGCTCGGTCAGCGAGCTGCTGTAACCGGACGCGAAGACCACCCGCAGCACGGGATTTTCGCGCAGGGCCGCGCGCGCCAGGTCCACGCCGGACATGCCGGGCAGGCTGACGTCGCTGAGCAGCACATCGTAGCGGCCGCCCTGCAGCAGGCGCAGCGCCTCCTCGCCGCTGGTGGCGGCCTCCACACGGTGGCCGAAGGTGCGCAGCATTTCGCACACCAGGTATTGCGCGTCGAGATTGTCTTCCACCACCAGCACCGACAGCGGCTGGTCTGCCTGCTGCGGCTGGGCGGCGCCCGGCGGCGCGATGGTGCACAGGATGCCGGCCACCGCGCCGTCCTGTTCGTGCACGGGCGTGTAGTGCAGGTCGAACAGGTCTTCCTGGGCTTCAGGGCCGCGCCACAGCTGCAGCGGCTGGCGGGGATAGGTCTGCGCCTCGCCGGCCCAGGCCAGTTCCAGCACTGCCGGATTCCAGCTCCAGGCCGCTGGCAGCACCACGGGCACCGTGCCGCCTGGCACGCGTTCTTCCGGCAGGCCGGCGAGGCGGGCGTAGCCCGCGTTGTACAGCATCAGTTGCTGGCGGCCCCACATCAGCAGCATCGGCAGGGGCGTGTTCTGCATGATATTGACGGTCAGGCGCAAGGGCAGCGGCCAATGTTCGGCCGGGCCCGCGGCGGTATCGCTTGGGCCATGTTGTTCGTTGGCTGGTGCTGGTGGCATGCTCGGCTCTCCGCTGGCATTGTAAAAAACCAAACCGCAGAATACACCATGAGCCCGATAAATGCTGTTCCGGCTGGGCAGGGCGCTAAGCGGAGGAATATAGCTGAGAACAGGAAAAAAAAGCCCGCTACGGGAGCGGGCTGAAGTCTATTCCTTTTGAGGAGAATAGAGGAGACAGGTGAATAATGCCTGATAGCGCAATCGTTTGCCAATGATATCTTGTGATGGTGGTCATACGTTTGGTGAATAAGTCATTTCCCGCAGGAAAGAACGGGCGGATTTTCACGCCATTTTGGGTCGTTCCACTGCGGCTGGTCATAGGGGATGTAGTTCATCCAGAACCAGGGCAGGCAGACGCGGCCGATCAGTTTTTCCACCGTCGGCACGAAGATGGGCTGGCCGTTAGAGCTGTTGGACATCAGCAGCACACCGGTGCGCTGGGAGCGGAAGCCGAGGGCGAAGTTGTTGGTGCCGTCGTCGTTCCCCTCCTTGAAGAAGGCCGGGCCGGCCGGGGAATTGTAGAGCGGCCAGCCGAGGCCGATGGCCAGGCCAAGCGGCTTGTTGGCCTCGGTTTCGCCAGGCCAGTGCGAGGGGAACTGTTTGGGCTGCACGATGGCCAGCTGCGGCTTGAACATCTCGTTGAAGCCGGCCGGAGACAGTCCTTCGCCGCGCAGCACGCCGGCCAGGAAGCGGGCATAGTCGGCGGGCGTGGTATCCATGGAGCCGGCGGCGCGCGGGCGGCTGCGCTGGCTGTGCCGCACCTCCTTGCCGTCCTTGTCGAAATGGGCGGTCACGCGGCCGGCGAAGTCCGGGCGCCATACCATGCTGGTGTTGCGCATGCCGAAGCGGTCGAACACGCGCACCTGCATCAGCTCCGTCAGCGACTTGCCGCTGCGTTCCTCGATGATCAGCTGCAGGATGTGCAGGCCTTCGGCGGAATATACATAGCGCGAGCCGGGCGGGTATTTGATGTCCAGCTTCTTGTCGTCGTTGATCCAGCGGAAGTTCGGCATGCCGGTGGTGTGCGACAGCATCATGCGCGGCGTGAACAGTTTCCAGCGCGGGTCGGCAGCCAGGTCCGCCCAGTCCGGATATTCCGGCAGCGGCTTCTTCAGCAGCTCCGTCACCGGCGTGTCGAGCCCGAACAGGCCTTCTTCCACCAGCTGCATCGTCATATAGGCAAAGGCGGCCTTGGTCAGCGAGGCGCCGTACATGATGGTGTCGCTGTGCAGGGGAATGTTTTTGGCGGGGTCCGCGTAGCCGAAGGCCTGCTGGTAGACCACCTGCCCGTCATTGATGACGGCGACCGCAAGGCCGGGAACTTTGGCGGCCTCCATCATGCGCCGGATTTCCGGCTCGATGGCGGCGGCGTGGCGCGGGCTGCCGTCCAGTGCTTTCCACGCGGGATCGGCATGCACGGCGAAGGGGAGGGCGAAAAGTGCGGCGGCGAAAAATCTCTTCATTTTCACTCTGGACAAGCCGTTCGCTTCTGTCTATAATCTCGCTTCTTTCGGAGATGACACTTCGGAAGAAAGCAGAAAGCGCAGGCTTTTTGGTTGGGATGAATGGCAGTGTAACGCGATTCTTGGACGAAAGTTCAACCTTTCCAACTTGAAATGAATGCGATATAATTTTGCTTCTTAGCGGCTGTAGCTCAGCTGGATAGAGTACTTGGCTACGAACCAAGGGGTCGTGGGTTCGATTCCTGCCAGCCGCACCAGAATTTAGTAGTAAAGAGTAGAAAGCAGGCGGTGTCGACCGCCCTGTTATAATAATAAAATAAGTAAGTTTTACGCGGCTGTAGCTCAGCTGGATAGAGTACTTGGCTACGAACCAAGGGGTCGTGGGTTCGATTCCTGCCAGCCGCACCAATATGAGGGACCAGATCGGAAGATCTGGTCCCTTTTTCTTTGCCCGCCTGCATGCTACATTTTGCTCATGCGAAATTCTTTTCTGCCGGATTACGGCCGCTCCCTGCCTGCTGCCGGTATCACCTCTTACCGTTTCGGCGCCGCCCCGCCCAGCCTGCTGGAACGCCTGCCGCAAGGCCAGACCGAGCGCAACACTGCCGGCCGCGCGCGCCTGCATGACGGTGTGCTCAGCCCATCGCCGGACACGCGCTGGCTCGACCCCGGCCAGGCAGCCATCGGCGAAGACTTCATCTACCTGCCGGACTTCCTCAGTGCCGAGGAATGCCGCACCCTGTGCGCGGCAGCGGCGCAGCTGGAAGACCGGCAGGCCGTGGACAACGTGCCGCTCGATTACTGGAAGGGCCGCATCCTGTTCCACCACGATGTGGCGGCAGCCTTGCCGGAGGCGGGCGCCGTGATGTACCGCGCCCGCGCCGCCGCCATCGAACGCATCGCCGCGCATTACGCGCTGTCGGCGCCGATCTACGCCGACACCATCCAGCTGGTGCGCTGGCCGGAAGGCATGCATATGCCGCCGCATTGCGACAACGCGAATGCGGACGGAAAACCACACTCTTCGCCGCACCGCAATTTCGCCAGCATCGTCTACCTGAATGACGATTACGAAGGCGGCGAGTTTTACCTGACTGCGCTCAATATCGTGATCAAACCGAGAGCCGGTGCGCTGGTCGCTTTCACCAGCGGCTGGCACCACGAGCATGCGGTGCTGAAAATCCTGCGCGGCACGCGCCTCACCATGCCCGCTTTTTATACGTTCGATCCCGCTTTCAGCAGGCATGGGCTGCCGCGCTGACCAGAGGTCAGTTGGCAAGCGGCGCAAAATGCCTGATGATGTTCGCGCAAACATAAGGACTAGCGCATGACCACCATCACCTGCATCGAAGACCTGCGCCGCATCGCCGAACGCCGCGTGCCGCGCATGTTCTATGACTACGCCGATTCCGGCTCCTGGACCGAATCCACCTATCGCGCCAACAGCACGGACTTCGAGAAGATCAAGTTCCGCCAGCGCGTTGCGGTCGACATGTCGAACCGCACCTTGCAGACCACGATGGTGGGCCAGGAAGTGTCGATGCCGGTGGCGATTGCGCCGACCGGCCTCACGGGGATGCAGCATGCGGATGGCGAAATTCTCGCGGCACGTGCGGCGGAACAGGCCGGCGTGCCGTTTACCCTGTCCACCATGAGCATCTGTTCGATCGAGGACGTGGCGGCCAACACCAGCAAGCCGTTCTGGTTCCAGCTGTATGTGATGAGGGACCGCGCCTTCATCGAGCGCCTGATCGACCGCGCCAAGGCCGCGAAGTGCTCGGCCCTGGTGCTGACGCTGGACCTGCAGGTGCTGGGCCAGCGCCACAAGGACATCCGCAACGGCCTGTCCGCCCCTCCGCGCCTCACGCTGCCGAATATCGTGAACATGGCGACCAAGCCGCGCTGGTGCCTGGGCATGCTGGGCACGAAGCGCCGCCAGTTCGGCAATATCGTGGGACACGCGACCTCGGTGTCCGACATGTCCTCGCTGTCGTCCTGGACCAGCCAGCAGTTCGACCTCACGCTGTCGTGGAAGGATGTGGAGTGGGTCAAGCAGCGCTGGGGCGGCAAGCTGATTATCAAGGGCATCATGGATGCGGAAGATGCGCGGCTCTGCGTGGAAAGCGGCGCCGATGCGCTGATCGTGTCCAACCATGGCGGGCGCCAGCTGGATGGCGCGCAGTCCTCGATTGCCGCGCTGCCCGCCATTGCGGCGGCGGTGGGCAAGGAGATCGAGGTGCATATGGACGGCGGCATCCGTTCCGGCCAGGACGTGATCAAGGCGCTGGCGCTGGGCGCGCGCGGCGTCTACATCGGCCGCGCTTTCCTGTACGGACTGGGCGCGATGGGCGAGGAGGGCGTGCGCCGCAGCCTTCAGATCATCCGTAATGAACTCGATATCACGATGGCCTTCTGCGGCCTGCGGGACGTGAAGAAGGTGGACCGGAACATCCTGCTGCCCGGCACCTTCCCCGAATAGCGCTTACAGCGCGGCGGCAATCAGCCGTGCAGCGGAAGCCAGGATGTCCGGGCGCGAGTCGATCTTTTCCTGCTTGCGCACGGAGTACATGGCCGCCACCACCGGAGCGCGGCCCGGCGGCCAGATGATGGCAATGTCGTTGTTGCTGCCATAGGCGCCGGCGCCGGTCTTGTCGCCCACCTTCCAGTCTTTCGGCAAGCCTGCACGGATCCGGTTGCCGCCGGTCGTATTCCCCACCAGCCATTCGAGCATCAGCTGGCGCTGCGCAGCGGGCAGGGCGTCGCCCAGCGCGATCTTGCGCAGCGATTGGGCCATGGCGCGCGGCGTGGTGCTGTCGCGCGGGTCGCCGGGAATCGCGGTATTCAGTTCGGTCTCCCAGCGGTCGAGGCGGAAGGCCTGGTCGCCGATGCTGCGCGCATAGGCCGTCACGTCGGCCGGGCCGCCCAGTTCCTTCATCAGCAGGTTGGCGGCGGCGTTGTCGCTGTAGCGCATGGTGGCATCGCACAGTTCCTGCACCGTCATGCCGTCGTCCAGGTGTTTTTCCGTGATCGGAACATGGGACACCATGTCGGCTTTGGTGTAGCGGATGCGCTTGGCCAGCAGGCCGGGCTGCGCCAGGCTTTTCTGCAGGATTGCCGCCGACAGCATCATCTTGAAGGTGCTGCACATCGCGAACGCTTCGTCGGCGCGGTAGCTGAATTCGCGGCCCGTGCCGGTGTCGATGGCATAAATGCCGAGGCGGCCGTCCAGCTCTTTCTCCAGCGCGGTAAAGGCGTCCTCGATTTTTCCGGGCACGGCGCCGTGCACAAAGCCGGGAACCAGTGGCAGGGCGGCGGCCGCCAGGACGAGGCGGCGCTTGGGTGAGACGGTCATGAACACTCCTTCAGGTGGACAATGCGGGCGATTGTACCTGCGAAGAAGTGCGTGTGGAATGTTTTACAAACGCGCTGCGTTAAAGGTGTCGCACTGCGCGATGGTGCCGCCTTCCAGTCCGGTGCGGAACCAGCGCACGCGCTGCTCGGAGGAGCCGTGCGTGAAGGAATCCGGTACCACCTGGCCTTGCGACTGGCGCTGCAGCGCATCGTCCCCGATGGCTGTTGCGGCCTTCAGCGCGGCCTCCACATCGCCCTGTTCGAGGATCTGGCGCGAGCGGTTGGCGTGGTGCGCCCACAGTCCGGCAAAGCAGTCGGCCTGCAATTCGAGCTTCACGGAGAGCGCATTGCCCGCTTTCTGCGAGGCGCGCTGCTGCGCATTGTGCACCTGGTCGCTGATGCCCATCAGCTTCTGCACATGGTGGCCGACCTCATGCGCAATCACATAGGCCTGTGCGAATTCGCCGCTGACGCGGAAGCGCTCCTGCATCAGCTGGAAGAAGCTCAGGTCCAGGTAGACTTTCTGGTCCAGCGGGCAGTAGAAAGGCCCGGTGGCCGACTGGCCGGTGCCGCAGGCGGTGCCGGTGGCATTCTCGAACAGCACGAGACGCGGCGGCTGGTAGGCCTGGCCTTCCTGCCGGAACAGGGCGCCCCAGGTATCTTCCGTGTCGGCCAGCACCACGGACGCGAACTTGCCCATCTGGTCTTCCGGTTTGCTGGTGGGACCGTCGGCCTGCTGCTGCACCGGCACGCCGCCGCCGCTCATCAGGCTGAGCACCGTCGAGGGATTGATGCCGAACACATAGGATACGATCAGCGCCACGATCACGCCGCCGATGCCGATGGACCTGCCGCCGATGCCAAAACCGCCCCCGCCGCCGCCGCCGCGGCGGTCTTCCACATTATCGCTTTCCCGATTGCCTTCCCATTTCATGCCGCACTCCTTTTTTGTGGTTTTTTTGACTATACGTGGAACGGCTGGCGGATGGCGCACGCGCCCATTTCATCGCGCGGAAACCGGGCTTCGTCGGCGCGCCGTGGATTTCGTCGTAAAACCGCCAGCGGCTGGCGGCGATCTGCTATCGTCACTTCCAATCCGTATCCCTTCAAGGAAATAATTGTGATCACTGGAGCCTTTTACCTCTTCCGCCTGGCGCTGGCCTGGACGCTCGTCTATATGGCGGCTTCGATTACGCTGATCAAACTCATTTTCGACGACGGCGACCAGATTGAAGGCGGCTGGGTCGTGTTCGGCGGCTTTGTGCTGGTTAGCTATGTGATCGTGGTGGCCTTCTCGCACCTGCGGCGCGTGCACCTGATTGCCGGCCGCTTCAACAGCAGCACCGTATCCAGCCGCCAGCGGCGCCAGATCGAAGTGCCGTTCGAGGCCGGCGAAGCCTTCGATATGGTGGACGCGGCGATCCGCGAACTGCCCGGCAGCGACCAGGTGGACAGCGCCCGCGACAGCCTGCAGGTGAGGGCCCGTGTGCGCCGCATCGATCCCTATGCGGCTGAAAGCGGCGGCATGCGCCTGGCCCGCCTGCTGGGCGTTAGCCGCAACCAGATCCTGGCCATGGTCACGCCGAACGACGGCGCGGGCAGCCTCATGCTGATCTGCGAACCGGCCCGTCCTGCCTGGACCGACTGGTTCCTGGTGGATGATGGCACCAACCTCGAAAACGCGGAAGCCATCACGCGTTCGCTGACCCGCCGCGTGGCCCAGCGCCGCCGCAGCGAGCAGGCCGACGTGAAGGAAGCCGTCACCGAGAAGGAGCTGACGGTGGCCAAACTGAACCTGCTGCATGCCCAGGTGGAGCCGCACTTCCTGTACAACACCCTGGCCAGCGCGCAGATCCTGACCCGCAGCGACCCGGCCCGCGCCGATGAAATGCTGGGCAACCTGATCCTCTACCTGCGCCATTCGATGCCGCGCACCGAGGACGCGCTGTCCACCATCGGCGCGGAGCTGGAACGGGCGCGCGCCTACCTGGACATCCTGAAGATCCGCATGGGATCACGCCTGATGCCGCAGATCCAGGTGCCGGCCAACCTGCTGTCCGTGCCTTTCCCGACCATGATGCTGCAGACGCTGGTGGAAAACGCCATCAAGCACGGGCTGGAACCGAAGCCGGGCGGCGGCACGATCTGGATCTTTGCCGCGGCCACCAGCGGCACCGTTTCCGTGACCGTGGCCGACGACGGGCGCGGCTTCAGCCAGGATGGCGGCGGCACCGGCATCGGCCTGCGCAATGTGCGGGAACGCCTGAACCTGATCTACGGCGCGGGCGCCTCGCTGTCCATCGTGTCCAACTTCCCGGAAGGCGTGGCGGCAACCATTACCGTGCCCGCCATCGGCGTGGACCAGCCGCAGAAGGAAAGCGCGAACCATGTCTGAACTGCGCTGCATCATTGCGGAGGACGAATCGCTGCTGCGCGACGCGCTGATGACGGAGCTGCGCGCCGCCTGGCCGGAACTGGATATCGTGGCGGCCTGCGAAGACGGCGGCAGCGCGCTGGAAGAAATCAGCCAGCAGCAGCCGGACGTGGTCTTCCTCGACATTCGCATGCCCGGCATGAGCGGCATGGACGTGGCGCAGGCCATGCTGGAGCAGGGCCTGCGCGCGCAGATCGTGTTCGTTACGGCCTACGACCAGTACGCGATCGACGCTTTCGAGAAAGGCGCGGTGGACTACCTGCTCAAACCCGTCACCCGCGAACGGCTGGCGGCCACTGTGCAGCGCCTGAAGGAACGCGCGGCGCGCGGCAGCGCCCAGCCTGCGGCGCTGGCGGAACTGCTGCAGCAGCTGAACGCCACGCTGAAGCCGGCCAGCAAGGCGCCCGCGCTGACCTGGCTCACCGCCAGTTCAGGCAACGATACGCGCCTGATCATGATCGACGATGTGTGCTACTTCCGTTCGGATAACAAGTACACGGTGGTGATGACGGCGGAAGGGGAGGCGCTGCTGCGCAAGCCGATCTGCGAACTGCTGACGGTGCTGAACCCGGACATCTTCAAGCAGATTCACCGCTCCACCATCGTCAACCTGAAGGCGGTTTCCGCCATCACGCGCGACGAATTCGGCAAGGGGGTGCTGCGCCTGCGCAACCGGCCGGAGACGCTGCAGGTCAGCCAGCCCTTCATGACCCAGTTCAGGAATATGTAGCCGGTTTGTCGAGCAGGGCGCGCAGCTGCCGGATATAGGTGCGGCTGGCGCGCAGCGGGGTGCCGTCCTGGAGGCGCAGCAAGGCGTCCTGGTTGCTCAGGCAGCGCATTTCGCTGAGCTGGGAAATGCGCACGATGGCCGAACGGTGCACCCGCACGAATTCCGCGGGATCGAGCTGGCCGGCCAGCCTTTGCAGTGATTCGCGCACCATGAAGCGCTTGCCCGCAGCGTGCAGCACCGCATAGTCGCCATCGGCCTCGATCCAGCTGATGTCCACCGTGCGCACGAACACCTGTTTGGCGCCGACCCGCACCGTGAACATCTGCGTATAGGTCTCCTTCGGGGCGCCCGCCAGCGAGGGTCGGCGGTAGGGCAGGGCGCGGTGCGCGCGCTCCAGCGCTTCCTCGAAGCGGTCATCGTCGATCGGCTTGAGCAGGTAGTCGACGACGTCCAGCGAAAACGCCTGCAAGGCAAACTGGTCGTATGCCGTGAGCAGGATCGCCATCGGCCGCTCCTCAGGCTTGAGCGCGGACAGGACTTTCAGCCCATCCATGCCCGGCATCTCGATGTCGATCAGCACCAGGTCAGGCCGACATTGCGGAATCCCTTCCAGCGCCGCCAGTCCATCCGCAAAGTCGGCCACCACTTCGATGCCGCGCCGTTCCTCCAGCCGGGCGCGCACGCCGCTGCGCGCCAGCGGTTCGTCGTCGATGATCGCAACGCGCATCATGCGGCCCTTACCATGTCTGCGTACTGGGCCTGCCGCAATGGCAGGACGATGCGGACCGAGTAGCCGCCATCCGCGCCGCGTCCATGGCTGAACTCATGCTGGCCGGGGTACAGCCTGGCCAGCCGCTCGGCGATATTGGCCAGGCCGATGCCTTTTTCGCCGCCTGATTCGGCCTCGCCCGCGCCGTCGTTATCCACACGGATGACGAGCGTATTCCCTTCGCATTCGAGGTAGAGCGCGAGCCGGCCTGTGCCCTGGATGCGCGCTATGCCATGGCGGATGGCGTTTTCGATCAGCGGCTGCAGGATGAGGTAGGGCACCATGGCGTTCAGTACCCGCGGGCCGATGCGCGTATCCACCTGCAGCCGCTCGCCGAGGCGGGCCTTCTCGATATTGAGGTAGGTATCGGTCAGCGCCAGTTCTTCGGCCAGCGAGTGTTCGTGCTTGCCGTTTTCTTCCAGCGTGGCGCGCAGGAATTCAGCCAGCCGCGTCACCATGCGCGTCGCTTCGCGGTTGCGCTGCGATACGATCAGGGCCGAGATGGCGTTCAGGGTGTTGAACAGGAAATGCGGATGCAGCTGGTAGCGCAGCGCGTGCAGCTCCGCATCGCGCGCGGCCAGCTGCGCCTGCGCCATGTCGAGCTGCGAGCGGCCCAGCGCCACATAATACGCGGCGCCCGTATGCACGGCGCAGAAGCCGAGCAGCGCGAGCCAGCAGCCGTCGAGTCCCCGGTACAGGTTCTGCCAATAGTAGGTTGGATGCAAGCCCAGTTCGACGGCGAGCACCTGCGCCATAACACTGTTCACCAGCGTCATGGCGTAGGTGGCGGCCAGCAGGATCAGCAAGGTGCGCGGCCAGCTATATTCGCGCCGCCACATCCAGCGCTGGATCATCACCAGGGGGAACAGCCAGACCAGGTCGCTGCACAGGAACATGGCCCTGAACAGCAGGGAGTAGCCATGCCCGTATTCCGGCAGGCTGAGAACGGCCATGCAGGCGGCCATCGCCAGCGCCGCCAGCATCGGCAGGGAACGCGGCACCGCTGCCAGGTCGATACGCGGCGCGGCAATCGTGATGGGCGACGATGGCATGATGGGTAATTTACGTGAAAGAGCCATTCTAGCGTCCCTCAGCGGCCGATGGAAAATACCATCGAGCTGATTTTCCAGCCCTGTTCCGTGCGCACCACATGCCAGGATTCGGCGCCCCGGTTGGTGACCTTGCCGTCTTCGAGGAAGTCGAAATCGAAATACACCGTGCCAATGTAACCGTTGGTATGAATCCGGACGTTGTAGAATTTTTCTTCGACCGGCAGCTTGCTCTCGCCGATGAATTTCACGAAGCCCTTGTAACTGGACGGGCGCACGCGCGGCATGTCGGCGTGTTTCGCCTTCGCCGCCGCAAACTCCTGGTCATCCAGCACGGTGAGCCAGCTGTTGTTCTCGGGGAGGAAGAGGGCTCCCAGCGCGGCGGCGTCCTTGTCGATGATATTGCGCTGGAATTGCTGCACCAGCTGCTCGATTTCGCGCACCGGTTCCGCCTGCGCGGCAGCCGCGCAGCCGAGATGAAGCATGCCCGCAATGAGCAGGCTTGCAAAATATTTCATTATTATTCTCCGATAGTGTCAGGAGCTTCCGACTCTATTGGAGGCGCTTTCGCGCAGCCACCCCGCTGCGCCAGGCCGTGCAGCAGCTGCGCCGAACCGGTTGGCCGTGTGGCGCTCAGCCGACGACGTTGTTCGGCTGGCCGCGCCCGAAAGCTTCCACGTTGTCGATCAGCTGGTCGGCCAGGGTCTGCATGGCCTGGGTGCTGGCCCACGCGGAATGGGGCGTGAGCAGGAAGTTGGGCAGGCGCAGGTTCAGCAGCACATGGTCTTCGGGCGGCGGTTCCTGCGTCAGCACGTCGAAACCGGCGCCAGCGATGGTGTTGGCGATCAGCGCGTCGGCCAGCGCCGCTTCGTCCACCAGGCCGCCGCGTGCGGTGTTGATCAGGATGGCCGAGGGTTTCATGCGTTTCAGTTCGGCCGCGCCGATGATATTGCGCGTCTTGTCGTTCAGCGGGGCGTGCAGGCTGAGCACATCCGAGGTTTCCAGCAGCTCGTCGAAGCTCACGTTGCGCACCAGCGGGTCGTGGGCCGGGGTGCGCGTATGGACCACGATTTCCATGCCGAAGGCCTGGGCCAGCTGCGCCACGCCCTTGCCCAGCGCGCCATAGCCCAGCAGGCCGAGGCGGCTGCCGTGCAGGTCGCGGATAGGGTGGTGGAACAGGCAGAAACGGGGCGATTTCTGCCACAGCCCCGCCTCGATGTCGGCGCGGTAGGCCAGCAGGTTGCGGCGCAGCGCGAGAATCAGCGCGAAGGTGTGCTCGGGCAGCGCTGCATAAGCGTAGTTGCGGATGTTCGACACCACGATGCCATGCTGCTTCGCGGCGTCCAGGTCGATGATGTCGGTGCCGGTGGCGGCCACCGCGATCAGTTTCAGTTCCGGCAGCCGGGCCAGCGCGTCCGCGCGCAGGGGCACCTTGTTGGTGATGGCGATGGTGGCGCCGCGCAGGCGTTCGACGGCTTCGGCCTCCGTGCTGGCGGCGTATTCGGTCCATTCGTGCCCGAACACGGGGCGGCGCACATTGGCGATCAGGCTGTCGCGGTCCAGGAAAACGATCTTGTGGCTCATATGGCGGCCTCCGGTACAAGTGGCTGGGCGGCAGGCGCGCGCATGCGCATGCCGGGATGGTTGGCAAGCAGTTCGGACACCCATTCGACGAACACGCGCACCTTGGCCGACAGGTGGCGGTTCTGCGGGTAGACCACATGGATCGGCAGCGGGTCCGTCACCCAGTCCGGCAGCAGGCGCACCATGCTGCCGTCAGCGACATATTTGTCCAGCAGGTAGTCCGTCATCTGGATCACGCCCAGGCCGGACAGGCCCGCCACCACATAGGCGTTGGAGTCGTTCAGCGCAATCACGCCCGGCATCGGCACCTGGATGCGTTCGCCGTCCCGCGTAAAGTCCCAGTCGTAGATCTTGCCGGTCTTGGCCGAGAAGTAGTTGACGCAGCGGTGGTTCACCAGCTCGCGCGGGTGGGTGGGCGTGCCGAAGCGCGCAAGGTAGCCGGGGGAGGCGGCGGTGAAAAAATTGACCACGCCGATGCGGCGCGCGATCAGGGTGGAATCGCCCAGCGCGCCGCCGCGCACGGCACAGTCCACGCCTTCCTCGATCAGGTCCACCGGGCGGTCGCTGCTGCCCAGTTCAAGCTGGATATCGGGATAGCGTTCGAAGAAATCGGGCAGGGCGGGCACCAGGATTTCGCTGGAAAAACCGGTCGGCGCATCCACCCGCAGCCGCCCGCTGGGGCTGAGCCGGGTGCGCGACAGCGATTCCTCGGCCTCGCGCACATCGGCCAGGATGCGCAGGCAGCGCTCGTAATAGGCGGCGCCGTCGGCCGTGACCGACACATGGCGCGTGGTGCGGTGCAGCAGCTTGACGGAAAGCGCCGTCTCCAGGCCCTGTATCAGAGTGGAAACCGTGGCCTTGGGCAGCTGCAGCACCTCGGCGGCGCGTGTGAAGCCCCCGGCGTCCACCACCTGCACAAACACCTCCATCGCCTGCAATTTGTTCATCCGCCTGCGCCCTTTGCTCGTCCAAACCCTGTCACCCAGTTGTCATTGTTCCGAATTCTGAACAATGATTTCGCCGTTAGCGTATTTATCAGATTGTAGAACAAGTCTATAGTTGACGCACTGCATCAAGGTAAATGCAACTTTTTAGCGGCACAACAGGAGTTTGAGATGAAACATCGTGATGGAATCTTTGCAACGGTAGCAGTGGCGCTCAGCTCGCTCGCGCTGGCGGGCATGGTGTACACCGATGAGTTCTCCCAGGCGGCAAGCGTGGAAGCCCGGGGCTTTGACGCGCTGCGCACCGAAGTGCTGCGCGGCGCTCAGTCGGCCAAACCGCAGTCGGCCCTGAAAGTGCTGACCGCCGACGCCGGCGAAAAGGTGGCCCAGCAATGAAAAAGGACACCCTGCACGAACTGGCGCCGCTGGCAGCCGACCTGAAACTGCGCGACATCGAAGTCGGCGGTGCGGAAGGTCCGCTGGCGGGGCGCCTGTTCACGGCAGGCGGCGCGGGCAAGCGCGACACGCTGATCGTGTTTTTCCACGGCGGCGGTTTTGTCGGCGGCTCGATCGACGAGGGCCAGGAGTTCCTGAGCCATCTCGTCAGCATGAATACGAATACCGTGGGCCTGGCGGCGGCTTATACGCTGGCCACCACGAAGCCCTTCCCGGCGGCGGTGGAAGACGCACATGCCGTGCTGATGTGGGCGAAGAAGAATAAAACCAAGCTGAGCTGGAGCGGCAAGCGCCTGGTGGTATCCGGCATCGAGGCCGGCGCCAACCTGGCGGCCGTGGTGGCCCTGATGGCGCGCGACCGTGGCGGTCCGGCGCTGGCAGGCCAGGTGCTGATCATGCCGATGCTGGATCCCGGCCTGTCCACCTGCTCCATGCGCGAACTGCCGAGCTGCCCGGACAAAGCCGCCGTGGCCGACCAGTGCGCCGCCGCTTACCGTGGCTACCTGCCGAATGCGGCCGACCGTACCCATCCGTACGCCTCGCCGCTGCAGTCGAGCCGCCTGAAGAATCTGCCGCCAGCGCTGATCCTTTCCGCCGAGGAAGATCCGCTGCGCGACGAAGCTGAACAATACGGTGCGAAGCTGATTGCCTGCGGCATCACGACGACCGTCAAGCGCCTCCCGCCGCCGCCGCTGGAACCGGGGGGCAGAAATGAATGCGCCTGCGTATTTGCGATGGGCGAGATCGCGGCCTTTATTGCCGGCGACGGAGGGACGGAGGCCCCACCGGCATAATGGATATATCAACAATTTCGTTTACATATTGTCGGGCTAACAGTATATTGCTGCGACAGGCGTAAACACCGGCTTTCCAAACCAGCAGTTCCTGAAAAACGCGCTATTTCAGCGCGGTGGGCCCGCTTTTGCCTGCGATTCGCAGGCGGCAGAGGGTACCGCTCAAATCATTATTATTTTTCATAGAAAAAGGGGTTAAAAATGAAAAACTTTAAAGAAATGACAGCTAAGGCGCGACCGATGATCGCAGCGCTGGCCGTCGCCGGCCTGGCAGCGGCAACGCTGGCCGGCTGCGACAGCGCCAAGGGCAAGGCCGCGGAAGCGCCTGCTGCGGGCGGTCCTCCGATCTCTGCTGCCACCGTGATCGAAAAACAGGTATCGGAAACCCAGGAGTTCTCCGGCCGCCTGGAAGCGATCGACCACGTTGAAATCCGCGCCCGCGTCAGCGGCTTCATCACCGCCGTCAATTTCAAGCCGGGCAGTGAAGTGAAGAAGGGCGATGTGCTGTTCGTGATCGACCAGCGTCCCTATGCGGCCGAAGCCGCGCGTGCCGAAGCGGCGGCCAATTCCGCCAAAGCGCGCGCCGAGCTGGCCCGCCTGGAGCTGACCCGTGCCGAACGCCTGCTGGCCGACAAGGCCATCGCGCAGCGCGAATATGACGAACGCGCATCGAGCCTGAAGGAACTGGACGCCAATGCCCGTGCCGCCCAGGCGCAGTACGAGTCCGCGAAGCTGAACCTGGCCTATACCCAGGTGGTCTCGCCGATCAACGGCCGCGTATCGAAAGCGGAAATCACCGTCGGCAACCTGGTGGACGCCTCGGCTGTGCTGACCTCCGTGGTCTCGCTGGACAAGATCTACGCCAGCTTCGACGGCGATGAAGGCACCTACCTGCGCGTCGGCGCCCAGGCCCACAAAGGCCAGCCGGTGGTGGTGAAGGTCGGCCTGGCCAACGAAGAAGGCTTCCCGCACGAGGGCAAGCTGGAATTCGTGGACAACCAGCTGAATCCGCAGACCGGCAGCGTGCGCATGCGCGCCACCTTCGCCAATGCCGACCGCGCGCTGGCGCCCGGCCTGTTCGCCCGCGTGCAGCTGGGCGGCGGCGCGGACCAGAGCAACGCGATCCTGATCAACGACCGCGCCGTGGGCACAGACCAGAACCGCAAGTTCGTGTTCGTGGTGGGCAAGGACAGCAAGGCCGAGTACCGCCCAGTGAAGCTGGGACCGACTATCGATGGCCTGCGCGTAGTGCGTGAAGGTCTGAAGCCGGGCGAGAAGATCGTGGTCAACGGCCTGCAGCGCGTGCGTCCGGGGGCCCCGGTCACTGCGCAGCCGGTTGCCATGGACGCCAACCTGGCCAACGCACAGCAGCAACCTGAAAAGAAAAAAGACGACAAAGTCGCCGTTGCCGATACCGGCACGAAGGCTTCGTCCAAACAATAAAGGAACACAGCGATGAATTTCTCACGCTTCTTTGTCGATAAGCCGATCTTCGCGGCCGTCTTATCGATCATTATCTTCGTCGCGGGCCTGATCGCCATCTTCAAGCTGCCGATCTCGGAATACCCGGACGTGGTGCCGCCTTCGGTGGTGGTGCGTGCGCAGTACCCTGGCGCCAACCCGAAGATCATTGCCGAAACCGTTGCTGCGCCACTTGAGGAGCAGATTAACGGGGTCGAGAACATGCTGTACATGTCCTCGCAAAATACTTCGGACGGCGCACTGGCCCTGACCGTGACTTTCGCCATCGGCACCAATGTCGAACAGGCGGAAACCGCGGTGCAGAACCGCGTGCAGCGCGCGCTGCCGCGCCTGCCGGAAGAGGTGCGCCAGATTGGCGTGACCACGGTGAAGTCTTCGCCGAACCTGACCATGGTGGTCCACCTGAAATCGCCGGATGGCCGTTACGACGACCTGTACCTGCGCAATTACGCGGTGCTGAACATCAAGGACCAGCTGGCCCGCCTGCATGGCATGGGCGAGGTGCAGCTGTTCGGCTCCGGCGACTACGCGATGCGCGTCTGGCTCGATCCGCAGAAGGTGGCGGCGCGCAGCCTGACCGCAGGCGACGTGGTGCAGGCGATCCGCGAGCAGAACGTGCAGGTGGCGGCCGGTGTGATTGGCCAGGGTCCTGCCAAGGATGCCGACTTCCAGCTCACCGTGAATACCCAGGGCCGCCTGCAGTCGGTGGAAGAATTCGGCAATATCGTGGTGAAGACCAATGAAGACGGCGCCACCACGCTGCTGAAGGATGTGGCGCGCCTGGAGATGGGCTCCAACTCCTATGCGCTGCGTTCGCTGCTGAACAACAAGTCGGCGGTGGCAATCCCGATCTTCGAAGCCCCGAATGCGAATGCGCTGCAGCTGTCCACGGACGTGCGCAACCGCATGAAGGAGCTGTCCAAAGATTTCCCGGAAGGCGTCGAATACGATATCGTATACGACCCGACCCAATTCGTGCGTGAGTCGATCGACTCCGTGATCCACACGCTGGTCGAGGCGATCATCCTGGTTGCGCTGGTGGTGATTATCTTCCTGCAGACCTGGCGTGCTTCCATCATCCCGCTGCTGGCTGTGCCGGTGTCGGTGGTGGGTACCTTTGCCGTGATGCTGGGCTTCGGCTTCTCGATCAATACCCTGTCGCTGTTCGGCCTCGTGCTGGCGATCGGTATCGTGGTCGACGATGCGATCGTGGTGGTGGAGAACGTGGAACGCAACATCGAGAACGGCCTGTCGCCGCGCGATGCCACCATCCAGGCCATGAAGGAAGTGAGCGGCCCGATTATCGCGATTGCACTGGTGCTGTGCGCCGTGTTCGTGCCGATCGCCTTCGTGTCCGGCCTGACTGGCCAGTTCTACCGCCAGTTCGCACTGACCATCGCGATTTCGACCGTGATCTCGGCATTCAGCTCGCTGACCCTGGCGCCAGCCTTGTCGGCGGCCCTGCTGAAATCCCATGACGCGCCGAAAGATGTTCTGACCCGTTTCATGGACAAGGTGTTCGGCCGCTTCTTCAAGGCCTTCAACAAGTTCTTCGGCCGTGCTTCGCATGGCTATGAAACAGGCGTGAAGGGTGTGCTGCGCCGGAAATCGATCTCGCTGGCGGTGTATGCACTGCTGGCAGTGGCCGGCCTGTTCATGTTCAAGGCTGTGCCGCCGGGCTTTGTGCCGGCGCAGGACAAGCAGTACCTGATCGGCTTCGCCCAGCTGCCTGACGCTGCATCGCTGGACCGCACCGACGCCGTGATCCGCAAGATGTCCGACATCGCCAAGGAGATCCCTGGCGTGGAGAACTCGATCTCCTTCCCGGGCCTGTCGATCAACGGTTTCACCAACGCGCCGAACGCCGGTATCGTGTTCGTGGGCCTGGAGTCCTTCGACAAGCGTAAGGACAAGAGCAAGTCCGCAGAAGCGATTGCCGCTGAAGTGAACAAGCGCATGGGCGTGATCGAAGACGCCTTCGTGATGGTGCTGTCGCCGCCGCCAGTCAATGGCCTGGGCACCACCGGCGGCTTCAAGCTGATGATCGAAGACCGCGGCAACCTGGGTCCGGATGAACTGTACAAGGCGGTGCAGGCATTGCAGATGAAGGCATGGCAGACCCCGGAGCTGGCAGGCGTGTTCTCCAGCTACCAGATCAACGTGCCGCAGCTGTTTGCCGATGTGGACCGCGTGAAGGCCAAGCAGCTGGGCGTGCCGCTGGCGACCATCTACCAGACCTTGCAGATCAACCTCGGTTCGCTGTACGTGAACGACTTCAACCAGTTCGGCCGTACCTACCAGGTGCGGGTGCAGGCTGACGCGCAGTTCCGTTCGCAGGCCGAACAGATCGCGCAGCTGAAGGTGCGCAACGTGAAGGGCGAGATGATCCCGCTGTCGTCGCTGATGCAGATCAAGGACACCTATGGTCCTGACCGCGTGCAGCGCTACAACAACTACGTGGCGGCCGACATGAACGGCGGCCCGGCACCGGGCGTGTCGTCCGGCCAGGCGCAGGCCATCATGGAAAAACTGGCGAAGGAAACGCTGCCGAAGGGTATTACGTATGAATGGACCGAGCTGACCTACCAGGACATCCTGGCCGGCAACACCATGATCTATGTGTTCCCGCTGTGCGTCCTGCTGGTGTTCCTGGTGCTGGCTGCGCAGTATGAAAGCTGGACCCTGCCGCTGGCGGTGATCCTGATTGTGCCGATGTCGATCCTGTGCGCGCTGATTGGCGTGAAAGTGACCGGCGGCGACAACAACATCTTCACCCAGATCGCCTTGTTCGTGCTGGTCGGGTTGGCGTCGAAGAACGCGATCCTGATCGTGGAGTTCGCCCGCGAACTGGAAGACCACGGCCGTTCGATCGTTGAAGCCGCGCTGGAAGCCTGCCGCCTGCGTCTGCGTCCGATCCTGATGACGTCGATCGCATTCATCATGGGCGTGCTGCCACTGGTGTTCTCCAGCGGCGCGGGTTCGGAAATGCGCCATGCGATGGGCGTTGCAGTGTTCGCGGGCATGCTGGGCGTGACCTTCTTCGGTCTGTTCCTCACGCCGGTGTTCTATGTGCTGCTGCGTACCCTGGCTGTGAAGCTTGAGAAGAAATCCCCGGTTGCCGACAAGGCGGCCGCACAACTGGAAGGGAGCCACTAATATGAACCGCATGATCGCCATGGGAGTGGCGCCGCTGATGGCAATTCTGCTGACAGCCTGCGCTGCGCCTGAGTTCAAACAGCCTGCGATGGAAGTTCCCGCTGCCTTCAAGGAGCCGCAGGCCGAAGTAAAAATCGCCGCCGACGGCACGCAATGGAAGGTGGCGCAGCCCGCCGAACAACAGCCGCGCGGCGAGTGGTGGCTGGCCTTCAACGATCCGGCCCTGAATGAGCTGATCGCCGAAGCCACCCGCAACAACGCCAACCTGGCCGTGGCTGCGGCCCGCGTGAAGCAGGCCCGCGCCATCGCCGGCATCGCCGAAGCGGACCGTATTCCGCAGGTCGGCGTGGGCGTGGGCGCCCAGCGCAGCCGCGCTTCGGCGCTGGAACTGGGCCTGCCGGCCGGCACCCCGGTGCAGCCGCAGACCAGCTACACGGCGAACCTGACCGCCAGCTATGAAGTGGACCTGTTCGGCCGCGTGTCGTCCAACGTTGCCGCGGCACGCGGCGACGCGGCGACGGTGGAAGCGAACTACCGCTCCGTGCTGCTGGCGCTGCAGGCCGACGTAGCCCAGACCTATTTCCGCCTGCGTGCCACGGACGCCGAGCTGGCGACCGTGGAGCAGACGGTCCGTCTGCGCGAAGAGAGCGTGAAGGTCAACCAGCGCCGCTTCGACCTGGGCGATATCGGCGAGTTCGACCTGTCCCGCGCGAAGACCGAGCTGTCCACCACCCGTGCCGAAGCGATCGGCCTGCAACGCCAGCGCACCACGGCCGAGCATGCGCTGGCCGTCCTGCTGGGCAAGCCCGCTGCCGCCTTCACGGCCGGCGTGAGCCCGCTGCTGGACTCCGCGCTGATGCCGGTGATCCCGGCCGGCCTGCCATCCGCGCTGCTGGAGCGCCGTCCCGACATCGCCGCTGCGCAGCGTGCGATGGAAGCGTCCAACGCCCGTATCGGCGTGGCGCGCTCCGCCATGTTCCCGGCGCTGAATATCAGCGCCAATGGCGGCGGCGTGTCGGACCACTTCTCGGACGTATTCAAGTGGAGCAGCCGTTCCTGGGTGCTGGGCGCGCTGATGTCCATGCCGCTGATCGACGGTGGCCGGAACCGCGCCAACATCACCCGCAGCGAAGCCGCGCTTGAAGAGTCGGTAGGCACTTACCGCCAAAGCGTGCTGACGGCGTTCGCCGAGGTGGAAGACAACCTGGCGGGCCTGCGCATCCTCTCCGGCCAGACCGCTCAGATCGAAGATGCCGTGGTGTCGGCACGCCGTTCCGCCGACCTGGCGCAGAAGCTGTATGACGCCGGCCGTTCGAGCTATCTCGAACTGCTGGATGCGCAGCGCAACCTGGCAGCCGTTGAACGCAGCGCAGTACAGCTGCGCGGCAACCGTGCGGTAACGACCGTGGCCCTGATCCGCTCCCTCGGCGGCGGCTGGGACAGCGGCGCCGCGGTCAATACGGCACAGGCCAGCAACTGAGCACAAGTCAGCTTTAAGTAGGCGATTAGCCCTTTGGGCGGTCCGCGTAGGCGGCCGCCCTTTTTTTCGCTATCATGCTGCTGTTTAAGCATGCAAGCGAGGTCCGGTTTTGATTACGAGCGCACTGCTCAGCAGCATCCCGAATGTCCGCCATGGTTTCGGCACCGCGTCCGAACTGGTACCTGAAGCGCTTCAGGAACTGTGGGATCTCCGTCCCAATAAGCGCCAGGTGCACGGTATCCGCGCCGTCAATATCATCGAGCCCCAGCAGCCTGTCGGCGATGCCGACGCCTTTTACACCGCCACCCCCGGAATTCCCGTCAGCGTGATTACCGCCGACTGCGTGCCGCTGCTGCTTGCGCGGCGCGACGGCACGCAGGTGGCCGCCGTGCATGCGGGCTGGCGCGGCCTGTATGACGGCATCATTCCTGCCGTGCTGGAACAACTGGGTGGGCGAGGGCAGTGGGTGGCCGCGGTCGGCCCCACCATCTGCGCGCCATGCTACGAAGTGAGCGAAGAACTGGCGGAGGACTTTGCGCGACGTTTTACGGCGCTGCCGCGTGAAGCGGTGCTGCCGGCCTACCGCCACCTCGACCTGCGTCCCGTTGCCGAGCACCAGCTGCGGCAGGCGGGTGTGACGGAAATCGACCATGTTGGCGGCTGCACCTGCTGCGGGCGCGCCGCCGATGGCGAACTTGTGTATCGCAGCTACCGCCGCGGCGACCGCAACTCGCAGCAGCACGCCGGGCTTTTCATCACTAAACCCTGAGACAACAATGAAGAAGACTATCGCCGCAGCAAGCCTGTTGGCCCTCTCGCTGCCTGTTTTCGCCGGCTGGGACGATCCACAGGAGCCTTTCCAGCTGTTTGGCAACAGCTACTACGTCGGTCCGAAAGGCGTCAGCTCAGTGCTGATTACTTCGCCGGCGGGCCATATCCTGATCGATGCGGGCACCGCGAAATCGCACGAGCAGATTATTCCGCATATCCGCCAGCTGGGCTTCAAGGTGGAAGACATCAAATACATCCTGACCTCGCATGAGCACCACGACCACGTGGGCAGCATCGCAGAATTGCAACGTGTGAGCGGCGCCGTGGTGGTGGGCAGTGCATTGAGCGTGGCCGTGATGAAGACCGGCGAAGCGAGCAAGGACGACCCGCAATTCGGCGACCTGAGCAAGTTCGCGCCGGCTGCTGCAACGCGGGTAGTGCGCGATGGCGAGGTGGTGACGGTCGGTCCACTGTCCGTGACGGCGCATTACACGCCGGGCCATACGCCGGGCGGCGTGAGCTGGACCTGGCAATCGGCGGAAGGCGGCCGCACGGCGAACATGGTCTACGGCGACAGCATTACGGCTTATGGCGCACCGGGCTACAGGTTCAGCAGCCATCCGGAAGTAGTTGCGAACCTGAAGAAGACTTTCGCACGCGTCGCGGCGCTGAAGTGCGACATCCTGGTGACGGCGCACCCTGAAGCGGGCGACCTATGGACGCGCGTGGAAAAGCGCCCGCAGCTCGGCAATGCGTCGTTGATCGATCCCGATTCCTGCCGCAAGTACGCAGCAAAAGGTGCGGCACGGCTGGAGACGGTGCTGGCGGAGGAAAAAGCGAAGCCCTGATGCGGCTCGCTCAAAGCAAAAAAGGCCCGCGTTATCGCGGGCCTTTTTTGCTGGTGATTATTTCTTCGCCGGAGCTGCGGCAACGGCTGGCGTTGCGGCAGTGGCTGGGGTGGCTGCAGTCGCGGCGGCATGTTCGTGCTTGGCGTCCGCTTTGGCCTTGGCCGCCTTGTGATGCGCTTCGGCCTTCTTCTCCTTGGCATCAGCCTTGGCGCTTGCCACATCGGCGGCAGCGCTGGCGGCTGCCTTGGTTTCTTTCGCTTCAGCTTTCGCTACTTGTTTGGCTTCCTTGGCTTCAGCCTTGGCGACTTCTTTGGCTTCCTTGGCTTCGGCTTTTGCGGCCGGTGCGGTTGCAGGTGCGGGAGTCTGTGCGAAGGCAGCACCAGCAAACAGACCGGCGATCAGGGTAGCGATGACTTTCTTCATGGTGTGTTCCTCTAAGTTAGTTTTGAACGTAGTGCACATTTCCCGTGTCACTGAGCAAAAAACGCGATGCCGGAGCGCGTAGTTGACGGTCTTTACACCTGCTTACAATTGGCCTGCTCTGTTAGCGAGCGTACTGATGCCGTGCCGCGCGCAGCCTACATTGGCGTTATGGCTGACTCGTTGAAGGCCTACAAGGCCAAGCGCAATTTCGATATCACGCCCGAACCCGCGGAAGGCGGCGAGGAGGGCGGGGAAAACCGTGTCTTCGTCATCCAGAAGCACTGGGCGTCGCGGCTGCACTACGACTTCCGGCTGGAACTCGACGGCACGATGAAGAGCTGGGCCGTTCCCAAAGGGCCCAGCTACGACACGCACGATAAACGCATGGCCGTGCATGTGGAAGACCATCCCATTTCATATAACCAGTTCGAGGGCACCATACCGCCAGGCCAGTACGGCTCCGGCAAGGTGATCATCTGGGACAAGGGAACATGGCACCCGCTGGACGATCCGCGCAAAGGCTACCGCGAGGGGAACCTGAAGTTCGAGCTGCGCGGCCACAAGATGCACGGCCGCTGGGTGCTGGTGCGCATGAAGGGACGCGGCGAGAAGCAGGAGCCATGGCTGCTCATCAAGGAAAAGGATGACTACGTGCGTCCGGCCAGCGAGTTCAGCGTGGTGGACGAAATGCCGGACAGCGTGAAGAAGCTCGGCATGCCGAAGGCAGCCAAGCCCCGTCAGGCCGCGTCGACGCCGCCGCCTGCCGCCGACGCTGCACCGCCGGCGAAGCGCGCGCGCGCCGCAGCAAAATCCGAGCGTTCCGGTGCCGCCGTCGCCGAAGTCGCCGATGCGGCAGAGGACGGAGACGCCGCGCCGAAGCGCAAGCGCAGCAGGAAGCCCGCCGCAGCGGGCGACAGGGCCGCGATGCCGGAGATGCTGTCGCCGGAGCTCGCCACGCTGGTAGACGGCCCGCCATCGTCTCCTGAAGACTGGGTCTTCGAAGTCAAGTTCGACGGCTACCGCATGCTGGCCCGCGTGGAAGGCAAGGACATCCGCCTCATCACACGCAATGCCAACGACTGGACCGGCAAGCTCGAACCGCTGCGCGCGGCGCTCGCGAAGATGAAACTGCCCGACGGATGGTACGACGGCGAGATTGTGGTGCACGACGAAACCGGCCGTCCCAATTTCGGCCTGCTGCAACAAGCCTTCGATGGCCAGCGCACCAAGGATATCGTCTACTTCATCTTCGACGCTCCATACCTCGACGGCTACGACCTGCGCCAGGTTCCGCTGATGCAGCGCCGCGAACTGCTCGAAACCGTGCTCGCCAAAAAAGCCAGCGACGCTGTGCGCCTGAGCGCCATGCTGGACGCGCCGCCGCAGGAAATGGTGGCTGCCGCCTGCCGCATGGGGCTTGAAGGCATCATCGGCAAGCGCCGCGACTCGCTGTACACCTCGCGCCGGTCCGGCGACTGGATCAAGCTTAAATGCGGCTTGCGCCAGGAATTCGTCATCGGCGGCTACACGGATCCGAAAGGCTCGCGCACCGGCATCGGCTCGCTTCTGCTTGGCTACTATGACGCGGAGGGCAAGCTGCAGTATGCTGGCAATGTGGGTACAGGCTTTAACGAAACCACGCTGCGCGACGTAACGGCGAAACTGAAAAAGCTCGCTGCGGACAAACCCGCATTCGCGTCGCCGAAGTCGATCGACAAGAAAGCGCACTGGGTCAAGCCCACGCTGGTAGCGGAGGTGAGCTTCGGCGAGTGGACCGGCAGCGGCTCCGTGCGCCACTCGGTGTTCCAGGGCCTGCGCACGGACAAGAAGGCCAGCAGCATCACGCGCGAGAAGACCGCGCATGTGGAGGATACGATGCACACACAAAGCAATCCCGTGGCAAAAGCCGCATCACCGCGCAAGGCGGCTGCGGACGTGGAAAGCAAGCTTCCCGCCTCGCTCAAGGTAACGAATCCGGACCGGCTGATCGATCCCGAAAGCGGAATCACCAAGATAGGCCTGGTGCGCTACTACGCACTGGTGAGCGCGCTGATGCTCGAACACATGAAGGGCCGCCCCGTGGCGCTGGTGCGTGCGCCGGCCGGCGTGGGCGGGGAGCTGTTCTTCCAGAAGCACTCCGAAGTCGGCAAGCTGCCGGGCGTGAAGCAGTTCCCGCAGGAGCTGGACCCCGATCATCCGCCGATGCTGGAAGTGGCCACCGTGCAGGGCCTGCTGTCGTCAGCGCAATGGAACGTGGTGGAATTCCACACCCAGAACGCCTTCGGCAAGAACTACGAAAAACCCAACCGCATGATCTTCGACCTCGACCCGGGCCAGGGCGTGACGTGGCCCATGATCCAGGAGGCGGCGGAGCTGATGCGCGCCTTCCTCGAAGAACTCGGCCTGCCGTCCTTCCTGAAGACCAGCGGCGGCAAGGGCCTGCACGTGGTGGTGCCGATCAAGCCGCAGCATGACTGGGATACGGTAAAGGACTTCAGCAAGCGCATCGTGGAGCACATGGCGCTGACTTTGCCGGACCGTTTCGCATTCAAGAGCGGCCCGAAAAACCGCGTCGGCAAAATCTTCATCGACTACCTGCGCAACGGCCGCGGCGCCACCACGGTGGCCGCATGGTCGGCGCGCACCCGTTCCGGCCTCGGCATCAGTGTTCCGGTGGACTGGAGCGAACTGAAAAACCTGCGCGGCGGCGACCACTGGACCGTCGCCACCGTCCACGACCGCCTCGACGACGGCAACACCCCGTGGGCAAACTACACCGCCAGCGCCGTCAGCATCACCAAAGCCATGAAAAAACTCGCGTGACCATGACACCCTGGGGTCAGGCACCTTGGTGTCAGTATGACACTGGTGCCTGAGTATGACAGCGGGGGCCTGACCCCATGGTGTCAGTCAGCCGTAGCGTCAGGCGGCTTTGCGGCGGGTGGGGGATTTGGTGGCGGTGGCGCGCTTGGCGGCTGGCTTGGCTGCGGATTTGGAGGCGGCGGGGCGCGCTGTGGTGCGTTTGGTGGAGGCGCCGCGCGGAGCCGCTTTCTTCGGCTTCGGCGGCGCGATGTATTCCTCTTCCTCCTCGTCTGCGGTATCCTCGGCCGCCGCCGCCTTGCCCTTGCTGCCCAGGCTTTGCTTGAGCAGCGCCACCAGGTCGATCACGTTGCTCGACGGGGCAGGTTCGCCTTCTTTCGATGGCATGGTGATGGTCTTGGTCTGCTTGGCCGCGATCTTTTTCTCGACCAGCTTCAGCACGTCGTCATGGTAAGTGTTGCGGTACTGCTCCGGCGCCCATTCCTCGCTCATGCCTTCCACCAGCGACAGCGCCATCTGCAGTTCCTTGTCCGTGATGCCTGCAGCCTTGGTGCCTTTTGCCGGCAGCTTCAGGCCCTCGGTGTCGCGGATTTCTTCCGCATAGCGCAGCGTGTTCATGATGATGCCTTCTTCCGCCGCCACCAGCGCGCACAGGTGCTGCTTGGTGCGGATGACCACCGTGGCAATCGCGATCTTGCCCGCCTTGCGCAGCGTTTCGCGCAGCAGGGCGTAGACCTTGTCGCCGCCGCGTCCCGGCGCGAGGTAGTAGGGGGTTTCATAGTAGGTCAGCGGCACTTCGCTGAAATCGACAAAGGCCATGATGTCGATGGTCTGCGTGGCTTTCACGTTGGCCTGCTTCAGGTCTTCGTCCGACAGCACCACGTATTCGCCGGACTGGTATTCATAGCCTTTGATGATATTGTCCCAGGTGACTTCCTTGTTCGTGTTCTTGTTGTAGCGCCGGAAGCCGATGGGCGAGAAGTCGCGCTTGTCCAGCATGGTCAGGTCCAGCTCATGCTCTTTTACGGCCGAATACAGTTCGACCGGAATGTGGACCAGTCCGAAGCTGATGGCGCCTTTCCAGAGTGAGCGGGCCATGATCGTTCTCCTATGAGCCTACGCTGCCGGTAATCGGCAGCACGATGCCGGTGATGTAGCTCGCGCAGCTTGGTGACGCGAGGAATACATAGGCCGGCGACAGTTCTTCGGGCTGTGCGGGGCGCTTCATGTCGGTCGAGGCGCCGAACTCGGCGATCATGTCCGGCGACTGGTCGGCGGGGTTCAGCGGCGTCCACACCGGTCCCGGCGCGACAGCGTTCACGCGGATGCCTTTTTCGATCAGGTTCGAGGCCAGCGACATGGTGAAGGCGTGGATCGCGCCCTTGGTGGACGAGTAGTCCAGCAGTTTCTTCGAGCCCGCCAGGCCTGTTACCGAGCCGGTATTGATGATGGAGGCGCCTTGCTTCAGGTGCGGCAGCGCGGCCTTCGCCATGTGGAAGTAGCCGTAGATATTGGTTTTCATGGTGAGGTCGAAGCGCTCTTCGGTGAGGTCTTCGAGCGAATCCGCGTGCTCTTGGAAGGCCGCGTTGTTGACCAGGATGTCGAGCCGGCCGAAGGCCTGCACGGTTTCCTCCACTGCGTGCTTGCAGAACTGCGGATCGCGCACGTCGCCCGGAATCAGGATGCAGCGCTGGCCCTCCGCCTCGATATGGCGTTTGGTCTCGACCGCGTCTTCCTGCTCGTCGCTGAGGTAGATGAGGGCGATGTCAGCGCCTTCGCGCGCGTACAGCACCGCGACCGCGCGGCCGATGCCGGAATCGCCGCCTGTGATGATGGCCGTCATGCCCTGCAGCTTGCCGCTGCCGCAATAGTCGGGGGCCATGAACTGGGGCTTGAGCTGCATCTCGGCCTCTATGCCGGGCTTGTGGAGATGCTGCTTGGGCAGCGGCGGGGCGGGGAACGCATGGGTTCCGGCCTGCATCGCTTCCTTTTTCTCTTCCTGCTTGCCTTTGGCCTGGTCTTTCTGGTCCTGCTGCTGCTGGATCTCGCGCTGCAGGTTGCCGGGGTTCTCTGTTGCCTTGTTCTCGGAATTTGCCATGACTGCACTCCTTGTTTCGCAAGAGCTCAGTATTGCCGCTGGCCGCTTCCCAGACCGTGCGGCCGTTCACATATGCAGGCGCCGCCCGAAAAAAAGGCGGCCGCCGCAGGGAGATGCGGTTGCCGCCAAAAGACACTCACACTAATCAGATTGCTTCAAGGACTGTTGCAACACCTTGTCCTCCGCCAACACATTGTGTGGCCAAGGCATATTTCCCGCCGCGCCGGGCGAGCAGGGCCGCGGCCTTGCCCGTAATCCTCGCGCCGGTGGCGCCCAACGGATGGCCGATGGCCATGCCGCCGCCGTCGATATTGACGATCTCAGCCCGCAGCCCCAATTCGCGGATGCTGGCCAGCGCCTGGGAGGCGAAGGCTTCGTTCACTTCGGCCACGTCCAGCTGCGCGGCGTCGATGCCGGCCATCGCCAATGCCTTGCGCGATGCGGGCACCGGCCCCATGCCCATGATCGCCGGGGCCACGCCTGCGGAGGCCATGCCGATAATGCGCGCATGGGGTTTCAGCCCATGCTTGCGGGCAAATTCCTCGCTCGTCACCAGCACGGCGGAGGCGCCATCGGTCAGCGGCGAGGAGGTGCCGGCCGTCACCACCCCGTCGTCGCGGAATGCCGGTTTGAGGGCGGCCAGCGCTTCGAGCGAGGTGCCGGGACGGATGCAGCCGTCTTCCACCACCGTTTCGCCATTGGCGGCGAGCACCGGAACGATTTCGTCTGCCAGCAAACCGGTCTCGCGGGCGCTTGCCGCCTTGCGGTGCGACTCGTAGGCCATCTGCTCCTGGTCCTGGCGCGATACCTCATAGCGTTGCGCCACATTCTCAGCCGTGTTGCCCATGCTGATATAGGTATCAGTGCTCTCCAGCAGTTGCGGATGCGGCGAGAAGTTGAAGCCGCCCTGCGGCACCATGCTCATCGATTCCACGCCCACGCAGAGATAGGCTTCGCCGAGCCCGGCTTCGATCTGCGCCGCCGCGATATGGATCGCCGACATCGAGGAGCCGCAGAAGCGGTTCACCGTCATGCCCGGCACCTCGAAAGGGAAGCCCGCCAGCAGCGAGACAATGCGCGCCAGGTTGTTGCCCTGTGCGGCTTCCGGATAGGCGCAGCCGAGAATGACGTCGTCGATCAGCCTGGGATCGAGGCCGGTACGCTGCATCAAGCCGGTAACGACCTGTGCGCCCAGCGTGTCCGGACGGGTTTCCGCCAGCTTGCCCTTGCGGGCGAAGTGGAAGGGCGTGCGCGCATAGGCGCTGATAACAGCTTTCATGGTGCGCTCCTCATGCCGCCGGCAAGGCGGACGGCAGCAACAGCTCCGGCGTGCCGCCCGCCAGGCGGCCGGCAGTTTCCAGCGTGGTTTGCTGGGCTGCGTTCAGCGGCACGGCGCTTACGCTGCCGAGGCGCGCCATCTGCTCAGGCGAGAGCTGGAGTTTCAGCGCGTCCAGCGTGCCGTTCAGCTGGCTCAGCGTACGCGGGCCGAGGATGGGCACGAGGCTGGTGGCGGAGCCGGCATCGCGCTGCAGCAGCCAGGCGATGGCGACCTGGGTCGGGCTGGCATCCACTTCCTGCGCGATGTCCAGCACGGTATCGACCACTGCCTTGTCGCGCTCGCTCTTTTCGCTGCGCAGCAGGAAGCCGCCAAAGCCCTGCAGGCGGCCTTCTTCATTGTTGCGGTATTTGCCGGTCAGCACGCCGCCGCCCAGCGGCGACCACAGGGTTGCGCCCAGGCCCAGCGCTTCGGCCATCGGCAGCAGTTCGCGGTCGGCCGAGCGTTCGGCCAGGCTGTATTCGGTCTGGATACCGGCCAGCGGCGCCCAGCCGCGCAGCTCGGCAATGGCATCGGCGCGCGCAACGCGCCAGGCGGGGAAGTTGGACAGGCCGCCATAGACGATTTTCCCGGCGCGCACCAGGTCGTCGAAGCCGCGCATGATTTCCTCCACCGGCGTTTCGCCGTCGGGGAAGTGGGCCCAGTACAGGTCGATGCGGTCCGTTTTGAGGCGCTTCAGGCTGGCTTCCACCGACTGCACCATGGCGCGGCGGCTGTTGCCCGTGGTGCTGATGTTGTTCACACCGGCCACGCCCAGCGTGTATTTGGTGGCGAGCACGAAATGGTCGCGGTTGGACGCGATGAAGTCGCCCACCATCTGCTCGGACTGGCCGCCCTGGTAGCCGTCGGCGGTGTCGATGAAGTTGCCGCCGGCTTCAGCGTAGCGGTCGAAGATGGCTTTCGCCTCCTCGCGTTCGGAGCCGTAGCCCCAGCCGGTGCCGAAGTTGCCGGTGCCCAGGGCCAGCTGCGATACCCGCAGGCCGGAGCGGCGGCCGAATGATTTGTATTTCATAAAACACCTCATTGGTTGATTTGATGATGATCATCATGTATGCTGCATATATTACGACTATAATTAATAAAGTCAAGCAATTTTGAGGTGGCCATCATGAGAGTCAGCAGAGAGCAGGCAGCACAGAACCGGGAGCGCATCGTTGAAACGGCGGCGCGGCTGTTCCGCGAAAAGGGCTTCGACGGCATTGGCGTGGCGGACCTGATGAAAGGGGCGGGGCTGACGCACGGCGGCTTCTACGGCCATTTCGAATCGAAGGAGGCCTTGCTGGCGGAAGCCTGCGGCAAGGCGATGCAGGGCTCGGTCGAGCGCTGGCGCCGCATCGTCAGCGAAGACCCGCAGCGGCCGGTTGCGGCGCTGGCGCGCGCCTACCTGACGATGAAGCACCGCGACAATCCCGGCCGCGGCTGTGCGGTGGCCTCGCTGGGGCCGGATGTGGCGCGCGTGGGTCCCGAAGTACGGCAGGCGGTCACGGAAGGCACCATGGCCCAGATCGCGCTGCTGGCGGATGCGCTGCCTTCCGGCAGTCCCGCCGAGCGCCGAGCGCAGGCGATTACCAGCTACGCCAGCATGATCGGCGCCCTGATCCTCGCCCGCGCCGCGGACGACCCCGCCACCGCCACCGAAATCCTCGACACCGTCGCCGCCACCATCTCCCGCTAACAGCCGAGTCTGCGACACCTTGGGGCCAGGCCCCTCGTGTCGCGGACTCAGCCGTGGTAGGCTTGCGCCTTTGATTGTGTGATGGGTTTGGCATGCTGCAATGGCTGAGGAGCTATCGGCGCGAGGCGCTGGCCGGAGATGTCGGCGCGGGCTTTATCGTGGCGATGATGATGATTCCGCAGGGGATGGCCTATGCCCTGGTGGCGGGCCTGCCGCCCGTCGCCGGCCTGTATGCGAGCATCCTGCCGCCCATCATCTATGCCATGTTCGGCAGCAGCATGACGCAGTCGGTCGGCCCGATGGCCATCGTGGCCCTGATGACCGGCGCCATTATCACGCCGCTGGCACACGGCAGTCCCGGCCTGCATGCCGTGCTGGCCGGCCAGCTTGCGCTGATCGCCGGCGTGGTGCTGCTCCTGTGCGGCCTGCTGCGCATGGGCTTCCTCGCCGGTTTCTTCTCGCGTCCCGTGATGAGCGGCTTTACCGTCGGCTCCTCGCTTGTGATCGTCCACGGACAGCTGAAGCCCCTGCTCGGCGCATCGTTCCCGCACATGCATCTGCCCAGCGCCGCGCTGGGACTTGGCGCCATCGTCTTGCTGGTGCTGGCCCGGCTTTACCTGTCGCCGCTGCTGCAGCGCTGCGGCATGGGCGCCGGCAAGGCGGATATCGCCTCCAAGCTGGCACCGATGCTGGTGGTGCTGGGCGCGACCGCGCTGGTGGCGATGTTCGGCCTGGCCGGGCAGGGCGTGGCTGTTACCGGCGCCGTGCCTTCCGGCCTGCCGCAGCTGAATCTCGCAACCTCGTCCCAGCACTGGTATGCGCTGCTCAAGCCGGGCCTCCTGATCGGCTTCATCATCTTCCTGATCAGCATGTCCGCCGCACAGACGCTGGCGCAGAAGCGCAATGAGAAACTGGTCAGCAACCATGAGCTGATCGGGCTCGGCGCCGCGAATATCGCGAGCATGGCCAGCGGCGGCTTTCCGGTGACGGGCAGCCTGTCGCGCTCCGCCGTGAATTTCGCGGCCGGTGCGGTTACGCCGCTGGCCAGCATCATCTGTGCGGTGCTGCTCGGCCTCGCCCTGATCGCGCCCACCGGCTGGCTGGCCCTGATGCCACTGCCGGTGCTGGCCGCCACCATCATCGTCGCGGTGCTCGGCATGCTGGAACTGGATACCCTGCGCACCGCCTGGCGCTTTGACCGCGCCGATGCGCTGGCCTGGGCCGTTACCTGTATCGGCGTGCTGGTGCTGGGCATCGAGGCGGGTGTGGTGGTGGGCGTGGTGCTGTCGATGGGCACCCTGATCTGGCGTGCCAGCCGCCCGCATATCGCGGTGCTGGGGCGCATTGCGGGCACCGAGCATTTCCGCAATATCGAACGCTATCCGGCGGAAACCCAGCCCGAAATGCTGATGCTGCGGGTGGATGCCAATCTCTTCTTCGGCAACGTGGAAGCCGTGACTGAACGCGTGGAGGACGAGCTGCGCACCCATCCCACGGCGCGCGACCTGCTGCTGGTGATGTCGGCCGTGAACTCCATCGATACCACGGCGCTGTTTGCGCTGTCCGAACTGAATGCGAGCCTGAAGCGCCGCGGCATCGGCCTGCACCTGGCCGAAGTCAAGGGCCCGGTCATGGACCGCCTGCGCGACAGCAGCCTGCCAGATATCCTGAACGGCAAGATCTTCCTGAGCACCGCCATCGCAGCCGACTTCCTTCACTCCAGAAAAAAAGAGACACCATGAAGCCTTCCAGTATCGCCCTCGCCATAGCGCTCGCGCTGTCTGCATCGCCGGCCGTTACAGCAGCGCCGCAATCGGCCGACGCGCAGTTCCGCGCCATCCACCAGCAGGAGTGGAAGTGGCGCCAGAGCCAGCATCTGGAAGACGACGAGGACGATACGGAAGCCATTCGCGGCGACCTGCCGCGCGTGGATGCCGCCACCCAGCTGGCGCGCCAGCGCTACTGGGAAGGCGTGCTGAAAAAAGCTGGATGGGCTGCCGGTGGCGAAGCTGTCCGCCGCGGAGCGCATCAACTTTGCCGTCTACCGCGCGCAGATCGCCGCGCTGCTGGCGAACCAGCAGTTCCGCGAATATGAAAAGCCGCTCAATGCGGACTCCGCATTCTGGTCCAATCTCGCCGGCGAAGCGCGCAAGCCGTTCCGCACTGCCGCCGAGTACCGCACCTATATCCGCCAGCTGAACGACGTGCCGCGCTACTTCCGCGAGGAGATGGACAATATGCGCGCCGGCCTGGCGCGCGGCTTCACGCCGCCGAAAGTCACGCTGCAGGGACGCGACAAATCGGTGGCCATGGTGGCCGAAGCGAAGCCGGAAGACGTGGCCTTCTTCAAACCGTTCAAGGAAATGCCTGCCTCCATTCCGGCCGCGGAACAGGCGGAATTGCGCGCCGGTGCACTGAAGGCGATCCGTGAATCCGTGCTGCCTGCATACGCCAGCCTGCTGGACTTCCTGCGCAAGGACTACCTGCCGCGCGCCACCGAGGCGCTGGCGGCCGAGCGCCTGCCTGACGGCAAAGCCTATTACCAGTCCAAGATCGTGGAGTTCACCACCACGAATATGAGCGCGGACCAGATCCACCAGATCGGCCTTGCCGAAATGGCCAGGATCCGCGCCGAGATGGAGCAGGTGATGGCGCAGGTGGGCTTCAAGGACGGCCTGCCGGCCTTCCTCCAGTTCCTGCGCACCGACCCGCAGTTCTACGCGAAGACGCCGGAAGAACTGCTGATGCGCGCCGCCTGGATTTCGAAGAAGTTCGATGCCAAGGCCGACCAGTATTTCGGCCGCCTGCCGCGCAGCCGCTTCGCCATCATCCCGGTGCCGCCCGAGCAGGCGCCGTACTACACCTCGGGGCGCGGCGGTCCCGGCGTCTACCTGGTCAACACCTACAACCTGCCGGCGCGCGCGCTGTACAGCCTTCCGGCGCTGACCCTGCACGAATCGGCGCCGGGCCACGCCTTCCAGATGCCGCTGGCGCTGGAGCAGAAGGGCCGTCCGCCGTTCCGCAACGCCTATATCTCGGCCTTCGGCGAAGGCTGGGCGCTGTACTCGGAGCGCCTCGGTACCGAGATGGGCATCTATGAAACCCCGTATGAGGTGTTCGGCATGCTGAGCTACCAGGCCTGGCGCGCGTCGCGCCTTGTTGTCGATACCGGCGTCCACGCCAAGGGCTGGACGCGCGAGCAGGCCTTGCGCTACCTGATGGAGAACACCGCACTCTCCGCACACGAAGTGGAAACGGAAGTGGACCGCTACATCTCCTGGCCGGGCCAGGCGCTGTCCTACTACCTCGGCGAAATGGCCATTATCGAGGCGCGCAGGAAGGCCGAAGCGGCGCTGGGCGCGAAGTTCGATATCCGCGCCTTCCACGACACCGTGCTGGAACTGGGCTCGGTGCCGCTGCCGGTGCTGGCCGCCCGCATCGACCGCTTCATCGCCGAAGGCGGCAAAGGACCATACTAACGGCAGAGCCCGTGTCCACCTTGGTGCCTGACCCCAAGGTGGACGGGTACGGCCATCCGGCGGGCTGGACTGTAGCTGCGGCAGATTGCACCAATGCGGTGCGAATGCCGTGCGCTGGTGCAAACTGGTCCGGCCAACCGGGGGATTTGCCCCGGCCGGACTGGCATGTAAATTGCAGAAAGGATCGGCGTAGCCTTTACCTGAGCCTTTCATGCCCGACTGTTCCATCCGCCGTTCCGACGGCAGTCCAGACGCCCATGCGCAGCACAGCGCATGGCAGGGCCGGCTGACGCTCGGCTTTTCCGCCCGGGACGGCATCACCCGCCTGACGACGCGCGAACATTGCGGCCCCTTGCGCGTGCAGAAGCCGCTGTATCCCGAACTGCCCCATGTCTGCCACGCCATCGTGGTGCACCCGCCCGGCGGTGTGGTGGGCGGCGACCAGCTGCAGATTGATGCCGACGTCGGCCCCGGCGCCCACGCTTTCCTCACCACGCCCGGCGCCGCCAAGTGGTACAGGGCCAATGGCCGCGTCTCCAGCCAGCGCCTGGCGCTGGCCGTGGGCGCCGGCGCATCCGTGGAGTGGATGCCGCAGGAAGCCATTTTCTTCGATGAAGCGCAAGTGGAGCTGGACCAGCATATTGCGCTGGCGGGGGATGCCAGCTATCTCGGCTGCGAAATCTTCTGCCTCGGCCGCCGCGCGTCCGGCGAGCGCTTCACGGCGGGCGGCATTCGCCAGCGCACGCGCATTTCGCGCGGCGGCAAGCTGCTGTGGTGGGAGCAGGGCAGCATGACGCCCGCCGCGATCGGCAGTCCCTTGGGGCTTGCCGGCCAGTCGGTGTGCGCCACCATGATCGCCGTTGGCGCGCCGCTGCGCCAGGACGTCCTCCAGTCGGTCCGCGCGCTCAGCGCCGAGCTGCGCTTCGGCGCCTCGCAGATCCGGCAGTTGCTGACGGTGCGCTATCTGGGCGACGACAGCGAGGCCGCACGCGAATTGATGCTGGCCGTCTGGCGCACCTTGCGTCCCCACCTGCTGCAGCGCGAGGCCTTCGATCCCCGCAGCTGGCGTACCTGAACGGAGCCCGCATGGACCTCACGCCAAGAGAAAAAGACAAGCTGCTGATCTTCACAGCCGGCCTGCTGGCCGAACGCCGCCTGGCGCGCGGACTGAAACTGAATTATCCGGAAGCCGTGGCGCTGATCAGCGCCGCGATCATGGAAGGCGCGCGCGACGGCAAGACCGTGGCGCAGCTGATGTCAGACGGGACCAAGATCCTGAGCCGCAGCGATGTCATGGAAGGCATTCCCGAAATGATTCCCGACATCCAGGTGGAAGCCACTTTCCCGGACGGTTCCAAGCTCGTCACCGTCCATAACCCCATTCCCTGACAAGACATGGATACCATCATGATTCCCGGCGAATACAAGCTCGAAGAAGGCGCCATCGGCCTGAATGAAGGCCGAGAGACCATTACCGTGGTCGTTGCCAACAAGGGAGACCGGCCGATCCAGGTCGGATCGCATTTCCATTTTTTCGAGGTGAATCCCGCGCTGTCCTTCGAGCGCTGGAAGGCCTATGGCAGGCGCCTCAATATCGCTGCCGGCACCGCCGTGCGTTTTGAGCCGGGGCAGCAGCGTACGGTGGAGCTGGTGCAGCTGGTGGGCGACCGCGAGGTATACGGCTTCAATGGCGCCGTGAACGGCAAACTCAAAGACAAACCCTGAACCGCACACGATGGCGACCATTCCACGCCGCGCCTATGCGGAGATGTTCGGCCCCACCACCGGCGACCGTATCCGCCTGGCGGACACGGAACTGTTCATCGAGATCGAGCGCGATTACGCCATCTATGGCGAGGAAGTGAAGTTCGGCGGCGGCAAGGTGATCCGCGATGGCATGGGCCAGTCGCAGCTTCCGCATGCGCAGGTTATGGATACCGTGATCACGAATGCCGTGATCATCGAGCACTGGGGCATCGTGAAAGCCGATATCGGCATCAAGGACGGGCGCATTGCGGACATCGGCAAGGCCGGCAATCCCGGCATCCAGCCCGGCGTGACGATGGCGATCGGCGGGGCGACCGAGATCATTGCGGGCGAAGGCATGCTGGTGACGGCGGGCGGCGTGGACAGCCATATCCATTTCATCTGCCCGCAGCAGATCGAGGAGGCGCTGATGAGCGGCGTCACAACGATGATCGGCGGCGGCACCGGGCCGGCGGTCGGCACCGCCGCCACCACCTGCACGCCGGGGCCCTGGCACATCCATGCCATGCTGCAGGCGGCGGATGCCTTTCCCATGAACCTGGGCTTCCTCGGGAAAGGCAATGTCAGCCAGCCGCTGCCGCTGGAAGAGCAGATCCAGGCCGGCGCCATCGGCCTCAAACTGCACGAGGACTGGGGCACGACGCCCGCCGCCATCGATAACTGCCTGTCCGTTGCGGACCGCATGGACATTCAGGTGGCGATCCATACCGACACGCTGAACGAGGGCGGCTTCCTCGAACATACGCTGGCGGCCTTCAAGGACCGCACCATCCATACCTTCCACACCGAAGGCGCTGGCGGCGGCCATGCGCCGGACATCATCGCGGCGGTCGGGCAGGGCAATGTGCTGCCTTCTTCTACCAATCCCACGCGGCCCTATACCGTCAACACGCTGGACGAGCACCTCGACATGCTCATGGTCTGCCACCACCTGGACCCGGCCATTGCGGAGGACGTGGCCTTCGCCGAATCGCGCATCCGCCGCGAGACCATTGCGGCGGAGGACATCCTGCACGATCTCGGCGCCATTTCGATGATGTCCTCCGATTCCCAGGCCATGGGCCGGGTCGGTGAAGTCATCATGCGCACTTGGCAGACCGCGCACAAGATGAAGGTGCAGCGCGGGACGCTGCCGGAAGATTCTTCGCGCAACGACAACTTCCGCGTGAAGCGCTACATCGCAAAGTACACGATCAATCCCGCCATCACGCACGGCATATCGCACGTTCTCGGCTCGCTGGAAGCGGGCAAGATTGCCGATATCGTGCTGTGGAAGCCTGCGTTCTTTGGTGTGAAGCCCTCCATGATCCTCAAGGGCGGCATGATCGCGGCGGCGCAGATGGGCGATCCCAATGCCTCGATTCCCACGCCGCAGCCGGTGCATTACCGCATGATGTTCGGCGCTTTCGGCGGCGGCCTGAAAAAGTCCTTCACCTTCCTGTCGCAGGCCGCCTGCGATGCGGGCGTCGCCGAGCAGCTCAAGCTGAACAAGCCAGTAATTGCGGTGAAAGGCATGCGCGCGCTGCGCAAGCAGGACATGGTCCATAACGGCCTCACGCCGCATATGGAAGTGGATGCCGAAACCTATGAGGTGCGCGCCGACGGCCAGTTGCTGGTCTGCGAGCCAGCCCGGGTGCTGCCGCTGGCGCAGCGCTATTTCCTTTTCTGACGCTTCTGCCAACACCCTTATGTTAACACTCCATACCAAAGTCCCTGTTGCAGAAAGCATCGCCGCGAAACTGGTTCTGCCCTATGAACTGCGCGAGAAATGCCGCCTGCGCGCGGTGCTCGATACCGGCGAAGAAGTGGCGGTATTCACGGTGCGCGGCACGGTGCTGCGTAACGGCGAGCTGCTGAAAGGCGATGACGGGCGCGTGGTGCAGGTGCTCGCCGCGCGTGAAGCCACCTACCGCGTCAGCTGCGCCGACCCGCAGGCACTGCTGCGCTGCGCCTTCCACCTGGGGAACCGGCATACGCAGGCGCAGGTGGGCGAGGGCTTCCTGCGCATCCGCGCCGACGCTGTGCTGAAGGACATGCTGCTAGGCCTTGGCGCGCAGGTTGATGAGGAGTCCGCACCCTTCGAGCCGGAATCCGGCGCGTACGGCGGCGGGCACCACCACCATGAGCATGGGCATCCGCTTGCGCCGGTTCCGCTGCGCCAGAAAATCCATCGTCCCGAGGGTGTGCAATGATCCAGGCCGCGCAGCTGCTGCACCTGCTGCAGATTGCCAGCCCGGCGCTGCCGGTCGGCGCCTACAGCTACTCGCAGGGACTGGAGGCCGCGCTGGAGCAGGGCATGGTGCACGACGCGGAATCGGCGCGCGAGTGGATCGCAAGGCATCTGTCGGAAATCGTCGCGCGCTGGGAGGCGCCGCTGTGCTGGCGGCTGATGCAGGCCTTCACGCGGCGCGACGCACAGGCCGTGGCTGAACTGAGCGAACGCTGCCTGGCATCGCGCGATACGGCGGAGTTCCGCGCCGAGAGCGTGCAGATGGGCTTCTCGCTGAGCCGCCTGATCGCGGAACTGGGCATTGCGGACGAAGGCGTGCTGGCCATGCTGGACCAGGAGGTGCCGCTGCCCGCCGCCTATGCCTGCGCGGTCGCCGCGCTCGGCATCCCGCATGAAGAGGCCTTGCTCGCCATGCTGTTTTCCTGGACCGAAAACCAGGTGCTGGTGTGCGTGAAATCGGTGCCGCTGGGGCAGGTGGCGGGCCAGAAGCTGCTGCTGTCGCTGCAGCCCGCCATCGAAGCAGCGGCGCTGGCCGCCCAGTCCATCGGCGAGGCGGACATGTCGAACTGGGCGCCGGGACTGTCCCTGCTGTCGATGCAGCACGAGGTGCAGCACGGCCGTTTATACCGATCCTGAGAAGGGAACCATGATGCAAACTTCGAATCCGCTGCGCGTCGGCATAGGCGGGCCGGTCGGCTCGGGCAAGACCGCACTGTGCGAAATGCTGTGCAAGGGCATGCGCGAACATTACGACATGGCCGTCATCACCAACGACATCTACACGCGGGAGGACATGGAGATCCTGCTGCGCGCCAATGCGCTGCCGGCCGAAAGGCTGATGGGCGTGGAGACGGGCGGCTGCCCGCACACGGCCATCCGCGAGGACGCCTCCATCAACCTGGAAGCCATCGCCCGCATGCAGGCCGATTTCCCGCAGCTGGAACTGATCCTGGTCGAATCCGGCGGCGACAACCTGGCCGCGACCTTCAGCCCCGAACTGTCGGACCTCACCATCTACGTGATCGATGTGGCGGGCGGCGAGAAGATCCCGCGCAAGGGCGGGCCGGGCATCACGCGCTCGGACCTCCTCATCATCAACAAGACCGACCTGGCGCCGCACGTGGGGGCCAACCTCGACGTGATGGCGCAGGACGCGAAGCGCATGCGCGGCGGGCGTCCCTTCATCTTCACCAACCTGCGCAGCGGCGACGGCGTGCCGCGCGTGATCGACTTCATCCGCGAACAGGGCCTGCTGGGCCCCGGCGCGCTTGCCGGCAAGGAGACCGCATGAACCGTAACCAGACCGCCGCACGCTTTGCGGCCGCGGCTGCCGCGCTGGCCATCAGCCTGCCCGCCATGGCGCATCCGGGCCATGCCGGCGCGGCGGACAGCTTTTTCGCCGGCCTCCTGCATCCGCTTACCGGACTCGACCATCTGCTCGCCATGCTGGCCGCCGGCGTCTGGAGCGCACGCCAGCAGCGGGGCGGCCGAGAGCTGCTGCCGGCCTTCCTGGGCATGATGCTGCTGGGCGCCCTGAGCGTCGTGGCGGGGCTGCGCATTCCAGGCCTGCAGACGGGCATCGCGGCCACCGTGGCGCTCAGCGGCTGCCTGCTGGCCGCCGCGGTGCGCATGCCCTCGTGGGCCGGCGCTGCGCTGCTGGGCCTGTTCGCCGTGCTGCATGGCAGCGCCCATGGCCACGAACTGCCGCAGGCCGCCAGCGCGGCGGGCTTCATGCTGGCGAGCGCGCTGCTGCTGTGGACCGGACGGGCCATTGGCAAGGTATCGGCGGGCGGGGTGCTGCGCCTGGCCGGCGCGGCGATCGCCGCTGCCGGGGTGGCGCTGATGGCGCTGTGACGCTCAGCGCGGGTGTTCGCGCCGTTCGCTGAGGATGATGGGGGCGGCCTTCTCGGGATGCTTGCCCAGGTGGCCTTCGAACACGGCGCGCAGCGTTGCCATGTCGGCTTCCTGGTCGCCGCTAAGGGTGACGTGGTCGACCACGCTCAGCACCTTGTTCGGATAGTCCATGTAGATCAGGCACAGCGGCACCTTCGCGGCCACGGCCAGGTGGTAGAAGCCGCTTTTCCAGTGCGGGCGGTAGCCGCGCGTGCCTTCCGGCGTAATCGCCAGCCAGTACCAGTCGGCCGCGTTCATGCGTTCCGCCTGGCGCTGGATCATGCCGGTGGCGGCGCTGCGGTCCACCGGCTGGCCGCCCAGCGCCAGGAACCACTTGCCGAGCAGGGGAATGCGGAACAGCGAATCCTTGGCCAGCCAGCGGAAGGGCAGGTCGAGCGCCCATTTGCCGAACACGCCGACCATGAAGTCCCAGTTCGAGGTATGCGGATAGATCACGGCGATGCCGCGCGGGCCGGGAAGCGGACGGTAGCGCATATTCCAGCCGAAGGCGTTGAGCACCCTCAAAGCCAGCCGCTGCTTTAGTGTTGGCAGTTTGTCCGGCGTTAGCCTATATTGATCCATACGTTCTCCCCATTTGATGCCAGGTTTGCACCATTAATAAATTTTTATTTCATGTGGTGAAATCTGCGGACGCATTCTATCCGGGCTTGTGACGCACAGCAAGCAAGCATCGGGACTGCAACCATCACGGGAATCGCGAGACATGACATCACGACAGCTCCTGTGCGTGAGCGCCAACCGGCGCTTTCGCACCGAAGAGCTGGGGGAAGGGGTAGGGGATTTCGACGTTTGCGTAAAGGCTGGCTGGATGGAGGCGGCGCAGTGGCTGCGCCACAACAGTCCCCTGGTCGGCCTGCTGGTGTTGGACGAATATATCGGTGATTTCGACGAGGCCGAACGTTTCCTGCACGAACACGGGCGGGTGAAATGGACGGCGCTGGTGGATGAACCGGCCCTGCAGTCGCAGCGCTGCCGCCAACTCGTGCACGAATACTGTTTCGACTACCACAGCAGGCCCGTGGATCCCTTGCGGCTGCGGCATGCCCTGGGCCATGCCTACGGCCTGGCCTGCCTGCACCAGCTGCCGTCCTCCGGCTTTTCCACCAGCAGCATGCGGCTCACCGGCAGCAGCCGCCCGATCACGCAGCTGCGCCGCCAGATCCGCAAGGTGGCGGCGGCCGATGCGCCGGTGCTGATCTGGGGGGAAAGCGGCACCGGCAAGGAGCTGGTGGCGCAGGCCGTGCACGAGCATTCGCTGCGCGCCGGCGGCCCCTTTGTTCCCATCAACTGCGGCGCCATGCCCGCCAACCTGATCCAGTCCGAGCTGTTCGGCTACGAGCGCGGTGCGTTCACCGGGGCCATGCGCAGCAAGCCGGGCCTGATCGAATCGGCCTCCGGCGGCTCGCTGTTCCTCGATGAAATCGGCGACCTGCCGCTCGAGCAGCAGAGCAACCTGCTGCGCTTCCTGCAGGAGAAAACCATCTACCGCCTGGGCGGCACGCGCAGCATACCGGTCGATGTGCGCGTGATCGCCGCCTCCCACGTCAAGCTGCACGAAGCGGTGCAGCGCGGCACCTTCCGCGAGGACCTGTATTACCGCCTGAACGTGCTGGGCCTGGAAGTGCCGCCGCTGCGCGAACGCAGCGACGATGTGGTGCCGCTGGCGGAACACTTCTTCCACCATTACGCGGCCGAGCGCGCCGGGCGCGTGAAGGGCTTCAGCGCGCGCGCCCTGGCCGCACTGCGGGCCCATCACTGGCCGGGCAATGTGCGCGAACTGCTGAACCGGGTGCGCCGGGCCGCCGTGATGGCCGAAGGGCACCTGATCCTGGCGCAGGACCTGGGCCTGGACAACGAGCCGGCGCCGGCGCTGCAGGAATGCCTGGACGGGGCGCGGGTGCGCGCCGAACGCAGCGCCATCGAAGCGCGCCTGCGCGCCGGCAAGAGCATGACGGCGATCGCGCGCGAACTGGGCGTGTCGCGGATGACCTTGTATCGCCTGCTGGCCAAACACAGCATCGAGCTGCCATCCCGCAAGCGCGCAGCGCAGGATGAGGCCTGAGGCGCGGTATGGCTGTGTCTCCATGTCACTCGGCTGTGACAGGACCGCAATCTCCACTTCTCCTATGACGCGCGCTTGCGTCCGCGTCACGTTCCCGTGACAGCCGGACCCGGCGTAGGCGCGCATTCCGCTGCCACATAGGGCATATTCCTACAAATTTGCCAGCAATATCAAGTGCTTATGCATCAGGGCGCCCGACTGGCATCAAGTTTGCGACAGGAGGCGGGAACCGGTGCGCCGGGCGGCGGCCGGTCGTTCTCCCCCCCCAATCATTTCAGCGAGGAATAACATGAAGAAATCGATGTTAGCTACCGCCATTGCCCTGGCGCTGAGCGCGAACGCCTATGCGCAATCGACCGATCCCAGCGTCACGCAGACCGGCCCGGGGGCGCAAAACAACGGGGCCGGCACCGCCAGCCAGGACTCCAGCACCAACACCAGTTCGGCGGACAACAACAACAACAGCTCGGGCGCGGCACGCGCGCTGGCCGAAGGGGCCGCCGCCGCCAACAACGGCGCCACCGCCACCGCCACACTGAGCGACTCCTTCAATTCGTCCAGCGCTACGGCGACCAGCAGCCTGTCCGGCACCGTCACCAACAACCAGATCAATAACATCGGCAATATGGCCACCAACCATGGCAGCGCCAACGGCGGCAAGGGCTATGGCGGCACCGGCGGCGGCGCCACCGGCGGCGATGCCTACAGCAAGGGCGGCTCCGGCGCCGGCGCCCATGGCGGCGACGGCGCACGCGGCGGCGACGGCGCCTATGCCACGGCCGGCAATGCCTCCACCGGCCATGTGATGGGCGGCAAGGGTGAAGGCGGCAGCGGCGGCAGCGGGGGGTATGCCGCGAACGCGGCCAGCGGCGCCGGCGGGGCCGGCGGCAGCGGCGGCTATGGCGGGGCCGGCGGCGCCGGCGGCGCCGGCACGGGCGGCAGCGGCGGCTACGGCGGGGCCGGCGGCGGCGCCAGCGGCGGCAGCGGCGGCAGCATCGGCGATTCGACCGGCGGATCCGGCGGCAACAGCGGTAATGCCTATGGCGCGAACGGCGGCGATGGCGGCCGCACCGGCTGGGCTAGCGGCGGCAAGGGCGGCAGCGGGGGCGGCGGCGGCAGCGGCGGGGCCGGCGGCGCCGGCGGCTATGCCGAAGTGGGCGGCGCCTGGGCCGGCAGCAAAGGCAGCGGCGGCGGCGCCAGCGGCGGCCCCGCCACGGCCACCGGCACCGTCAGCGGCGGCAGCGGCGAAACGGCCGGTCCGCCGCCCACCATGGGTGACCAGACCACCAGCGCCGGCGGCGGAGCCGGCACAGGCGGGGCCGGCTCCGGGGGCGCGGCCACCGCCACGGCGGGCACCGGAACCGGCGGGGCCGGCGCTGCGGGCGGCAGCGGCGGGGCCGGCGCTGCGGGCGGATCGGGAGCCAGCGCCTCGAATAGCGGCGGTGCGGGCGCGGCCGGCGGCGGCAATACCACGGGTGCCGGCGGGGCCGGCGCGGCCACCGCCAGCACCAGCGGCGCCGGCGCGGCTGGCACCGGCGGCGCCGGCGGCAGCGGTGCGGCCGGCGGTGCGGGCACGGCCTCGGGCGGCGCCGGTGCGGCCGGTGCGGCCGGCGGCACGGGCGGCAGCAGCGGCCTGGCGTCGAATACCGGCGGCGCCGGTGCGGCGGCCGGCGACGGCACGGGCGGCGCGGCCACCAGCGGGGCAGCGACGGGCGGGACCGCGACGGCCGGTGACGGCGGTGCGGGCGGCGCCGGCGGCGGCGGCAATACCGGCGGCGCAGGCGGCGCAACGGGCGCCAACACGGCGGGCACGGCAACGGGCGGCGCCGGCGCGGGCGGCACCGGCGGCGCCGGCGGCACCAACAATGTGAACGCCGGCACCTTCGACATGTCCAACACGATGAGCAGTGTGGGGCAGTCGGCGGCGGGCATCATGGTGGTCAGCCAGAACAACGGCTTCTCCTCGCTGATCCAGCAGAGCGTCAACGTGCAGGCCAACCTGGCCGTGGGCAGCAGATGAACGCCTTCCGTACCATCCGGCGCCATGCGGCGCCGGTGCGGCAGGGCCGGTCCGCCGGGACCGTCCTGCTGTCTCTGCTGTGCCTGCCGCTGGCGGCGGGCGCGGCAGGGGTACCGGAGCCACCGGCAACCGTATTGCCGGTGGCGGCGCTGCTGCAGGGCATGCTGCCTGCGCGGCTTGCCGCGGCGCCGGCGGGCGCACTGCCCGAACAGCAGCTGGAGGCGCAGCGGGGCGGCACGGACCGCCCGTGGAGCGATATGAAGCTGGGCGGCACGGTCAGCGGCAACAGCGCCACCAATGTCGTCACCGGCGCCAACCTGATCTCGGACGGCGCGTTTGCAAATGCGAACGGGCTGCCCATGGTCATCCAGAATTCCGGGGCCAATGTGCTGATCCAGAACGCGACCATCGTCAACATACAGATGAAATGAAGCTGCGCCTCGTCCTCGCGGGATGCCTGCTCGGCGCCCAGGCCGCTGCAGTGGAGCTGCCCAATGTGGGCGGGGCCAGCTATTCGCTCCGCGTGACCAGCCTCAAGGAGGCGCGCTTCCTGACGACCGTGCGCCAGCAGTATGACTTCAGCTGCGGTTCGGCCGCGGTGGCAACGCTGCTCAGCTACCACTACAACTATCCGGTGACGGAGCAGCAGGCCTTCCGCGAAATGTTCCTGCAGGGCGACCAGGCCAAGATACGCCAGCAGGGCTTTTCCCTGCTCGATATCAAACGCTTCCTGGCTGCCCATGGTTTCATGGCGGATGGCTTCCAGCAGCCGCTGGACAAGCTGGCCGAGGCGCAGTTTCCCGCCATCGTGCTGGTGATGGAGAACGGCTACCGGCACTTCGTCGTGGTCAAGGGGGTGCAGGCGCAGCGCGTGCTGATCGGCGATCCGTCCGGCGGCACGCGCGCCATCGCGCGCAGCAGCTTCGACAGCATCTGGCAGAACCGCCTGCTGTTCGTGATCCACGGCTGGCCCGGCAAACCGGCGTTCAACGCGGCGCGCGACTGGCAGGTGGCGCCGCGCGTCGCGCCGGGCGAGGTCATCGAGCGCGACAGCCTGTGGCGCGTCACCATGCCCAAGCTTGGCAACGGTGAATTTTAAGGAAAGAGCATGCAACGCCTTGCAATCGTCCTTTTGCTGTGCGCCGCCCTGCCGGTGGGCGGCGAGGAACTAGCGGGCTGGGTGCCGGTGCCGGATGCCGCGCTGGACGAAGCGCGCGGCGGTTTCGACGGCCCGCCGCTGGTGACGGCGCTGAGCATCGAGCGCCTGGTCAGCGTAAACGGCGCCGTGGTGGCCGAGCGGCAGCTGAACCTGCCCGACCTGGGACGCGCCTTGCCCGTCGAGGCCTTGCGCAGCGCAGCGCTGGAACCGCTGCTGGTGCAGAACAGCCTGAACGGCCAACTGATCAGCAGCCAGACCACGATCAACACCACGGTCAACAGCCTGTCGGCGCTGACCAGCCTGAATTTTGGCGACAGCTTGCGGCAGAGCCTGTCGCAAGCCGTGACGCCGCGCTAGCGCGGCTACAACAAGGAGGACGTACAGCATGCAGCTTGCCCAGACCCTGCGCGCCGGATCAATCGGCCTGGCCCTCATCATGAGTCCCATTGCCCTCGCCGTGCAGGAGGCGGCCGACCCCCGGTCGGCCGACGAGCTCGCTGCGCAACTCAAGGTACTGAAGCAGGAACTGGCGGCGCAGCGGCAATTGCTGCAGGCCCTGCAGGCCGAGCTGGCGGCCCAGCGCCGCCTCGGCGACGCCCAGCTGGCGGCGGAGCGGGGCGCCGGGCCGCAGCAGGCGGCGCCGGCGCAAGCCACGCCGGCCGCCCCGGCACAAGCCGCTCCGGCCGCCCCGGCGCGCGAAACCGTGGGCCAGGCGCCGCGGCGCGACGGGCGTCCGCCGGAAGTCGCGCCCATCTTCGAGGCGCCCGGCGTGCTGACGGCCAAGGGCAAGTATGTGCTGGAACCCTCGCTGCAATTCGGCTATTCCTCCAATAACCGGGTGGCGCTGGTGGGCTACACCATCATTCCCGCATTGCTGATCGGCCTGATCGATGTGCGCGAGGTCAAGCGCAACACCGTGACCGGCACGCTGGCCGGGCGCTTCGGCCTGAGCAACCGTACCGAGATCGAAGTCCGCCTGCCCTATGTCTACCGCTCGGACTCCACCGTGAGCCGCGAGCTGTTCACGGGCACGGCGGTGGAGCGCGTATTCGACACCAGCGGCAAGGCGCTGGGCGACGTCGAACTGGCGCTGCGCCACCAGCTCAACGACGGCGGCGTCGACAAGCCGTATTACATTGCCGGCCTGCGCGTGAAGACCCGCACCGGGCGCGATCCCTTCGAAGTCGTCACCGACTGCACCCGGCGCTGCGTGGGCGAGAACGCCAGCGGCACCGGCCTGCCGCTGGACCTGCCCACCGGCTCGGGCTTCTACAGCCTCCAGCCCAACCTGACCTGGCTGTTCCCGAGCGACCCGGCGATCTTCTTCGGCAGCATCAGCTACCTGCACAACTTCAAGCGCAGCAATCTCAGCCGCCAGGTGCTGGCGGGGGAATTCGAACCGCTGGGCGAGGTGAAGCCGGGCGGCGTGGTGGGCTTCAATTTCGGCATGGGTCTGGCGCTGAACGAACGCGCCTCGCTGAGCCTGGGCTACGACCATGCGTCCATGGGACGCACCAAACAGAACGGCGCCGTGGTGCCGGGCTCGGTGCGCACCCAGCTGGGCACCTTGCTGATGGGATTTTCCTACCGCCTGAACGCCAAACGGACGCTGAACGTGGCGGTCGGCGCCGGCCTCACGCGCGACACACCCGATATCACGCTTTCCGTGCGGCTGCCGATGAATTTCTGAGCCCCTGACGGAATCTTGCCGTTTACGCTATCTTAGCGTTCCCGGCAATATCCAGAATAGGGAACTCAGAATGATGAAAACTCTCGCGGCCCGCCGCACCGTACTGTTTACCGCGCTGGCCCTGGCTGGCAGCCTGGCTTTCGCCGCCGCGCCCATGGTCAAGACCCAGGCGCCCGGCTACTACCGCACCATGCTCGGCGACTTCGAAGTGACCGTCCTGAACGACGGCACCGTCGACCTGCCGATGGACAAGCTGTTGCATGCCAAACCGGCCAAGACCGAAGCCGCCTTCAAGAAAAGCTTCCTGAAAGCGCCGATCGAAACCTCGGTCAACGCCTTCCTGATCAACACCGGCAGCAAGCTGGTGCTGGTGGACACGGGCGCCGCCAGCGCCTTCGGCCCGACCCTGGGCAAGCTGATCGCGAACCTGAAAGCCGCCGGCTACCAGCCCGAGCAGATCGACGAGATCTATATCACCCACATGCATCCGGACCACGCCTCCGGCCTGGTGCTGGGCGACAAGGCGGCCTTCCCGAACGCGGTGGTGCGCGCCGACAAGCGCGACGCCGACTTCTGGCTGAGCAAGGTGAACCTGGAGAAAGCGCCGGCCGACAAGAAAGGCTATTTCCAGGGCGCGATGGGCGCCTTCGGCCCGTATGCGGATGCCGGCAAGTTCCAGCCCTTCGAAGGCAGCACCGAGCTGGTGCCCGGCATCAAGGCCAGCTCCAGCTTCGGCCACACACCCGGCC